>CAZNEV010000047.1:5513-19957 GCA_964572085.1 uncultured Maribellus sp. | reverse complement strand
GAATTATTGTCTAACCAGCCTGCAAGATACGATGAAGTCCCCCAAAGAGCACTTAATGCCAGCGACAAATGTATTTTTTTCCCCACCACAAAATGTGGGTTAATAAAATACTGGAACTGATTGGTTTTGGCTGGAAACGTTGTTTTCGCTCCCCAATCCACCGTCTGTTCAAGGGTGCTTTGCAAATACATTAAATTGTGGTTTAGCGAAAAACCGGGCATAATTTGGTGGCTCAGGTCAAACGACTCAAAATGGTAATATTTCTGAAAAAATGCTTCTCCGTAATCATCGTTTACGTTTGCTTTTTTGCCCAAATCAAGCGCGGTCAATTGGTCAAAGTCGGAGTTAAAGCTATATCCGCCTTCCAGTGCCACCCGCAACATTTTACTTTTTTTGAATCCGATTTTACTTTTCATGGCGGCCGAAAAATCATTGGACAGTTTTGTCGCTTCAGCTTTTCTTCCCGAATAAACCAAACTATAATAAACGTATTCCTGCAACCACTCAAATTGCTGGTCGTTTTTGTAAGCTTTCAGAAACCACTCGGATGCTGTGCGGTATTTCCCGAGCTTGAAAAATGCAATCCCCGTACGGGTCTGCAAGTAAAAATAATCGATGCCCTGTTTTCGCGCTTTAGCCGAATAATCAATCAGTTCCGCCCACTTTTGCTGCTGAAAAAGCTCGTACGATGCTGAGTCAACTTCCACAAAATTTAACCCTTTTTGCGCCGTTACATTCAGCAAAAAAAGGAACAAAATTGCAATTAATCCAATTCGTTTATACATTGTATTTTAATTTTTGCTTCGTTGGTTACTATCGATATCTCGATGGTTTTTTGGTCATTTGCTGTCACTTTGCAGTGGTATTCTTTTGTTTTTCGGCCACCAATCCGTTTGGTAATCAGTACGCTCATCGCCACATCTCCCGACGATAAAATATCGCCTGCTTCCTTTATAGTCAATTCATAATCCACTTTTAGAAAAAGAAAGACGGGGGCCACAAAATCCTGGAAAAATTTCAGGACGCCGCCAAACATCAGGTTTAGCGGGATGGAGTCAGAGATTTTACTGTTGGGCAAAAATCCCAGCGGAACTTTGTAAAGCGCTGCAAAAAACCAAAACAACGCCGTGCTTTTCCGCCCGTTGTAATTGGTAAAATAGTGCAAATCGCCATTGTTGTACAAATAGGCTTTCCCGTTGTCGGTTTTGCTCCGGATGTAGGTGGTGTTAAACACGTCGGTTTCCACAGCCCACGAAAATGTACCGGCCTGTTTTTGCCATTTTTTATATTTCGATTCTACTTCCACAATCCCTTTCATTTGCTGTCCGGGAATAAAATGTAAGGCTTTATGAAGGATTTGGTTTTTTGTGGGCCTGGCAACCAGCGCGTCTTTCAAAGGGTTTTCAAAAGTTTTTAGTTGATATCTGTTTTCTTCTTTCAGCAAAAAATTGCCAAAGGGATAATCAATGGTTGGCGAGCCGATATAAGGTGTTGCCTGAAACTGGAAATGCAAATGCGGGTAAGGCGAGCGACCTGAATTTCCGCATCGACCAACTGCTTGCCCCTGTTTAATTTGGTCGCCCGTTTTTACTTCTACCGAATGATGTTTTAGGTGGCTGAGTTTAGCGTACAAAAAATCGTTGTGCTTGACAATTACCGTATTTCCCCAGTTTTCGCGGGTGTTTATGTCGCCAATTTTATTGTCGGGGATGTGGTTAATGGTTTCAATCACCGTCCCGTCGAACGGCGCGAGCACGGCTTTCCCGTAGCAGAAATAGTCTTCGGCAAAATCGCCGCTGTTTTTAAATTGTGCATCATTTGCGTCAACTACTATAAAGTCCCACGCATTTCTCCAGGCCCCTTTGTGTGTGTGCTCGCCATTGTGTGCCTGGCTCACTTTCCATTCGCCATAAAACGGCAACGAGGCCGAAATGGGAAAAGCAGCAGGAAAACGTCTGATATTGCCCGACTGTAAATACAAGTTTTGTTCAGGGTTGCCCAATTGCACGGGCGTTTCGACAAGGTGTTTAGGGCGCTGTTCACGCAACTTCAATGCGTAAAGAAACATCAAAACAACCATGTTGAAGGGCAAAGAATAAGGCGATATTTTGAACAGCAACATTATTTGTTGTGTGCCGATGGCGATTAAAACCACTGCGGGCAGCAGCAAGATTATCCAGCCGTAACTTACGCGGTTGGGCACCAAATAGTAGCCGCCCAGCGCAATGGCGGTTAAAATATAGTTGAACCCGATGAAGGTGTAGTTGAGCGAATTGAACTCGATGCCCACAAATTTGTAAAACAGAAAGGCCACCGAATAACCCAAAATTGACAACACAAAAGTGATGCGCGAATAAATCAGCAAGCCCGCAGCGATGATAATTCCCGCCAATAAATGATGTTGGAAGAAAATGGCTGCCAAGGAATGAAAATAAATTTTGACAAACGGCGAGCCGATGGAATTTTCCAGTAGGTTGTAAAAATCAACAATTCTCAGGCCGCCCAGCGCATACAATTCATTGTAAATAAAGATGCTGCGTTCGCTGATGTTTAATGCGGTTAAACTGCTGCCCGAAAGCGCAATAATCCAGATGGCAATTAAAAACGGTACGCTTAAAAATGGCAACCCGTATTTTCCTAAAATTCCTTGAAAAACTATGGTCAGGAAAAAGCAAATTACCGCTGCAATGGCAACCAACAAATACAACTCGATGGAGGGCTGATAAAAAAGCCCAACGCCCAAACCCACCAAAAGCGCATTAAAACCATACAGTCCCGACTGTAAAAAATATTTGTTGTAACCCAAAGCCCACGCGAGTGTGTTTGCAATTGCAACGGCAATTATTCCACCTAATCCCGCGCCATAATCAAAAAAACTGATGACCACCAAAAAGGCAGCCAGGAGTTTTGATTTGGAGAAAAACACCTGCGAATAGCTGTTTAAAACAGCAGACAAAATGTTTTTCGCCTTTTGGATATTGTTGGCCATTGATTTTGTTTTTATGTTTTTTATCGTTGACTTCAGTCAACTCGACTCATGATTTTTAATTTTTAAAATTAGCTCTTTTTTATTTTATTGCCGTTGACTTTAGTCAACGGATTCCAATTTGTGCAGCTGTTATTGGCTTTAGCCACATTTCTCTCAAGTTTAAAATGTGGCTAAAGCCAAATCCTGATTATATCTCTTACCCGTCGGTTAAAACCGACGGCAATGAATAATTCTAAATATCCATTGGTTAAAACCGATAGCTATGTTTATCCATTTAGTTATTTCCCAGAAACATAACTCCAGCCATATTTTTCCATAAACTCATCAATTTCTTCTTTAAATGATTTAATTCCATGATGTTGCTCTTGTGCCGCAATATATTTCTGCACTTTTGGAACATGGCTTTCACTAACACTTACAGCCCAAAAATCATCTTGCCATTCAAATTTTTGTGGAATCATTTCATTTTTGTTAATCCAAAACGAAGATTCCCCTTTTATTAATTGGGCCACTTTGCTGATGGTTTGCTCCCTGCCCAGCGAAACAAGGCAATGAGCATGTTCCTTGTGCCCATTTACCGAATCGAGCCAAATATCTTTCTCTTTTGCATTCTCCGAAATATGGCTAAAAACTTTATTCCGTATTTCTATTGAATTTAGAAATGGGATTTTATTTTTGGTCGAGAACACCAGATGTACCCAAATTCTTACCCAGCTCATAATTTTTAATTTTTACAATTAGTCCTCCTATTTTTCCATTGCTATTAACCTCCGTTTTATTGCCGATTGCAAAAAGTGCGTTTTTCGCTGTTGGAATATTTTTACCCATTTATTTTGTTTTTATATTTTATTGCCGTTGACTTTAGTCAACGGATTCCAATTTGTGCAGCTATTATTGGCTTTAGCCACATTTCTCTCAAGTTTAAAATGTGGCTAAAGCCAAATCCTGATTATATCTCTTACCCGTCGGTTAAAACCGACGGCAATGAATAATTCTAAATATCCATTGGTTAAAACCGATAGCTATGTTTATCCATTTAGTTATTTCCCAGAAACATAACTCCAGCCATATTTTTCCATAAACTCATCAATTTCTTCTTTAAATGATTTAATTCCATGATGTTGCTCTTGTGCCGCAATATATTTCTGCACTTTTGGAACATGGCTTTCACTAACACTTACAGCCCAAAAATCATCTTGCCATTCAAATTTTTGTGGAATCATTTCATTTTTGTTAATCCAAAACGAAGATTCCCCTTTTATTAATTGGGCCACTTTGCTGATGGTTTGCTCCCTGCCCAGCGAAACAAGGCAATGAGCATGTTCCTTGTGCCCATTTACCGAATCGAGCCAAATATCTTTCTCTCTAAAAAGGCGGTAAGCGGCTACTTCTCTAAATCGCAGAAGGCTCATCGTATTGAACAACAAATAATTATAAAATCCGCTAACCGCCTTTTTTATCATTATTTAGCTTTTTATACTGAACTCATTATTTCTATTTTTTCATTGCCCTTGACTTCCGTTTTATTGCCGTTGACTTTAGTCAACGGTCAGGTTTGTGCAGCGGCTGTTGGCTTTAGCCACATTTCTTTTGAGCTCAAGCAAATATCTTGTAAATGTGGCTAAAGCCAAATCCCGTGCAGCTCTTATATCCGTCGGTTAAAACCGACGGCAATTGAAGAGTTTTCAATTTATCCATTTCAATCTTTCCCCAAGATATAGCTCAAGCCATACTTTTCCATAAATTCCTCATTTTCATCTATAAATATTTCCTCCTTTTCATCTAAAATCTGGTTTTTATACCTTTTAAAAAAAGGAATACAAAACAAAAACCCCTTCATTATTTTCTTTTCGGATTGAACTCGTTATTTTTAATTGTTTCTAAATCTTCCTTCTTTCTTATGATGTGTGCTTTTCCCTCCAAATCAATTAAAACAACATTTGGTCGGTAAGTAATAAACTGCATCCACTGTGTTACATTGTAGGCGCCCACACGCTCAATCACCAACCGGTCGCCTGTTTTTACCTGCGGAAAATTTATGGCTTCGCGCACCACGTCGATGTTCATGCAAAGCGGGCCGTAGATGGTGGTATCTTCCCTAAAATCAGAAACTTCACTGCTGGGGAAAACCCCCAAATTATACCAAAACGAAGTAAATAACAGATTCACCCCAGCGTCTATCACAAGAGTTCTTCGGCCAGTTGTAGAGCGTTTGTTAGCCAGTACCGATGTAATTAAATAGCCAGCGTCATCGATGAGAGCACGTCCAGTTTCTAAAAATAAAACGGGCAGTTTTTCGGGCGGTATTTCCGATGAAATAATGGCATTTGAAATGGCTTCGGCAAAATCATCGAAGGTTGGGCAGGTTTCAGAGCCAGGCATGTAGGCACCTTTCAAAGTGTTTTTTGATGCAAAGCCGCCACCCAAATCAATATATTTCAGCCAGTAGTCGAATTTCCGATGCGTGGCAATCATTAAATTGGAGAGCTTTGAGGCGGCAATACCGTATGCCGACGTTGTCATAATATAGGTACCGATATGGGTGTGCAGCCCTATTAACTCCAGGTTCTCCGCCAGCATGATGCGGTTGATGGCATTCCACGCTTCGCCATTTTCGTAGTTGAAACCGAAGCGATCCCACATCGGATAAATGCCCGCATCTAAGTTAATGCGAATGGCAACCCGCGCTTTTTTCTTCAGTTTTCTTGTAGTTTCAATCAACAAATACAACTCATCAAAATGGTCGATGTGGATGCAGGCATTGTGGTTGATGGCGAGTGTTAAATCCTGCTCCGATTTTTCGGGACCGTTATAAAGGATGTTGGCTCCATTTACACCCAACGAAAGTGCTTTCTCAAATTCAAAACCTGAAACTACTTCGGCCCACGAACCTTCATCGTGAAAAATGCTACAAATGGCATCCAGATAGTTGGTTTTATACGACCAAGCAAACTGCACTTTTGGGTAGCGCGTTTCAAAAGCCCGCTTTGCATCGTTGTACGTTTCACGTATATTCTTTTCTGAAAACACAAAAAGAGGCGAGCCAAACTCTTCTACCAACTTTGCCACAGGAATTGAATCGATTTCGGCAATAATTCTCTGTTTGGATGACAACCCAAATTTATTGGGGACACCGGCTGTAATTTTGCTGATTATCGGTTTTTCGTAATTTAACTTTTCCATATCTTTTAGATTTCTTTATTTATTGAAATTGCTGCAAACCGCTCCAAATCCACAATCATATCGTAGGAGTAGCGCACAAACATTTTGCCTATTTTGTACTCCGTCATGGGTTTTACATCCATGTCTAAGGCCAGTTTTATCAAGGCTTCTGGGATGTTTTGTCCCGCACCAACGGCCAGATAGACCCAAGCCGGAATACGTGGGTTTATCTCCACGAGGTAATAATCGCCAGCGTTTGTTTTAATCAGTTCCACTTCCATTCCGCCTTTCCATTTTGTTTGTTGGATGAGCGAACGGGTAAGATCCATCATTTTCTCGTCGGCTATTGTAATGCCACCCCACGCTTTTCCTTTGTCGGTGATGTATTGTTTGCGCATGGGCACTGCCGCAATAGTGTTTCCTTTTCCGTCGCCTAGCGCCACTACATTCACTTCGGTGCCGATCACAAATTCCTGCACAATAACGGGCAAACCCCACTGCGAAGCTATTTTATGAAAAGCCTGTATTGCTTGCTCAACATTGAAGCATTTATAGGCATCGTAAAATTGCCCCTTAACCATTATTGGGTATTCAAATTTTTTATTTACTTCATCCAATTGGTTTAGGCTACCTATATTCAGACCATCGGGAACTTTCACGCCATATTTTTTCCCGTATTCGGGCAGTTTCTCTTTTTCACGTTCCTGAAACTGTTTCAAAGTGGGCAAAAATGTTCGAATCCCCTTTTCAGCTAATCGTTGCTCATATTTCATAAACGAAAAAAGTTCGGCATCGAAATTAGGTATCAATACATCTATCTTTTCTTGTAAGTGAATGTGTTCAATGCGCTCAATCAACTCCTCAGACCCCGATGAAGGATATGGGATTTGAAAGATACGATCGCACAAACCTTCCATGTAAATACCAGGCTCCAGGTTTTCGTAAACCAAGCCAATCACACGCACGTCAAATTCCTCCGAATCTTTTGCCCCGCGGATAACGGGAACTCCTGGCCCCGGGTTGTCAGTGTTATTAAGACCCGTAACTGCCAGTGTTATTTTCTGTTTTGCCATAGTTATACTTAAACAAAATCCAATGGATTACCTTGCAGCATCAACTGGTGGTGTTTCAGCATGGCGCAGAATTCATAAAAATCTTTCTCGAAAGTGAGGTCGTCAACATCGTATTTTCCGAGGATTGATTTTCTGATTTCATCGAAATCATTGTTGGCTGCAATCATTTTAATCATCTCCAAACCCATTGGGTTCAGGCTAAACGACTCACCGGTGCGCGAATTGAAAACAAATCCGTTGTCGCTGATTTTTATCTCTTCTGAAATTTGCATGAAATTGAATTTTTATGAGATTTAGAATTTTACATTTTTATTTGACACCAAAACAGTTCAGCTCTTGTGCCGTAGAATACTATTTTGAATGAATATTTTGAGTGAAATTACAAAACCCGGCCATAAATTAGAATTATTTGGCATTATACTTGTCTGGCATCTCGAATATTCTTAATTCACATTAAATTCGAAAATATGAAAACACTGGCACAACTTTTAATTTTTCTCGCAACAATCAGCTTAGTTTCTTGCGAAGGGCCAATGGGTCCGGTCGGTCCTCCGGGAGCGGATGGCGATGCCATTATAGGAACCGTATTTGAAATCGAAGACGATTTTACTCCTGCAAACAAGTACCGTTTGGTTTTTTATTATCCCAATAGCTTCAAGATGTATGATACAGACATTGTGCTGGTTTACATGCTTTGGGAAGTAACCGACGATGGTAAAGACGTTTGGCGTTTGATGCCCCAAACCGTAGTGCTCAAAGAGATTTATGACGATTGGGCAGAAACCGACGTTTTACAATATAACTTCGATTATACCTTCACCGATGTTCAAATCTTTCTGGAAGGGACCGTTGATTTTAACACGCTATTGCCGGCTGAAACCAACGATCAGGTTTTCAGGGTTGTAGTGTTGCCGGCCGATTTTGCGGCAAAAGCAAACATCAACAACTTTGACGCCCTGATGAAAACTCCCGAATTAAGCATCCAATCCATTGAAAAAATAGATTTACAACAGTTGCCGAAATAATAGTTGTGATTTTCTAATTCTTTGAAATAATCCGTCCAGATTGAAAATTAGCAGAATAGGCCGTTGGGGAGTTCAGCTCTTCAATGGCCTTTTTAATTCCTTTGTCGTCGTTAATAGCTGCCCGGATAGCCCCTTTTTGGTAGTAGTAACGCGAAACGATTTCATCTTCTAACAACTGGCTGATTTCGTCACGGAACAATCCTAAATCCTTGTCTAAATCAGGTTCCAGTTTTGCCCTGAGTGCTTCGAATTCTTTGGCAGCCACCTCGTAATACTTTTCTTGTTTTGCCGATTTTATCAACTCGTCCATTTCGTCTTTCGATTGCGGTTCGTAGTTAAAATCTTTTGCTTTCACAAAATCGGTGAACTGGCGGTAAATATCATCGGTGATTTCAAATTCTTCAGGTTGTGGAATGGTCGCATTTTCATTGGCGAATTTTGTTGCAAAGTCGAATACCATAAAATTGGTAATCATGGCAATTCCCAAGCTGCTCAATTCATCCGATTCAATTTTAACATCGGGCGCCACGCCACCGCCGTCATACACTTTACGCCCTTTTTTTGTGGTGAATTCGGTAATCAGCGAATCGGGGATATGGCCCACGCTGCCATCTTCGTTGCGGTGTGCATAATCTAAAGCCTGGATACACCTCCCGCTGGGGATGTAATACTTTGCCGTAGTAACTTTTAATTTGGTGTTGTAGCTCAAATCGCGTGTAGTTTGCACCAATCCCTTACCAAAAGTGCGTGTCCCCACTACAATTCCACGGTCGAGGTCCTGGATGGCGCCGGCAACAATTTCGGATGCGGATGCAGACCCCCGGTTTGTCAGGACGGCAATTTTAATCGTGGTGTCAATCGGGTTGGCTGTGGCCCGATACACTTTGTCCCACTGGGTTACTTTTCCTCGTGTACTGACAATTTCCTCGCCTTTCGGCACAAAAAAGTTGACGATTTCAACGGATTCCATGAGCAATCCGCCAGGGTTTCCCCGCAAATCGAGCACTAAAGATTCGGGCTTGTTTTTTTTCAGTTCAAGAAAGGCATCTTTAACTTCTTTACTGCAATTCGCCGTAAAATTCGACAGGCGGATGTAGGCCGTTTTTTCGTCCAGCATCCCGAAATAGGGCACCGCATCAATGGAGATTTTTTCGCGCACCACATCCACGGTGGTTGGTTTTTTTTCTCCGGGCCGTTGGTATTTTATTTTTACCGGTTTGTTGGCCGGCCCTTTCAGCAGGTTGCTCACGTCTTCGGTGCTCATTGCGTCGGTAACTTTCCCTTCCACTTCCAGCAGGATATCACCGGCTTTCAGCCCAAATTTTTGCGCAGGGAAACCTTCGTAGGGCTCGGCTATCACAATCGTGTTGTTTTGTTTGCTGATTAATGCGCCAATTCCGGCATATTCACCGGTAGTCATAAAACGGAAATCTTCCATTTCATCTTCCGAAATAAAATTAGTGTAAGGATCGAGCGAACCCAACATCTTGTCGATGCTGGTCTTTACCAATTTATTCGGGTTTACTTCATCAACATAAAACATGTTCAGCTCCCTGAAAAGAGTATGGTAAATATCGAGATTTTTGGCTATCTCGAAGTTTTTCTCGTCGCGGGTAAAACTGTAAAAACCCATTCCTATAATTGCGGTAAGCGCAACTGCTATCCAAATTTTTCTGATTTTCATCTCATTCTAATTGTTTGTTTTGTCTATTATTAAAAACCGGCTTCAAAATCCGGTGGTTCAACCTAAAATATAACTGTCAAAAGTAAAAATCTTAAACGAAATATGTATTCCTTTATTTGCTTTCCTTCGTTAAAATATATTAAACACAGTATTTTATGAAAGGAGTGTCATGAAAATGGTTCATAGGCATCAAGATTCAAATAAACGTAAGTTATCTATTTTGAGTTTTTCTGCCCCAAGTTGATGTAAACTCGAATGCAAGGCTTCATTTGAGCCATTTTGCAAATCATTGTTGATAAGTATTGATAAATCGCCTATTCTTACGTGAACAAAATGGGTCTTTTGTTTTCCTTTTCACGCTATTTAATCGCGGTTTTTTAGGAACAATAAAAGATTATAACTGTAGCCCGACGATAGTAATTTTTACCGCATGGCTCCAGGAAGCCCTGATTTATTGGAGACTTGGAGAAAATGTAAAAGTTTAATATAGATTAATTTAGGCTTTGGTGCAACGAAAGTAATGTTTATATTTGAACCGCCCTATATATAAAACCAATTGTTAGTAACTTGGAAAACGGACAACCCAGTTATGTAAAATTTCTACATGTATTTTTCTTATTGATGATTGCGCTGCAGGGAGCAGCGCAACAAGATCCCATTTTCACCCAATACATGTTCAACGGACAGATCCACAATCCGGCCTACGCTGGTATGTGGGAAAAAATCGGATTCACTGCCCTGGTAAGAGAACAATGGGCCGGCATCAACCGCGCACCAATTACCCAAGCCATCTCCTTTCACACACCCACCAAAAACGAAGCGGTAGGTCTTGGATTAAATATCATCAGCGATACTTATGGACGACAAAAAACCCTAAGTGTGCTGGGCGATTATGCCTATGAGGTATTTCTGACCCCTCGTCGAAGGCTAAGATTAGGTATAAAATTCGGATTTGTAAACTACGGTAATCCTTTAACGGAATACAAATTAGACCCCGACGGCCTATATGACCCAGCGTTTGCACGGGATGTTGAATTGAATTTCATGCCCAATTTCGGGGTGGGGGCTTTCCTGTACGAAGACGATTATTATATAGGTCTTTCTATACCGAAATTGGTAGAAAACGAACTCAAAGACAATTACAACAACTATCTGACTAAGGCAGAATTCCGCACCGCCTATATAAACGGGGGATATGTATTTCATTTGGACCCCATGAACAGGGTTGTGCTAAAGCCTACTTTCTTGGTTCGTGCAATCTGGGGGCAACGCATACAATATGACCTTGCGGCAAACATACTCCTATACGAAAAAATGTGGCTCGGGATTATGAACCGATCCGGTAACGCAATATGTGGCACAGTGCAATGGATGCTCAACAACAACATGCGCCTTGGCATTGCCATGGACATTACATACAACGAAATATTCCCCTATCAAATGGGGACCTACGAATTTACCTTCGGGTATGATATTGACTTTTTTGGAAGGAGCTACGTGAGGGCGAAGTATTTTTAGGAGCCTCCCCCCGACCCCCTCCCAAGGAGGGGGAGGAGGAACGCCGCCGGGGTACGGAGGAAGCGCATAGCGGCTAAAGTCCGCTTGGAGCGTAATTAGAAGAAGGGGGGAGAGGGAAGAAGGCGGAGGCAAAGGCGGAGAGGAAGTGGGAAGCCGGAAGACAGAAGAAGAATACAGAAGCGGTGGAGTATGCTCTGCCGAACGAAGAAGACAGAACTAAAAACTGAATTGATGACCAAATTTTTACTGTGAAGAAGTGACAAAACCGAATCATAGCAAGGTATTAAAAATTATGGCAGTATTCATTGCCGTAAGCCTCTCTCACATGGAAGGATTTTCTATGACCGGCCTGCTTTGTTATGACGCTTCTGATAAATCAACCGCTGATTTTGCTGCTCCAATCGCACCAACAGGCAATACCGTATTTTATACAGCCGATTCCGCAACAAACGATAATCCTGCGCCGTTTACGATGCTTTGTCCCGAAGATATTTCAACCTATACCGATATTAATGAATGTAGTGCTGATATTAGTAACAGCCTTAATGTAGAAGTGCTGGACGGCACCCTTACATCCCTCACTTGGAAAATGGAAGGGGCTAATGAAGCGGCTTCCCCACAAACAGGAATCAATCAGATTGGAAATTATGTTTTTGACGAAGGCGTTACATTTGTTCGCTACACGGCAACCGACGATACGGGGAATTTGGTAAACTGCTCATTTACGGTGGTGGTTTCCGACAACCAGGTGCCAAAAATTTCGACTCCGGAAAACATTACAATCGGCTGCAACGACCGGATACCCTCTGCACACACAACACTTAGGGCATTTTTGAATGCGGGTGGAGACGCTTCCGACAACTGTAATTTAAACCCTTCAACGTTTAAACTTGAGTCGGAACAAAAAAGCAATGCTGCTTGTCCGTACACCCTCACCCGGACATATCAGATTGCCGATTGGCACGGTAATGTTGGTCGTGCAAAACAAATAATATTTGTTGAAAAAGAAGCTGACCCCGTTCTAAAAGAGCAAGAAGAAGGAGCACCTGTTTTAAAATCGGCGATGGCCATTATTACTTCAACTGCAACCGGGGGAAACTGGAACGTTGGAACTTCATGGGAAGGCGGGACAGTACCTTTGTCCACTGATGATGTAATAATAGTCAACGGAGCTACAATTTCAATGGTTAGTAATCAGGTTTGCAACGATATTACTATTAATGGTACCTTGAATTGTGCGGCAAACACCTTACAGGTTCATGGGAATTGGACAAACAACGGAACTTTCAACGCCGGAACCGGGACCGTTGAGTTTGCAGGTAGTTCCAATGCTACATTATCGGGTTCTTCAACAACCGTGTTTAGAAATTTCAGGATTAGCAAGGGTGCTATTGGCAATGTTCTTCAAGTGAATAGTAACACACAATTGGGAGGTACTATCACCTTCAACTCCGGGTTGATGCAAATTAATGGCGGAGCAGCGGTAACTTGCACGTTCAATACAGGCTTTACAATTGAAAACAATGCGGGACTTTTTGTAAATGGAGGCACTTTTGGCAGTGGAGCATTTTCCATAGAAAACGAAGGGCTGTTTCGAATGAATAGCGGAACTGCAACGCTTGGTAGTGCTTCAGGAAATAGCATTATTGTTAGGAGCAGTGGCACCTTTGAGATAAATGGCGGAACAATGAATGTTGCCGGAAGGCTTGAAGTTTCGGGCGGAACAGCAAATATTTCGGGCGGAACAATTAATTTGAACACGGTAGGGCATAATAGTTCGTCAAAAGGTTCACTTCATTTGAGCCTGGACTCAAAATTTACAATGAGTGCCGGGAACATTAACTTTCTCAAACCTAACGGGACTGGTAATTTTGATGTGATAATTTTAAATAGTACTGGTTCAAAGGATTTTACGGGCAGCGGAACTTTAAATTTCAGAACCGGAACATCAGCAAGCTATAGAATGTCGAGTCAGATTCCTTTCCCAAATTATACTGTTGCCAGCAACACTCACCTTGTTTTACGCATTCCTGTTTCTACAAACGGAACCTACAGCTTCCCGCTAATCGATGCCAGTGGTAATTCAATTCCTGCAACCGTAACCGTTTCAGGAACAAATTACAATAATGCATATATCGAACTTTCAACTTTTCATGAAAAACATCCGGAGAATAAGAATAGCAAATACCTAAAACGTTATTGGGAATTTTCTACAAATGGAATTACCACGGATCTTGCTTATACAATTAAAACAGATTTCTGGCCATCGGATTTAATCAACTCTCCAACCAACTTATTGGCGGCAGGATATACAAGCTCTTGGAATGAAATAAACGGGGCGACTGTTTTAGGCAACACAATTACCCTTAGCGGAAGCGCAGCTAATTTGGTATATACAGCCTTGGGCAAACCTACAATTACCATTAACAATGTTAATCCGGAAGTGATTTGCACAGGACAATCGCTCACCTTAAGTTCTTCTGCAACAGCAGACCCGGTTGCTTCTTATCTTTGGGGTTCTGTTCCTGCAGGTTTTTCAGGAATAACAGAAAGTATAACGTTGAATGTTCCTACGGTTACTGCCCAAACAGATTATACGGTTACCGTTACTGTGACCGATGGGAACGGTTTTACGGCAAGCGATGATATTGTTATTACGGTTAACCCCGACCACACAATTTCATTAAGTTCAGCTACGGGAACGGATGCGCAAACTGTTTGCATCAATAATGCAATAACAAACATAACTTATGCTGTCGGAGGTGGGGGAACTAATGCATCAATCACGTCAGGTGCATTGCCAACTGGTGTAACCGGAAATTACTCAGGCGGAACATTTACAATCAGCGGAACTCCAACCCAGTCGGGGACATTCGATTATACGGTTGCAACAAGTGGTAATCCGTGTGGGGATGTAACCGAAACCGGAACAATCACAGTTAACCCCGACCACACAATTTCATTAAGTTCAGCTACGGGAACGGATGCGCAAA
>CAZNEV010000047.1:0-5413 GCA_964572085.1 uncultured Maribellus sp. | reverse complement strand
TCAGCGGAACTCCAACCCAGTCGGGCACATTCGATTATACGGTTGCAACAAGTGGGAATCCGTGTGGGGATGTAACCGAAAATGGAACACTTACGGTTAACCCAACCCCTACCCTTACCACGGTCCTAACCGACAAAGATTATTGCATGGGCGAAAATACATTCGAAATCCCTTTGGCGGGAACTCCGGAAGGCGTGGTGTTTGATATTGAAGGTGGTGCTTCAGTTGGGTTAACCAATAAATTTGGTGTGACAAAAATTCCGGTTTATACCGCTTTGATTGGTGTAGCTGATATCAAAATTACCCCACGCGCCAACGGTTGTGAAGGAACTCCTGTGTATTACAGGGTTACGGTGAACCCCCGGCCAAACATCAAACTCTCAAAAAGTGCAGAAACCATTTGTTCAGGGGAAAATGCCAATGTTACATTTAGCAGTACTACACCAAATGTATCCAATGTAAGTTACGCATGGACAGTGTTTGCAATTGAGGGCACCATTACGGGAGCCATTGACGGAACGGGGGCTGAACTCAATCAAACCTTATACAACAACACGCCAAACACCGGAAGTGTAACCTACCAGATTACTGTATCAACAGTTAGTTGCGAGGGGGCAACCATTAACTATAAAGTTACCGTGCACCCATCGGTTACGGCAACCATTGAAGGCGGAACCGCAATTTGCCAAAACGGCGGTTCCCCTGAAATCACTTTTACGGCAAACGGCGGAACCCCGCCATATACTTTTACTTATACGGTTAATGGCGGTGCTAACCAATACATCACCACAACTTCGGGCAACTCGGTAAGTCTGCCCGTGCTAACCGATGATGACGGTGATTTTAAGTATGATTTAATAAGCGTAAAAGGAGTGGCAGGGTGCGAATTTCCACAAACAGGAACAACCACTATAACTGTTAAACCATTGCCCATATTAACCAGCACTTTAACTCCAACAGGGATTTGTAGTGGGGAACTTTTTGACTACCAACATGCAAGCTCTTTGGCCAATACTTTTTTTAGCTGGGTTAGAACGGCGGTGAGCGGGATAAGCAACCCCGAAGAAAACGGAACGGGATTTCCATCAGAAACTTTGGTAAATACCACTACGCAGCCCATAGAAGTTACTTATTACTATACCTTAACTGCCAATGGTTGCACAAATACACAAGAAGTAAAAGTGATGGTAACGCAATCGCCGGTGCTTACCAGCAATGCAACACCAAATTCCATTTGCAGCGGCAACATTTTTAGCTATACGCCAACAAGTAACATTAACCCCGGCACTGGGTTTTCATGGTACCGCGATGCCGATTCCCATGGCAACAGTGCCAATTCGGGGATCGGTAATCCAAACGAAGTGCTGGTTAACAATTCCCCAAATCCAGTGACGGTTACCTATCATTACAGTTTGAGTTCAAATGGCTGCACAAATCCGTATGATTTTTTAGTTACCGTAACTGTGGTTCCCGCCCCCAACGTAACTGCAAATGCTTCGGATAACAGTATTTGCCCAAATAATAGCATCAATTTATCGTCGAGCGCGAATTTGCCGACAGGACTTTCAACAATCCTTTTATCGGAAAATTTTAATGAGCCGATTGATGACTGGACAATAATCTCAAAAGGCGACGACGCGGAATGGACTTTAAGGCCGAATGGATACACATACAATGGGAATGTATTTCATTCGAACGACAATTCCCAGTTCATTCTGTCGAATAATCTCCCAGATGGGGCAGATACAAACCCACAGCTTATTACGCCTGAATTTAGCACAGTTGGTTATACTAGTGTTTCTTTAACCTTCTGGCACCATTACCGAGACGGCAACAAATCAAAAGCTGTGGTAAGATGGTCGCCCACTGGCAATAATAATTGGACAACCCTAGAGGTTTACAACAATAGCAACATTGGGGAAACCGATGGTTTCGTGCAATCTACAGTTAGCATACCCGTCGGGAAGCCTAACGTTTACATTAGGTTCAACCACAATGCAAATGACGATTACTGGTGGGCTATCGATAATGTGGAAATAACCGGGGTGCCGCAAGCCACGGCAAACGTGCTGTGGACATCCAATACCTCATCGTGGACTTCAACCGAGGCAAATCCAACAGATGTGTATCCTGACGAAACAACAATTTATACTGCCACTTATACCGATCCGGAAACCGGCTGCAGCGGGAGCGCATCCACCACGGTTACAGTATATCCGCAACCAACCCCGATAATAAACGCCGACTACTGTGTGGTTTCCCCGAAAATACGATTAACAGCAAGCAGCGGGTATAATTCATACAACTGGCAGCCTCTTCCATTTGGCGAAACCAACGGTAGGAATTACATCGACATCGACATTGCTGGAACATACACCGTGAATGTTATTGACGCAAATGGCTGCCCAGGGGCAAACACGATAAATGTGTCTAATGAATATGTTACTAATGGTGATTTTGAACTGGGGAATGTTGGCTTTACAACACCTGCCGCTGCCAATGGAAACCAATATACTTATGTTGTGGATAATCCCAGTGTGAATAATGAATTATATCCTGAAGGTCTCTATGGGGTAGGGACAAATGGTAGAAATTATCATAGCAATTTCTGGGGTGTAGATCATACCACAGGTAATGGGAATTTTATGATAGTGAATGGATTCCCAGGCGCACCACAGCCTATTGTTTGGCAACAGGAGATCACAAATATCGAACCTAATACAACCTATTATCTTTCAGCTTGGGCTATTAGCCTCAACAGCGCGGGCAACGATGCTCAACTCCGATTCAGCATTAACGGACAACAAATCGGAACCACTGCAGACCTCACTCAAATACCAGGTGTCAACAATGATTCAAATCCATGGCGAGATGAAGGGCGATTTTGGGCTACGTGGTACTCTGGCAGCGCAACCTCCGCAACCCTCGCAATTGTTGACTTACAAACAGCAGCTGGTGGCAACGACTTTGGTATCGACGATATTTCCTTTGGTATCCTTGATCCCTCGCCGGCCGAATTCGACCTTTTAGGAACACAGAAAGAAGTGTGCAGCGGCGGAACCATAGAATTGTTTGCCAATGTTACCGATGGCAAAGAGCCAATTACCTTTAGCTGGGTTGGACCAAACGGACACACATCAAACGATGAAAACCCTGTTTTTGAAAACGTAGATGAAACTTACGATGGAACTTATACTTTAACCGTTACCGATTGGTATGGGTGTGATATCCCACCGAAGTCGGTCGATATTCAAGTTTTTCAACAAGCTGTTGTTGATGCCGGCGCAGACCAGGATTTTGCTTGTTCTGCCGATATTTCATTTCAATTAAACGGGTCTATTAGTGGTGCTGCCCAATCCGGCACATGGTCAACCAACGGTAGCGGTACTTTCGATGATGAAACAAAATTGGATGCCATTTATACCGCAAGCACAGACGATATTGCAACAGGCGCGGTTATCTTGACGCTTACAAGCGATGATCCCGACGGCCCTTGTCCGGCCGCCTCCGACGATATGCTTATTACCATCAACCCATCGCCTCAAGTAAGCGTTGAGGTAAGCAATCCTGAATGTTATGGCTATACCAGTGGTTCTGCCCTTGCGACAATAAGCAGCGGCACCCCCGATTATACTTACCTGTGGAGCGATGGACAAACAACCGCTGAGGCTACAAATTTGTCCGTTGGATCTTATTCCGTTACCATTACCGATGCCAAAGGTTGCACCGCCACAGAAACCGTTGAAATAGAGGAACCCTCACCTTTGGTCGTTTATCCGGCATCTTTTACTCCGCCAACCTGCTATGGTGGTAGCGATGGCACTGCCACCATAGTTGCCGAAGGGGGAACTCCCGTGGATATAATTAACGGGATCCCTCAGTATGTTTACACTTGGGGACCGGCAACAGGCAACCAAACTACCCAAGTAGCTACCGGATTAACTGTTGGTATATACCAATTTACAGTAACCGATGCCAATGGTTGTAACATTACCTCCGACTTTGTTTTAGTTACCCAGCCCGAGCCTCCAACTTTAACCTGTCCACCAAACCCGGATCCTGTCCGCGCAGAAGCAGGGGAGGTAGTTGCCGAAGTAAACACCGAAGATCCAATTTACGACCCAGATTGTCAGGATATTAGTTGGACAATGAGCGGCGCAACCGAAGTTACTACTTCAACCAGCGGTATTGTCCCCTCTCCTTATACTTATAATGCAGGAACAACGACCATTACCTATACCACGATAGATGTTGCCAACCAAATTTTAATCTGTTCGTTTGAAGTGGAAGTTATCCCAAACGATCCGCCCGAAATAGCTTGTATTGATCCGGATCCGATTGTGGCCGAAACCGATCAATGTTCGGCTGAACTAAACATTGATTTGCCAACCATAAACGCAGGCTCCAACATTGCCTGGGAATGGGAAATGACCGGTGCAACTGAAGATTCAGGAACGGGTGAAATAAGCCCCAACCCATACACTTTTAATGTAGGTGAAACGCAAATCAAATGGACCGCAACTAACTTAGCGGGCACGGCAACCTGTACCCAAACCATCACTGTAACCGACAACCAGCCCCCAACTTTCACCGCAGCGCCTTTCGAGGATTGTGTGGAAAACCTCTTCCATGCCATCTATACTGGCGACGATGATAATTTAGATTATGGTCCCGATTATCCCAATGCCGATTACTACTTGTTCTACATCAGCAACCCGAAACTCGATATCAACCTCAGCACCTATAGCGACAATTGTTGCGATGAGAACGACGATTACACCATTCGCTGGGAAATTGATTTTGACGGCGATGATCCTTCCGAACCCAACATTTCGGGAACAGGCCAGCCCTCAACTTACAAAGATCTGGTAACGGATTCCCCTTTAGAGATTTATTTATGGGGTGATGGCGTAAATTTTCAACCAAGGGTACACAAAATAACCTACTGGATTAAAGACTGCAACGACCAAGAAAGCGATCCGGTAGAAACAACCATAACAGTTAACCCACGACCAAAAATTGAGAAAGTACCCTGATTATGAAAGACACAAGACAGAAGACAGAAGACAGAAGACTTAAAACACAAGACTGAAAAATATGAAATAATGAATAAAGAACACAAAATAAGAAATGATGAAGTAGGAAGCCAACGCGCTAAGCGGTTCGAAACCGCTAAGCGCATGGGCGTTACCTCATTCCCACGCAGGTGGGAATCCCATGCCAAAAGCAGAGAACTCATGCATTCAGCAAACCCCTCTGCTCCTTTCATGAGATTTCTCATTGCATTCGGAATGACAGCCTATGACGAACAACGATCTATTGCCGTTGGTTTTAACCAACGGACAACAGAAGCCAGCTCCTCTTCCGGGCTTCAGCCCCATTCTATAAAAATGCGGCTAAAGCCGGTGCTTCA
>CAZNEV010000046.1:0-37950 GCA_964572085.1 uncultured Maribellus sp. | reverse complement strand
GCATAATGAGGAAATGACAGACTGCTCGAAGCCACCATTCCCACGAAAGTGGGAACCTCAGTATGAGAGGCAGGGATTCCCACTTTCGTGGGAATGAAGAAGTAACAAATCTGTCATCGGCAGTTCCTAAACCGAAATCAACTTGTCCAATTTATTAAACAATTGCTCTTTTTCTTTGAATATGGAGTAATATTCTTTTCGACTGAATTGTTTTAAAATAAACAGTCTCCTTCTTCCAACGGTTTTTTGGGAGAGAATAAACCAGTTAAAGGCAATTTTACCCGCCAGCGGCAAGCTGACAAGAAACAAAAGCTTCAACCAAATGCCCGGCAGTAAACTGGAAACCGCGATTAATTCTGCCACATAAACAAGGGGAAAAACTGTTATTCCGAGCACCAGAAAAAATGTGCTCCAAAAGGCTTTGTCTTTCACTTCTATCCGAACTGCCGCATCGATGCCGAAAAACGGGATTGCATTAAACATGAACCCGAATAAAAAAATGGGTAATCCCAATAATAGAATCAACTGGTTGAATAAAAATTTATAGAAGTTGTTATAGGGGTTTTCAATAAGCCAACTCCGTATTTTTATCCGATTTAATGTGGAATGAAACTGATTGACTGCATTTACCAGCTCAGCAGTTTCTTCAGGCAGCTTTGCCTCCAGCGCATCGAGCTTTCCGGTCAATTTCCGGTCCGAATGAAAAAGATTAAGTGTTGATGATTTTAAATTTTGTCGTTGTAAGTAATGCTTACCATAAAACTTTCGAATGGTTTCAAAGTCGTTGTAATACTTTTTGCTGCCAATTTCTACTACTAACGACAAAACAGCATGATGAATATCGTCGCGTAGTTTTAAAATCGCAGAGCTTGGATTCTGCCGGTATTCTTCTAAATAATTATTCACCGGTATCGGATCACCAAAGTTAACAATCAGTGTACGGTTAAATTTCCAATAGCTGCTGTAATAAATGCCCGTTGGGATAATTTGAATGTTGAGGTTGTTTTTTGCATTTTCTTCGGCCCGGAAAACAATGCGCGGCACAGCTTTTTTCGGTGCAAACATTTGTCGTCTTCCGGTGTGTGTAGCTTCGGGGAAAAGCCCCAATGCAGCATTATTCTCCAATATTTTTATAGAATTAGCAAAGGTTTCTTCGTTTTTTGCCAGATTATCTTTCCCGTCGCACATACGGTAAATCGGCATGATTTTCAAGAATTTAAGGATAGTTGCAACAGGTTTTTTCTGAAAAATATCGGCACGGGCGAGCCACACCGGCTGAAACCTGGTGTTGAGCAATATCGCTAAGGGGTCGCTTAAAGCGTTTTGATGGTTTGGTGCAAAAATAATGGGTCGGTTTTTCGGAATTTTTTCTTTTCCTACGACAATTATTTTTTTGTAAATAATCCAATCAGCAAATTGAACATACTTTTTAAGTAGATAATAACCGAACGACCATTTCTCATATTTCATTTCAAGTTGATTTTGCTACAAAAATAGACTTCTTAGCGCATTAAACCTCTACAACTTGCTTTGTTTTCGAAAGTTTTCTTTTACCCCAAAGCGTTGCGAGGATCATTCCGCTTAGTATGTGCCATACTCCCCACCAAGCTGCAATAATGGTCATTCCGCCCAATTCCAGTTCGGGCGGGAATATTTTCGGATTGAACATCAATACCAAGGCAAGCCCCGAATTTTGGATGCCGGTTTCCAAAGTAACCGTGCGCCTGTCCACCCTCGGAAGCTTAAAGAACGTTGCCATGGAAAAGCCCGTAAGCAACGCCAATCCGTTATGGATGAGAACAATGATGAAAACCAAATGGATGAAGCGCATAAAATGGCTGAAATTAGCCGAAAGCAAGATAATTACGAAGGCAATGAAAATAAGAATAGAAAGCTTGCGGATTGGCCTTTTTATTTTTGAGGTGAATTTTGGTAAATATTGTGCCGCAAGAAGCCCTAATATTACGGGAATCCCCAACAAGACGACAACCGTTTGCACCATTTGCCAAAAATCGATTTCAATGGGCACCAAAAGTGAGCCGCCCGGTCCTTTGCTGTAAAAATTAATATACAATCTTCCCCAGATGGCAAAATTGAGCGGGGTCATAAATGTGGCAGCCATGGTGGCAATTGCAGTCAGGCTAACCGAAAGAGCGACATTCCCTTTTGCCATTGCCGTCATAAAATTGGAAATGTTGCCGCCAGGGCAGGCAGCAATTAAAATCATACCCAGCGCAACTGTTGGAGTGGGGTTGAGCACAAGGATAAAAAGAAATGTGATTAAAGGCAATAGAAAGAATTGTGAAATTGCACCGACTAAAGCCGATTTGGGCTTCATAAATACCTCTTTAAAATGCTGGACCTTTATGTCTAACGCGACCCCGAACATTATAAAAGCTATTGTGACGTTTAGAGCAAAAAGCCCGGAGGGAGAAAAATTTAACCGGACGTTGTCAAGAATTTCTAAGGCTTCTTTCACTTTTTTTCAGTTAAGTTGATGCCATTGTTATTTTCCGAGAAGCAGTTTTTTCATGTTATTGCTTACGTCGGTGTTATCCAATATGCCGATAAATTCTTCTGCACCAGGTCCATAGGCGAACACAGGCATCATTACTGCGGTATGGCCGCCTGTGGGAAATGCGGCAGTCACTGTTCCTTTGGCCATATTGCCATCGGTTATAGCCATGCCTCCGGTTTCGTGGTCGGCAGTAATTACTACAAGTGTTTTACCATCTTTTGCGGCAAACTTGAGGGCTTCTCCGATAGTGCGATCGAAATCCAACATTTCTTCAACCACAAAAATGGTGCTTCCGGCATGTCCGCCCCAGTCGATCTGCGAACCTTCCACCATTAAGAAAAATCCTTTTTTGTTTTTATCCAAAATATTAATAGCGGTTTCGGTGGCAACAGGCAACACATTGCCACGTTCTTCCATACGTCCGTTGTGCCCGGCGGAAGTAAAACCGGCCAGCTTCCCTTTTTTAACTTTTTTAATTTTATTGATGTCGCTTTCAACCCGATATCCCTTTTGTTCCAAATCTTTCAATAAGTTACGACCATCTTTCCGTTTCTCGAAATGGTCCTGTCCTCCACCAATGAATACATCAATGTCGGTTTTGAGGAAATCGGCTGCAATTTCCTCATACATACTTCTCTGCGGCTGGTGGGCAATAAATGAAGCGGGGGTTGCATGTGTAATCGCAGATGTTGAGATCAAGCCCGTGGCGAGTCCCATTTCCGAAGCTTCTTCCAAAATGGTTTTTATCGGGTTTTTGTTTAAATCCACAGCAATTGCTCCGTTATAGGTTTTTTCCCCCGAGGAGAGTGCTGTTCCTCCGGCAGCCGAATCGGTTACGTATTTGTCGGCTGACTGGGTTTTTGAAAAACCAATATGCTTGCAGTTTTCGAGGTAGAGATGGCCTTTGTTGGCCGTTAAACCGGCAAAAACATGGGAAACCCCCATTCCGTCGCCAATAAGGAAAATGATGTTTTTAGGTGTTTTAGATTTGAATTTTTGGGTGAACGTTTCAACCTTATAGGTATCCCCTCCAACATACGTTTTTTCTTTGTCTTCAGACTCTGCTTTCAAATAGGCGTCTTGTGCAAAGCCTACATTTATTAGTGCAATGAATGCAATAAAAAGGATGAATTTTTGTTTCATTTTTCTAATTTGTTTTTAAATTTTAAAAAGTGACTAAAATATTAAGGATTTTAGTAAGACCGAACGTTCTTCTTTGCAACTTGTTCATTCGGATTGAATTGATTCAATACTGTTTCGTCAAAATTTTTGTTTAGTGAAAAATGTGTGCCCTCTTCTGGTAAGGTGTTCATTTCAACAATGTTCATAAGCACAAAATTGGTCAATATGCCTTCTGCTTTTCTCCTCGGAATTCGTGCCATGCGAAGGTATTTCGAAAAGCTTATAGCGGGGTTTGCCCGAAGTAATTCAATCAGAAACCTTTCGTCTTCGGAATAGGAAAAATGGATGCCATGTTCGCTTTTTTCCCGTTCCCAAACATTTAACATTATTTTGTGTGCTAAAAAATTCTCATCTCCAATGCGGATGTAGGCCAGCCATTTGCCATTTTCGTCTTTGGCATAATGCGGTTTATCACTGCTTGTGCCAATCTCAATCTCCAAAACGGTTTTCCCTTCAATTTGCCAGGATTTGGTAGTGAACGAAATGGGCGGCTTACTGTATATTTTTGCCGCCGATTCAACCATGTAGAATTCTTCGTCAGTTTTAACACCTATAATTCTGCCATTGTCTTTTACCCCGATCAACAATCTTCCGCCATCGGTGTTGGCAAATGCCACCAGCGATTTTGCAATCTTTTTGGAGTCGTTAATGCAATATTTAAAATCTTGTTGCTGGTGCTCTCCCTCTTGTATCAATTTGTAGATAGATGAATTCAAGGTACTGAAGCTTATTATATTTCATTTCTATTTAAGCCATTCGAAAGTGATGTAATGATCGGGGCTCATACCCAGTTTTTGATAGGTGATGTGTGCCGGTATATTAGTTTTGTCGGCATACAAACGAATACCGTTCAAATTCTCATCGGCCAAAACCAAACTTTTGATATGCGCGTACATACTTCGGTAAACTCCCTGGCGTCGAAATTCAGGAAGGACATACACCGATTGGATCCATAAAATCGTTCCGTTCCGCCAATCGCTCCATTCAAAGGTAGTCAACAGCGATCCTACCACCTGATCATTGACTTCAGCCAAATAATACTGACCTTTACTTTTGTCGTTCAAAACAGCGCTAACTCCCAAAACAACCGTTGGCCGGTGTAATTCAACATTTTCCGTTTCGATGGCCATGGCGAGCTGAAATGCCACAATCTTTTCGCCGTCGTTGATAGTCGCCTTTCGGATTTTCATCGGAAACTATGGGGTGATACGGTCCATAATCTCTTCGATTTTAATTCTTTCTTCGTTTAAAAGCACCAGTTGGAATTTTTCTTTCTCAAGCAAGGTGCTCACTTTAGGTCCTACTTCGCCGGTGATGATCGAGTTAACATCATGTTCTTTAAGCATTTTTACCAGTTGAAGGCCACTATTGTCGGAATCTTTAAACGGATTTTCGAGAATTGAAAATTGATTTTTTTCCACATCGAAAATTACAATGTTTTCGCATTTTCCAAAACGAAGGTCAAGCATCGATTTTTCCGTTTTACCGGATGATGTAATTGCAAATATTTTACCCATTTTTTTATAATAACTTAGTTAAACAATTATAAACCAAAATGTTTTGTGTATTCAGTTCTCCCCAATAAATGCTTCTGCCTTTGGTTAGCTAAATTAGCAAACTTTTAGAACAGAAAAACTATTGCAGTGAATGCAAATTGCCAATAATAGTTGAAATAGGCAAAAATAAGAAAAAGAATAGGTTTATCTTCTGAATTTGCTGTTTGGATAAAGATTGATAAATTCATGCCGGAAAAAGAAGGATGTCTTCGGGGTGATAGTCTTTTAATGCATTTTTGCGCTATATTTGCTGGCTCAATCTGAAGAAAAATGAAGCGTTTAATTCTATTTGGTATAGTTCTGTTAGTAGCGCAGGCAGTAGTTGCTCAGGTTACTTTTCCCCAACAAGCGCAGCACGTTCCCAACCGGTCCGAAATACTTATTGGGCTTCAACTGGATCAAGATCCGAGGTTAGATAAAATGTTAAACTGGCACATCGAAAAAAATAAACGTATAAACGGCATAGAGGGGTACAGAGTAGAAATATTTTTTAGTTCGGAGCGCGACGCCAAGCAAAAAGCATTGAAGAAGAAAGTGGAATTCCTGTCTCTTTATCCGGAAACTACGGTACACGTTAAATATGATTCCCCCAACTTCAGAGTTCGGGTAGGTGATTTTAGAACTAAAAACGAAGCCTTAAAACTGCACCGGGAAATAAAGGAAACCTATCCCATGGCATTTATCGTTGCCGATAAAATTGATTTTCCATTGTTGAAACAAGTTCAATATGAGTGACCAAGTTAAGCATGAATGTGGGATTGCTTTAATCCGATTACTGAAACCATTGTCATATTACAAAGAAAAATATGGCACCTGGAAATACGGAGTAAACAAATTGTATCTGCTAATGGAAAAACAACACAACCGCGGACAAGATGGCGCCGGTGCGGTTTGTGTGAAAAACAACCTTCCTCCGGGCAAAGCCTACATTAGTTGCTATCGTTCCATTCAGGATAACCCTATCAAAGATGTTTTCGACCAAATTAACAAACCATTGGAAATTGCAGCCTGGGAGAGGTCCGAAATAGATAACGCGGAATGGGCATACGAAAATTTTCCCTTTGCCGGCGATTTATATCTCGGACATTTAAGGTATGGCACTTTTGGGAAAAACAGTATCGAGTTTGTACATCCGGTAATGCGGCAAAACAATTGGAAATCCAGAAATCTGGTTCTTGCCGGAAATTTCAATTTAACCAATACCGACGAGCTTTTTAAAGTGCTTGTTGGCCTGGGACAACACCCCAAGGCCTATACCGACACAGTTACCGCCCTCGAAAAAGTCGGGCATTTTTTAGACGAAGAAAATCAATTGCTGTTTCGTCGGTATAAAAACGAGGGCTTAAGCAGTAATAAAATATCACATAAAATCGAGGAAAAGCTGGATATTCAAAATATCCTGGAGCGGGCGACCAAAGATTGGGATGGCGGATATGCTATTGCCGGCCTAATAGGGCATGGGGATGCATTTATTTTGCGCGATCCCTGGGGGATAAGACCGGTTCACTATTATTGCGACGATGAAATTGTGGTGGTAGCTTCAGAGCGCCCTGTAATCCAAACCGTTATGGATGTGCACGCTTATGAAGTGAATGAAGTTAACCCGGGCGAAGCACTGATTATCAAGAAAAATGGCAAAATCAGCAAAGAAATGATTCGTGTGCCGCACAAACGGTCCTCATGTTCCTTTGAGCGAATTTATTTCTCGCGCGGAAGCGACAAAACCATTTACCTGGAGCGTAAAGAGTTAGGCCGTTTGCTGACTCCAATTATCTTGAGAACGATAAACTATGATTTCGATCGTACCGTTTTTTCGTTTATCCCCAATACTGCGGAAACTGCATTCCTCGGCATGATGGAAGGAATAAGGAGCTATTTGGTGGATTGGAAAATTGAAGAGATAAAAAAGAACAATGGTTTACTGACGGATGATGACATTAAACGCATCATTTCATTTGAACCACGCCAGGAAAAAATTGCAGTGAAAGACGTAAAATTACGCACATTTATTGCCGACGATGCCAGCCGCGATGATTTGGTGGCGCACGTTTACGATGTAACCTACGGCATTATCGAAAACGGGAAAGATTCGCTGGTAATTATCGACGATTCTATCGTGCGCGGTACTACGCTGAAAAATAGCATTTTAAGAATCCTGGACCGTTTACACCCAAAAAAAATAGTGGTTGTTTCTTCCGCTCCCCAAATCCGTTATCCGGATTGCTATGGAATTGACATGGCGCGCCTCGACAAATTTATTGCTTTTACAGCCACCATTGAGCTGTTGAAAGAAACCGGAAAAGGAGAGGTGATAGAAAAGGTGTATGAAAAGTGCAAAGAACAAGAAAACCTCCCCAAAGAAGAAATCGTGAATTATGTGCGCGAAATTTACAGTCCGTTTACTCCTGAAGAAATTTCGGCAAAAATTGCTCAGGTGCTGAAGCCCAAGGGCTGTGAAGCAGAAGTTGAAATTGTTTACCAAACTATTGAAAACCTGCACAAAGCCTGTCCGAATGATTTGGGCGATTGGTATTTTACCGGTAATTACCCGACTCCCGGCGGGAAT
Organism: uncultured Maribellus sp.; assembly: GCA_964572085.1. Lineage (GTDB taxonomy): Bacteria > Bacteroidota > Bacteroidia > Bacteroidales > Prolixibacteraceae > Draconibacterium. The sequence goes on along the minus strand of CAZNEV010000046.1, from coordinate 30,128 downwards.
AGAGTAGTGAATGCATCTTTCATAAATTTTATTGAAGGGAAAGATATACGGGCGTACTAAATTTAAAGTTCGGGGTTTAAAGTTGTTGCTTGTTGCTCGTTACTTGTTGCTTGTTGCTCGTTACTTGTTGCTTGTTGCTTGTTGCTCGTTACTTGTTGCTTGTTGCTCGTCTGGTAATTACTTCACCAGTCATTGCTCAGTTCACAATGAGCGTTGGTTATTTCCAACTTCGAGCTCCCGTCTCCCGACTTCTGTCCGTTCTTTCTCTCCCCTTTGGGGGAGGTGGAGGCTCCTCTCCTACATCTCAAAGTTAAATCGCCAAATGCATAGAGCTGTCCCATGTACACATTGTTCAATCCTGTTAGTTGCGTCACCACGCGTTTGGCTGCATCGTCCACGCTTTCGTTGCTGTTTAGCAACTAATTGTCGGGCGTGTTGGTCGTAAAACTCCAATTTATTTATTCCGGATTGGGCCACTCGTTGTTTTCTTTGTCTTTAATATAGGTTTCGATGTGGCGATCCACTTTGAATGCATACATATCGCTAATGGTGACGATAATGCCGGTTTCCAGGACGTTCCCAAATTTAGCATTGTTAATTGTACCAAAAGTTTTCATCGAAGGCGATAGGTTCATGTAAGCATTGATCAGGGGAGGTACTTTTTCGCCAAGTTGTTTCACGTTGTGAATCAGTATCTTATAATCGTCACTATAGTTGTTGCCAACAAACAGCTTTTCCATTGCAGGGATGTCAATGTCAAACTCCACGGGTTCTTTTGGGTGTACCAAATTTTCCCTGTCTCTAAAATATTTCCTGAAAAAATACTGGATTAAATCTCTGGCTTCTGAATTGAAGTGCATGTACATGGTTATTTTTCCCAAAAAATACTTTAGCTCTGGGTGATCAACCGTTAAGGCACCTAACCCGTCCCATAAATTATCGAGCGCAAAAAGAGCTTTTGCCCCTGCTTTGCTTGATTGATAGGGAGGTTGCACAAACGAACGGCCCAGTTCGAGCGAATAGGGAAGATATTCTTCCATGAATTTTGGTGAAAACTCGAATAATCGTGAAGTGGCAAGTTTTACTTCCCCGTTGGCATCCTTTTCTGCGTCGCGGCACAAAATATAGCGGTACCCGCCCAGAATTTCTTTAGCATCAGGATCCCATACTATAAGTTGTTTGTAAGGAATTTCGGACGTGTCGAAATTATCAATGTCGGTTTCTTTCCCGGTGCCTCCACCGGCATTCCGAAAAGTAATTTCCCGCAAACGACCAATTTCCTGCATCACAGCGGGAGAATCGTGATGGGTTAGAATATATAATTCGTTGCCACCCTTATTCGTTTTTCGTAAGAGCTTTTGCGGAGTAAGCTCAGCAATAATCTGTTCTTTCGGTAGTGCTGCTACAATTTCTTTCATTTTCATATTTACTTGAAAATTGGACTACAAAATTAGAAAAATTCTATTGTTAGGACTGCTATCTCCTGTTATAAATTTATTGTTTCAGCATTTTTAGGCAATGTGTAAACGAGATCTTTTAGCCATGATGCCCATTCAGCATGAGTCCGTGAACGATCGAAAGTAGTGTAGGGGATAGGTTTCCCAAAATAAATATGGATATCGGTATCCCGGTGTTTTACAGTTTCATCGGGCAGCCAAAACATCTCGAGGTTCCATTTAATCCTCAGAAACTTTCTCGCGTTTGCCCAGCGGTAAAACCGGTTTGAATTTCTCCCTTTAACAAAAACCGGAATAATGTCGCGTTTATGTTTTATTGACTTACTGATAAAATGTTTTTTCCATTCTAAATCTACAATTTTTCCTTTGATTTTCCGGGAAGCCAAGCCTGCCGGAAAAATAAGGATTTGAATGTCAGAATTGTAGGTTTCTTCCAGCATTTGTGCTGCCTCCCGGCTGTTCGAGCCGTGTTTGTTCACCGGGATAAACATGGGACTTAAATTGGGGATTTTCATTAAGATGTCATTGGTCAGGAATTTTAACTTGCCTAATTTTTTGTGCACATTCTTCATTAGCAAAAGTGCATCAAAGCCGCCCAAAGGATGGTTGCTTGCAAAAATATATCTTCCCTTTTCGGGGATATTTTCAAATCCGTGAATATGTTCTCTGACGTTGAACTCCTCTACGGTCCGTTCAACAAATTCGATCCCATGCAAATGCCCGTGGCGACGTAAAAAATCATTCAGAAATTCAATGTGCAATATTCGGTTTATGAACCGATAAACGAATCCGGGCATCATTTTGGCCAAAGACGGATTTTTCTCGGCAAAGATTTCTTTCAGATTAAAAGGTTCCAAGCCCTTGGATATATTCTCTTCCACATTTCGAAATTTATCGACAATAATATAAAAATTCAACATCATTTGAAAGAGCGGGCTTTGTGCTTTCCGTTGAGAGGTTTGTTCAAAACTGAGCTTTTTATAAATAGGAGGATTTTCAATAGTTATTAACGGCTGTTAATTACTTTTTATCAACAGGTTAACTATTTTGTTCATAGATGGTTATGTCGATAAAGCAATCGTATTGATATTCGTTTTCAACATTTTTTCAGTAGGTTTTCAACAAAAACTCAACAAAAAATTGATTTTTATTGTGGAATAAAATGGAATGAAGTGTCATGTTTTGGAATAAATTCTTATTTTTACAAGAATATTGTAATCAAATACGAAAACATACAATGATCGAATTTGCAGGCACCTACAACGCAACCATCGACGATAAAGGCCGGATTGTTCTACCCGCCTCCTTCAAAAAGGAGTTGGGCGATCTGGTTTTGGAGCCCTTGGTAGTCGAAAAGAACCTGCACAAAGCGTGTTTAGACATCCATCCTGAAAAAAACTGGAGGAAGAGGGTGGAAGATTTTAAAAGCGTGCTTGATCCTTTTGATGAAGACGATGATAAACTGCTTCAGTTTTTCTATCAGAATTTCGTGAAGGTGACAATGGCCCCAAACGGCAGAATCAACATTCCCACAGCCTACCTGGAATATGCAACCCTTGATAAAGGGGTTGAATTCATCGGAATGGGCGAATCCATCCGCTTACTTTCCGCAGAAAAATCTGCTGTTCCGGAAATGGACAGACAGGAGTTTTTGTTGAAGTTGAAGCAAAAACGTCATAACAAAAATGGGCAGGTATGATGCAATCCTATCACATACCGGTTTTGGCTGAAGAAAGCATTAACGGGATGAATCTGTTTTCCGGTGCCGATGTAGTGGATGCTACTTTTGGTGGAGGCGGTCATTCAAAACTGATTCTCGAAAATATTGGTGACGGACGGCTTTTTGCCTTTGATCAGGACAAGGATGCGGCTGCCAATGTCATCGATGATCCGCGTTTTTTCTTTATTCGCCACAATTTCAGATACATGAAAAACTTTTTAAGGTTTTATGATGTGGATGCTGTTGATGCCATTTTTGCAGATTTGGGAGTTTCCTCGCACGATTTTGATGTTCCTGATCGCGGCTTTTCATTTCGGTTTGATGGAGCCCTGGACATGAGGATGAACCAGAACTCTGACTTAGATGCATCCAAAGTGGTGAATGAATATCCGCAAGAAAGGCTGGAATCGGTTTTCAGAATGTATGGAGAAGTTAGAAATGCCAGGCATTTGGCTTCTTTGGTTGCAGAAAAACGCATTCAAACAAAAATAAATACAACTGCCCAACTAAAAGAAATTGTATCTGAATGTGCGCCGCGTGCCATCGAGAATAAATACCTGGCCCAAGTGTTTCAGGCTCTGCGTATTGAGGTGAACAGCGAAATGGATGCCCTGGAAGAATTCTTGAAAATTTCATTAGAGATGTTGAAGCCCGGCGGTCGGCTTGTTGTTCTTACTTATCACAGCTTAGAAGACCGCTTGTGTAAGAATTTTATGAAATCCGGAAATTTTGAAGGTAAAGTAGCGAAGGACTTTTATGGGAACATCCAGACCCCATTTAAAATGATTAACCGGAAGGTTATTGTTGCCGGGGCAGAAGAGCAGGAAATCAATAGCCGGTCAAGAAGCGCAAAATTACGAATCGCTGAAAAAAAATAAATCATGACGGAAAAAACAAAACATAACAAGAAGGCTTCGGGGATGAAATCGTTTATCGGAGGGACGATTTTAACCGATGAGCGGGTAACAAAGCAGTTGCCTTTTATCTTCTTTTTGGCTTTTTTGGCCTTGATGCTCATTACCAATAGGAATTGGTCTGAACGGACCATACGGCAGGTTGAGGTATTGCAGGACACCCTTGACGAGCTGCGTTCCGAATCAATAACCTTGTCGGCAAAGCTGATGGATGCCAGCCGTCCGTCGGAAGTGGCAAAAAAGGTGGAGCAGGCAAATACAGGCTTGCAACAGCCAATTCGTCCTCCAAAGAAATTAATTGTACCAAAAAAATAAAGTGTCGTGGGAATTCGAAGTGCAATCATAACGCGGGTAGCTTTTATCTATTTTTTACTGCTTCTCTTTGCGGTAGTGGTGATAGCTAAAATGGTATCGGTACAAAAAATCAAGAATGATCGCTGGGAGCAAATCGAAGAAAACCTTTCAATTAACACGATCATTGTGGATCCGGCACGCGGAAATATATGCGGTGACGATGGCAGCGTTTTAGCCACTTCTGTGCCAGGCTATTTCATACGAATCGATTTGGCCTCCGAAGGGGTAAAAAGGGTGTTTGCTAAAGAAAGCGATTCGTTGGCTTACCATTTGTCAGCGTTTTTCGGAAATGCATCCAAAGCCGAATATAACCGCAGGTTGAATGCTGCCTATAAAGGCAGGAACCGCGGCTTTATGCTCACACCTCGAAAAATTGATTACACAGAATTACAGAAAATTAAAAAATTCCCAATTCTTCGTCGCGGTCGTTATGGTGGCGGTTTGATTATCGAACAGGAAAACCGGCGCGTAAATCCTCTCGGTATTCTGGCTTTGCGCACCATCGGCGGATTGAATAAAGGAGCAAAGGGGGGATTGCAAGGCGCTATTGGTTACACCGGGCTCGAAGAAGCCTTTGAAACCTACCTGAAAGGGGAAGAAGGCGTTAGCTTCAAACAAAATCTTTCGGGCCGATGGGTAACCCGCATCGAAATTGAACCTGAAAACGGAATGGACATTATCACGACCATCAATGTGAAAATGCAGGACATTACCGAGAGTGCGCTCCACAAGCAGTTACAAAAGACGAATGCAGACTGGGGAACGGCAATCTTGATGGAAGTGGAAACCGGCGAAATCAAGGCCATTGCTAATCTCGGGAAAGGTGCAAATGATTATTATGAAAAGGATAATTACGCCTTAGGTGCCCGTGGTTGCTACGAGCCCGGCTCAACATTCAAACTCATATCGCTGATGGCAGCCTTAGAGGATGGCGTAGTGGATACCAGCGACGTATTTGACACCGGAAACGGTTCGTGGTACAATAACGGACGACAGATAAGCGACACGCACGGTTACGGTCCGCTTACAGTTAAGGAAATTTTTGAGAAATCATCAAACATCGGAGTGGCTCAAATCATCACCGCTCATTATGGTAAAAACCCAAAAGATTATGTGGACCGTGTGCAAAGTTTTGGCGTAAATAAGCCACTTGGATTGGAGTTAAGCGGCGAAGGCCAGCCCTATTTCAAATATCCGGGCGATGCTGATTGGTGGCGTACAACGCTTGCAGGAATGTCGTACGGATACGAGACGAAAATGACACCCTTGCAAATGTTGAATTTTTATAATGCGGTAGCCAACAACGGGAAAATGATGAAACCGCACCTGGTGAAAGAGATTCGGGACAACGGTGTTCTGGTAAAACGTTTCAAGCCGGAGGTAATGAACTCGTCGATCGCCTCAAAAGAAACAATCGGTAAAGCACGAAAAATGCTCGAAGGGGTTTGTGAAACCGGTACGGGCTCTGCTTTGCAAAGTGAATTTTTCAAAATTGCCGGAAAAACCGGTACAGCGCGCGTAGCAACAAGCAGCAAAGGATATAGTGCCGGCATGTATTTGGCATCCTTCACCGGCTATTTTCCGGCTGACAAGCCAAAATACTCCATCATCGTAACCTTCAATAATCCACGCGGTGGCTATTACGGAGGATCGGTAGCAGGACCTGTTTTTAAGGAGATTGCTGAAAAAGTATTTGCCTTACAAACTTTTGATGATGAGGATGACGAAGAATTAGATTTGAAAAAGAACTTGCCGGGTGTGAAAAATGGCAATTCAAAAGATTTGCTCCGAGTTGCAAAAATACTGAAGTTGAAAAATGTTCAGGGGAAACCGGATTCGCAATTGGCAAAAGTGGTGGTGCAAGATAGCACTGTGATCTTGCAAGACAGCGAAATGCCGGTCGGGAAAGTGCCCAACGTAAAAGGGATGGGTGCAAGCAACGCTGTTTTTTTGATGGAAAATGCAGGTTTGAGAGTGAAAATAAAAGGAGTCGGAAAAGTCAGACAACAGTCGCTAACCCCCGGGAGCAGTTATACGCGGGGACAAACTGTTTTTCTCATATTAAGTTAAAAGTGAAATGAGATTAAGCAAACTTATAGAAAATATCAGCTTTGTAGAGCTTCGCGGATCTTCTGACAAGGAAATCCGAGGAATCGAATTTGACTCGCGCAAAGCAGTGCCCGGCTTTGCTTTTGTGGCGCAGCGGGGTGTGCTCTCCGATGGGCACAAATTTATTCCGGCAGCCATTCAAAATGGTGCAGATGTGATTTTTTGCGAAGAAATTCCAAGCGACATCACTGTGGGGGCGACTTTTGTAAAAGTAGCCGATTCAAACGAAGTTCTTGGAAGACTGGCAGCCGCATTTTATGATTTTCCTTCCACTAAATTACAAGTAGTTGGTGTTACCGGCACAAATGGGAAAACCAGCATTGCCACGCTTCTTTATAAAACATTCTTGCAATTGGGCTACACAGCAGGTTTGGTTTCCACTATATCCTATTGTATTAACGAAAAGGAAGAGCCGGCCTCGCACACAACGCCCAACGCCCTGAAAATTCAGCAGTTGTTGGCCGAAATGGTAGATGCCGGGTGTCAATATTGCTTTATGGAAGTCAGCTCACATGCCATTCATCAAAAACGAATTTCCGGGATTGAATTTGCAGGGGGGGTTTTCACCAACATCACACACGATCATCTCGATTACCATAAAACCTTTGCAGAATACATCAAAGCAAAGAAAGAATTCTTCAACGGATTGCCAAAAAATGCTTTTGCCATCACCAATATCGACGACAAAAACGGTTTGGTAATGTTGCAGAATACCGCAGCGCGAAAGGTTACTTTCTCTACCCGAGCAATGGCTGATTTTCGATGTAAAGTGATAGAAAGCCATTTTGACGGGATGTTGCTGAACATGGACAATCGAGAAATCTGGACGCGTTTTGTCGGAAAGTTTAATGCTTCGAATTTATTGGCGGTGTATGCCACAGCACTTCAATTAGGTCAAAACGATGAGGAAGTTCTGTCCATTATCAGCAACCTTGAACCAGTGCAGGGGCGCTTTGAAACCGTTCGCAGCAAGGATGGCAAGCTGGCTATTGTGGATTATGCCCACACCCCCGATGCCCTGCAAAACGTATTGTCGGCCATCGCTGAAATCCGTTCACGAAACGAACAGGTAATTACAGTTGTTGGTGCCGGTGGCGATCGCGACAAAACCAAACGACCCGAAATGGCGAACGAAGCGGTGCTTGGCAGCGACAGGGTAATCCTTACTTCCGATAATCCGCGCACCGAAAACCCGGCGCAAATCATCAAAGACATGGAAGCTGGTATTCCGGCTTCGTTTCGGAAAAAGGTATTGTCCATTGAAAACAGGAGGGAAGCAATAAAAACTGCGGCAATGCTCGCTCAACCCGGCGACATTATTTTGATTGCCGGCAAAGGACACGAAAACTATCAGGAAATTAATGGTGTGAAAAGCCATTTCGATGACAAGGAGGAAATAAAAATCTGTTTCGAAATAAACGATTAAGAACTGAAAGAATGATTTATTGGTTGTACGAAATATTAGTAGATTACAATATCCCGGGAATAGGAATGATCCCCGGAATTTCATTTCGTGCGGGTGCATCTATAATTCTTTCGTTGTTCATCACCACCATTTTTGGGAAAAAAATAATCCGGATATTACAACGTAAGCAGATTGGGGAAGAGGTGCGCGACTTAGGACTGGAAGGACAACTACAAAAAAAAGGCACTCCCACCATGGGGGGCATCATCATTATACTTGGCATTATTATTCCAACCCTTTTCTTCGCACGCCTCGATAACGTGTATGTTTTGTTGATGCTGGCAACAACCGTTTTCCTTGGTTTTATTGGGTTTATCGACGATTACATCAAAGTATTTCGTAAAAATAAAAAGGGGCTGGCCGGAAAGTTTAAAATTCTTGGTCAGGTTTTGCTTGGGATAATTGTGGTAGCCACATTGTTTATCAACGACGATGTGATGGTACGCAGGCATGTTCGCGATGCCGATGGCAACAATCTGAGAATTACCGTTACCGATCCCGTGAGCGGCAAGCAAACGCAGCGCTTTGTTACCGAAGATGTAAAATCTACAATTACCACAATTCCGTTTGTGAAAGGAAATGAATTTAATTACAAATGGCTGGTAGGCCCGTGGGATCAAAAATTTTGGTGGCTGAAATGGGTGGTTTATGGCGTAGCCATTATTTTAATCATTACAGCGGTTTCCAATGCGGCAAACCTAACTGACGGGATTGATGGCCTGGCAACGGGCACGTCTGCTATCAGCGGGGCAACGCTTGGCGTTTTGGCTTACGTGAGCGGTAACATTATTTATGCGGATTATCTGAACATCATGTACATTCCCCACATCGGTGAACTCACCATTTTTATTGCGGCATTTATTGGTGCAACGGTGGGTTTCCTTTGGTACAACTCCTATCCTGCACAAATTTTTATGGGCGATACCGGAAGTTTAGCGTTGGGCGGGATTCTGGCAGTTTTTTCTATCATAATCCGAAAAGAAATATTGATACCGTTGCTTTGCGGGATTTTCCTTATCGAAAATCTTTCGGTTATTATTCAGGTCTTGTGGTTTAAATACACCCGGATTCGCTATGGAGAAGGAAGACGTGTTTTTCTGATGAGCCCCATTCATCATCATTTTCAAAAGAAAGGGATTCCTGAAGCAAAAATTGTTACGCGCTTTTGGATTGTGGGGATTATTCTGGCTGTTTTTACGGTGATAACCTTAAAAATGAGATAGTTTGAAAAAAACGATTGCCATATTGGGAGCAGGTGAAAGTGGGATTGGAGCAGCCATTCTCGCACAAAAAAACGGATACGAAGTGTTTGTGTCCGATTTGGCAAAAATCAAAGCGAAATACAAAGACATTCTTTCCCATTATACTATTGAATTTGAAGAAGGCCAACACTCGGAAGAAAAGATTCTTTCGGCAGGCTTGGCGGTGAAAAGCCCGGGAATCCCCGAAACAGCACACATAATTGAGAAGCTAAGGGAAAGGCAAATCCCAGTGATTTCCGAGATTGAATTTGCCGGAAGATATACCTCGGCAAAAACCATTTGTATTACCGGAAGCAACGGAAAAACCACTACAACCTTACTGCTTTACCACATTTTAAGAAGTGCGGGTTTGAATGTTGGTTTAGCCGGAAACGTCGGTAACAGTTTCGCCCGGCAAGTAGCCGAAGAAAACCACGATGTGTATGTAATCGAACTGAGCAGTTTTCAACTTGACGGGATGTTCGATTTCCGTGCCGATATAGCGGTGCTGCTAAACATCACCCCAGACCATTTGGACCGCTACGAACACAACATGCAAAGCTACATCGATTCGAAATTCCGAATCGTTCAAAACCAGACTCCGAACGATTATTTCATCTATTGTGGCGACGATAAAATCATTCAAAACGAAATAGTTAAACGAGAAATTAGTGCTATCCAAATTCCCTTCGGCTTGAACGAGCCCGGGGAAATTGGAGCGGGAACAAAAGATAATTGGATCATTATTAATCTTCATCAAAAACATTTCAGTATGTCAATGCTTGATTTAGCCCTTCAGGGGAAACACAATACTTACAATTCGATGGCAGCGGGGATTGCAAGTATGCTTCTTGAAATCCGCGACGAACAATTGCGTGACCGTCTTTCCGATTTTAAAGGGGTGGAACATCGGCTGGAATATTTCCTGAAAGTGCACGGAATTGATTTCGTGAACGACTCGAAGGCAACCAACGTGAATTCGACCTGGTACGCTTTGGAAACGATTCGTAAACCGATTGTTTGGATTGTAGGTGGTGTGGACAAAGGCAACGATTATTCCATGTTGCAGAATGTGGTGAAAGAAAAGGTGAAAGCCATTGTGTGCCTTGGGAAAGACAACAAGAAATTGCACGAAGCTTTTGGGCGCACCATTAAAAACATGGTCGATGTTTCGAGCATGGAAGAAGCGGTGAAAGCTGCCTACTATTTAGCACGAAACCACGATGTGGTGCTGTTGTCGCCTGCATGTGCCAGTTTCGATTTATTCGATAATTACGAAGACAGGGGAATTCAGTTTAAACAAAACGTAAGGAATTTATAATGGAACTTGTTTCGGAAAAATGGTTCAAAGGCGACCGTGTAATCTGGATAGTGCTGCTGTTGCTTTCCTTACTTTCGCTGCTTATCGTCTATAGCTCTACGGGGGCTTTGGCCTATCGTGTGGCATCCGGCAATACCATGCGCTTTCTGGTGCGGCAGGTCTTCTTTTTGGGCCTTGGTATCGGCATTATTCTATTGATGGTGAATGTTCTCCCGGTAAAACTTTATTCCATAATTGCGAATTATGCGCTCTACGCAAGCATTGCTTTATTGTTCCTGACAGTTGGCTTAAAGCTGGCAGGAATTATACAGGGCAGCGGGCGAACCTTGAATTTATGGATTATTTCTTTCCAGCCTGCCGAACTGGCGAAAATTTCACTGATTCTTTTTTCGGCAAAAGTGTTAGGGAAAAAGCAAAAGACGAAGCAGGACTTGAAGCTTGCTTTTCAGCGAATTATTACGTTTACCACGGTGGTGTGCGGGCTAATTTTTATTTCCGATTTTTCCACATCAGCACTTCTTTTTATAACCATTATGACCATGATGTTTATAGGTCGCATACCCATCAAATACCTTTTGTTGGTGGTTGCTGTGGGTGTCGGCGTGATGATATTTTTTTATCTGATTGCCGACAATTGGACAAACAGTCCTACCCGTATTCAAACCATAAAAGGGCGTATTGACCGCTACTGGAATGGCGATCCGAATTCGGAAAGGGGAATTACGCAAGCAGATTATGCAAAACTTGCTATTTATTCGGGCGGTTTTTTTGGTAAAGGCCCCGGTTCATCGGATGTTAGCAATTATATGGCAGCAGCATACAACGATTTTATCTTTGCAATTATTGTGGAAGAATATGGATTGATCCTCGCCACGGGCGTAATTTTCCTTTATCTGATTTTCTTTTTCAGGGGAATTATTATTGTGCGGCGGGCTACGCGAACTTTTCCGGCATTCGTGGTTATTGGTTTGTCGCTAATTCTGGTTTTTCAGGCGATGATAAACATTGGCGTGTCGAGCGGAGTATTGCCGGTAACCGGCCAGCCTTTGCCGTGGATAAGCCTGGGGGGAACTTCGCTGTTGTTCACCTCCGTTGCTTTTGGGTGTATTTTAAGCGTGAGCCATCAAAACCAAATCGATAGTGAGGTGAAAGCACAACCCGTTCAGGTGGTTGCCCCTGACGAAGATTATGAAATGGAAAAATAAAAAATGAAAATTGAAAAAGTAATATTAAGCGGTGGTGGCACAGGCGGGCATATTTTCCCGGCACTGGCCATTGCCAACGAAATCCTAAGGCGGAATCCCGATGTTGAAATTCTGTTTGTTGGTGCTTTGGGGCGCATGGAAATGGAAAAAATCCCCGCCGCAGGGTACAACATTGTGGGCTTGCCGGTCATGGGTTTTCCGCGTAAACCGAGCCTTGAAATGTTCACATTTTTTCGTCGTTTGTTGCAAAGTGCAACAATGGCACGCAAGATTGTGAAAGGCTTCAAACCGCAGGTTGCTATTGGGGTGGGCGGCTATGCCAGTGGTCCGCTGCTACGTGCGGCTGCAAAAATGAAAATCCCAACTTTGATTCAGGAACAAAATTCGTATGCCGGAATCACCAATAAGCTGCTGGGGAAAAAAGCAGATAAAATTTGCGTGGCTTACGACAAAATGGATCGTTTTTTTCCGGCTGATAAAATTGTGTTTTCCGGCAATCCTGTTCGGGAAAACATGATGCGGAATTTCGAAAACAAAAGAAGGGCGTTGGAATTTTTCGGTTTGAACGAAAATGAAAAAACAATACTTATTGTCGGCGGCAGTTTGGGGGCAGGTTCTATAAATAAAGCTGTGCAGAAAAACCTGGATAACATTGCGAAGTCGGGTGTAAAGGTGATTTGGCAGACTGGCGCCAACTATTATGACGATATTCAGAAAAAATTAAAAGACAGCAAACCGGAAAACGTTCAAATCCATGAGTTTCTCATGCGAATGGATTTTGCCTATTCCGTTGCCGATGTTGTGATTACAAGGGCCGGGGCCGGAACCATTTCAGAATTATGCCTGGTCGGGAAACCGGTCATTCTAATCCCGTCGCCCAATGTATCAGAAGATCATCAAACAAAAAATGCAATGGCTTTGGTCGAAAACGAGGCGGCTTTAATGCTCGCTGATAACGAGATTGACGAAAAACTGTTCCCTCTGGCGTTCAGCTTGATTGAAGATGTGGAACGGTGCAGGAAGTTGTCGAAGAATATATTGACCATGGCAAAACCTGAGGCTACAAAAACAATAGTTGACGAAGTAGAAAAATTAATTAGTAAATGAAAAACCTGCAACATATCAAGAATGTCTATTTCCTCGGAATCGGGGGAATTGGAATGAGTGCGCTCGCACGCTATTTCAAGTTTACCGGGCGCAACGTTGCCGGTTATGACCGCACACCTTCGGTGCTTACTAAAGCGCTGATTGAAGAAGGCATTGCGGTGCACTACGAAGACGACATTCGCAATATCCCCAAAAACTGGGATCCGGCAAACACCCTCGCCATTTTTACCCCCGCGCTGCCCGATGATCATCAGGAACTCTCGTGGTTCCGCAAAATGCCCATCGGTTTGTTGAAGCGTGCCAAAGTACTTGGCCTGGTTTGCAACGAAAAGAGTGGAATCGCCGTTTCGGGCACACATGGGAAAACTACCATAAGCACCATGGTGGCCACAATTCTTAACAAAACCGAAAAAGGTTGCGGTGCTTTTTTGGGCGGAATATCCAAAAATTTCAATTCGAATTTGCTGTTACCAAAAGACGATTCGCCATGGATTGTTGTTGAGGCCGACGAATTTGACCGTTCTTTCCTTAACCTTTGGCCAGAGTTAGCTTTAGTGAGCAGCGTTGATGCCGACCATTTGGATGTGTACGGCGAAAAGGGGAAAATTGTGGAATCGTTCGAGAAATTCATCTCTCAAATAAATTCCGGCGGAAAATTGGTTTTGAAAAAGGGGGTGAAGCTTGATACTTCAAAAACTTCAGCCGAAATATTTTCCTATTCGTTAAAAGACGATACCGATTTTACAAGCATAAACCTAAGGCTTCCCGCAGAAGGCGGAAGTTACGAATTCGACCTAAAAACTCCCGGAGGTATCATTGCCAACTGTAAAATGATTTATCCGGGTTTAATCAACGTGGAAAATGCCGTAGCTGCGGCTGCGCTGGCGTACCTTGCAGGGGCAAGTGCCGATGAGATTAAAGCCGGACTTGTAGAATACGAAGGTGTGGTGCGTCGTTTTGACGTTCGTTACAAAAGCGATAAGGTAATTTATATCGATGATTACGCACATCATCCCGAAGAGTTGAAAGCGGTTATTGGCTCGATAAAGGCACTTTATCCGAATCGAAAACTCACGGGGATTTTCCAGCCACATTTATATTCGCGGACGCGCGATTTCTCAAAGGAATTTGCAGAAAGTTTAGACATGCTGGATACTGCCATTTTGTTGCCCGTGTACCCGGCTCGTGAATTGCCCATTGCCGGAGTTTCTTCTGAATTGATTTTCAGCCAAATGAAGCTTGAAAATAAATATTTGGCCAGCAAGCCGGAAACGCTTGGATTGCTAAGAACCGTTGATAGCGACGTTGTGCTAACTATGGGTGCCGGAGATATTGAAGGAATAGTCGTTGAAATTATTGAAGCACTGAAAAACACCTAACCATGTTCGCGAAGATCTTTAAAATAGTGGGAATTTTGTTGCTTATCGCATTTATTGTCGGTACGCTGGCTTTTACCTCTATCGACCACAAAAAGGTGGAATGCACGGAGATAGAAGTGAGTTTCAACGAGAAAGATCCAATTCACATTTCTGCAAAAGAGCTTCTGCGTTTGGTAAGTCATGCCGACAGTAAAATATTAGGTAAAATGCTCAATGAAATTAATTCGGAAAGCATTGAGGAGGAAGTATCGAAACATCAGGCTATTGAAAGGGCAGAGGTGTATAAAATCATTTCGCGAGCAGAAGGCACTTTTAAAGGCACCTTGGTAGTGAAAGTGAAACACCGCAAACCGATTATGCGTGTGATGTCCGAATCGGGCAGGTATTATCTCGATAAATACGGACACAAAGTCCCGGATTCACCCAACTATACCGCCAACGTTTTGGTTGCTTCGGGCTACATTGACGAAAAATTCGCTGTGGAACAATTGCTGCCCTTCGTTCTTTTTATTGAAAACAACGATTTCTGGAAAGCACAAATTGAGCAGATTTATGTGGAAAAAAATGGCGATGTGCAGTTGGCCCCGTTGGTAGGCGACCACATTATTGAACTTGGCGACGTAGATAATTTCGAACGTAAACTTCAAAAAATGAGAGCATTCTATGAGCAGGTGCTGGTGAAAAACAGTTGGGACAAATACGATGTAATTAGCTTAAAATATAACAATCAGGTAATCGCAAAAAGAAATTGAGACATGGCATCAAAAAGTAAATATTCGGTTGTTATCGACCTTGGAACTTCAAAAATCGTGGCTGCGGCAGGCTTTAAAAACGATTTGGGGAAAATGGAAATCGCCGGGATCGTGAGTGCGCTTTCAAAAGGTTTAAAAAGGGGTTTGGTTTTTAATATTGACGATGTAGCCGCTTCAATAAGTAAAGTTATTTCGGATTTGAAGGAAAAGATCGGAGAAGAGATTCATGAAGTTAGTGTGGCGTATGCCGGGCAACGCTTGAAAAGCATCGACTATAAAAGTACTAAAATCACTTCCGATGAAGGCATTGTCACTCAGTTCGACATCGACCATTTATACAACGAAGCACAAAAAGTTGAGCTGGATATGGGCTTTAAAGTCGTTCAGGTTATCCCGATTTCGTATGTTATCGACAATGAAATCACCGAAATTAATCCGGTGGGAATTACCGGAAGGAAATTGGAAGCCCATTATAAACTGGTGGTAATGCCCGATTCCTATTTGGTCAACCTGCAACGTGTGTTTGATAAAGCAGGCCTGCAACTTGGCGAAGTTACCCATGCTGCTTTGGCGGTATCGGAAGCGGTGATTTCGGAAGATGAAAAAGAAATGGGTGTCATTGTGTTGGACATTGGCGCCGGCACCACAAAAATGGCCATCTTCCACGAAAATATGTTGGTGCATACCACCGTTGTTCCTTTTGGCGGCGATGTAGTTACACAGGATATTAAAGAAGGTTGTTCCATTCTAATGAAATGGGCGCAGCAGTTGAAAGTTCAGTATGGCCAGGCGCTTGGCGATTTTGCCGACGAACAGAAGGTGGTTACCATTCCCGGGTTTAACGGTTGGGAGCCCAAAGAGATTTCCTTCAAAAGCCTGGCATTTATCATTCAGGCCCGGTTGGAAGAAATAATCGACAGCATCTATCACCAAATCGAAAAAACCGGCATAGAAGACCAGCTTGGCGCCGGGATAGTACTTTCGGGCGGAACCTCGGACATGAAAAACATCATTTCATTGGTTAAATTCCGTACCGGGATGGATGCCCGTCAGGCCAACCTTATACAACACTTTCAACAAAGAAATAAAGAATACCAGCATCCCGATTTTCATACTGCTCTCGGAATGTTGGCGCTGATGTTAGACAAACAGGCTGTACCGTCTAAAATTAGGGTGAAAACAACTAAACGTCCGAAGCAGCACGGCATGGGGCTGGGCAAATGGGTCAGCCAAATGGTGCAAGGTGTATTAGACATCGTTGATGATGAAAATGAAGATGTTCCGTTGAATTAAAATTTGAAAGATATGACAGAAGAATTAGTGAATTTCCAGTTGCCAAAAGTTTCGTCCTCCATTATTAAAGTAATCGGAGTAGGCGGTGGCGGATGTAATGCGGTAGGTCATATGTACGAAGCGGGGATTACGGGTGTGGAATACATTATTTGCAACACCGATTCCCAGGCTTTAAACGCAAACAAAGTGCCGGTTAAAATTCATCTTGGCGTTACACTCACGGAAGGCAGGGGAGCCGGCAATCAACCCGAAATGGGCGAACAAGCGGCACGCGAAAACTACGAAGACCTGCGCAACGTTTTGCAGGACAATACCAAAATGCTCTTCATTGCCGCTGGAATGGGAGGCGGAACAGGCACAGGCGCTGCACCGGTTATCGCCCAACTCGCCCGCGAACTCGATATACTTACCATTGCCGTGGTAACCATCCCCTCGCCTGCCGAAGGAAAAAAACGACACGGGCAGGCCATGGAAGGCATCAAAAAGTTGGGCGAATCGGTTGATAGTATGTTGGTGATCAGCAATCAGCGGCTTCATAACATTTATGGTGATTTGCCCGCACGTCAAGCTTTTAAAATGGCGGACAACATCATCGCCATTGCAGTGAAAGGCGTCGCTGAAATTATAACCGTGCACGGAAATGTGAACATCGACTATACCGATGTAAAAACCGTGATGCAGAAAAGCGGCGTATTTATTATGGGCACCGGTTATTCCTCGGGCGAAGGCCGTGCAATGAATGCAGTGAATCTGGCCCTGGAATCGCCCTTGTTAGACAGCAATGACATCTATGGCACAAAAAATATATTGCTGAATATTATTTCCGGCAAACAGGAAATTACTATCGGTGAAATCGGCGAAATTATAGAAACTTTGCAGGAACGTGCGGGGCAAGAGGCGGATATAATCTGGGGAAATGGTTACGACGAATCACTGGAGGACAACATCAGCGTAACCATTCTTGCCACCGGTTTTATTACCAATCCCAATCAAAAGCTTCAAACCAAACACGAGCCGGAACGATTTGGTTTGAAAGAGGAAAAACAGGAAGTCTCCCATGACGTGGAACTGGAATTGGAGGAAGAGTGGGAAGACGGACCGGTGAACCCGTATTACTTGCATCACGAGCAAGAGGAGGAAGAGCCGGTGGTGGTCGAAAGAGCAGTAAAACGTGCGCCAACGATGAAACGTGAGAAATTGACAATTGAGACACCTGATTTTATGAACCGTAAGAAACGTGCTGAAAAAAGGAAGATTAAAGAGAATGAACCAGTTACAGAATCTAATGTGGACAACTGGTTCTTCAAAAATTTTAATCTGGGTAAATTGTTTGAAGACGACGATCAAACCATGGAATAATACCCTTTAACAACAAAAAATAAATAGTATGATGGAGGAATTGGCAAACTTTACATTTCAGGAAAAGCAGAACGCCGAAATAAAGGTTATCGGAGTAGGCGGTGGAGGAGGAAATGCAGTAACCCACATGTTTAAGCAGGGCATTCGGGATGTGGATTTTATTGTTTGCAATACCGATGCACAGGCTATGGAATCGAGTCCTATTCTAAACAGAGTTCAACTTGGCGCAGCACTCACCGAAGGCCGTGGTGCAGGCAACAAGCCGGAAGTAGGCAAAAAAGCGGCGATGGAAAATATCGATGATGTTATCAAGGCGCTTGGCGACAACACAAAAATGGTGTTCGTTACGGCAGGAATGGGTGGAGGAACGGGTACAGGCGGCGCACCGGTAATTGCCAAAATGTGCCGCGAAGCCGGATTCCTCACGGTTGGTATTGTTACTATTCCCTTCCGAAACGAAGGCCGCCGGCGGATAAAGCAAGCCGCAGAAGGAATTGCGGAACTGGAAGGCTATGTGGATTCGTTGTTGGTCATCAACAACGAGCGTATCCGCGAAATGTATGGGGATTTTGGCATTTCAGAGGCTTTCTCGAAGGCTGATAATGTGCTCGCCACCGCTGCGCGCGGTATTGCCGAAATCATCACCGTTCCGGGTTATATCAACGTTGATTTTGCCGATGTGGAAACGGTGATGCGCAACAGCGGAATGGCCATTATGGGAACCGGGGTTTCAGGGGGTGAAAACCGCGCGGAAGATGCCGTAAACAAAGCGCTCAACTCGCCTTTGCTGAACAACAACGACATTCGGGGCGCAAAAAATATTCTGTTGAACATTACTTCCGGAACTCAGGAAGTTACCATGGATGAGGTGGGGCGTATTACCGATTTTGTACAAAACCGCGCGGGCTTTGATGCCGACTTAATTTGGGGAAATGGCAAAGACGACAATTTGGGGGAAGACATTTCGGTGACCATCATTGCCACCGGATTCAGCAGGGGCATCCTTTCAAATCCCAACGAACGAACGGGACCGGAGCAGGAGAAACATTCCCTGATGCCGGAAAATGTTGAAACAAAAAATCCCTTATTTGGGAAATTGAAAAAAGGAGTTATTGAGCCGGGGCAGAAAGTGATTGAATTCGACATTAGCGAAGAACGGAAGAAGGAAGAAGACGAATTCAAAGCACTTTATCCGGGAACAAAACGCGAACGCAATCAGGAAGCAAAAAAAGTGAATGTCGATTATTCTTCCGTTAGCGATGAAGATGTGGATGAAATTGAAAATATTCCCGCATACGAACGCCGTCCCTTGCGCATGAACGATCCGCGTTTCAAAAAACAAGTTTCTAATGTGGCCGTGACGAGCGAAAATAAAATATCCGATAAAAACAGCTACTTGCATCGGCAGGTAGATTAAATTTCAATACCATGGATTTATTCAATCAAATTAACGAGGACATAAAAGCGGCCATGAAAGCCCATGAAAAAGAAACGCTCGAAGCCTTGCGAAACATTAAAAAAGTGATGCTCGAAGCAAAATCGGCAAAGGGTGCCCCGGCTGAACTCAGCGACAGCGACGTGATAAAAATCATCTCAAAGCTGGCCAAGCAAGGATCCGATTCGGCTGCGATTTACAAGGAGCAAGACCGCACTGACCTTCACGATCACGAAATGGTGCAAGTAGCGGTGTACGAAAAATACCTTCCCGAGAAAATGACGGGAGAAAAGTTAACTGCGGCCATTAAAGAAATTATTGCCGAAACGGGTGCAAGCACCATGAAAGATATGGGAAAAGTTATGGGAGCCGCTTCGAAAAAGCTGGCCGGAAAAGCCGACGGGAAAGACATTTCGGACGAAGTGAAAAAATTGTTGCAGTAGTATATAATAATGCTTGCAAAAAAAATCAGGTGTAGTAAAGAATACCTTTTCTACACCTGATTTACGTTTTGCCTTCTTAACCGACAACACTAATCGTCCAGATCGTCAGTCTCGTCCACTTCTCCTTCATCATCCGTTATTTGATCGGCAATGTGGTCCAGATCGGCGTATTTGTCCTCGTAATTTTGTTTCACATCGGTTTTCAGAAACCCGTCATCGTCAAAATCATCGTCGTCGTCAACAATCTGCACCGCTTCGTTTTCCGTCATGCGGAGCATATAATATTTGTCTTCGGTTTCAAAAGGTAAAACCGTAATTTTCAACCCGTCCTTATTGAAAAAGTGAATGAGGTTGTCGGCAAAACCATCGGCATAAACCAATTTTATTTGTTGCTGGAGACTTTTGTCGAGTTTGTTGTAGTCTTTAATAACCCGCGGTTTGTTTACTGTCATGGCTGTCTTTTTATTAGTTGAAGATTGTTTATTCAAAATTTGTTGTTAAAATTTGGGTTCATTGATGTTTTTGTGTTCCTGCAACCAATAAAATCCCTGCAACAAATAAAGATTTTACAATTGAATTATACAACAGTTTTTTGGTTTTTTTTCATTTCTTTTATATTTGATTGATTTTAACGGATAGGCGGTCTCGTCGCAACAATCATTGGTGGGTTTTTTAATGGTAGTAAACACTTTGCCATCTGTGTTTTACCCTGAAAAACTGTTTTGTGGGCAATTGTCGCCATGGGCAACCTGTTTTCAACTTCATAGTTTAAATACTAAAATAATAGCCGTGCTTAAAGAATTTATTATAAAAGGCTACACAATGGATGTGGAGCGGTTAAAAAATCCACAGCCTCTTTTTTGTCAAGATTACTTTAAAGATTGGAAGCAACAAACTTCCTTAATATGAAACAAAAAATAATCATCCTTCACAACGAAATACTGACCAACAACCCGGACGAACTGGACGTAATCCACCAGCGCGATTTGGTGAAAACGGCATGTGAAAAATTAGGGTTCGAGGTAGTTTGCCTCACCGTTGGCAACAATTTGCTGGCGGACATCGAAAAGGTGAAAGCAGAAAATGCCGCCTTGGTTTTCAATCTCGTGGAAGCTGCCTGGGGGAAAGGCGAACTCATTTATTTTGCACCTGCCATTTTAAACGCTTTTAAAATCCCCTACACCGGTGTTCCCTTAGATGCACTTTTTGTAAGCACCAACAAAGTGCTGGCAAAGAGGATAATGCGTTTCAATCAACTTCCCACCGCCAACTTTTTCGGTATGGATGAGTTGTACCAATTGAACCCGGAAAAAACGTACATCGCCAAACCCATTTGGGAAGAGGCTTCGGTGGGTATTTCGGCCGATTTCATCTTCAAAACCTCGGAACAAGAAAAGCTGGAACGGATAAAACAATTGTCGGTTTCGCACTATTTTGTGGAGGAATTTATCGATGGACGCGAATTCAACGTGAGCATTCTGGCCAATGGAAAAGACGTGGAAGTATTGCCACCCGCAGAAATGATTTTTTCGGACTACTTTAAGAATCAACCCAAAATTGTAGGATACAAAGCCAAATGGGACGAAAGCAGCGAGGAATACAAACAAACCAACCGCGCTTTTGGGACGCTTGAAAACGAGCCGGAACTGAAGAGTAAATTGGTTGAAATTTGTCGAAAATCCTGGACGGCTTTCAACCTAAAAGGCTATGTACGCATCGATTTCCGTTTAGATAAAAACAATCAAATTTACATCCTCGAAATCAACGGGAATCCATGTATTGCTCCCGATAGTGGTTTTGTTGCCGCGGTCCAATATGCGGGTTATTCCGTGGAGGAAATGGTGAAACGGATAATTGAAGATGTGAATTAGACTGATATTGCCGTCGGTTTTAACCGACGGAAAATAGAAAAGTAAAACCGGCTTGAGCCGCATATTTGATAAAACAAAATTTATTGATGTGGCTAAAGCCAAAGATTTTCCTCCTTTGGTAGTCCGTTGACTGAAGTCAACGGCAATGAAAATAAAAAACAAGCAAAACATGGATTTCAGAACACAATTAAAACCCACGGATGCCAAATTTATTGGTGAAATACTCCAATCAACAGGCTTCTTCTACGATTACGAAATTGATGTTGCATTGGAACTGGTAGCCGAAAACCTTGAAAAGGGCGACGAAAAAAGCGGCTACATTTTTATTGTGGCAGAACAGGATGAAACGCCCGTGGGCTTTGCCTGCTATGGAAAAACACCTTGCACCGCGGGTAGTTTCGATTTGTACTGGATAGCAGTTCACCAAAACCAAAAAGGGCAGGGGATTGGTAAAATTCTGCTCAAAATGGTGGAAGAAGGGATTGCCCAACTGGGCGGCAAAAATATTTGGGTGGAAACCTCGTCGCGATCGTTGTACGAGCCCACCCGGATGTTTTACCTGAAAACGGGCTACCAACTCATATCCACATTGCCCGATTTTTATGGCGAAAACGATCACAAAAATATCTTTTTGAAAAAAGTGTAATTTGGGAGTTTACCAACATCGGGATGCCCTTGGTATGATAACGAAAATGACGACTGTCATTCCGATGAGGTACGAAGAGCCTGCCTGCCGGGCGCAGGGAGTCTGTTCACTACGGGAGGGATTTAGCTCCGCTGATTTTCAATTCTCCTCCTTCGTGCCAATGACAGATTTGTCTTATTGCTTTTATATCAGATGCTTTACGAATGACAGATTCTAAATGCACTTCATTCCCACGAAAGTGGGAATCCCTGCCCCCTATGCTGAGATTCCCACTTTCGGGGAATGGTGGTTCCGGGCAGTCTGACCTATTCCTTTCAAATCGAAACAAACTGAGCAATGTTCCGATTGATTTCGATTCGGTTGAAAATGGAACGCATAATTTTATTGTACAATTCGTCTTTCAGTACAATGTCTTCCACTCCAACATCGATGTTCGGGTTATCGTTTATTTCGATGACATATACTTCACCGTTAATCATTTTCAGATCAACGCCATACAAGCCGTCGCCAATGAGCGAAGCAGCTTTCAACGCAGTTTTTAGCACAATTTCGGGCACTTCGTCGATAGGCAAGGTATCCGAATTTCCCCATTTCTCTTTGTTTTCGCTTTTCCAGTTGTAAATTTGCCAGTGGTCTTTTGCCATGTAATATTTACAGGCGAACAACGGTGCCTGGTCCAGTATTCCAATCCGCCAATCGAATTCCGATGGCATAAACTCTTGTGCAATCACCAAATCCGACGAGTGGAAAAGTTTTTTCAGCGAAGCGTTCAATTCTTCACGATTGACCACTTTTTCAACACCCAGTGAAAATGCGCTGTCGGGTTGTTTCAGCACCAGCGGAAATTTCAGGTCGATGGGCAGGGATTTGTGATAATCCGCCTTTGAAAGTACCAGCGTGGCGGGCGTTTTAATCTTATTTTGCTGCAATCGTTCGTTCTGGAAAATTTTATTCGAACAACGCAAAATCGACCACGGGTCGTCAATTACCACCAATCCTTCGGCATAAGCTGTGCGTGAAAACTGGTAGGTGTGGTCGTTAACGTTCGTTGTTTCACGGATAAATAGCGCATCGTATTCCGAAAGCTGGCTGAAATCTTCTTTGGTAATAAACTCCACATAGAATCCAATTTTTTCAGCCGCTTTTTTGAACAATTGCAAGGCATTTGCACACGAAGGCGCGTTTTTTTCGGTGGGGTTTGTCAATATGGCCAGGTCATATTTGTAGTTTTTGAAACGCGGTCGATTAAAGCGTTTCTTCGAGAAATAATCGCGGGCAAACTCTTGTGTTTTCTCCATGTGGTCGGGATTTACACGCTTCAAACTTAATGGTGAAACGCGCTGCACAATCCACTTATCGGTTTTCACAAAATCGATTTGCATCAATGGGGCTTCGAACAACTGATATAATTTTTGCGAAAGCACCCTGAATTTTGGATTAACCGACTGCCCAAAGTAGATGAACAGACTGATTTTATTGCTTTCAACCTGCTTTAAACTGGTCTGAATATCGTCATCAATATAGCCTGAAAGCGAGCGGATTAATGCCAAACTCGTAAAGTCACGCAAGGTGGTAACATTTGGAATCACACGGTGGTCGCGGGCCGACGCCAGCAGCGAAACGTAGTAGCCCATTTTTTGGTATTGGTACGAATTGCTGAGGTTGAAAATCCGGACATTCTTCATGGCCTGGTATTCGGGATCGCTAATGTAAGTGCGCGAGGAAATCACTTTTACACCTTCAATGTTCAAATTCCAGCTTTTTGGATTTCGTACAATAATAATGTTCGACGTGCTTTGCCTGTCGCCGTTTTCGTCGAGCGACAAGGTCATTCGCAAGCCGTTTTCGTTGGCTGAATAATAGTGCGGCAATTCTTCGGAAATTGTAAATCCGTGACTTTCATAGTACCGGATAAGCTTTGCATCCGATTTAAGTACTTCAAGCGAAATACGCTCGAATTTGTTGCTGCGGGCAAATTGCAGGATGTAATCCAACAGTTGGTTTCCAATTCCTTTGCCTTGTAACTCCGGTAACACAGCAATAGAAAACAGGCGCAATGTTTTCGAATAGGGAAAAAGCGTTGCGGAACCAACCGGTTTAAGGATTTTATTTTCAGTGGTTTCGGCCACTACAACATGCTGAAAAGGGCTGGAAATACTATGACGGATAACCCTGCGCGAACTTTGTTGTAACTTTGGGAAACAGCTCGTTTCCAACTTCTCTAAGAAATCAATGTCGTCTGACGTTGATTTCCGTATTCTTATCTTCATCTGAGCTTATAAAATTGACAAAAAACCATTCACAAAGCTAAGCTTTTTTCGATTTTGACACTTTATCTATTTTGATAATATTCTATCAAAATGATGAGAGTTTTTATAGGTTTTGTTTTGAAAAAAAAGGGACTGCTCTTGGCGAACAGCCCCTTGTAAGGTGAGATGATGTAATTGCCGGCCTAATATCCGGCATGTTGAGAAATAATTCCTTTGTTTCGCAGAATATTGACGGTCGCATCCACAATTTCGTCGTCTTGTAGCGAGGCATAATTGAAAATCACGTCAAAATCGTTGTTTTCCGCATTTCTACCAATAATTCTTTCGATGAATGTGTCGCGTTTTCTATCCATTTCATTGATGTAATCCGCAGCTTCGGCCTGGCTGCATTCCCTAATTTGCATAATCCGGTTAATCCTCCATTCGGTAGGTGCTTCCAGTCGGATGTGTAATTTGTTGGGAACATGTCGTAAGATAAATCCTGCCGATCGGCCTACAATGATTTTGCGACCCTGAATAGCAAGCCGGCAAATCACCGCTTTTAGCGATCCTATTAGGGGTTCGTCCGAAATGTCGTAAATCGATTCGTCAGAAAACGACTTTGAAACCAGTTCAAGCCTGGCAATACCCTCTTTCTCATCGCTGAAGTGGCGTGCTTTAATGTCGTTTATTGTTTCGCTCACCGCACGTTCAAAAATCTTTTTATCCACATATTTCCAAACGGCTTCGGTTTTGGTTTCCGACATGTAGCTATAGCCGGTTAAAATTTTCGACAGCTTAATGGCAATTCGTTGTGCCGAACAGCCCGCTTGCCGCGAAATAGTAACCACAGGCCCCGGAAAGTCGCCCGATTCAAGGTTATAACATGAAAAAGTATTGAAATAGTTGCTTACAAAATGTTCCATTTTATACTGTTCTTTCAAACGTCGAAGTTACAATCAAAAAATCTTTTTTTGCCATGATATGTTGACTAAAACCTGTGTTTTTTTATGTTTCATAACAGTTTTCTGTATTTTGCTTCAAATTTGTTATTTTTCGGATAAAAATGAAACACAAATTTACCAACGATTTAATTTATGCTACCTCGCCCTATCTTTTGCAACATGCCCACAATCCGGTGAATTGGCAACCGTGGAGCAATACTATTCCTGAAATAGCAAAGCATGAAAACAAATTGATTTTGGTGAGCATTGGGTATGCTGCCTGTCATTGGTGCCATGTTATGGAGCACGAAAGTTTTGAAGACGAGGCAGTTGCCAAAGTGATGAATGAACATTTTGTTTGCGTGAAAATTGACCGCGAAGAAAGGCCGGATGTAGATCATTATTACATGACTGCCGTGCAATTGATGCAACAACAGGGCGGCTGGCCCTTAAATGTGATTGCGATGCCCGATGGCCGCCCGATTTGGGGAGGAACTTATTTCCCCAAAGAGACGTGGGTGAAAAACCTACTCGCAGTGGCCGATTTTTACCGCAAAAACAAGCAAGATTTAGAAGAATACGCCGCAAACCTGCAAAATGGGATCGAACAGGCTTCGCTTACGGTAACCATTGAAGATGCTCCGCCGTCGGTGAGTAAAGCGATTATTGAACAGGCTGTGGCAGGTTGGAAACAACGTTTCGACTGGGAAAACGGAGGAAGGCAAGGCGCGCCAAAATTCCCGATGCCTAACAATCTGGACTTTTTGCTCTATTACGGCTACATCAGAAGTGATCAAAAAGTATTGGGTTTTGTTGAAATCACTTTGGAAAAAATGGCACGTGGCGGAATCTACGATCAAATTGGTGGCGGTTTTGCACGCTACTCGGTGGACGAAAAGTGGAAAGTACCGCACTTCGAGAAGATGCTTTACGACAACGGACAATTGCTCAGCATTTATTCAAAAGCCTTTCAGCAATTTAAAAATGAAGAGTTTAAAACGGTTGTATATGAAACCTTCGATTTTATCGAACGGGAATTGCGGCACGAAAGCGGTGCTTATTATTCGTCGTTAGATGCCGACAGTGAAGGCGAAGAAGGAAAGTTTTATGTATGGAATTCATCGGAATTAAAAGAGATTTTAAAAGCTGATTTTGATTTGTTCTCAAGCTATTACAACGTAAACGGGAAAGGTTTCTGGGAAAAGGGGAATAGCATCCTTTTGCGTGACGATTCGGATGAGGATTTTGCAAAAAAGAAGGGATTAAAAGTTACCTGCCTTCAGCAAAAAATCGAAGATTGGAAAAAAGTATTATACGAAGAACGGGCAAAACGAATCCGTCCGGGCTTAGACGACAAAACCCTAACATCGTGGAATGCATTGGTAATTCAGGGCTTAGTGGATGCTTACAAGGCTTTTCAGGATGAAAAATTTTTAGTTGCAGCGCAAAAGAATGCAGGGTTCATGTTGGAAAATCTGATTTCACCCAATGGAAAAATATTTCATACCTGGAAAAATGGGAACGCTTCGGTTGATGGTTTTATGGAAGATTATTCGCTTTGCATTCAGGCTTTTTTGTCGCTGTTCGAAGTCTCCGGTGTGGAAATTTGGCTTCAGCTTGCTCAAAAACTCACAGATTATTCCTTTCAGCATTTTTATCATGATATAAGTGGATTATTTTATTTTTCTGAAAAAGATCGCAATTCGCCCTTGACAAATCATTTTCAGAATGAGGATAATGTACTACCTGCCGTAAATTCGGTAATGGCAGGCAACCTGCACAGGATATATTTGCTTTTGGGAAAACCGGAATACTTACAAAAGGCAACTAAAATGCTCCAACACATTTCGCCGCAGTTTCCTCGCTATCCATCTGCTTATTCCAATTGGGGGATTTTGATGCTGAAAACCACCTCGCCATTCTATGAGATAGCGATTAGCGGAAATGATGCGCAGCAAATGGCCTTGGAAATGCAACACGGTTTTCATCCCAACACACTTTGGGCGATTTCAACCGAAGAGAGCGAAGTGCCTTTGCTGGCCAACCGTTATGTTTCGGGCGAAACTTTGATCTACGTGTGCCAAGAGGGCGTGTGTAAATTGCCGGTAAAAACAGTAGGGGAGGGGGTTTGTCAAATTCAGTAATACTTCCAAAAGCAACGGGTTAGATATTAATAAATAATATATTTGCCTGAACCAATTTCATAATGAGCCATGATAAAGATTCAGTTTAAAGAGCGGGACCCAGATATTTTATTTTGGAGTAACGATTGTCCCCATTTTTATAACTTCAAAATTATCAGACGTGATTTTTTTTAATTGCCTCAAATCATCATTATCCCATCGTTCATCGGGAGCACCACTAATAAAAAAATCGGAACCAATATCAGCGAAAATAAGGCCGTACTTTTTCATGGCCGTAAGTATAACCTGATTGGTGGGAGAATAGGCAGTTATATTGAAATTAGCTTTTAAGCGAAGCCTCATTCCATAGGGAGTTGGAGCATTTATATTCTTATTGTCGCCTGCGCTCCAGTGGCTTGCAGGAGCTGTGTAACCCCTTGTGGTTTTGGCTTTGGTTAAGGTAAACCTGATAGGATGATCGATCACACCTTTTAGTACTTCATCGTATCTTACCAACAAAGGTAAAATGGGCATCCCTGAAGCATCGGCCGAAGTCCATCCCGCAGGACGAGTATCGTTGATTTTTAAATCCCATATTGCACCACTTGAAGCTTCCCAATTGCCTTTTTCTTTGTTTACACTTGCATTGTAGAGTTCATATAAAACCATGTTGTCTATATCAACAGCAAGCACATGCTGGTCACCTCCCAAACCACTTCCTTCAATTGGTGCGTTTAGCGGAATTGGATAAGGACCTTTATCACTTTCGTTTCCATAATTTCCACCGGTGTCGCTTGCCCGAAAAACAATAGGGAATTTAGATTGGTCTTTACAAACCACTATAAAAGGAATACCAATAGTTCCACCTTCCCATAATCCACTACCAAAATCAGGATGAATTTTTGGCGCACGAATAAGATTCATAATCTCATCAGAACGAGGATCAACCTGGGCTGCCGAAATATCTGTATTAAAAGGATGGTTTGGAAGAAACATTGTAATATCTTCCAGTTTGCTTTTATCCGTTATTTCACAATTAAAAACTGTATCCAGTTTGTTTTCAGTATTCTCCGTCTTCTTAGTATTTTTAGTATCGTAGCAAGCCTGAAAAAATAAAGCTGCAACAATGATTGTTATTCTGAAAAACCATTTAGATAATTTACTCATATTCTTTATATTTATTTGTTTTTACTGACATTCCTCCCATTGGATACCATCCATCGTTATTTGCGCCGGCAATTGCAAGTTTTACTCTTGGTTCGTATGAAACAGGGGAAACAATGGCCACTTCAACCTGATAAGTTCCAACTGGCAAATCAAACGGGATGTAAAAATTATCCTCTTCAAAAATATCACCAGGCAACCAGGTAAGTAAATTTGCAGAACTTGGTAAAACTATAGTTTTATGTGTATTTGTTAACCGAATCGCTAACTTGTATTCTTTGTAAATTGGAGCAACACCAACATTTTCCCATAATGATGAAACTTTAAATTGTCCTTGTTGGTAAACAAACGAGGGAAACTCAAATTTGCGAAGAACATAGCGATAGCCCATCTTATTCAACCATTTGTCAACTAAAGGGCTCCAGGCCTCAGGGACAGGGGAGCTTTTTGCATTAAACGATGATATATGCCATTTGAGTGCTTCGCCAAAAATATAATTGACGGTTTCTTCATCATATTTCAATTTTTCGAGCCAATGCAGAAAGGTGTAACAAATTTCCATGGTTACAGGTGCTTTTCGCCACACTTCGCTCATACCACTTTTGATAATGTCTTTTGGGTAAATATCTCTCATATGGCTCCACTTTTTCTCAGGCCAAAGGTCTGTTGTTACATCACCCAGACAATCTAGCCTGTAACCGAGATATCGAACATCATTTCCGGTATCGTTGATTCGTCCGTCGGGCCATGATGCAAAAATGCGTGTTCCTTTAACATCAACTCCTGGATCAGGTGCATCTCCGTTTATTGGCTGAAATGCAAGATGCGTTTTTTTGAAATTATCCAAATAACAGTTTATCAGTTCAATCCGTGTTTTGTCGGATAATAAATGGGTGCCATCCCCTTCACCCCAATATCCGATAATCGAAATGTCAACTGATTCCAAATCGGGATGCCCATCATAACGTTGACCCAATGCTTTTATTAAACCACCAAAATATTGAAGGTATCGAGGATCCTCCGGATCAACCCTCCATTTTTCTGAACGATTTTTATCTTCTTTGCCAACCATTTGCCTGTACCATGCAGGAACATCTTTCTCTCCTTTTTCATAGGGCGCAATCCTTAGCATCAAAGTTTGTCCCCGCTCGGCAGCAGTACGTAAAGCCTTGTCAATCATGGGCCAATTATATAAACCTGGTGCAGTTTCGACAAAAGCCCAGTCGACTCTAAAATAAGCAATTGTTGTATAAGGATAATCTTTATTTTCAAGAATTCCATCGAATTCCTGGTATTTAATCGGGTACCCTTCCGTCCAACCATTTCCTAAATTTAAATTATCACCATTGAAGCGTTGAGCAAAAATGAGTTTGGGTGTAAGTACGCGTGATTGTAAAATCGATTATCGCCATACATTGTAATAAAAGATTAATCGGCTAATTTACTCACCAAGTAAATCGGTATAATATTAAAAAATAAGGGCCTGGGTTTACCCAGGCCCTTATTGCTAAAATTAAATATATAAAATCAACCTTTTACCTGCGAATCACTTTATACTGTCCAAGTAAGCGTGAGTC
>CAZNEV010000045.1:0-41328 GCA_964572085.1 uncultured Maribellus sp. | reverse complement strand
CACCATTCCCACGAAAGTGGGAATCCCGTGCATCTATTGCTGAGATTCCCGCCTATGCGGGAATGAGGTGCATTTAGAGTCTAACATTAGTATAGCATCTGATATACAGGCAATCATATAAAAATCTGTCATCGGCAGTGGGAATCAATTTTGGGATTGGGCATAATGAGAAAACGACAGACTGCTCGAAGCCACCATTCCCACGAAAGTGGGAATCTCAGCATGAGAGGCAGGGATTCCCACTTTCGTGGGAATGAAGATCGGCAGGGTTTGCCGACGAACAAGGGGTTGTGCCAAAGGCATCCATTCGGGCAACCCCTTGTTCGAGAAGGATTATGGCATTGGTTTATGTTCTAAACTTACTTACTTCCTTATTCCCATTATAAAATGTGGGAATTATGTAAACATTTCTTGGAGTTTTGTAAAACTATCGTACACCATAATTTCTATTTTAGCGATCAGTAAATCGCATCGTACTACCCGGAAAACAATCCGATGGAAATAGACTCAAATCCTAAATAGACGCGTTTTTGTAAATTTTATTTGGGAATGCGTATATTTAAAAAAAAATATAAAATTTGAAAACAAAAAAAACAAAACCGCTTGTTTCATCCCGCCAAAATAATCCGGCGAAGTTTCCAATTGTCGGAATTGGTGCATCGGCCGGTGGATTGGAGGCGTTGGAGCAACTTTTGAGCAATGTGCCCGATAACGGTGGAATGGCGTATGTCGTCATTCAACATTTGGATCCCACACAAAAAGGGATGCTCCCGGAATTGCTCCAACGAATTTCAAAAATGAAAGTTTTCCTGGTGGAAGACCGGATGAAAGTGCGGCCCAACTGCGTGTATGTTATCCCGCCCAACAAAACCATGTCGATTTTAAAGGGGACCCTCTATTTGTTAGAACCCATTGAAACAAGGGGATTGCGCCTTCCCATCGATTTTTTTCTGCGCTCGCTGGCCGATGATCAGCAGGAGTATGCCATTGGTATTATTCTTTCGGGAATGGGTTCCGACGGCAGCATTGGAATAGGGGCGATTAAAGAAAAAAACGGGATTGCAATGGTGCAGGAACCCGATACCGCAAAATTCGACAGCATGCCACGTAATGCGATTAATTCGAACATGGTCGATATTATTGCCCCACCGCAAGAAATCTATTTGAAATTAGTTGAATTCCTTGAACACGTGCCGATTGTGAAAGCAGAACCAACGATTGGGAAAGACAAGCAAAGCGCCCTGGATAAAATTATCATTTTACTGCGTACACACACCGGAAACGACTTTTCGCTGTACAAAAAAAATACAGTTTACCGCCGGATAGAAAGACGGATGGGAGTGCATAAAATTGACACAATCAATTCGTATGTCCACTTTTTGCAGGAAAACCCAAAAGAAGTGCATATCCTGTTTAAAGAGTTGATGATTGGCGTCACCAATTTTTTTCGCGATCCGAAGGTTTGGGAGAAACTAAAAGAAACGGTTATTCCGGCAAAGGTTGCCAGTCATCAAACTGGTTCCACAATAAGAGCGTGGATACCCGGTTGTTCTACCGGAGAAGAGGCCTATTCGCTGGCCATTGTATTTAAGGAAGCAGTGGAAAAAATAAACCCGCACGGGGGTTTTTCTTTACAGATTTTTGGCACCGACCTTGCCGACGAAGCCATTGAAACCGCCCGAAAAGGAATATTTCCCGTAAATATTCAAGCCGATGTCTCACCAAAACGTTTGGCCCGTTTTTTTACCAAAACAGATGACGGATACCGCATAAATACCGAAATCAGGGAAACCATTGTTTTTGCCCCACACAACATCATCATGCACCCGCCTTTCATCAACATCGATATTATTTCGTGCCGGAACCTGCTAATTTATTTGGATCCCGAGTTGCAGAAAAAATTGCTGGGCTTGTTTTATTACAGCCTGAACCCTGAAGGGATTTTGCTGATAGGCAATTCAGAAACATTGGGGTCACAAAGTCATCTTTTTACTTCCGAAAATTCGAGCCTGAAAATTTACAAACGCGGCAGTTCCACCCTGAACCCTGAATTGTACGATTTCCCATCATCATTTTCGCGGCCAAAACTGAACATAAGCGAAAACAAAGTACCCGATAAACCAATTATGAACATTCAAACACTTGTTGACCAATTGTTATTGAATCAATTTTCGCCCGCCGGTGTTTTGGTCAACGAAAATGGCGACATTCTGTACATCAGCGGACGCACCGGAAAGTATCTGGAACCCGCCGTGGGAAAAGCAAATATGAATATTTTTGCCATGCTGCGACCGGGATTTCAAAACGATTTTGCCATTGCTTTTCGCAGGGCAGTTGTGAAAAAAGAAGCGGTGACTTTGCACAACGTTAAAGTGGGCACAAACGGAGGGACGCTTGCCTTAAACGTTGC
This sequence comes from uncultured Maribellus sp., assembly GCA_964572085.1. Classification (GTDB taxonomy): domain Bacteria; phylum Bacteroidota; class Bacteroidia; order Bacteroidales; family Prolixibacteraceae; genus Draconibacterium. Next base: position 38,918 of record CAZNEV010000045.1, on the reverse strand, counting down.
AATTCATTGGATCAGTAAACCGGAAGCTTTGCTTGGGAAGCTATTGATAATTTTTACGGATGTTGCAAAAATTGCTGAAAGCAAGACTGCAAAAAGAGGTAAACAAACTATAGCCAGTGTAAGGGAGAAAAAACTTGAGGAGGAGTTGCAGCACTCACGTGAGGAAGTGCAGAACATTATGGAAGAAATGCAGACTTCGCAGGAAGAGTTGAAATCGGCCAATGAAGAATTACAGTCAACCAACGAAGAATTGCAATCGACCAACGAAGAACTCACCACCTCGAAAGAAGAAATGCAAAGCCTGAACGAGGAACTTCAAACGGTAAATGCAGAGCTGCAATCGAAAGTAGATGATTTCTCGCGGGTGAACAACGACATGAAAAACCTGCTCAACAGCACCGAAATTGCCACTCTTTTCCTCGATAAAGAATTGAACATCCGACGTTTTACCGACCAGGCCACCAAAGTATTTAAACTCATAAAAAGCGACATTGGCAGGCCGTTCACCGATCAGGTTTCCCAACTCATTTACCCCGAACTGACGGAAGATGCTTTTGAAGTTTTGCGGACACTTATATTTATTGAGAAACAAATCCCAACAAAAGACGACAAGTGGTTTTTAACACGAATTATGCCTTACCGCACTTTCGACGACAGGATAGATGGTCTGGTGATCACTTTTATCAACATCACCGAATCAAAACATGCAGAAGAAAAGCTGAACGAAACCAACCAGTTGAACCAACTGCTAATCGAGTTGTCTCCCGATATAATTATTAAATTATCTCCCGATTGGGAAATCCTGGAGTTTAATCCGGCAGCAGAAGAAGTTTTTGGGATAAAGCGCAGTGATGCTATCAATCAGAATTATATTGAATTACTTGTTCCCGAACCTATGCGGCATAAAACCGAGAAACAAATGAAGCAAGTGCTGAAACAGGCAGGTAAAAACAAAATAAAAATGAAGGTGCTTGCAGCAGGCACTGTTGAAATGGAAATCGAATGGACGGCCGATGTCCTTTTCAATAATCTAAAATTGCCGTCCGGAATAATAATAATCACAAAAAAACAGACTCATGGATAGCGAAGAAATTGATTTTACGGATGCCCAAATGTTGCGCAAAAGAGCGGAAGAGATTATCAAAGCAAAGGAGCGAAAGGGAAGCTATTCTCAGGAAGAAACTGACACATTAAAACTCCTTCACGAATTGCAGGTACACCAGATTGAATTGGAAATGCAGAACGAAGAGCTGCGCAAGGCCTATGAAACTGCGGAGTCGGCCTTGAAAAAATATACCATGTTATTCGAGTTATCTCCCATGGGCTATTTTATCCTCGATGCAGAAGCGGCCATTTGCGACCTGAACTTTACCGGTGCAGAAATGCTTGGTGAACGACGTTTCAGCTTGATAAACAGCAATTTCAAACTTTTTGTTTCTGAAGGGTCAAAGCCCGTCTTTAATAATTTTTTCAGAAAAGTTTATACCAGCTATGCAAAAGAATCGTGCGAAGTGCTGCTGGGTTACGATAATAAACCTTTGTGTTCCGTTTATCTGGAGGGGGTCGTTACAGAAGACGATAAAAAATGCCTTCTTTCGGCAGTGGATGTTTCAAGGTTCAGTTTGCAGAAAAATGTGTGAATGATGTAATTCTTTTCCAGAATTGTGTAACACTTCCCGTTACGAGTTAGCATAACTTTATACTCATAATTGATCCTTTAGTATGGGTTCAAAATAAACATCAACACAACAAACTCAAAAACAATTAATATGAAAAAACAGATTTTAACGTTCGTTTTCCTGATTACTACAAGCGTAATTTTTGCACAAGGCCCAATTTCCAAAGGACAATCGCAAATTAACGTCGGGGTTGGACTTTCCTCGTGGGGAGTTCCCGTTTATCTGGGGTTCGATCATGGCGTTCATCCCGATATAACCCTGGGTGCAGAACTGTCCTACCGCGGATACAATGACAACTGGAAGAATGACAAATACAACCACTCAATAATCGGTATTTCAGGGAATGCCAATTATCATTTCAATACTGTATTGAACATCCCTTCTCCCTGGGACTTTTACGCCGGGTTAAATCTTGGTTTTTATAGCTGGAATTCCCCACACGGCTATAAAGGTTCCCATACTTCCGAACTTGGGCTGGGCGCACAGATTGGAGGCCGGTATTATTTCAGCAACAAAGTGGGCATAAACCTTGAGTTTGGCGGAGGGAACGCATTCTCGGGCGGAAAATTTGGCATAACAATAAAAATATAATCATGGAAACACAATTTGATTTGGACCACTGGGAAAGTATAAAGTGGAAACTTAAAAGTTTGTATCCTCAACTGACTGATGCGGACCTAATGTGGCGCCACGAAACAAAAAACGATTTGTTTGGTATGATTGCGACAAAACTGCTCATTCCGAAAAAAGAATTTTCTGTAATTGTTGATTTACTTTTAACTTCAACTGTATTAAGCTATTAGTTCATATTCGATTTTTTTTGCACCGCCCCTGCATACCGGACAGGCATTCAGGGTGCAAAAAGAAAAACAGGTAAAAATGGACAAAGAGTAAATTTGAAAACATTTAACGCTTTAATTCATAATTCATAAATGGTAAAAGTAATTGTACAACATGAAGTTAAAAACTTCGAAGAATGGAAAAAAGTATTCGATGCAGACAAGCCTAATCTTAAAAAAGAAGGTGTAAAACTTAATGGCCTTTACACTTCTGTTAACAACAAAAATGAAGTGACAATGATTTTTAAGGCTCCCAGCCCGGAACTGTTTGATAAAATAATGAGCGACCCTGTGCGGCAAAAAGAAATTGAGAAAGGCGGGGTAATCGGTAAACTAACGGTATCAATTCTGAACAAAGTTTTACAACAGAAAAACGTTGCAATTATTGTAGCCCAACCGCCTATCCCTCGTTTGCAACGAGGGGTAAACTTTTTGTCGTTTATAACGACATTTAAATTGAACAAAAGAATATTTTGAAGAATGCTTTTCACATAAGTTTCACAAGTAAAAATAAAAATAGCATGGGCAACAAAAAAGACAAAATGAATGAGAAAAACCCTATGGATAAAAACAATTTAGGGGCTCCAATTCCAAGTAGAAATCAAAATAAGGGAAAAGATCCTAAGCTGAAGACCGCAGCAGGCGCTCCGGTAACGGATAATCAGGATACCATGACGTCTGGCAAACGCGGGCCTGTCTCTCTACAAGACACCTGGTTTTTAGAAAAGATGGCGCATTTTGATCGCGAAGTTATACCCGAGCGGAGAATGCATGCAAAAGGTTCCGGAGCATTTGGAACATTTACGGTTACGCATGATATTACCAAATACACAAAAGCTGCTATTTTTTCAAAAATTGGCAAAAAGACCGAAATGGTCGCTCGTTTCTCAACCGTTGCCGGTGAAAGAGGGGCAGCAGATGCAGAAAGAGATATTCGTGGGTATGCACTGAAATTCTATACCGAGGAAGGCAATTGGGATTTGGTAGGAAACAATACCCCCGTATTTTTCTTTAGAGATCCCATGAAGTTTATTGACTTAAACCATGCCATTAAAAGAGATCCGCGAACCAATATGAGAAGCCCAAATACCAACTGGGATTTTTGGTCGTCACTGCCGGAAGCACTTTTGCAGTTAACCATTATTATGGGCGACAGAGGAATTCCATCTTCTTATCGGCATATGCACGGATTTAGTTCCCACGCGTATAGCTTTATCAACGCTAAAAATGAACGGGTGTGGGTTAAGTTTCACTTCAGATCGCAGCAGGGAATAAAAAATCTAACGGATCAGGAAGCAGGGATGGTAGTTGGAATGGATAGAGAATCGCATCAGCGGGATCTTTATACAGCCATCGAAAAAGGGAAGTTCCCAAAATGGAAAGTCTATGTGCAGATTATGACTGAAGCACAGGCAGATGCCATGAAAACCAATCCTTTCGACCTGACTAAAATGTGGTTAAAAAAGGATTTTCCGCTAATACCGGTAGGAGAATATGAATTAAACAGGAATCCGGACAATTATTTTGCTGACATCGAACAGGCTGCTTTTAATCCGGCCAATGTAGTCCCGGGAATTAGTTTCTCGCCCGACCGCATGTTGCAAGGGCGACTTTTCTCCTATGGCGATGCACAACGGTATCGACTGGGTGTAAATCATCATCAAATACCGGTAAACTCACCTAAAGGAGTTAAAAATCCACACAGCTTCCATCGCGATGGACAAATGCGTGTAGATGGAAACCTGGGCAGCGAATTGCATTATGAACCCAATAGCTATGGAAACTGGACAGATAGCCCGAAAGACAATCTGCCCCCGGAAAAAGGTGGAGATGTGTATAGATATGACTTTAGAGAAGATGATGCGGATTATTTCACACAGCCCGGACTTCTCTTTAGAGCTATGACAGCAGATCAAAAGCAGGTACTGTTTGACAATACGGCCCGGAATATGGGCGATTCAACGCTACAAATAAAACACCGGCATATTTACCACTGCTACCAGGCGGATCCGGAATATGGAAAGGGAGTAGCAGCGGCCATGAATATTTCAATTGATGATGTGGATCTGAACCTGCCAAAGAGAGATTCTCATGAAAATCAACTCAAAGCCAACAATATGCACCCGGAATTAAACACACCTACTGAGCCAGTTGACTCTGGAGTTGAAATTGATACAAACACAAAGGATTATATTGATCCTTTAGATGACCCGTGGTTGCTGTAAGTAATTTATTATTTATTATTTATTATTTATTATTTATTATTTATAAATCATCCATTTTCAAGCGAATTTACTTTGTATAAACGCTGTGTAACAGCCCTGGAAAGCTTTCGGGGTCACAAAGAAGCTACAGAGAATTATTTCTCATGCAAAACGTTATATTTCAGATTATTACATAATTTTCAGCTAAGTGCGAAACTTCAGTTTTTAAGATAAAGGAATTAATCTCACAATAACAAATTTATATATCATGATTTATTCAAGACCCAAATTTAAAGAAAAGTACGGAAATTTCATCAATGGAAAATTCGTAGCACCGGTAGGCGGTGAGTATTTTGACAATCATTCACCCATTGACAATTCATTTATTGCCAAGTATCCGCGTTCACAAAAAGAAGACGTTGACAATGCGGTGGCAGCAGCTAATGCGGCAAAAGAAGCCTGGGGAAATACTTCTGCGGTTGAACGGGCATCCATGTTAATTGCGGCAGCCGATCTGATAGAAGCAAACCTGGAAGAATTTGCTTTAGTGGACACTTGCGATAATGGAAAACCCATTAGAGAAACGCTAAGTGCTGATATTCCGTTATCCATTGACCACTGGCGTTATTTTGCAGCAGTAATCAGAACGGAAGAAGGATCGGCAACTGAATTGGATGCCGATACACTTTCATTAATCATTAAAGAACCTATGGGCGTGGTCGCACTAATTATTCCCTGGAATTTTCCGCTTCTAATGCTCTCCTGGAAAATGCCGGCAGCATTAGCTGCAGGAAACTGTGTAGTTTTAAAACCATCCAGACAAACGCCAGCATCAGCCGCTTTGTTAATGGAAAAGATTGGTGACATATTTCCTCCGGGAGTTATAAACATTGTTCAGGGATCTGGTCTCGAAGCAGGAAAACCTTTGGCATCCCATCCAGGAGTTGATAAAGTATCTTTTACGGGTGAAACTACAACAGGTCAATTGATTATGCAATATGCCTCCAAAAACGTAAATCCTGTAACGATGGAATTGGGTGGTAAGTGTCCTAATATTTTCTTCAACTCTGTAATGGATGAAGATGATGCTTTTTTAGACAAAGCAATTGAAGGTGCGGTTTCATTTGCATTTAATAAAGGAGAAGTTTGCACCGCCCCAACAAGATTATTAGTACAAGAAGATATTTACGATGCTTTTATGGAAAAAGTTCTAACCAGAACTAAAGCAATCATTCAGACAAATCCTTATGATAGCAGTTGTATGATGGGTGCACAAGCATCTAATGCTCAGTATGAAAAAATTCTATCATATATCAAATTAGGCAAGGAAGAAGGAGCTAAAGTTCTGATAGGTGGTGCCGCACTTAAATTAGATGGAGATTTAGCCAAAGGATATTATATTGAGCCTACCATTTTAGAAGGACACAACAAAATGCGTGTTTTTCAGGAAGAAATATTCGGACCTGTTCTTTGTGTGACGAAATTTAAAGATGAAGCTGATGCAATAGCCATTGCAAATGATGTAATTTATGGTTTAGGCGCAGGAGTCTGGACCAGGGATGCACATCAAATATATCAAATTCCCAGGGCCATAAAAGCAGGTAGAGTATGGGTAAACTCTTATCATACCTATCCGGCTCACGCACCTTTTGGAGGCTACAAAGAATCAGGATTTGGCAGGGAAAATCATTTGATGATGATGAACAGTTACCGTCAAGCCAAAACAATGCTTATTTCTTATGATAGAAATAAACAAGGAATCTTTTAATGAATTGAGATGTGGAAGTACGATAATTAATTCAAAATAATAAAAAACATGAACAAAAAAAAGAACAATTCGAACCCGCCTGAAAGTGTTACTAAGAAAGAAAAGCATAATAATCAGAAAGGCTATCCATCTTACGATGAAAGCAAGGATATTTATGAAAAGTTTGAGAAAGAATCAGAAATAAATCCAGCGGACATCTCCAAAAATAAAGCTTCAAACAGTACGAATGTTGTAAGACGAAAAGCTTTGGATGAAAAACATAAACTAAGCGGAAAAGATCTGGATGTCCCCGGCTCAGAATTAGATGACGCTCAAGAGGCTATTGGCAGTGAAGATGAAGAAAATAATTACTACAGTTAGGTCGATGATAACCATGAAGACCTGGAACAGGACAAGGAAGTTTAAATAGAGGCTGTCTTAAAAGTTGAGCCCATTATGAAGCTACTTACAATTTATAAGGAATAGAACGCAGATGATGTGGATTGGGCGGATTTTCGCTGATTTTATCCGTGTAAATCCGTTCAATCTGTGTTGTCTGTGTTCAAATATTTACGATTTATAAGTAGTTCAAACAAGCTTAAAACTTTTTAGACAGCCTCAAACAGACAAGTTTAACACAGAGTTGATTAAATTTGTCAGGACATAAGTCGTAAAACAAAGCACTATTGCAAAATATTCAAAGAAAGGCTCTACAATGAAAAATCTGAAACAAATCCACCTGATACCTACAATTGCGCTAATTCTGATTGCATTTGGTTTTTTCTCCTGCAATAGTTCAAGCAATGCAGAGCAAAAACTAATCAAGGAACTTAAAGCTAAAGGGCTGGCGGCCCAGGTAATAAGTGCGGAAAATTTCTACAAAGGTATATCACCGCCACATTTCAATAACATTGCAGGGGCTGACTATAAACCCTCATACAACGAGGAACCTGAAATTCCGGCTCAATGTTGGATTGAAACGAGCTATGGCACCCAAAATGCATGCAAATATTGCCATACCGATTATTTGGCTGAGATTAAACATGGAAATGCATACCCCATATCCGAGGATCAGGAGGTATATAGTTTCCCAAGCCCGAACCTGAACAAAATCCTGTGGCAAAACGTAATATATCCTCAAAACATTGAGAAAAGGCTGGCAGCCTCGGGAATCGACATTCCTGATATTGAAGATGTTGAGTACGTTCGCTACGACAACTGGACACCCGCCTTTGAAATGGCACGCGGTAATGGTAGCAACCACTGGATAAACGATCAATCTCCCAATGCAAATTTCATCCTCTTTCCCGCCCTACACCCAAATCATCTTTATCCATACAAAGAGGAAAACCCCACCGGCAATGGAATGCATGGGTTTATTGACATTGAGGGTTTTGTGCAAACCGAAAACGAGCAGTACACGGGTTGGCGGGCAATAAATTTTTTCCCCTATACCCTGTTCACCCCTCTAACCGGAAGTGTAAGCGGAATATACATAAGGCTGCCAAAAAACTTTATGTCTAAAAACGGAGAGCTTAACATTGATGTCTATAAGAAGAATTTAAGCATACTTGAGAAAAATATAAAAAATCAATCCTTCGATCTGACCCATTACGTAGGCGATGCCAGTGATGTAGCGGTAAAGAAAGGGTTTTACCCTGTGGGTACAGAGTTTGCCCACCCGCTTCACTATGTTGACCTAAACGCCGATGGTGAGACAGGTTTAAATATTGATGGTGTTGTTGCTAACAATAACTACCAGTACGAGTTCCCCGGCACCCGATCGAAACGGGTTAAGGAGATTAGGTATATGTATAAATGGAAAGAGGTAGGTCTTGAGGATATTGAAGAAAAGGATGGTGAAGACGACTTTGAAAAATACATTGGTGTTGAAGGACAAGGGTGGATTGATAACGGCGGAGGATGGGTAATTGCTGCTTATATTGAGAATAGAGATGGCCGGCTTCGCCCCCAAACAACCGAAGAATTAGCCCAATGCCTGGGCTGCCACGCGAAAGTTGGCAATACCGTTGATGCAATATGGTCGTTCCAGCGCAAACTTCCCGATATGGAAGGTTGGGCCGAGATGAATTACGGGCACTACTCCTCAAAAGAACCAAGTAAAACTAAGCTACACGATTACTTAAACGAGCGAACGCAGACGGGCGAATTGGGCCATTTTTACCATACGGTTATCGGTGCCGAATTATTTGGGGTGATGAAAGCGGAGGTAAGGAATGAACTCCTGCAATTTGCTAAAGAGTCAAATATAGATTTACCATTTACAGCAACTGAAATACTCGATGACGAAGCACTTAAGTGGATGCACAAAGACGAAAGGAAGCCTCGCCTGCTTGCACGTCAAACATTAATGCGCGCGTATAGCAAAAACATGGAGTACTTGCAGTATTGTGATGAGGACGACAACTACTACATAAAGGGAGATGTTTTTTACCCATTGCCGGAAACCATGAAGGAAAATATACAGGCATACCGTACAATTGTTCTCGACCAAAGTTTTAACCTGGGCAAGGATGTGTTTGGTAATTCCAAAGATCATGTACCTTTCACTTTTCGCTCCGATGGAACAGTGGTGGATGAAAATGGGGTTATTATACCCGTTGGCAATGTGATTTATAGCCGACCTTATGATGAAGAGGGCGAAGGGATAACCCCAACAGGTATTGTTGAGGGGAATGCATTTGATATCAACGGCAACCCGGTTAGCTCCTATAGCAAAGAAGACGAAATAAGCGGAAAGATTAGATTTAGCGGAACACTTGATAGGTACTACAATCCAAAACTAAGCGAAAAGGAAATTCGAAAATAGATAAATATTATGAGTAGAAATGTATCAGACCAACTGGTGGAAACACTGGTTGATGCAGGTATCCAAAGGATTTATTCATTAGCAGGCGATAGTTTAAACCATGTAAATGCTGCAGTTCACCGCAATGGAAAAATTAAATGGATCCACGTACGGCACGAAGAGACTGCTGCATTCGCTGCCGGTGCAGAGGCCCAACTTAATGGCCTGGCCTGTTGTGCGGGCAGTAGCGGTCCCGGGCATGTACACCTCATAAACGGATTGTATGATGCACACCGTTCATCGGCATCGGTATTAGCCATTGCTTCTACCATTTCAGCCAATGAGTTTGGAACAGATTTTTTTCAGGAAACAAACACCATTAAACTTTTTGACGATTGCAGTTGCTACAATCAGATAGCTGTTACACCTGCACAATTTCCACGTATGTTACAGGCGGCCCTTCAACATGCTGTGCATAAGCGTGGCGTAGCAGTTATTGGATTGCCGGGTAATATTACTAATCTCCCCGCTGCAGAAGCTGAAACAACGACTGAGCTTTTCAGAAATCAGCCTGTTGTAAGGCCTTCCGAAGGTGAACTGTTGCAACTTGCCGAACTGTTGAACTCGCACAAAAGAATCGCTGTTTTTTGTGGGTTGGGTGCTGCTGAAGCGCACAAAGAAATCATTCAGTTGGCTGAAAAACTAAAAACCCCGATAGCTTATTCCTATAGGGCAAAGATGGCGATTCAACATGATAATCCTTATGAAGTAGGGCTCACAGGATTGTTGGGGGTTGCATCGGCCTATCACGCTATGCACGATTGTGAATTGTTGGTATTGTTGGGTACCGATTTTCCATACACACCCTTTATGCCCGTTAAAAACAAGATTGTTCAAATTGACATTAGACCCGAGAGCCTGGGGAGAAGAGCTAAACTCGATCTGGGTCTTTGCGGTGATGTGAAAGATACTTTGCAGGCACTCTTGCCGCTGTTAAAAATGGAGGAGGATACCGATTTTCTTGATCTGCAATTGGAATTTTATCAGGAAGTCAAAAAAAACTTACAAACCTATGTAAAGGATCCCGGGAAGCCCAAAGAAATTAATCCTGAATTTGTTGCTGCTATGATTAATGATCTGGCCGCCAAAGATGCCATCTTCACAGTAGATACCGGAATGTGTAATGTATGGGCTGCACGCTATATTGATGGAACAGGCAAGCGAAAAATGCTGGGTTCGTTCAATCATGGATCCATGGCAAATGCAATGCCACAGGCCATTGGCGCAGCGCTTGCCCGTCCTGAGCAACAGGTTATTGCCTTTTGCGGCGACGGGGGTCTTTCGATGATGTTGGGCGACCTTATGACCATTGTTCAATATCAGTTACCCGTGAAGATTATTGTTTTTAACAACCGGTCATTGGGAATGATTAAGCTGGAAATGCAAGTAGCGGGGATTCCCGATCTGCAAACCGATATGTTAAACCCTGACTTCGTGAAAGTAGCGGAAGCAATGGGGATACTGGGTATTGGTATAGATGATCCGGATGATGTAAAATCAGGATTGGAGAGGGCTTTTATGCATAAAGGTCCTGTATTGGTCTCTATTCAGACCGATCCGCATGCTCTCGCCATGCCTCCCAGGTTGGAATTTGACCAAATGAAAGGATTTGCTTTATATATGGGTAGAATGATGTTGAGCGGACGTATGGACGAGGTATTTAAGGTTGTTTCATCCAACTATAAGCATCTGGGTGATATATTTTGATTTGGAAATATATTTGTGATTAGTTTGCTTAAAAACTTAGTATCCCCTATTCTTTTTAAGATAATAGTTGGACAAAACTTGAACTTAAAATGAATACAGAAAAAAAATAATAGTAATAACAGGAGGAACTGGAGGCATAGGTCAGGCTTGTGCATGAGCTTTTAAAAATCAGCCAATAATTATTGCAGATTACGCACAAGAGATGAAGGAGCCAGGCAGAAATGGAAGGCACAATTATTTCCTAAAATTGAAGGGGACGAAACTGAATTTATCCCTTATCCGTCATTCAAATAGATAATACCATGAAAAATTTAAAAGATAAAGTAATAATCGTAACAGGGGGAGCAGCAGGAATTGGAGGGACAATGACTACGGTATTAACAGAAAGAGGAGCTTGTGTAGTTGCGGTAACTTGGTCAAAAAAATCAAGGAAGTTACGCAGCAGCCAAAGAAGCTATTAGAGGATTATCCCGGGTAGCAGCTAATGAATGGGCAGAAGATGGCATTAGGGTAAATATTGTTTGTCCGCTCGCATTTACCGAAGGTGTGAAACAATGGAAAGAACATTTTCCCGAGCAATATGAAGAGATTGTCAGTAAAAACCCTATGCAACGTTTTGGAGATCCGCAAAAGGATATCGCACCAATTATCGCCTTTTTATTGAGTGATGACAGTCAGTATATGACTGGTCAAACACTTATGGCAGATGGTGGGGATATAAAATTGAGATAGTAAAAAAGCAAAAAAAAAATGAAAGAATCAAAAAAATCAGCGGAAGTGCTGGCGGCAAACACAAGTGTTGACTTGCTGATTGTAGGCTCGGGGACCGGGATTTCCACGGTGGAAATGCTGCAGCGCACAACTCCAATGAAGTTTTTTTGGGCGAAAGGATATTCAGATTATCATCCAGAAGAACCTGGAGGTGATGCCATGGGCAGGACTTGTGAGTGTAGGCCCTTTGACCTAAAAAAACTCGGGGGTGAAATTTCAAGGTTTAGGCCTGGCCTTATGGAATCTTCTATACCCATGCCGGTTACCGGATATGATTATAAATGGATGAACCTGATGGTGCGTAAGCCCGGAAAGGCTTTCCCCATAATCTTCAAAAGACTTTTTCAAGGAGTGGGAGGTATGTTGATTGGAAAAAACCTGGTGGCGGAAGGGCAGGCGATAGCTGCTGGTTTATTTGCTGGAGCTATTGACAATAATATTCCCGTAGCAACTAATACAAAACTGGTAGAACTATTGTTGGATGGCGATCGTGTGGTTGGTACAATAGTAGATCGCGAAGGCAAAAAAACCGAAATAAAGGTTATACGTGGAGTAGTATTGGCTGCAGGCGGGTTTGACCACAATATGCCTATGCGCAAAAAATATCAATCTAAGTCTTTGGGCGAAAACTATAGTTTTGGAGCAGAAGGGAATACGGGGGATGCAATTCTGCTTTCCGAGAAGATTGGTGCTGCCATCGATCTAATGCAGGAATCCTGGTGGTTTCCGGCTATCTCCCCGTTAAAGAAAGGAGAAAACCCAATGGTCCTTTTAGCCGAGCGTTCGCTGCCGGGCAGTTTTATGGTTAATGCCACAGGCAAAAGATTTATTAATGAAGCTACGGATTATATGAGTTTTGGTCAAAAGCTCTTGGCAGATGAAAAAGCGGGAACGCCCATTAGAGATATGTGGCTGGTATTCGACCAAACTTATCGCAATAGATATATTCTTGGAGGCTCCGTTTTTCCGAGGGCTAAACTGCCACAAGAATGGTATGATGCCGGAATTGCATTCTCAGCTGATTCTGCTGAACAACTTGCAAAGTCAACAGGCTTGCCTGAAAAGGATTTTGCAGAATCCTTCGCTCGGTTCAATAAACTAGCGGAATCTGGTAAAGACGAGGATTTCCAAAGAGGGGAAAGTGCGTATGATAGATACTATGGGGATCCAACAGTGAAACCCAACCCCAATTTACTTGCTCTTAAAGGAAAATTATATGCTGTAAAAGTGGTTCTCTCCGATTTAGGAACCTGCGGAGGTTTAGTAGCGGATGGGCACGGCAGGGTTTTACGCGATGATAAATCCGTAATCGAGGGTTTATATGCAATAGGAAACACAGCCGCCAATATATTCGGAAGAGTATATCCAGGTGCTGGGGGAACTATCTGTCAAGGTTTGGTATATGGGTATATCGTAGCGGAACATGCAGCAAGTCAGACACCAGTAGAGATTTAATTTTTTGTATTGGATTGTGGTCAAAGACGCGATTAATTGAGATAGTAAAAAAGTAAAAGATTATGAACAAAATATTAGGACTACATCACATCACGGCCATAGCAGGCAATGCTCAGCGCAATTACGACTTTTATACCAAAACGCTGGGATTTCGTTTGGTCAAGAAGACCGTTAATTTTGATGATCCTCAGACCTACCATTTCTACTATGGAGACGAGGTAGGTAATCCTGGAACCATTCTCACCTTCTTTCCTTGGGCAAATGTGAGGCAAGGAAAAAACGGTGCGGGTATGGCCACAGAAATCGGTTATTCCGTACCCAAAGGAAGCTTGGATTTCTGGAAAACTCGATTTGAAAAACTCAATATTCATTTTGATATCAGCGAACGTTTCGGAGAAAAACAAATTGCTTTTCAGGATCCTGACGGATTGTGGCTCAGCTTGATTGAAACGATACAAAAAGATGAACGAAAAGGTCGTGAAACTGCTGAAATAAAAGCCGATGTTGCGATCAAAGGATTTCACACGGTTACATTGACTTTGAATAATATCAAAGCCACTGCCGCCATCTTAACCGAAGTGTTCGGTTACAAACAGGTAAAACAGATAGACAATTTATACCGCTATCAAACTGATGCTGTAGAAAATGCAGCGATCATAGATCTGTTGGAAATGCCTCAAGCCCAAAAGGGTGTAAATGCGGGAGGTACTAATCATCATATCGCATTTCGGGTAAAAGATGAAGAGGATTTGATGGCGGTTAGAGAAAAAGTTGTGGCAAGGGGTCTTCATATCACCGAGAAAATAAACCGAGACTATTTCTTTTCCCTCTATTTCCGTGAGCCAGGCGGCGTACTATTTGAAATTGCCACAGACAATCCAGGGTTTGCAACGGATGAGACGGTAGAAAATCTGGGAAGTTCGCTACAATTGCCCGATCAATATAAAGCGATGGGGGATGAGATTGAAAAAGGTCTCCCCGACCTTCAAACGTAAAAACAAGTAACATGCACAAGAAGAATATACAAACGGCAGGTAAAGCTTTAAAAGAAGCCAAAAAGGCGTTAATTATGATACATGGTCGTGGAGCAGATGCCCGGGATATTTTAGGGCTTGCTTCAGAACTCAATCTATCTGAATATGCTTTACTTGCACCCGAGGCGACCAATAACAGCTGGTATCCACACTCCTTTATGGCTAAACCTGAGCAAAATGAGCCCTGGCTCTCCTCTGCGCTTAGTTTCTTAAAAGAAGTGGTAGATGAAGTAACAAAACAAGGTCTCACCGCTGAAAACACTTACTTTCTGGGATTTTCTCAGGGAGCTTGTCTAACATTGGAGTTTGTTACACGTCATGCCAAAAGATTTGGGGGTGTTGCGGCATTTACGGGTGGGTTGATTGGTGACAAAATATATCAAGAGAACTACTCTGGCAACTTTAACGGAACACCCATTTTTCTTGGCACAGGAAATCCTGATCCCCATGTACCCATAGAACGTGTAAAAGAAAGTGCCAACATACTCGAGAAAATGAATGCTAAAGTACATCTGCAGGTGTATGAAGGTAAGCCACATAGCATCTCTCCAGAAGAGATAGAAGAAGCAAACCGATTTATTTTTTAAATAATGGAGAATATAGTGGAAAATCGATGGCCTATCCTATCCTACAAAAGAGGAAAAGACACCTATGCTACATTGCATATGTGGACGCAAATTGTTGGCAAAATTAAATTAGCTGTTGCGCCGTGGATCAATCACTCGTGGCATATTACCCTGCACATTACCCCCACTGGTCTTTCAACCCTTGATATGCCTTATAAAAACAAGCATTTCCAAATTGACTTTGATTTAATCAACCATAAATTAAAGGTAATCACAAGTGAAGGAGAACTCCGGGATTTTGACCTGTATGGCAATTCTGTAGCTGATTTTTATCGTAAAATATTTACTGTTCTCAGCGAGTTGCAAATTGATTTAAAAATAAACTCAACGCCTGTTGAAATGGAAAATCCCATTCCATTTGAGAAGGACACCGAGAACGCCACTTATGATAAAATACAAGCTGCAACCTTGCATCAGGCATTATTAAAAATGCAAAATGTGCTCACCCAAATGCGATGTGATTTTAAGGGCAAATGTAGTCCTGTGCATTTTTTCTGGGGGAGCTTCGATGTGGCAGTATCCAGGTTTTCAGGACGAAAAGCACCACCACATCCAGGCGGCATTCCGAGTCTTCCTGATTGGGTGGCACAGGAAGCCTATTCGCATGAAGTGGCAAGTTTCGGCTTTTGGCCTGGCAGTGAGGTATTACCTGAAGCATCTTTTTATGCCTATTTGTACCCAGAGCCTGCAGGCTATAAAAATGCCGAAGTGAAACCAAAAGGCGCTTATTATCATGATACACTAAGAGAGTTCATTCTTCCATACAGCATAGTGCAAAAATCAAACAAACCCGAAGAAGTGCTGTTAGAATTCCTCAATAGCAGCTATGAAGCGGGCGCATCCTTAGCTAAATGGGACAGATATGCATTAGAAACTTAAACCATGTTTAAAATCACGAGAGTTTATAGCGATAACAGCGGAGAAAGTCACTTTGAGGATATTGAAATGCCGTTAAAGGATGATGGGGAAATTGGTTTTCTCTCTGATAAAACCCCCGTTAAAGAACTCATCTTTAGAAAGGTTAAACCCAGCTATGATTACGATTTTCATACTGCACCTCAAAAGCAGTATGTCATATTGTTGGATGGGGAAATTGAAATTGAAACTTCACTGGGTGAAAAAAGAAATTTCAAAGGAGGCGATATCTTGTTACTGGAGGATACACATGGTAAAGGACATAAAACAAGAAACATTCAGAGTATCGAAAGAAGATCTGTTTTTATAACGCTTTAAATTTGCAGTTGCTTTTGCCTATTATCCATCCACTCTTGATTCAAAATCAGCGACCAGTTAGCCTATTCTGCAAAACAATAAAATCATCTAACTGTTTATCTAAGTGTGGCAATAAAAGTGACTACAAGTCTGATGGGGTAATGTCAGACTTACCGCGCTATAATATTTTAAGAAATCCGTTAATAAGAAAGAAGAAATATTTTACTTCCACAGTATAAACTAAATAAAAATAAAAAGTATGAAAAAGTACAAAATTGCAGTTATCGTTGGTAGTCTTCGTAAAGAATCCTTTAACCTGAAAACAGCCAAGGCATTAATAGCGTTTGCACCGGAATCATTAGCTCTTGAAATATTAAATATAGCAGATCTTCCGATGTTTAATGAAGACCTGGAAGCGACTCCGCCAAAGGAATGGGTAGCATTCAAGGAACAAATCAGTGCTGCGGATGGGCTTCTTTTCCTCACACCTGAATATAACCGCTCGGTACCCGGTGTTTTAAAAAATGCTATTGATGTGGGTTCCCGTCCTTACGGAAAAAACTCATGGAATGGAAAACCCGCAGCTATTGCGAGTGTTTCTATTGGTCCTATCAGCGGATTTGGTGCCAACCATCATTTAAGACAGTCCCTGGTTTTTGTAAACGTCCACACTATGGCTCAGCCTGAAGCCTATATTGGAGGCGCTGCAGCACTTTTTGATGATAATGGAAAACTTAACAATGATTCTACTAAAGAATTCCTGAGAAGTTTTATGGAAGCCTTTGAAAAATGGATTAAAACGCATGTATAGCAATGGCGAGCGTGAACGGAGTAACGCAGAATATAAGTCTCAATTAACGAATCCTGAGAACAAAAATACCCTTATGGAGTAAAAATATTGGTTGATATCAACCGCTAATTAGTAAACAATTATAAATCTTAAAAACACAAGAAAAATGGCAAAATTAAATTCAATCGGTCTGGACGTAGCAAAGTCCAAAGTACTTGCAGAAAAACTCAATGAACTCTTGGCAGATTATTCAATCTTTTATCAGAATATCAGAGGATATCATTGGAACATAAAAGGAGATAAATTCTTTGAGTTGCACGATAAATTCCAAGAGCTTTACGAAGATCTATTTATAAAAATTGATGAAGTAGCAGAACGAATTCAGACATTGGGCCACACCCCGAACCACAAATTCTCGGTCTATCAAAAAGACGCAAAAATCAAAGAAAGCTCCGAAGTGGCTGACGGAATAAAGGATGTGAAAGACACGCTGGAATCACTGAAAATTATCATCATACTTCAACGAGAAATCCTAGACTTATCTGCAGATGCAGATGATGAAGGAACCAATGCACTGATGAGCGATTACATTCGTGAACAGGAAAAATTGGTCTGGATGTACTCCTCATATTTGAAATAATTATTTTGTACCTGTTTAGTGACCAAGACATAATTATAGTGGATATTGTTTTGCCCCGGCCGGCCTGCTTCGTGTTGGCAAGGCAGGCTAAATCCCAGTACTCGTGCTATCTCCCATGATACAGCAGTTTTTGGGCTTCGAATGGGCTTGCTCGGGAGATAAATATGTGTTAGCCATTCTTTCCACTTTCATTTTTGTTTATGGCGGTCATCCTTTTTTGAAAGGATTATATGATGAAGTAAAAGACAACGCGATTGGAATGATGACCCTCATTGGCGTTGCGATTACAGTTGCCTGGGCTTATAGCGTACCGGGTGAAAAAATTCCGGTGGATGGTATTGTGATAGAAGGAGAAAGCTATATAGACGAGAGTATGCTCACGGGCGAAAGTAAACCCGTAAAAAAAGAAAAAGACCGTAAAGTAATTGGTGGGGCTGTAAATAGCGAGGGCTCGCTAACCATTAAGGTAGTATGCACAGAAAAGGACAGTTATCTCAACAAAGTGGTGAAACTGGTTGAAGATGCCCAAAAAATAAAATCCAAAACACAAAATTTTGCTGACCGGGCCGCAAAGATTTTAACTTTTGTTGCACTGGGCGGAGGCTTTTTAACGCTTCCAGTGTGGCTGGTGCCAGGCTTTCCTTTTGTATTATATCAAACTGACAATAGAAGAAAGAGCCGCCAGTATAGGCAAGTTTATGGTGGGGCATTTGTTGCCGTTCAGGCAAAAAAGGATGGTGGGGCGCTTCATTTACATCGACAATATGGATCTGGTTAAATTGAACGAATGCGAAAACTTTGATGTATAGCCTCATCTGCATATTAGTGGCAAAAGACAGCACACTTTGTGAATTTACAATTCAGAAAAATAGCACCATTTATATTTTTGGTGAGAAGCCTTTTCCCGAAAAAGGATGTATTGATTGGGACTTTATTTCCCCAAGCAATGAGCTTATTGAAGATGCCAAACTGAAATGGAGGCACAAGCATTCCCTACAATTGAAGGAGATGATACGGAATTTATACCGTATCCATAAAAATAAAACCTAATTGGTAAACTGTTAAAAATAAGCACCATAAACTCGGAAAATTTGATTATATTGAACCTAATCAAAAAATCTTTTTATTATGGTAGAAATAACAAAGCCTAAAATAAAACTGCTTGCCTCAGGCACTAAATTATTATACTTAGTATTAACATAAAATGAATTTAAAATGAAAAAAAAGTTTCTTAATGCGAAAATTTATCGCAACGATACAGCAACAGAAATGATTGTTGAAAATGGAAAAATCACTCAGATTGGAACTAATTTACCAAAATGTGAAGAGGAAATTGACTTGAAAGGCAAGCTGGTTCTTCCGCCCTATGTAGATCCTCATTTGCATTTGGATTATGTATATACACTGTCTGAACTTGGGCAAGAAGGAGCCGGTTCGGGTACTCTGTTTGAAGCGATTGAATTGTGGCCAAAATTTAAAGAAACCTTGACGGTAGAAAGTGTAAAAAGACTTGCCCTTAAGGGAATTAAAGATGAGGTTTCCCAAGGTGTTCAACACATCCGTACACATATCGATGTTACGGATCCAAATTTTACGGCACTAAAAGCCATGTTGGAAATGAAGGAAGAACTAAAGGATATCGTTGATATTCAAATCGTAGCCTTTCCACAACAAGGAATGTACATGTATAAAGGTGGACGCGATTTAGTGGAAGAAGCGCTTAAAATGGGAGCTGATATTGTGGGAGGAATACCCCATTATGAGCCTGCCAGAGAATTTGGAGATAAATCCGTTCATGATATAGTTAAACTTGCTTTAAAATACGATAAACCTATTGATGTTCACTGCGATGAGACAGATGATACACATTCACGTTTCGTGGAGTTGTTAAATGCACTTGTTCTTATGGAAGATTATGGAACTCGAACCACTGCAAGTCATACCTGTTCCTTTGGTTCAGCAGATAATTCCTATGCCTTTAGAATGATGGATTTGTTCCAAAAGAGCAAGATGAACTTTATCTCTTGTCCTACTGAAAACGCCTATCTTCAAGGTCGTCAGGACACCTATCCTAAACGTCGTGGATTAACCAGGGTGAAAGAGTTCATCGAATCAGGAATTAATGTTGCTTTCGCACAGGACTCGATAAACGACCCATGGTACCCAATGGGGAATGGCAATATGATGAACATTCTGGACAATGGAATTCACTTAGCGCAAACTATGTCTCCAGAAGAGATAAAAACAATTTTTGATTTAATCACCTACAATGGTGCTCGTTGTTTAAATATTCAAGAGAGTTATGGCTTAGAGGTAGGAAAACAAGCGAACTTCATCGTTTTAAATGAAAGTTCTGTTTATGAGGCTATCCGTAAAAGAGTTGATGTGTTGGCTTCAGTTCGTAATGGAGAGTACCTGTTTAAACGTAAAGAGATGGCTTATGATGTGCCTTTGAGTCTTTAAATAGATTTTACACCTTTTATAAAAAAGACTGTTATCATGTTGATGACAGTCTTTTTAATTCTTTTTCTTGCATTTTATAAGATAAAAAGGATAGACATCATTCACATCCATTATTTCAATTAATCCTGCTTTACCAAATTCTTCGCGTATTGTCTCTTCGTCATAAAAGAACATTTTTAAACCCCCAGCCAATTCAAATCTGTCCTTACCAATGTTAATCCCCTGACCATAAAGTTGTGCTTCCTTCGAAATAGTTGCAAAGAACATAATCCCGTTTTCTGCTAATTGGTTAAAGCAGTCTTGGATTAGTTTTTCTCTTTCCTCTTTGTTCAGGAAATGAATTAAAGCGTAACAATATATTCCGTCATACAGATTTTTGTCAAAGGGCATTTCAGTTACAGAGCCGTGATGAATAATCAATTCGTTTCCAAATGTTTTTTGAGCTAAATCAATGGCAGTTTTGGAAATTTCAATTCCTGTTACTGCCATTCCATTCTCCCTAAATATTTGAGCATTTCGTCCGTAACCGATACCAGGGATAAGTATATTTTTTACATTTTGTTCGATAAAAAAATCATTTACCAATAGTGTAGATTTTGCAGGCGCAAAACCCCACATTTCCTGATTCTCTTTAAACGCTTCTTCCCAAAACTCTGTCATTGATTTATGCCTTATTTTTTTTTAACACTATAGCTTTCCCAAAATCAACTCAATGTTTTTTTAGCGACAAATGCCAATAGAAGCCCTGGAACAGCTAAAGCTATGGCGAAAATAGGAAGACTCATTGCTACGTACTTGCTCAATAAAATACCACAAATGGAAGCAGCAATCATTATAGAGAGGTTAAAAGTGCAAGATTGGATAGAGGTGGCTATATCTTTTGCTTTCTCTACTTGTCGCCCCACAGCAGTTTGGAACAGCGCAACCAACGGTCCGAATGAAACACCCCAAAGGAAAAATCCAAAATGTGCTATTCCCATAGCTCCCCCAAAAAGAAGGAAAATAACCATTGCTAAAACTAAAAGGGCAAACATTAAAATGGTGAGAAGCTGCAAATGGTTGTCCGTGTACTTTATGGCAATCACAACAGAAAGCAAAGAACCCAATCCGAACATGACCAAAGCCATTTCGATGCCTCCTGCCAGTTGCATAGATTCTACCAAACTCGCAATATATACATAGACGCCATAATGAGCAGAAACGCCTAAGAGGGTGAAAACTAAAACCATTAACACAGCTTTATTTTTTAGCATAGCAAAAGGAGATGTTTCTTGCGTTAGTTTCTCTCCTTTAAGGGAGGGCAACATTATGATACTTAAAACACCAATCAGGACGATTACTACACCAATGGCAATAAATTCAGTTCTCCAGCCATAATTATCGCCAATCCATGTCATTAAGGGCATGCCCAGACTGATACCGAGTGTTGTTCCAGCCATAATAACAGCTACCGCCTTGCCGTATTGTGCTGGCGAAACCAAACGCATACCGTAAGCGGCAATCATAGGCCACATTATACCCGCACAAATACCGCCAATAACACGCATAGATATAATCACAGCATAATTACTCACGAACGCAACAATAACATTAGATATTGCAAAACCTCCCAGAAGTAAAAGCAATAATAGCTTACGGTTGAAATGCATAGTTGCTGAGATAAGCGGTATCGCAAAAATTGCGGATGCTAAAGCATAATATCCCACAAGATTACCCCCTTGAATTTCGTTCAAGTTTAGTTCTCGCATCATTTGAGGAAGTACTCCTGAAGGCATTAGTTCCGAAAGTATCCCTACAAAAGTAACCGATGACATTAAAATCATAATCGACCAAGGGAAGTAATTTTTTGCTATTACAGCGGGATTTTGTTTGCTCATATTGGTTCTTTTTAACCTGTTTAAAATTTAGCAATTATTCAGTTACCAAATTTAGCAATAATTTGAAAGGCAGTATGTACAACCTGATTATTTTTAATACACGTATCGGTGATAAGAACAACGGTTATCAGATGGAAGTTTTGGATTGTACGGACGATTTATAAAGCTTAAAGACAAAAATCTTCCATTTTGTCGAAGGATATTGAAAAGCCAGAAGCAATCGATGATTGATATCAATCCAGCTTCACTGATGCGGCGAGTTTGAGCATTGTACCGCTAATTGAAAACAGCCATTTCAGTTGTTCCCAAACCAAATGAGCCTCTTGAAGAACACGTACGGTTTGTTTGTCCTTGAATGCCACATCCTTAATTTCTGAAAAATTGAGCGTAGGCAACTGTTCCTCAAAAAGAAGATCGTTTGCAGAAGGTGCCGTCGCACCGTCGCATTTCGTGTCTTTTAAGCATTGGAGTACCCTCTCTAAGTTTTTCTCTATTTTGTCTGTTACAATCTTGAAGCGTTCGGATGCCTCAGTAGTTTTATGGTGCTGTATGTAGGTGCTTAACGAAGCCAATGAAGCTAAAAATGAGTGGTTCAATACAACCAGCTCGTAAATTTTATCCGCTTCCCTTTGTTTCGACTTTGGTTCCTGTGCCATGCGCTGAAAGGCCGAGCTCAGATTGGAGGTTTCCAAAAACGCTTCCTTACGCGCCACATTGTAGGAGGTCGGTATGTTTCCCTTCCGCTGATAGTATTCGGTAATTTTATGGAGGAAATCCTTGTTGGCCTGCACACTTTTCTCGATACTTTCCCTGATTTCAACAAACTCCCAAGTAGGCCAAAGCCACAGCATGGCTGTATAGGAGAGTCCGGCCCCGACAAGCGTGTCCAAAATGCGGAATTTTATCACGGTCAGAATATCAGGCTGGAGAATAGCATAGATAAAGGCCACGCCCAACGTAATGAAAGTCGCCGAAGCCCTATAGTTTTTTTGCACCATGGAAAGTGCAACTACCAAAGAGGCCACGCCCATGGCCCCGTACACATAGGGATCCCGTATCAGGAAAACCATACCGGTGGCAATGGCCCCGCCGATAAGTGTACCGATAATACGGTCTTTTGCCCGGCTCTTTGTGAGCCCGTAACTGGGTCGCATAATGACGATTACGGCCAACAAGATCCAGTGCGGGTTCTGAAAAGCAAAGATCGAACCCAGCGCGTAAGCGATCATAACTGTAACCGCCAGCCGAAACGAATGCCTAAATATGGTAGATTGAAAACTAAAGTTCCTTAACAATAGCCTGGGGTCATACTCTTGAAGTGGGACAAAGCGTTTGGAAGCTTTTCTATCAATAGAATCGATTTCAGCAGTATTAGGGTCACCTAACAGCCATTTTATTCTTTTTAGCTTTTCGAACTGCTTTTCCTGATATTCAAGCAAATTTTGAAGCATAAGATAATCCTCGTAATCCAAGGTTTCGCGCAGCAAATCTATCTCAAGTCTTACATCTTCAAAACATTGCCTTATATAATTGTTCTTGGGTAGATTTTTTTTGTCGTTTCCCGCTTCGGAAATTATCCGCAATTGGTAAGACATTTCAAAAATCAGATCCTGAAATATTTTAATGTATTGGGGATGGTCATTAAAGAGCGCATCCATTCGATCATAACTTCCGGGATTGGCGATTGCCGTTTCCAGCATTTCCACCAATTGTACAAATATCAACAGGCGTTTATCCTGATAATTCGACCAACCGGAAGTTCTTCTGGAAAGGATCAAAATTTCTCTCAGGGTCTTATGGTTCCCGGTAAGCTTGCTTTGGAGGTTCTGTAATTTAGACTGTAATTTTTTGTGGTCTTGATGTGGGTCGATTAATTTTCCCCGTGTTTCTAAAAAATCAGCCGTAAGCACATAAGTTTCCGATAAAAACTCCTCAGTCTCTGCCTTCGGGTTTATTCGATGCCAAACCTTTGACAAGAACAAATACCAAAGTCCGCCTACATCTAATAATAAAGCATACTGATAGATTTCAAGCTCTCCTGAATAGTTGGAAAAGCTTAGGACCAAGGCCATAAGGCCTGAAAAGCTTACGAGCGAGGCCCGAAAGCCATAGACCGAAATAAAAGCAATGGCAAAAGTGAGCAAACCCAATATGGGAAGCAACAACCAAAGTTCAAAATGTAGATAACCCTTAATAATACTCACAACCATAACCAAGGCTGCAGAAAAAAGAATGCCGATTTGTCTATGGCGTGAACTACCTGTTACATCGCTGGGTGAACTCCAAAAAGCACCGAAGCTGAGTGCCAGCCCAATTTCCAAATATCCCAGTTGTATGCCAATTACTATGGGTAGGGTAACAGCAATACCAACCCTAATGGCCCTTGAAAAACTGATGCTTTTCAAGAACTGTTGCAGTTCCTTAAGATGCTCGGAAATAAAAAGAGTTACAGTGCTCAAAGCAGATTGTTTACGTATGAAAAAAGCCGGACAAGCCGGCTTTTAAAATTCAATATTTTGTTTAACAGGCTTTCCCTCCGCCGTGAGCTTTTCCGTAGAACCAGCTCAAAGGTTGCGACGTAGGCCTTTCAATCGGCAAACCGTATAAGCGGTCGAAAACCAGCGAAGCTAACACGCCCAAAGAACGGGAAACCCCGAAAAGCACTGTATAAAAGCTGGATTCGGTTATTCCGTAGTGATTCAATAGCGAACCGCTGATGGCGTCCACGTTGGGGTAGGGGTTTTTAATTTTCCCCGTGGCATCTAAAATGCCCGGTGCTACGCGGTATATTGCATTTACCGTATTTATCAGCTTGTCATTTTTGATGTATTTCTCAGCAAATTGTTGTTGAACCGTAAACCGTGGATCGGTAATCCTCAGCACAGCGTGTCCATAGCCAGGCACAACCCTGCCTTGCTCCAAAGTTTGCTCAATGTAATCGCCAATTTGTGCATCGGTAGGCTCGTCGTTCCCGATTTGTTCAATCATTTCATTAATCCAGTTTATAACCTCCTGATTGGCAAAACCATGCAGCGGGCCGGCCAATCCCATCATTCCGGCTGCAAACGAGTAGTACGCATTGCTCAATGCCGAACCCACGAGATGCGTGGCATGGGCAGAAACGTTGCCTCCTTCGTGATCGGCATGAATAACCATGTACAAACGGAGTAAGCGTTTCACTTCAACCGAATCGAAACCCATCATGTAGGCAAGGTTTCCGGCCCAGTCAAGCGTTGGATTAGGTTCAATATGATGGCCGTTGTGGTAGATGCGGCGGTAAATGTAGGCGGCTACACGCGGTAAACGGGCGATCAGGGTCATCACGTCTTCGTACATAAAATCCCAGTAGAACTTTTTGTTTACTCCTGAGCGATAGGCTTTTTGGAAGACCGAATCGTAAGCCATCGCAGTAATTGCAGCACCGAACTGGGTCATCGGGCGGCTGTTTTTCGGCAAGGCATCTATCACATCGAAAACGTGTTGTGGCACGTGGGCACGGGTAGCCCAATCTTTCGAGATGTTAATGACGTCATCCTTCTCCGGGATTTCGCCAATCATCATTAGGTAAAACAAACCTTCGGGCAGTGGTTCCCCGGCTTCGTCTAATTTAGGCAGCTTTTGCTGCAACTCGGGCAACGAATATCCCCGGAACCGGATGCCTTCGTTGGGATCCAGCTTCGACGTCTCGGTTAGCAAGGCCGGAATGCCCTTCATGCCTGATAGTACCTGATCGATGTTTACCTGACCTAAAACCACGTCGCCATGATCTCTTCTGAGTTTTTGAAATTCCGCCATGCACACGCTGGCTTTTTCAAAGAACCTGTTTTTAATATATTCCATTGTTTTTGTATTTAATGATAGTTGTCAATGTATGTTTTTTATTATTTCATCTGCAAATTCCGACGTTGAAAGTAGCGTGGCCCCTTCCATTTGCGCAAACAAATCGGAGGTAACCCTGCGTTTGGCAAAGGTGTGTTCCATCGCATCGTAAACGTGTTCGGCGGCATCGTCCCAGCCCATGTATTCCAGCATCATCACCGCCGAAAGCAGCAGGGAGCTGGGGTTTGCATTTCCTGTTCCGGCAATGTTTGGAGCCGTTCCGTGGGTAGCTTCAAAAATGGCATAACCGCTAATGGAGTTAATGTTTGCGCCGGGCGAAATACCAATACCGCCAACCATGGCCGCCAATTGATCCGAAATGTAATCGCCGTTAAGGTTCATGGTGGCAATCACCGAGTGGTTGAAAGGCCGCAACAGCGATTCCTGAAGAAAGGCGTCGGTAATCATATCTTTCACGATTACTTTTCCTGCTTTTTTCGCTTCGTTCAATGCTGCGTCGGTAACGGTTTTACCTTTCTCCGATTTTAGCTTTTCGTATTGCCGCCAGGTAAAAACCTGATTTCCAAATTCATTTTCTGCTAAATCGTAGGCCCAGTTTTTAAATGCTCCTTCGGTAAATTTCATAATGTTTCCCTTGTGAACGAGCGTAACGGAAGGCAATTGCCTTTTTATGGCGTACTGATAGGCTGCTCGGACCAAGCGTTCGGAACCTTCTTTTGAAATGGGTTTCACGCCAAATGAAGAGCTTTCGGGGAAGCGGATATTATCGACCCCCATTTCGTTGATGAGGAAATTCTTGAATTTTTCGGCGTCTTTAGTTCCCGTCATGTACTCAATTCCGGCGTAAATGTCTTCGGTGTTTTCACGGAAAATGTGCATATCCACAAGCGAGGGAAAACGCACCGGCGACGGCACTCCTTTAAACCAACGGATGGGACGCAGGCACACAAACAAATCGAGCGTTTGGCGCAAAGCAACATTCAACGAGCGGATTCCTTCACCCACAGGGGTTGAAAGTGGTCCTTTGATGCCGATGAGATGTTCTTTGAATGCTTCTATGGTTTCTTCAGGAAGATAACTCCCGGTTTGTTGCAAGGCTTTGTTGCCGGCCAAAACTTCTTTCCAAATTATTTTTCGGGAGCCGCCGTAAGCAATTTCCACAGCCGCATCAATCACTTTTTGCGCCGATGCCGTAATGTCTTTACCGATTCCGTCGCCTTCAATAAAAGGAATTATAGGCCGGTTAGGAACCTGTATATGTCCGTCGATTATTTTTGTTTTATCTGTCATTTAAGATTGTTGCTTGTTGCTCGTTGCTCGTTGCTCGTTGCTTGTTTGACGATGTCAGGTGCAAGCACGCTGACATGTCATCTCTCTTCATCTCTGCCTTCGCCTCTGCCTTTATACCTTTCTTCCCCCTTCTACCCCAATTCCTTCTGTAAGTTTTCGTTCAATGCTTCCAAAAAACCTTCGGTCGTAAGATAATCTTTTTCGGTCAGATTGTTTCCATGAATAATTAAGGCTAAATCTTTCGTCATTTTTCCGCTTTCTACCGTGTCAATACAAACTTTTTCCAAAGTATTGGCAAAGTTGATAAGCTCCTCGTTGTTGTCTAATTTCCCTCGAAAAGCCAGGCCGCGTGTCCATGCAAAAATGGAGGCAACGGGATTGGTTGATGTTGGATTTCCTTGCTGATGTTGACGATAATGACGGGTTACAGTACCGTGGGCAGCTTCCGCTTCCATGGTTTTCCCGTCGGGGGTAATCAAGGTTGAAGTCATCAGGCCCAGTGAACCAAACCCTTGTGCCACGGTATCGCTTTGAACGTCGCCATCGTAGTTTTTA
This sequence comes from uncultured Maribellus sp., assembly GCA_964572085.1. Classification (GTDB taxonomy): domain Bacteria; phylum Bacteroidota; class Bacteroidia; order Bacteroidales; family Prolixibacteraceae; genus Draconibacterium. Next base: position 11,320 of record CAZNEV010000045.1, on the reverse strand, counting down.
CAAGCCCAAACGTAGCCACCTTCCCATTTCATAGCAGCCGCAACCATGTCGTCAATCAAACGGTGTTCGTAGGTAATTCCAAGTTCATCGAATTTTGCTTTGTAATCCGCATCAAAAATTTCCTGAAAAATGTCTTTAAACCGACCGTCGTATTTTTTTAGGATCGTATTTTTTGTGGATAAATAGAGCGGCCATTTTTTATCGATGGCTTGCTGCATACAAGAATGTGCAAAACCGCGGATAGATTCATCGGTGTTGTACATGGCCATGGCTATTCCGTCTCCTTCAAAATCATACACCTTGTGCGATATGGGCTCACTACCGTCTTCCGGGGTAAAACTGATGGTCAGCGTTCCTTTTCCTTTTGTAACGAAATCGGTAGCGCGATACTGGTCGCCAAATGCATGACGGCCAATGCAAATTGGTTTTGTCCATCCCGGAACCAAACGAGGCACGTTTTTGCACAGGATTGGCTCTCGGAAAACCGTTCCGCCTAAAATGTTGCGAATGGTTCCATTGGGCGATTTCCACATTTTTTTCAAACCGAATTCATCCACGCGGGCTTCGTCGGGCGTAATGGTAGCACATTTCACGCCCACGCCGTACTTTTTGATTGCCAGGGCGGCATCCACAGTTATTTGATCGTCGGTGGCATCGCGGCTTTCCATTCCGAGATCGAAATATTTTAATTCAATGTCAAGGTAGGGTAGAATGAGTTTTTGCTTGATGAAATCCCAGATCACCCGGGTCATTTCATCCCCGTCCAGTTCTACAACCGGATTGAGTACTTTTATTTTTTGCATCTATTCTTAATTATTTTGTTTATTGATTAAATTTAATGCTGAACCTGCTCTAAACCAGTCGATTTGCTGTTGGTTGTAGGTGTGATTCAGTTCAATGATATTCTTGGTGCCGTCGGAGTGTAAAATTTCCAGGTGAATCGGTTTTTCGGGTGCGAATTCAACCAAATCAATAAAATTGAAAATATCGTTTTCCCGAATCAAATCATAATCATTTTCATTACTGAAAGTCAAAGCCAGCATCCCTTGTTTTTTAAGGTTGGTTTCGTGAATTCGGGCAAATGATTTAACAATCACTGCACGAACCCCTAAATGACGCGGTTCCATTGCTGCATGTTCGCGGCTCGAACCCTCGCCGTAATTGTGGTCGCCCACAACAAAAGTGGGGATACCTTTTGCTTTATAAGCACGCTGCACGGTGGGAACTGCATCGTATTCGCCGGTTATCTGGTTTTTCACCTTGTTGGTTTCGTTGTTGAATTCGTTAACGGCACCAATCAGCATGTTATTTGAAATATTATCGAGATGTCCGCGAAAACGCAACCATGGGCCGGCCATGGAAATGTGGTCGGTGGTACATTTGCCCCTCGCTTTAATCAATAACTTCGCTCCTGTAATGTTTTTCCCATCCCAGGGTGCAAAAGCCGTCAAAAGTTGCAGGCGTTTTGACTCGGGCGAAACTTCTATTTTTACCTGCGAGCCGTCTGTGGCGGGAGCCTGGTAACCTGCGTCTTCCACATCGAACCCGTTCGCGGGCAATTCTTCACCACTTGGCGGGATAAGCCGGAAAGGTTCACCGTTGGCGTCGTTCAGGGTATCGGTAATGGGGTTGAAATCCAACCGGCCGGAGATGGCAATTGCGGTCACCAGTTCGGGAGACGTTACAAATGCGTGCGTATTTGGATTTCCATCGGCGCGTTTCGAGAAGTTCCGGTTAAACGAATGGACGATGGTGTTCTTTTCCTGCCTGTCGGCACCCTCGCGCGCCCATTGCCCAATGCACGGTCCGCAAGCGTTAGCAAAGACTTTGCCTCCGAATTGTTCAAAAGTGTCGATAAAACCATCCCGTTCAATCGTAAACCTCACTTGTTCCGAACCCGGTGTGATGGTGAATTCCGAATTCGTTTTTAATCCTTTTTCCACGGCTTGTTCCGCTATGGATGCTGCCCGCGAAATGTCTTCGTAGGAAGAGTTCGTGCAACTGCCAATAAGGCCAACTGAAACTTTCATCGGCCAGGCATTTTTACGTGCAATTTCACCCATCATCGAAATCGGTGTGGCGCGATCGGGTGTGAATGGCCCGTTGATGTGAGGTTCGAGCGTCGACAAATCGATTTCGATAAGCTGATCGTAATATATTTCAGGATTTTCGTAAACTTCCGGATCAGCGTCCAGGTGTTCTTGAATTGTATTGGCCAGATTGGCGACTTCTGCACGTCCGGTAGCTTTCAGGTAACGTTCCATGCTTTCGTCATAGGCAAAAATGCTTGTGGTTGCGCCTACTTCGGCACCCATATTACAAATTGTGCCTTTCCCGGTTGCTGAAAGTGACTTCGCTCCTTCGCCAAAATATTCGATAATTGCACCGGTTCCACCTTTAACGGTGAGAATTCCGGCCACTTTTAAAATCACATCTTTTGCTGCCGACCAGCCATTTAGTTTCCCGGTCAGTTTTATCCCAATCAGTTTAGGCATTTTCAGTTCCCATGCCATTCCGGCCATAACGTCAACGGCGTCCGCGCCGCCAACACCAATGGCAACCATTCCTAAACCTCCGGCATTAACTGTGTGCGAGTCTGTTCCAATCATCATTCCACCCGGGAAAGCATAATTTTCCAACACCACCTGATGGATGATCCCTGCTCCGGGTTTCCAAAATCCGATTCCGTACTTATTAGAAACCGATTCCAAAAAATCATACACTTCTTTGTTGGCATCGATAGCTACGCCCAAATCTGTTTTACCTTCAACCTGCGCCTGTATGAGATGGTCGCAATGAACTGTTGACGGTACAGCGGTTGTTTTTTTGCCCGAATTGATAAACTGGAGCAGTGCCATTTGTGCCGTCGCATCCTGCATGGCCACACGGTCGGGGGCAAAATCAACATAGTCGTTTCCGCGTTTAAAGGGCTTTAGTTCTTGGCTTTCAAATAGATGGGAGTAGAGAATTTTTTCGGCACAGGTCATTGGCCGGTTGAGTTCTTTCCTGGCTTTCCCGATTCTTTCGGGCAATCCGGAATAAACTTTTCCAATCAGGTTTAAATCAAACATTAGTAATATATTTTATTAATTGATTTTTGCTTTTTAAAAGTCATAAAAAGTAACAACAAAATTCGGTAAATGTTGAAAAACCACGGATTATGTTTCTATTCGTTGTTTCCGAAAACATAGACGATTGAAAGTTGTTGCTGTTGGAGTAAATCTTTCCATTCAATCAGGTGGAAGGACAAATTAAATGTTCCTTTCACCTTTTGGTGATTGATAAAATGCCAAAGGACATCGGTACGCCAATAGTTTTGGGCACGATAAAATAAGTCTCCGAAATTGAAGTTGTGCCTTGCGCCTGAACTCAATACCGATTTTATTGCCCAGTTTTTATAGCGCCCCCGCGTTTCTGCAAAAAAGCCGGTGGCGTTTATAAAACCATCGGAAATGCCCCGGTTGCGGTACATCGAACTCAAAATCCCCACTTTTATGTGGGCTTTAATTTTTGAGTTTTCATTGGTTCTGACTCCAGCCTGAACGGCATATCCAAAATAATCTTTTATATGGTCGTCAGGGTTCCGAATTGCCGGTTTAGCATCGTGGAAAAGTAGGATGTAGTTCGACAGGAATAAGTTTCCATGGAAAATTTCCCCTGAAGAACCGGCCATAAACTGTTCACGATGGGTATCGGTCTGGCGGCTCACCCAATCGACAAAGGCATTTTGCTTTCCCCATTCCCACCCAACTTCTCCAAACAAACCTTCGATGTTGGGACGATAATATTGTAAAGTATCCGTTAGCATGGCTAACGGGAAATCGATTTTCCCCCGCCGGGGAAACGATCCGAACAAAAACTCCTTGCGCTCGCTTTGAAATTGATAGTAGAGCGTGAATTTTGGCTTTTGCTGATCGATGTCGCTGCCAAATTCAAACAATTCGCTCAAACCGCCGCGAACACGGTGCCCATTGGTTTCAACGCCAATTTCAAAGGCGCCTCTTGTACCCACAATGGTTTGTGCAAGGGCAAGCGAGTTGAAATATTCGCGGTTGTCGCCAATCCCGTGAAATAAAACCTGGTATTCAAAGTTTTGGGCACTCAGCGCAACCGTACAAAAAAGCAAAAGCAGAGGAAGCAGTCTTTTCATATCGAATGATTTCAATGGCGAAAATAGCAAATAGAAATCACTTTTACTACTCCTTTTAATCGCACAAGATATAATTGTCTTTTCGCGGGTTCACGATCAAGACGGGTAAATTACCTGCTCGTTTTAGTATTTTTTTTTCGGGGAGGCCTACGAGCCAATCTAAGGGTGTGATGTGTGAACTCCCCAGCAAAATCATCAAATCACTACCCGAAGTTTTGGCCAGTTCCAGGGCTTCAAACGCATTTTTAAAGCTGGAGTTGGAACCTTTAAAAACTTTATGTTCGATGTTGAGCTTTTGATAAAGCTTTCGTGTCAATGCTACGTTTTTAGCTACCAGCTTTTGCTCTGTTTTGGCACTGTCGTTGGCTGCTACCATAACAACTCCTGAGCGATTAAACCGTCCGAAATTAGCGCCCCACAATGCACTGTCGCTGCTTTCGGATCGCCAGTCAATGGGCAAAATCAGCTTTTTATAGTCGGGGATATGGTCCCGGTTTTCGTTCACAAAAAGAAAAGGGATTGAACTTTCAGCTATTGATTTGGAATGTTTCCTGAAATCGGAAGCGGCTGCCAGCATCAGGATTGCTTCATAATCATCACTAAGTTTCCCGGGCAGGCCCGATGCGGTTTCAGACAAAATCAAGCTCGAAACTTTTAAAGAAGGCAATTCATTTTTAATCGGTGAAACATACCTGCCAAGTTGTGTTTTTACTTTTTCATTTTCCGATTTTTCTTTTTTTGAAAGATTGCAGAGCAGGCAAAGCTCTTTTTTGAAAATTTCGGCCAGCCTTATACCATTAAGGATTATATTCTTATCGTTAGGAGTGAGCGATAAAAGCACCATTATTTTTTGTTGTTTATCTTCCGGCATAAAAAAAGTTTTTCTTAAAAGCAGTCCAAAACCCAGGCAATTTAAGCGGGATGGTGCAAATTTGCATAATTTTAACCGTTTTACCGATTCAGAACGAACTGATAATGATAAATGAAAAACTTCTTAATCCAAACAGTATTGTTGTTGTTGGCGCGTCGAACAACACCTCAAAGCCGGGTGGAAAAATTCTTAAAAACCTTATCGATAACGGCTTTAAGGGTGATCTTTTTGCCGCAAACCTCAACGAAACGGAGGTTCAGGGTATAAAATCGTTTAAAAATATTGCTGATTTGCCACCGGTTGATCTGGCGGTTTTGGCGATTCCTGCCCGATCTTGTCTGGAAGTTGTAACACTACTTGCCGAAAGTAAAAACACCAAAGCATTTATCATCATTTCTGCCGGATTTGGCGAAATGAATGAAGCCGGAAAGCAATTGGAAGCCAAAATTGCGGCGGTAGCGGATCGCCATCAGGCTTGCCTGATCGGTCCTAACTGCATCGGGGTGATGACCCCGTACCATACGAGCGTTTTCACCACGCCCATTCCTAAACTTTCTCCGCAGGGTTGCGATTTTATTTCCGGCTCGGGGGCAACCGCTGTTTTTATTATCGAATCGGGGATTCCCAAAGGCCTGCAGTTTGCCAATGTTTTTTCAGTGGGCAACAGTGCGCAGACCGGAGCGGAAGATGTGCTGGCCTACCTCGACGAGAATTATGTTCCCGGCGTCAGTCCGCTGGTGAAATTACTTTATATCGAAACCATAAGCGATCCGGAAAAACTGCTTTTTCATGCTTCGTCACTTATTGAGAAAGGATGCAAGATTGCGGCCATCAAAGCCGGAAGTTCTTTGGCCGGAAGCCGGGCGGCATCGTCGCATACGGGGGCGTTAACCTCGTCGGATGCCGCGGTTGATGCCCTGTTCAGAAAAGCGGGAATAGTACGCTGCTACGGCCGTGAAGACTTGACGACCGTGGCGGGGGTTTTTATGTGCAACGAATTGAAGGGGAGAAAATTAGCCATCATCACCCATGCAGGCGGTCCGGGAGTAATGCTGACTGACGCCCTGGAGGATGGCGGATTAAAAATTCCTCAAATCAAAGATTCGCCTGAAAAATTGGCATTGAAAAGTAAACTGTTTGCCGGCTCGTCGGTAGAAAACCCGATTGATTTTCTCGCTACCGGAACAGCAGAACAATTAGGTGAAATCATTGATGCCTGCGAAAATGATTTCGATGTGGACGGGATGGCGGTGATTTTTGGCAGTCCGGGTTTATTTCCCATCAGCGATGTATATCAACTTTTGCACGAAAAAATGCAAAAATGTGCCAAGCCAATCTATCCGATACTGCCATCGTTAATCAATGTGAAAGAGGATGTTTCTGATTTCTTATCACAGGGGAACGTAAATTTCCCGGACGAAGTTTTGCTGGGCCGCGCACTCACCAAGGTGATGAATACGCCCAAACCATCCAAAAACGACATTTTTCTTGAGGGCATAAACGTTGATGAAATAAGACGGATCATTGGCAAATGCAACAACGGTTACCAAGCTCCCGAAATTATCCATCAATTGTTTGATGCGGCACAAATTCTACGGGTAAAAGAGCTTGTGGCCACTTCCGAAAGTCAGGCAGTTTTGGCGGCTTTGGAAATTGGTTTCCCCTTGGTAATGAAAGTGGTAGGGCCTATCCATAAAACCGATGTGGGAGGCGTGGTACTCAACATCCGGAATTTGGGCGATGTACGAAAAGAGTTCCATCATTTGAACGCGATAAAAGGCGCTACCGGAGTTTTGCTTGCGCAAATGGCATCGGGCACTGAACTTTTTCTCGGCGCAACTTACGAACCGGGTTTTGGCCACATTGTTTTGTGCGGGATGGGCGGTATTTTTGTGGAAGTGCTGAAAGATGTTGCTTCAGGACTGGCACCACTTTCGCACAAACAGGCACGGTCGATGATAAAGAGCTTGAAATCGTATAAGGTCCTGCAAGGTTATCGGAAACAAAAGGGTGTGAACATCAGTAATTTTACGGATATTACGGTGCGTTTGTCGAGTTTGCTCCGTTTTGCAAGCGAAATAAAAGAAATTGACATCAATCCGCTGTTAGGAAACGAAAATGAAATTCTGGCGGTGGATGCAAGAATACGGGTGGAGAAATAGGAGGGGAGGGGGTTGCTGGTTGCTGGTTGCTGGTTGCTTGTTGCTGGTTGCTTGTTGCTTGTTGCTGGTTGCTTGTTGCTTGTTGCTGGTTGCTGGTTGCTGGTTGCTGGTTGCTTTTGACACTTTTTACTGATGAGTTCAGTATAAAAAGCTAAATAATGATAAAAAAGGCGGTTAGTGGATTTTATAATTATTTGTTGTTCAATACGATGAGCCTTCTGCGATTTAGAGAAGTAGCCGCTTACCGCCTTTTTAGACCGGACTCACTGATTACTGTTTACCGTTTACAAACAATTTGTTATAACTTTGATACGAAAACTTGAATATCACACATCTCAAATCTCATGTCTCACCTCTCAAATCTTCTCCCATGAACAACGAACAAAATAAATTTTACACTTCCATTTCAAATTATTATTCTGAAATATTCCCATACAATCCTATGCAATTGCAGTTTGTGAAAAGCAGGGTGGGGGATCTGAGTACGAAACAACTCCTCGATATTGGCTGTGCAACAGGTGAATTGGCGTTTCAACTTGCCGCTGAAGAGGCTAAGGTTATCGGAATCGATTTAAACGAAGACTTGCTGAATCAGGCAATCAAAAGGCTGGGCGACGCATCCAATCCTAAAATTCAGTTTGGGAATATGCTGGAGCTTGAAAACGATTTCAGCGCAGACCAGTTCGATACCGTGTTGTGTTTTGGGAATACTTTGGTACATCTGCAAAGCAAAGAAATGGTGGCACAAATGTTAAACGGTGTGACACAAGTTCTCAAGCCCGGCGGAAAGTTTCTGCTTCAAATCCTGAACTACGACTATATTCTGGCCGAACAGGTTTCCGAACTTCCTTTGATTGAAACCGAAAACATACAGTTTTTGCGCCGTTACCGCTTCGATAAGAACAGTCCGACAATCCGTTTTTATACTGAACTGTACCTAAAAAAAGAAAATCAGACCGTGGTGAACGAAACTACATTGCTGGCCTTGAGAAGCAACGAACTGGTTGAATTATTGCAGACTGCCGGGTTTCAGGATATTCAGCTATTTTCCAATTTCAAGCAAGATGCTTTTGGCGGGAAACATATTCCCTTGGTGCTAAGTGCTGGTATTATCTAAATTCATTCTGAATAAATCTGACCATAGTTTATTTGATTGCCGCTTACTGCTATTTTCATATTTTTGTTGCTTTCAAAAAAACAATCATGCAAAAGCACTTATTCTTAGGGGTTGAAGCCGTTGCACAGGGCGCTATCGACGGTGGCATGTCGGGCATTTATGCGTATCCGGGAACTCCTTCTACCGAAATAACGGAATTTGTCCAAGAAAGCGAATTAGCGACAAAAAAAGAAATTCGCAGCAAATGGTCGGCAAACGAAAAAACAGCCTACGAGGCAGCACTCGGGATGTCGTATGCCGGCAAACGCACAATGGTGTGCATGAAACATGTGGGCCTGAACGTGGCTGCGGATGCTTTCATCAATTCGGCCATTACCGGAATCAACGGCGGACTGGTTGTAACGGTGGCCGATGACCCTTCGATGCATTCTTCACAAAACGAACAGGATTCACGGTTCTATGCCAAATTTGCCATGATTCCGGTGTTGGAACCCTCGAACCAACAGGAAGCTTATGATATGGCGCGCGAAGGTTTTCAGGTTTCCGAAGAAGCCGGTGTCCCGGTTATGTTACGCATTACTACCCGTTTGGCGCACTCCAGGGCAGGCGTGGTCAGAAGCGATGAATTGCCGCAAAACCCGTTGGTGTTGCCCGGCGACCCGAGTCAGTTTGTGCTGTTGCCCGCTAATGCACGGCGTCGTTATAAAAACTTGTTGAACCAACAGCAACTTTTTGAAACGCTTTCAGAAAAATCAAAATACAATTTTTTCAAAGCCGGAACCGACAAAAAACTGGGGATTATTGCCTGCGGAATAGCCTATAATTATTTGAACGAGAATTTTGGTGATGAACCTTGCCCTTATCCGGTTTTGAAAATCTCGCAATATCCGCTTCCATTAAAAATGCTTGCCGAATTGGAAAACCACTGCGATGAAGTTTTGGTGTTGGAAGAAGGTTATCCACTTGTGGAGGAAGCTGTAAAAGGTATTTTCAATAAAAGCATTAAGGTTTCAGGAAGGTTGAACGGAATATTGCCGCGCGATGGGGAGCTAAATGCCGACATTGTTGCAAAAGCGCTCGGAAAACCTGTTTTGCAGGGAGCGCAAATCCCTGAATGGATAGTTAACCGCCCGCCGGCTTTGTGCCGGGGTTGTGGCCACATGGACATGTACGACGCACTGAACGAAGCGCTGAACGCCTATTCAAAAGGCCGGGTATTTTCGGACATCGGCTGCTATACCCTAGGTGCGCTGCCGCCCTACAAAAGCATTTATTCCTGTGTGGATATGGGGGCATCGGTCACAATGGCCAAAGGTGCTGCCGACGCAGGATTAATACCGGCACTTGCCGTGATTGGCGACTCAACATTTACGCATTCGGGAATCACGGGTTTGCTGGATGCCGTAAACGATAAATCGAATATTGTTGTGGTCATCTCCGACAACGAATCGGTTTCGATGACGGGTGGTCAGGAATCATCTGCAACCGGGAAAATTGAATCGATTTGCGAAGGGGTAGGTGTTGAACCCGAGCACATACGAACGCTTGTGCCCTTGAAAAAATACCATGATATTATGGTGCAAACTTTTAACGAAGAGTTGGCCTACGAAGGCGTATCGGTAATTATTTTCCGTCGCGAATGCATCCAGGCTGCAGCAAGAAGAAGGAAGAAAAAATGAAAACAGACATAATACTATCCGGAGTTGGGGGACAAGGGATTTTGTCCATTGCTTCCATTATAGGGGAAGCCGCATTGCGCGAAAATCTTTATCTGAAACAGGCCGAAACGCATGGCATGAGCCAGCGCGGTGGTGCGGTTGTTTCGCATGTGCGCATTTCCGACCGCGAAATTTCCTCAGACCTCATCCCTTCGGGGACGGCAGAAATCATTCTTTCCGTTGAACCCATGGAAGCTTTGCGCTATTTGCCGTTTCTTTCAAAAACTGGGTATTTGGTAACCAACACTGTGCCGTTCGAGAATATTGCAAATTATCCCGACCTGGAACTCGTTTTAAGTGAAATCCGGAAACAACCGCGGTTTATTGCCATCGATGCGGATGCTATTGCCAAAGAAATCGGTAACCGGAAGGCGTCGAACATGGTGATGTTGGGGGCTGCAATGCCGTTCATCCAGATTGCGCCCGAAAAAATCGAATACGGTATTCAACAAGTTTTTGAGAAGAAAGGTGAAACAATCGTTCAAATTAACTTAGAGGCATTCAGAGCCGGGTTGCAATTCTCTATAGAGAATAAATGATTTTTAGCTTTCTTACCGCGTAGTGCCTGCCTGCCTTTAGGCAGGGACGATCCCGAGTGCTCGGGATCAGGGTGAGTAATCCAAGCACCAATACTGTAACATATTCATATCAAACGCAATAAAAACATCAAGAACAATTACTGGTATATTAACGGCCAGTCATTTAAATAAAATCATTTTACTGTCTTTTCGCTTGACCGTCCGTAGGTTCTATATTTCCCATGTGGATGTCTTTTATCCTTTGGTGGGTACTTTTTGCCGCCTCAACCAATTCCTTGTATGGAATATCTGCAACATTTACAAACCCGATGTTGTAGTTCTCACCATCAAACCGACCGGTGGAAGGCTGGTCCCACCATTGAAACCAATGCGTACCGACAAGCGAGGGATGCGCCGCTGCATTTTCAACGTAATACCGGTAAGCTGCCCCGCGTTCCTCTTGATTTATCGTTTGTGCCAAACCCGGTGCAAGTCCCCTGCCGGGTACACCAAAATGAAATTCACCTATAATAATCGGCAACCCCGTAATCCGGTCAATCTTTTCCAGTCGGTCGGCATATGTGGAATAACCATAGATATTCAAACTGAACACATCGAATCCGATGGACGATGAAGCCTTGATGATATCTTCCGGAGGATTTCCACCGAAGCGCAAGCCGAGGTTTAAGTGGTTCGGATCGTACTTTTTTATTGCCGCGTTCACCGTTGTAATAAATTTCGTGTACGTGTCGTAAACAAACGTTTTTCGTTTCTCCGGTGTGTC
>CAZNEV010000044.1:13463-43552 GCA_964572085.1 uncultured Maribellus sp. | reverse complement strand
TTTATGGCGCATCCTATTCCTAAAATACGTATCGTAATTTACCGTGATAATCTATCATTAAGAAATTCTGATGCAAATAGGAAATGCTTTCAAAGGTATTTCTGCATGGAAATCTGAAAAATAAATACCCGATAGTTAAAATCCTTTTTTAACTTCGTGAATCTAAAACCAATTAAACATTTAAAAGTATGTATCCGATTTCACGCAGAAATTTTTTAAGGTCAGCCTCCGCTGTAACAGCCGGGGCAGTATTTATCCCCAGTTTTATGAGTTGTTCGCCCAACAAGAAAATCAACATTGCCATTGTTGGGGTAGGGGGCCGCGGAAAGGCACAATGGAGCGCATGCACCAACGAAAACGTGGTGGCCATGTGCGATGTTGACGACCAGCGTGCGGCCGAAGGTTATGAAGCCTATCCCAATGCTAAACGGTATAAGGATTTCAGGAAGATGTTAGACGAAATGGGCGGGCAAATTGATGCTGTGATGATTTCGACACCGGACCACACCCATTTCCCTGCGGCAATGGCAGCAATGCAATTAGGCAAACACGTCTTTGTTGAAAAACCACTGGCGCACAATATCTGGCAATTACGCACCCTGCAAAAAGCAGCTCACCATTACAAGGTCATCACCCAAATGGGTAACCAGGGGCATACCACCGACGGTATTCGCCGCGTGAAAGAATGGGTGGATGCCGGAATCTTAGGCGATGTGAAAGAGGTGCTTGCCTGGTTCGACGGACCGGAGTTTGGTCCCAATAAATATTTTGATAAACCCGATCAGTTTCCTCCTGCCGGTGAACCGGTTCCCGAAGGATTGGACTGGGATTTATGGTTAGGTCCTGCCGCCGAACGCCCGTACAGCCATTATTATGTTCCAAAAACCTGGCGTGGGTTCTACGATTTCGGCAATGGGGAATTGGGCGACTGGGCTTGCCACACACTGGATGCACCATTTTGGTCGCTCGACTTGGGCATGCCCGAAGTGGTGGAAACCGAGTTTCATTCGGGCGCACCGGAGGGTTTTCTACCCGATCAATCCATCCTGCGCTTTGAATTTCCGCAACGCGGCAACAAACCTCCGGTTACGTTAAAATGGCACGAAGGCGGCTTGAAACCGGAAAACCGGCCGGAATGGAACCTGCCGGAACTGACCAGTTCGGGGATGATTATGATTGGCGAGAAGCACAACATCATTACCGGCGGCCGGCCAAACGATGCCCGACTGATGATGCCAAAAGAAGAATGGGACAATTGGGTGGCCAACGAAATGCCCGAACCTACCATTCCGCGCGTTGCTGACGGCCCGCAAAAAGAATTTCTGGATGCAGTGAAAGGAGATGGCCCAATCCCGGGTTCCAATTTTGATTACGCCACCCGTTTGACGGAAATGGCTGCTGTTGGGGTTCTGTCGCAACGCTTCAACACCCGCATCGAATATGACGATAAAAACATGAAAGTGACCAATCACCCCGAGATGGATCGATACATTAAAGAACCAGCCCGACAGGGTTGGTCGTACGGTGAAGAAGTGTGGTAGGATTAATATGTTTTTGTACGGATGGCATCCCTCTTCTCAATTTAAAAGAGGGATGCATTTTTGTTTAAAGAAGGTTTGCTACGGGCAAAAGTGATCTCGCTCCGGGTAAAAGTACCCTCCCTTTCAAAAATGCGGCTAAAGCCAGGAATCTTTACATTCTGATGTCCGTCGGTTAAAACCGACGGCAATACTTTTTCAATCACCGATGGCTTCAGCCAATATCCTCTTTATTGTTGCCGTTGGCTTTAGCCAACGGATTTTAAGCAAGCAATGGCTCCTGGCTTTAGCCTCATATATTTAACATCTACTTAGGTGCCTAATTCGATAGGGATTTAATCCAAAAACTTCTTTTTTTCCTTTTTGCTCATTTCCAAACCACGGATTTCGGCGGGGTGCACTACTTCGATATTCATCGATGGATTTATGATTTGCAATTTGCCGGGTGCGGTCACAAACTGTGGAATGATGAAAAGCAAATCGGGTGAGCTCAGGGTATTTTGATAGATAAGGATAAGGATTTCTGATTCGTTGGGTGCAACTTCGCCCATTTGCTGACCGGGATAAACCGTTTCGCCCAATTGCAGTGTTTTGTTTTTATCGCTCACATTTTTGTAGCACATCAACGTTCCGTCGGGTTGCAAAACCGTGATTGAATTGGTCCAGGCATTGTACCAAAATTGTGGATCGCCGCTTCGTACTGCGCCGGCAATTTCCACTATTTCGCCTTTTCGGGAGGCAAGAACGGGCATTCCGGCTTGTGCCTTAAAACCAGTTGCCACCCACAAATTCGGCTCGCTGCTGCCCCAAAATCCGTTAATGTTTTCCACGTCGAAAGGTGAGATTTTCGTTCCTGGAGCAAACGGAACTAAATACGGAAAGTCAAGGTCAACGTTCGCTGCAGGATCCGAACGGTAGCTTTTAATTTGATAATTGAATCGCGGAACATCGGCATCCACATCTCTTTGCAGGGTGAATAGGCTGTTGAATCCGGGTGTTAACTTTTTGATGTACGGTAAGGTTTCGTTAAACGTGGTGTTTTGCAAATCAGCAAAGTCAATGTTTAAAAATAAGGGCATTTTGGTATTGTTATGCGCACTGAAAACGCAGTCGCCCACCGCATTGTAATCGGCCTGAACTTCAATCAATTGAGAATACCCGTTGAAAGAGAAGAAAACAAAAAGCATAAAAGCGAAAAAATTATTCATGTTCGATTTGGATTTTAAACCGGTTTCCAATTCCAACCAAAAATAGAAAAAACTTGTTTATACCCTATTTTTTACCAATGCCGGATATTTACAAATTTTTCATCGAAAACATGCTGCTTCTGAAAAATAATTTCCTATAAATAAGCGATATGCTGCGCGAAAAATTGCAGGGCGGGAGATGAAGAATGTTGCTTGTTGCTTGTTGCTCGTTGCTCGTTGCTTGTTACTTGTTGCTTGTTGCTTGTTGCTTGTTGCTCGTTTGCCTCCTGTTGCTTGTTTGGATCGTGCTTCTTGACTTTGGTTATATGAATCTCCGCCCATCTTCCATACCTTTCGGCATTTTCGTCATTTTTTGAGATGGAGCATAATAAGAAAAAGACAGATTACTCAAAACCACCATTCCCACGCAGGTGGGAATCTCAGCATAGGAGGTAGGGATTCCCACTTTCGTGGGAATGAAGAGTATCTAAGATCCGTCTTCCAACTTCCGTCTTCCGTCTTCCAACTTCGGTCTTCCAACTTCCCTCTTCGTGCTTCCCCCATCCCACTTCCCCTCCTTTCCAAAAAAATCCTTATTTTTAACCCCAATTTCATACTATGAATACAATTAAACTGGTTGCCACCGATTTGGATGGCACTTTTCTGAAAGATGACAAATCCATCAGCCACAAGAATCTGGAAGCCTTGCGTGTTTTGGGCGAGAATAACGTTGTGCGGACTGTAGCTACGGGGCGTAACCTGCAAAAGGTGAAAGAAGTGCTGCACGATAATGTGCCTTTTGATTTTGTAGTTTATTCGTCGGGAGCAGGGGTTTTCAACTGGAAAACACAGAAGCACATCTACAACCAAAATATTGGAAAGGAATCTGCCATTAAAATCATCAATTATTTGGTTGAGAACGAAATGAATTTTCATGCTTTTTTCCCTACACCCGAAAACCACAAACATTGGTTTTTCCGGGGGAAGGAAAAATGTGAGGAATTTGAACGTTATTTTGATTTTAATAAAGACCAGGGCGTGGAGCTCAACCTGAATCAGCTTCCCGGAACGAGTTTGTGTCAGTTTTTATTGATTATTAGGGAAAACGAAAAGTTATTTACCAAAACAAAAGCCGCTATTGAAACACTATGTCCCGAAGTCCGCGTTATACGGGCTTCATCGCCACTCACCGAGGGGTATATTTGGATGGAAGTCTTTCATAAATCAGTTTCTAAAGGAAACGGGATAAAACACATTTGCGATTTGTTGCAAATTCCACAAAGTGAAACCATGGGAATTGGCAACGATTACAACGACGTTGATCTTTTGGACTTTACAGCCCGCTCGTTTTTTACCGACAACACTCCCGACGCCATTAAGCACCGATACGAAAAAGCACCCTCGAACGAAGATGATGCATTTGCTTTTGTGGTTCAATCATTTCTTGAACAAAAATCGTAATTTGCGGCTTTCTAAATACGACTAAAAGAATCATAAAACATCACAAAAATCCGACACAATGAAATTAATATTGAACGTGATTTTAATGCTGTGTGTCCCGGTGCTTTGGGCACAAAACGAAATCGGATTACAAAGCCCGATTCCACAGGATCCAAAAGTGAGCAAAGGGGTTTTGGACAACGGCATGACCTATTATGTGCGCGCTAACGACGAACCAAAAAACAGGGCAGAACTGTTTCTGGTGGTAAAAGCAGGCTCCATCGACGAAGATGAAGACCAACTTGGATTGGCACATTTTGCTGAACACATGTCATTTAATGGTACCAAGAATTTCCCAAAGCACGAATTGGTGAACTATTTTGAATCCATTGGGATGGAATTCGGCCCCGAAATCAATGCCTATACCAGTTTCGACGAAACCGTGTATATGCTGAAAGTGCCTTTGGACAAGCCAGAATACATAGAAAAAGGCTTGCAGGTTTTATACGACTGGGCCAGTCAGAATACCGATTCTGACGAAGAAATCAACAACGAGCGGGGAGTAATTCACGAGGAATACCGTGGCGGTCGCAACGCCAATTACCGGATGCAACAGGAATGGTTGCCGGTTTTCCTGCACGAATCGCGCTATGCCAACCGGCTCCCGATCGGTAAAATGGAAATTGTTGACCATTGCCCGCCCGAAGCACTCCGCCGGTTTCGTAGCGATTGGTACCGCCCCGATTTACAGGCAGTTATCGTGGTCGGCGATTTCGACCAAGAAGAAATGGTAAAAACCATTAAGGACAAGTTTTCGCAAATCCCGGCGGCTAAAAATCCACGGGAGAAAAAGTCTTTCGATATTCCGGATCATAAAGAAACGCTCGTTAAAATTGTAACCGACCCGGAAGCTCAGTATCCGTTGGCTTTTGCCTTCTACAAACATCCGCTTCAGAAGACAAAAACTTTGGGCGATTACCGCGAATCGATCGTAGAGAATCTTTACAATGGAATGATCAACAACCGGCTAATGGAAAAAACACAGTTGCCCGAACCGCCGTTCTTAATGGCGCAATCATCATATACCGAATTGTTCGGCCCTAAAAGCGTGTATCAATCGGTAGCAGTAACAAAAAATGGAGAAATTGAAGAGGGCCTGAAAGCGGTATTGCTGGAGAACGAGCGGGTGCGGAAATTCGGCTTTACACAAACCGAACTGGACCGCCAGAAAACAGCCGTTTTAAATACCATGGAAAAATCGTACAACGAACGGGACAATCAAAAATCGATTACGTATGCCAACGAATACAAACGTAATTTTTTGATGACCGAGGAGCCTTTCCCCGGCATCGAAAAAGAATACGAATATTTTAAAACATTTGTGCCGGGTATTTCGCTGGAAGAAATTAATGAACTGGCCGACAAGTGGGTGACTGACGAAAACCGGGTAGTAGTTGTCGCTGCCCCCGAAATTGAAGGGACGAAAGTACCCACCGAAGAAGAAATCAGGGTTTTGCTGAAAGAGGTTGAAAACACGGAGTTGAAACCTTACGAAGATACCGTTGCTAACGTTCCGCTGGTGAAATACGAACCGGCAGGCAGCAAAATCATCAGCGAAAAGAAACTGGAAAAAGTGGATGCGGAGGAATGGACGCTGGAAAATGGTGCAACCGTTGTGGTTAAACCCACCGATTTTAAAAGCGATGAAATTTTATTCAACGCTTGGAGCCCGGGCGGAAATTCACTTTATGGAAAAGAAGACGATATTTCAGCCGATTTTGCCGTCGAAGTAATGACGCTGAGCGGCATTGCCGGCTTCGACAAAATCACCCTCGACAAAATGCTTTCCGACAAGGTTTTCAGCGTTTCGCCCTACATTAGCCAACTGCGCGAAGGATTTAATGGAAGCTCCTCGGTAAAAGACGTCGAAACTTTGTTGCAAATGGTTTATCTCTATTTCACCGAGCCGCGTTTTGACCCGGACAGCTACCAGTCTTTCATGTCGCGCCTGTCGGGAATTTTGGAAAACAAGGCTGCTTCTCCCGAGTCGGCATTTCAGGATACGTTTAGTGTAACGGTGGCCAACTATCACGAACGTGCGCGGCCCATGAGCAAAGAATTGCTATCGGAAGCCGATTTTAACCGCATCAAAAAAATAGACAAAGAACGCTTTAGGAATGCTGCCGACTTTAAATTCTTTTTTGTCGGGAATATTAATCCCGATGAATTGAAGCCCTTAGTGGAAAAATACATTGGCGGAATTCCGTCGTTGCCCGAAAAGGAAAACTGGGTGGATTTGGGAATCCGCAAACCCAATGGCGTGGTTGAAAAGACCGTGAAACGCGGGCAGGAAGACAAAAGCACGCAATACATTTTGTTTCATGGCAATTTCGATTACAATGCTCAAAACCAAGTGCAATTAGACGCGGTGGGCAGAATCCTTTCCACCCGATTGTTAGAAGTTATCCGGGAGGATAAAAGCAGCGTTTATTCCATTGGGGCTTATCCTTCGTCGTCGAAAATTCCTAACGAAGAATATTCGATTACCATTGCCTATGGAACTTCACCCGATAAACTGGACGAATTGAAAACTGCAGTTTTTGAAATTATTACAGAATTTGCCCAAAAGGGCCCCAGCAAAGAAGAACTGGAAAAAGCACAGGAGAAAATGTTGCGCGAACGCGAAACGCAGGTGCGCGAAAATGGTTTCTGGATGGGAATCCTTAGCAACACGTACTACTTAAAAGATGGTGATTTTTCCGAGTTTGGAAATTACGATCAATTAGTTAAAAACCTCACTATTGATTCGGTAAAAAAAGGATTTAAAGAATATTTCGATTTCAAAAATTACATTAGCGTTGCATTGAAACCAAACGATGTCAAATAATATAAAATATGAAATTATTTTCTCCTCTATTCATTGCCCTTCGGGTGCTGCTATACTCCCTGCTTATTTTTGGTATTTCCGAAGCAATTTTTTTTGATGCCGCACACCCAATGGAAGATGGCTATTTTGGAGAAATATCGCTCACCGAAATCGGGCAGGAGATTATTCTTTTTTGCCTCTTTGTTTTATACCTGCAACTGGGCTTCAAATGGCGCGAAATACAAGCGGTTTCAAACATAGTGAGCTTGTTCTTTTTAATGTCATTTTTTCGTGAGTTCAATTTCCTCACGGATAAATGGATTTATCCGGTGTTGCTTGTCCTTGCAGTGATTGCCTGGCTGGTAATCCGCGATTTTAAAAAGATAAGAACAGCCACCATTGCATTTTTCAAAACTCCGGCCTCATCGTGGCTTTTTTCCGGTTTCTTGATTACGTATATTTTTAGTCGCTTGTTTGGACGTTCCTCATTTTGGCGCTTGCTCTATCACGACGAATCTTATCGCTTGGCTAAAGCCGCCACCGAAGAAGGGTTGGAACTGCTGGGGGACACTCTTATGTTGATTTCTGCTGTTGAATTCTTTTTGTATTTCCATTTTGTGAAACGGAAGGAATAGGGGGTTGGTTGTGTGCAAACAATCTTGGGAATTGGTCAATGATAATTTTCGTACATTTTGAGGAAGAATTCTGATGAAGCCCCTTGAAACTAAATTTGAGACCTTAGAAAAAAAAAATCCGGATGTTTTTGAAAAAATAACGAAATGACAGACTGTTCGAGGCACCATTCCCACGTAAATGGGGATCTCAGCATCGGAGGCTAGGGATTCCCGCCTGCGCGGGAATGAACGGCATTTTAGAAAAAGTTGTGCAATTAGAATTTATGATTCCTGCCATTAGCAATTTCCCTGAACAAATTGTTTTGAGGGAAACGCATGGCCAACAGTCGAAAATGTTCCTGTCCTTTTTCCTGATTTCCTTCAACTTTCAGATAAATCCTCCCCAGAAAATAATGCGCCAAAGTGCTGACTATCCAATCGTTCTCAGAGGCGAACACCTCCATTTCATTTAAGGGCCTCAAACGCTTATCAGATTTGCCGAATACCGATAGTGGGTTGATAAACTCGAAATACCGGAACATCGAAACATACAGGTTGAACAGTTTTAACTGTTCTCCCGACAAGGGAATTTGACCCTGGTTTAACTCGGCCAGCAATTCATTTATTTCGTTGCGGATAAACATCGCCTTAATCAAATTGTAACGTTTCCGCTCGTAGCGCAATTCGTAAGATTTCCGGATAAGGGTTTTGATTTTGTCCTGCTCGACACCCTCTTGCCCTTCAATTTCAAGCAAAACCGATTTCAGCTTTTGCGCATCTTCTTTGGAGCGCGAAAGGCTGTATTTCCACCACTGTAAATCGATGTTTAACACCAATGCGTAAAAAGGATCTAATTTTTCATTTTGAGATGTTAATGCCGCTTCCGCCTGCTCAAATTGTTGGCTGTAAATGAGCGTAAAAATGTGTTTGACCGTGCTGTCGGGTTGGGCAGCACTGGCCTGGAAATAACATAAGGTGAAAATAAACATCATGGAAAGAACTCGCATGCTCATGGATTTGGAGTGATTGCTTTATGATTAGAGAGGTTTGGGCAACGATTTGTACGCAATGATGATTCCAGAAAAATTCAATCAACATATGTTTCTTTCAAAACAGATTTCATCGAATTTATTTCAGATTTGGTAAGTCGTCCGAGTATGTTGATTACACGGAGTTTATCAACTGCTCTAACCTGGTCAAGAATCACCCAACCAATTTTATTGTTGTGTTTTACCTCAATTCTGGTAGGATAATTTTTAGACTTGGTAGTCATTGGAGCAATAACAATCGTGTTTAAATGTTTATTCATTTCGTTGGGTGAGATGACAACGCATGGCCTTGTTTTTCTAATCTCGCTATCAATGGTCAGATCGAGCCCAACCAGTACAATTTGATATTGGTTTATTTCCATTCTTCAAAATTTTCATCCTCGAAAACATCATCAATCAACAATTTGTCATCGCCATTTGCAGCCATTTCAGCAAACGCCTTTTCCCAACCTTTTCTTGGCTTTTGCAATGGTTTAATTACTATCTGACCTTTTTCCAAAATCAATTCGACAGTATCTTTTATGTTGTACTTTTCGATTAATGTTTTGCTGAAACGAATTCCTTTTGAGTTGCCAATTTTCACTACTGAGACTTCCATAATTCAACTTTTAAAATGTAGTTACAAAGTTATTACTTTAAACCACTTTGGCAAACAGTAATTATGGATTGTCCCATCTAAAAAAACAAACTAGCCAGCATCGTAAACGCCAGTCCGCATACGGCAATAATAGATTCCATGACGGTCCAGGATTGGAGGGTTTGTTTTTCAGTCATCCCAAAATATTTGCCCACTAACCAAAACCCGCTGTCGTTAACATGCGAAAGCAAGGTAGCCCCCGATGCGATGGCCAAAACCACCAAAGCCCGTTGCGGGTCGTTCAGCCCGAATTCGCTTATAACCGGGGCAATAATCCCGGCAGCAGTAATCATTGCCACCGTGGCCGAACCTTGCGTAACACGCACCACCGCAGCCAACAGCCATGCCAGCAAAATAGGTGGCAAGGCTGAATCAGCCATTGATTCGGCCATGATTTTCCCAATGCCGCTGTCCACCAGAATTTGTTTCAGCACACCGCCCGCCCCCGTAATTAAAATGATAATCCCGGCAGGCCCCAGTGCTTTTGTACTGAGGTCAAGGATTTTCTGCTTGCTCATTCCGCGTTTTACCCCGAGAAAATAAGTAGCGAGCAAAGTGGCAATAATCAAAGCAGAGAAAGGATGTCCGATAAATTCCAGTATATCCGTCCAAATTGTTTTTGTTACAACCCCCTTGTCAACAATCAGCCCGGTGAAGGTATTTACCAAAATCAGAAGCAGCGGAACAGCAATAATTACGGCAATCATTGTAAACGACGGCAGGTTATTTTCATCGTATTCTTTCTCTTCCAGGTTGAATTCAGCAGGAGCTTCAAGATAGATCCTTTCGGAGATAAACTTTCCCCACACCGGCCCGGCAATAATGGCAATTGGAAAACCGATAATTACACCCAAAAAGATTACCCAACCCAATTGAACATTGATAATATCGGCCACAGCCACAGGCCCGGGAGTGGGCGGAATAAAACTATGTGTAACCGCTAAACCAGCCAACAAGGGAATCCCGTAATAGAGCAAGGATTTTTTTGAATCGCGTGCCAAAGCATAAACAATGGGAACGAGAATGATAAAACCCACATCCAAAAAAACCGGGATAGCCACAATAAAACCGGTGACAACCATCGCCCAAGGCGCGCGTTCCTTCCCAAACTTTTTGAGCAGATAATGTGCCAGTGATTCTGCACCGCCCGAGCTCTCCAGCATTTGCCCGAAGATTGCCCCCAACCCGACCACGGTAGCCACAAAGCCGAGCGTACCGGCCATGCCATCCTGGATGGCTTTGCTGATGTTGTTCAGCGGCATTCCGGCAATAATGCCCACGTAAATGGCCGTTATCAAGAGCGAGATAAATGCACTGATTTTCAGTTTCAACACCATGAAAAGCAGCAAAGCCACGGCGGAAACAACGATAAAAATAAGGAACGGTGTGGACATCATGTTCGATTTAGTAATGTGCGTTAAAGTTAGGATTTCGGGCGATTTATGCAAAAAAAGACGCACGGCCCCCGAGCAATCGAGGCAGACCGTGCGTCTCTACTACGGAAAAATTTTCCCAATTTCGCGCGTACCCGAACCTTTTGGCAGCCCCACGTTCAAATCACCCAATTCAGCACGTGCAGCTTCAACTGTTTCCATCAGTTCAGCAGCTTTTTCGGGAAACGATTCGATTACATTATACTGTTCGCCGGGGTCGCGCATCATGTTGTACAACTCAGGCGATTTCACGTCCATTTTTATTCTCGCACCGCCGTGTCCATCCATTCCGGGAGCAGTGTTGTACGATTGCCAACTGTGCGGTAAAACCAGCTTCCAATTTCCTTTTCGAATGCCGTTTAAATTGTTTTTTCCGAAATAAAACAGAATTTCCCCGCGTGGTTCTGCCGATTGGTTTCCTGTCCAAAGTTCGGAGAGGTCAACGCCATCTATTTTTAATTGAGGAAGCGGCACATCAGCAATTTTGGCAAAGCTTGGCAATAGGTCAATGGCGCAGCCTAATTTATTGCAGATGGTTCCGGCAGGAGTTTTCCCCGGCCATTTAATGATGAAGGGCACGCGTTGCCCGCCTTCCCAACTGGTGCCTTTCCCCTCGCGCAAACCGCCCGACGAACCGGCGTGGTTGCCAAAATTCAACCAGGGCCCATTGTCAGTAGTGAAAATAAAAACCGTATTTTCCGAAATGCCGTTAGCTTGCAGCGCTTTTTCAATTTCACCCACACTCCAATCGATTTCCATCATCACATCGCCATAAAAGCCTTTCTCGCTTTTCCCCCGAAACTTATCGGAAACGCCCAAAGGAATATGCCCCATGGTGTGCGGAACATACAAAAAGAAGGGGTTGCGGGCATTGCGGTTGATAAAATCCACAGCCTTTTCAGTGTATAGCGTGGTCAGCTTGTCCTGCCCTTTTAAGTCTGTAATCAATTCAGCGATTTCATTTCCTTCTATCAGGGGAAGTGGTGGGTACGAATTTCTCCTGCTCCCCTCGGGAAGTGGTTGTCCAACGTTATCTAAGGGCCACATGTCGTTGGAGTACGGAAGCCCAAAATATTCATCGAAGCCATTTTGCAAGGGCAAAAATTCTTTGTGGTGGCCAAGGTGCCATTTACCGAAAATCGCGGTAGCGTACCCTTTTTCTTTCAGCATTTCGGCAATGGTGGTTTCCGCCGGGTTGATACCCACAGTGTTGTAGGGAAAAAGTGCCCCCGAAATCCCGATCCGGTTTGGATAGCAACCCGTCATCAACCCGGCACGCGAAGCACTGCAAACCGGTTGTGCCGAATAAAAATTGGTGAAGCGCATACCTTCTGCCGCCATTTTGTCTAAGTTGGGCGTGGTGTAACCGGTTGCCCCATAGCAGGCCACGTCGCCATAGCCCATGTCGTCGATAAATACTACAACGAAATTAGGAGACTGAGCAGATACGATTTTTTGCTCTGTTTTGGAAACGCAAGAACTCACAAACACAAAAATTGCGAGGAGAGAAGAAATTGAAATCGGTTTCATAATAAATTGGTTTTAGGTGAAATCACATACTGATTAACCCTTTTTTCAGGGCATACTTAATCATATCGGTGGTAGAGCTCAGATCGAGTTTCTTTTGGATGTGTTGCTTGTGGGTGCCCACGGTTTTAATGCTGATGAAAAGTTGCTCTGCAATTTCACGGGTGGTTTTGCCTTCGGCATATAACTGCAGCACTTTTCTTTCGCGCTCCGACAATTTTTCCAAATCGTCGGCTCCACTTGACGAAGGCTGCAAATAGCCGCTTATTACCACATTCGCGATGTCGTCGCTCAGCGTTTTTTTTCCATTGTGCACCGATTTTATAGCTTCCGTCAACTGTTGATAGGTTGTATTCTTCAACAAATAACCATCGGCACCCGCTTTTAAAATTCCCGAAACATATTGTTTGTCGGAGTGCATGGAAACGGCGATCACTTTCACATCCGGCATTTCTTGTTTAATCACCCTGGTTGCTTCTATTCCATTCATAACTGGCATACCTATGTCAATCAGAATAACTTCGGGCGTGAATTGTCTGGCTTTTTCAATGGCATCTTTGCCGTCTTTTGCCTGTGCAACCACCTCAATATCGGGCGACGAAAGTAAGAGTTGCACCAGTCCTTCGCGAAACAACAAATGATCGTCCGCAATCAATACTTTAATCTTCATTGTTGTGTTTATTTGCAAGGTATATTAAATATTTTGTTTTTCTATGGGAACTGCGATGGTGGCTTTGGTGCCATTTTCAGTGACAAGCGTTAAACACCCTTTCATGGATTCAAGGCGTTCGGTAATGTTCAACAGGCCAAAACCTCCGTCACCGTTGATTTTGGTGTTTATCTGCTTCGGATTGAACCCGATGCCGTCATCGTGCACCGTGATGAAATAATCTTGTTCATTTTTCCCGATGATCAGTTCAATTTTGGTTGCGTTTGCATGTTTAATCACATTTGTCAGCAATTCGCTCACCATTCGGTACAAGAATATTTCAAATTCTTTTTGCACTTGTATCAACTGTCCTTCACCCACTATTTTGGTTTTAATGCCTAAGCTTTCCTCAATCTGGCCCAATTTCCATTTGAATGCCGGCACGAGGCCCAATTCATATAAGATTGGCGGGCTCAGATCATAGGTCAAACTCCGCGATTCGGAAATGGCATCGTTTAAAAGGGCTGATGCCTCTTTCCATAACTTCTTCTCCGGGGCAGAAAAATTTGCGATTGAAATGGACGAAAGTTTAATGAACGCCAGTGACAAGGTTTGGCCTAACCCGTCGTGAAGGTTCTCCGCAATCCTGCGCCGTTCTTTTTCTTCCGCCAAGGTCAACTCAATGTTCATGTTTTTGAGTTTTTTTTGGTACTCGCGGATTTGTTCCAGGTTTTCGTTGAGCTTAATTTCGGCTTGTTTTCGTTTAGTAATATCGTAGCATACCCCGCGAAGCCCCAGAAATCCCACACCTTCCCCGACTATTGGGATACAACTGATCGACAACCAGATAGAACGGTCTTCGAGTTGCAATTCCGTTTCATAATCTTTACAGCTCGTTCTCATTTTGCAAGGGTTATCACCCGAATCACCGAAGCCTGAATCGTTCGACTGAAAAAGCTCGGTGCAACTTTTTTCTCCTATGATGTCGTTTTGCTTTATCCCCAAAGTTTTCTCCACCACGGGGCTGATGTAGGTAAAAATTCCCGATGCGTCCACTTCCCAGTAAAACTCCAGCGCATGTTCCGATATTTGAAGAAACCTTTCTTCGTTTTGTTGATAATTGCTGGTTTGGTCTTTTATCAAATGCTCCAGGCTTTCGTTTCGTTTGCGCAGGAGGTCTTCCACTTTTTTAATCCGAAGTGCTACGTTTAGGTGTGCCGTTATTTCATCACGGCTAAATGGCTTCGAGATAAACGAATCGGCTCCTGCATTTAATCCTTTTGTGCGCTCGTTGGCATCTACGCCCAACGCAGAAATCATAATGATGGGGATATTTTGGGTAGCGGGGTCCTTCTTTAACACCGCACAAACTTCGTAGCCGTTAATTTCGGGCATTAAAATATCCAGTAAAATAACCTCAGGGAGTTCTTGCTTTGCCAATTCAATGCCTTCCATCCCTGAAAGGGTTTTGATAAATTGAAACTCGGGGTAATGGATTCTTACAATCTGATGCAAGAGTTCTAAGTTGATCTCATTGTCATCAATAGCCAAGATCTTTTTCATAAGTTCTTCCTTCCAACTGATTTAACGATTTTATTGTTGCGTCCCTTTGTTGTTGCGAAAATGCTTCCACAACAAATATGCGAGGCTGCAATATACTTAATATTGTAGGATTGAACAAAAAGGATTCTACGTAATTTCAGTAGATGTTTTTTTACCTATGGTTTGTCAATGTGGCAAAACAAAAGATCGAAAAATTATTTCAACACCGGATTCTATTTTGAGTTAAATTTCATTTTTTCAAAAAGATCATCCAAATTCACCACAGCAATTCGGGATGCAATATCAGACATGGCATACGGAAGAATCAGGCAATTATTAAACACCATCCCTCCACAGGAATAAATAACGTTCGGGACATAGCCTTCCCGTTCTTCTTCGGTGGCCGACAATAATGGGTCTTCCAAACTCGCAATTATTTTAGTGGGATCATCGAGATCCAGCAGAATCGCTCCAATAGAATACTGTCGCATACTGCCCACGCCGTGCGTCAGCACCAGCCAGCCTTTGTCGGTTTCTATGGGCGAGCCGCAATTTCCAATCTGCACGAACTCCCACGGTTGTGTAGGCCTCTGGATGAGGGTTGCACTGTGCCAGAAATGTAAATTATCGGAAAACATGATGTAATTGTTCTCGCCATCCTGCCGCGATAACATAGCAAATTTACCATTTACCCTTCTGGGGAAAAGTGCCATCCCTTTGTTCCTTACGCCTTCCCCGTTCAGGGTTATGATGTCGAAAGTTTGAAAATCTTTTGTCCCGATTAATTGAGGCAAAATGCTTTGCCCGTTGTAGGCAGTATAGGTTGCGTAATATTTTTCACTTCCGTTTTCGTGGGTGAATTTAACAAAGCGGGCATCTTCAATACCCTTGCTTTCATTCGATGAAACAGGAAATATTACCCGTTCGGACATAGCTGTCCCATCATCAAATTTCACCTTGTAGTTAGAGTCTGCTAACCAATTAATGACGTTGATAGTCCAGCTATCTGCTGCAAAACCGGTGCTTGAATAAATTTCCTGAATACTCAATTTCAATTCCGCGTAAGTGAAAAAAGCAGGAACCTGGCTCATAATTCCTATGCTGGTTTTGTTCCAGGCTTTCAGGTCTGTTAATTTCAGTTTAAACAAATCATTGTTATAGAATGGGTCGTGAACCATGGCAGGAGTTTCCACAAATTCTGAAACACTGTCAATATGAATTGAGAAATCTTTATCGATTGTTCCACTTCTAAAAACGATGGACGAAACGTGCCCTTCGCCCGTTGCCCTCAAACTCATAATAAATCTCACGCTCCCTTCCGGAAGCAAGGTTTGATCGGGATGAGGAACAATGGATGGATTGAAAAGTGCAGCAGATTCAATGGAATACTCCATGGTGAGGTATGCTCCAATAAGTAGTTTTTGGGTTTTGTTAATAATGGTGGCTTTTGGAATATACTCGGCTATTTTGTCGTAATGTCTTAATAATTGTAGTTGTATGTTTCTGTGACGATCTTCAAAATTCAATAAGGTTTCCTGCAACAGTTTTTCAGCCTCCGTTTCAGTTAGGTTTAGGACCCTGAATATTATATTTCCTATCCGTGGCAATTCAGTCGGAATATGAGGTCTTACAATTACCCGCGAGTTATCTCCTACAATTTTCATTCTTTTCCGCTTTACAATTCCCTTTAATTTCATTGACTGATTCATAACTTTTTTATTAATTATATTTTGTGTAAAATCTGTTTATAAACCTCTAAATAGCCGTCAACCATTTTCTCAAGGCTAAAATTAGCCATCGCCCAATCGCGGCAATGTTTCCTGCTGATGGAATCTGTTTCGCTTAAAGCTTCAACGGCTTCTTCCACGGTATTTACAAGGAATCCCGTTTTTGTGTGATCTATTAATTCGGGCATAGAACCTCTGTTGACAGCCAAAACGGGCGTCCCGCAAAACATAGCCTCTGCCACGCTGAGTCCAAAGGGTTCGTCAAAACTAATGGGATGCAATAAAGCAAGGGCTTCTCCCAATAATTTATCTCTTTCTTTTGGACCCGAATTACCAACATATACGATGTCGTTACCGTTGATATAAGGTTTTACTTTCTCCTCAAAATAGGCTTCGTCCTGAATTAAGCCCGAAATAATCAATTTCTTGTTTGCCTTTTTTGCTATCTGAATGGATTCCCAGGTTCCTTTCTCAGGATGTATCCTGCCAAAAAACAGCAAATAGTCTTTAGGCTTCGCGTTAAAAGTAAAATCCTTGCTGTCTATCCCGTTATAAACCGTGGCAGTGTAGTCGAGTTCGGGACTTCGGTCGGAATTGCTTATAGAAACATAGAAATTGTTGCTGTTGTATTTTTTATATACCGGTATTATTTTTTGCGACGAAAATCCGTGGATTGTTGTAACAATTGGCGTTTCAATTAAGCGGGAGTAAGTGAGCGGAAGAAAATCGAAATTGTTGTGAATAATATCAAACTCCGACGCCTGCTCCATTAAGTGGCTGATATGCAAACATTCCCATACTTTAGGATCGAGCGAATGATCTTCGGCGTAGGCCGTTTGCGAAACATATTGCAGCTTTGCTTTGGTCTGCGAATTGCCAGTGGCAAACAAGGTAACGTCCACTCCTTTTTTCATTAGCCCTTCGGTAATATTAGCTGCCACCTGCTCCCAGGGACCATATTTTTCGGGCGGTGTACGCCAGGCTATAGGAGCTAAAATTGCGACTTTCATTTATATTCAATTTTTATTTTAAAGATAACATCCATTTTAAAGCGCGCTTCTGCTGTTGTTGAGGCAGTGATCCACGAGTTCCTCTATGTTTGCCGTCCCTACGCACATCACCGTATCGGCTGCGCCCCAGTAAATTTTCACGCTTCCGTCCGGTTCGGGAATTGCGCCACACGAAAAAACAACGTTGGGCACGTAGCCCGTAATTTCGTAGGTTTCCTCCGGCTGAAGAATCCATTCATCGCCCACTGCAATTATTTCCGCCGGGTTATTTAAATCGTGCAAAGCAACGCCAAGCCGATATACACTGCCCGACATGGTAGGATAAACGCCGTGATAAATATTGAGCCACCCGCGCGGGGTTTTGATGGGTGTTGCGCCCGGCCCGATTTTCATTTCATCCCAATGATATTGCACAGGCTTCATGATCAATTCCGAATCTCCCCAATACCTTAAATCGGGTGAAAAAGAAATCCAGATAGCCCAGGGTGAAATATCGGAATGTGGACGGTCTAAGCGTGCGTATAATCCATTGAATTTCTCAGGAAAAATCACCACGTTTCTATAATCGGCTTCGGTAATCAGCGAGAAGCGTTCTACGGATTGAAAATCCTTGGTTTTGGCCAGGCCAATTCTCACACCGTGTTGTGAATAAGCACTATAAGTGATCAAGTATTCGCCATCGATAAATACGATGCGCGGATCTTCGACTCCATAAGCTTCGTAAGTTTTAAAAATCCCTTCGGTAGCTGGTGTTAAAAACGGTTCCTGATCCACCTTAAAGTTAAAACCATCGGTGCTCACTGCTTTTCCAATAATGCTTCGCCCGTTCAGGTTATGAGACCTGAAGAGCATAATGTAGTCCTTATCGTGTTTTACCATACCCGCGTTGTGTACTGTTGCCACCGGGTACGGGATATCGTCTTTTGTGAGAATAGGGTTGTTGGAATATCTTTTAATCAATGCTTTCTTCATTTTTAGTTGTATTTTATTCTTTACGGTAATAATCCTCATGTGCTTTCAGCACGTTCAGATAAGAAATTAAATAGGCCAACGTGCTTTCGGCTCCCTGATTCTGATTCACGCCATAGCTCTCAAGGCCATCAAAACAGCCTTTTGTTTCATGATTAAAGAGGCTCATCCTCAGATCGTTTTCTCCCAGGAACCACTTAAATGATTTAAATAATTTGCTCAAATAATTTTTGTCGTTCGAGATGTTAAAGGCCTGTCGGAACATTAAAACCATCCCCATGGCATCTACAGGCTGTTGGGCAAATACAGAGCGATCACCTTTTTTGTTGTACCATTTTTCGTTTCCTATAATGGACAAATATCCATTGCTCATGGTGTTATCCATTAAAAAATGCATGGAATCAAAAGCAACTTTTCTAACCGCATCTTCGTTCAGGATCTCTGTAGCATGGAGCATGGCTAAGGGAAGAATGGCATTATCATAAGCCAACAGCTCTTCAAACCAATTCCAATCGTCACGTGAGTTTACCTCGTAATGATCCATTAATACATGCGTTAGTTTCCTAAGCCTTTCGATCATCACATCGTCTCCCATATTACTCCTTAAATAGTGGCAAACACCTATAATTGTATTGGCAATGCTCCTAATAGATTTTAAGCTGTCGAAAATCGGTATGGCTTTATCAAATACAAGCCTGCCTATTTGATAATAGGAGTCGTTAGGTGAATTGTTCAGCATGTATCCAATTGCCCAAATTGTTCTTCCAAAAGAATCTTCCGATCCTACCTCGTCTAAGAATTGCCTGCTGAAGCTTAAAAAATTTCTGAAGTTACCATCCTGATTTTGCATGTAATGAATGTAACTCAAGTAAATTGGGCACAACCTAAGTGCAGCGGTATCTTTTTTTACTTTATAGGTCATTAGTGCCATTAACAGGGCCCTGGAGTTATCGTCTAAGCAGTATCCTTCTTTAAGGTTGGGGATTCCAAATTTCGCATGTTGGATAATACCGGTATCATCGGTGAGGCGTTTTATATGCTCAATAGAAAACATGGGTAAAAGCGAGATATCGAACGGGATAGCCTCTTTCTTTTCAACTTGAATGTTTTCGTCCACTACTTTTTCAACTACATCATTGTAGATAGACCCAATTTTTGGCCAGGTTATCTTTCTTCCATGCTCGAATGCTTTCTTTCGTATCGCCAGTCGTTTTTCGGGATTATCAAGCAGGTCTATTAAAACGCTTGCCAACTCATCAGTGTCGCCAAAATCAAAGAGAACACCTCTGCCGTTGCTCAATAGTTCAGTCGCATGCCAGTATGGGGTAGAAACAACTGCAGACCCTGCTCCCACTGCATAAGCCAGCGTTCCACTGGTTATCTGTGCCTCATTTAGGTATGGTGTGATATATATATCGGACGCATACAAATACTTAAAGAGCTCTTTTTGTGTTGTAAATTCATTGAGTAAAACCACATTTTTTTCAAGCTTTAAGTCTTCAATGAGTTGGGTCAGGTACAAGCGGTATTCTTCGCCCGCATGCCTAATTACATTAGGGTGAGTTTTACCCAAAACAATATATAAAACATCCGGATGCTTTTCGACCACCTTGGGCATTGCCTGTATAGCAGTTTCAATACCCTTGTTTCGGCCAACAAAGCCAAATGTGAGCATCACTTTTTTCTTTTCGAGCTTAAACTCCTTTTTCACCTCTTCCTGAATATACCGGAAGTTGGGTACACCATGCTCTACATAGGCGATTTTCTCTTTTGGGACTTCATATATCTCAACCAGCATTTCTATTGCTTTGTAACTCATAACCACTATCCGGTTGGCCATTTTGCAGATACGTTGCAGTATTTCTTTCTGGGCGTATGACGGAGTTTGCATCACGGTGTGCAGGGTTACGATAAGCGGTATGTCCAACTGGTGGAGCAAAGGTAGAATATAAACACCGTCTTTCCCGCCAAAAATACCAAACTCATGCTGCAATATGCAGCAGTCGGCACCGCTTATGTTTATGTATTTGGCCGCAGCGAGATAATCTTCCTGAAACTCCTGCCTGATGGTAAACTTCACCTCTTCGGGGTAGTTTAACTCCTCCTCGGAATCGTTTAGGGCTACAATAAAACTCTTTTTTTGATTGGGTTCGTCAATGTCTGAAGCAACCATGGAGTTGAAAAGGTTTTCAGTAAAAGTTCCTATTCCGCACTGGCGGGGAGGGTAAGTTGCAATGTAAGCGTTTTTCATAAGTATATAAATTTCAAATATTAGTGAATCATTTACCGGTTGGATGAGAGGGTTACAAGATACAAAAAATGAATGGATTAATGAAATTTGCTATTACCCCTTATCGACTGTAGGAGTACGTTTCAAGAGGGAATGAGTTAGGCGTATTTCGGTATTTTCGTTGGTATCTATGCCGGGAGTCCCTTGAGGCACACATCCTCTACCAATATTACATTATGGAAATAACTGATGTATTTTAGTTAACAATTCTTCGGGATGTATTGGTTTGGCCATGTAATCGTTACATCCTGCCTGAAGCGCTTTTTCGCGATCGCCCATAGTGGCAAAAGCCGTTTGGGCAATTATGGGAAGATTGGGCCTCAGTGCTTTAATCTTTTCAGTAGCGCGGTAACCATTCATTTCGGGCAAATGGATGTCCATCAGCACCAGGGAAATCGTACCGTTCTCAGTGCAAAGCTGAATCGCTTCTTCCGCATTTTTCACCCAAAGCACCTGAATCCCGTTTTCTTCGAGCAAAACTTTAAGTAAGAGGAAGCTTGGCTCGTCGTCTTCGATTATCAGAATAGAGCCAGTCATATTCAGTTTTCTTTTTGGCAGCATGTGCTTTTCGCCCGATGTTGCCTGAGGCTCTGACAGTTCAAATGGAATTGACACGTTGAAAGTACTCCCTTTGCCCGGTTCCGATTCGAGTCCGATTTTGCCACCCATTATTCCGGCTAAGCGTTTGGCCACTGCCAGGCCAATTCCTGTTCCGCCATATTTACGAATGTTAGAGTCTTCAACCTGTCTGAAAATATTGAAGATAATTTCTTGCATGTCCCGTTCAATCCCGATTCCTGTATCCGAAACATAAAAATCCAAAAAATATTTTCCATTTCTAAATGCCGTATTCACACCTAAATTGACCGATCCGTTGTCGGTAAATTTAAATGCATTTTTCAACAGGTTGATTAAAATTTGTTTCACTTTGTTTGCATCAATCAGCACTTCGAGGTTTTTTTCATTTTCCGGAAGCCGGAGGTTAAAACCGATGTCCATCTTATTGTCCATCTCCCGTTTTTTATCGATAATGCTTTTTACTTCATAAAAAAGAATCTGAAGGTTCGTTGGAGTTTTACGCAACACGGCCTCGCCCGATTCAATCAGGGTGATATCGAACAAATCGTTTACGATGCTCAGCAGATGCAGGCCACTGGAATGGATTATTTTCCCAAACTTTTTCACGTCTGCCGCGGATAAATCTTCCTTCAGAAGCTCCGAGAAACCAATGATGGCGTTAAGAGGTGTCCGCAATTCGTGCGACATGGTGGCCAGAAATGCCGATTTCAAACGGTCCGATTCATTTGCTTTTTTCAG
The DNA here is from genome assembly GCA_964572085.1 of uncultured Maribellus sp. Taxonomy (GTDB): domain Bacteria; phylum Bacteroidota; class Bacteroidia; order Bacteroidales; family Prolixibacteraceae; genus Draconibacterium. Next base: position 21,757 of record CAZNEV010000044.1, on the reverse strand, counting down.
TGCCACACGCAAATCCTGTTCGGCTTTTTTGCGTTCGGTAATATCTTCAACAACGGCTGTCTGATAGAGTGCCTTTCCTTTTTCGTCGCGGATAAGCTGAGCGCGAATCAAAATATCAACAACAGTCCCATTCTTTTGGATAAACCTTTTTTCCAAATCGAAAGAAGAAATCTCACCTTTCAGCAGTTTTTCGGACAGTTCGAGATTTTTCGCCCGGTCTTCGGGGTGCGAAAACAGATTATAATGTTTCCCGAGCAATTCTTCTTCGGAATAGCCCATTATGTTGCATAAAACCGGATTCACTTCAAGAAAATTTCCTTGCAAATCGCTTGTGCTAACTCCAACCGGTGAATTATAGATCAGCATGCGCAATTTTTGTTCACTGGCTTTCAGGGCTTTGAGAGCCTGTTTTCGTTCCGTTATATCACGTACGATAGAAAGCGCGGTTGGTTTTCGGTGAAGATAAAAAATCTGGGTATTGATTTCCACCGGAACATGCTTGCCTGTTTTGGTAATCAGCGTTTTTTCAACCAATAATTTTTCGCCTTCGCGCAACGAACCCGTCGATAATTGTTTTGAAACGTTCTCAACGGTGATGTCTTGGGGAGTAAGTGTTTTTAATTCGTCTTTTGAATAACCAAGAACCTCACAAGCCTTTTCGTTTACCTCAATAAAAGTGTCCACCTCGCCGTTATTGTACCCGTGAACAAAAACCATATCGTTGCCTGCATCAAACAGCAATTTATAACGTTCCTCACGTTCAAACATCTTTTGCTTTGCATCTAAGCATTCAGAAATTTCACGTTTTAACCGCTCGTTTTCTTCCAATAATTGAGCTATGCGTTTTTCATGCAGTGTTCCGGTTGTTTTTTGTGGGTGCCGCAAACCTTCTTTCTTCTTCCTCATAAATCTTCTCAATGTTCTTCCGGTTCTTGTCCAAAAGATCCCTTTCTTCCACAAATGTAACTTTTTCAGCGAATTTAAGACCTTTCAGATTAAACTGAATTGATTATTTTTGTTTTTATTAGATAATTAATGTTTAAACACATGAAAATTGCAATACTTGACGGATATGCTGTAAACCCGGGCGACCTAAGCTGGGAAGGAATAAAAAAATTGGGCGCATGTGCCATTTACGATCGCACCCCTCCTGAGTTAACTGTAGAACGGGTAAAAAATGCCGATGTTGTTTTAACGAATAAGGTAGTCATCGATCAAGCGGTAATCGAACAATTGCCGAAACTAAAATACATTGGAGTGTTTGCCACCGGATACAACGTAGTTGATCTGGCCGCAGCAAAAAAGGCAGGCATCACGGTAACCAACATTCCGGCATATAGCACCGCCTCAGTGGCCCAAATGGTTTTTTCGCACCTGCTCAATTTTGCTCAAAATGTTGCGGTACATGCCCAATCGGTTGCCGAAGGGGAATGGGCAAAAAGCCTGGATTTCACCTATTGGAAAAGCCCGCAAACCGAATTGGCGGGAAAAACGCTGGGAATTATCGGGTTTGGACAAATCGGGCAAGCAGTAGCCAAAATTGGCTTAGCATTCGGCATGAAAATTATTTTCAACAACCGCAGCCAGAAAGAAACCGGGATAGAAGCCCGGCAGGTTGATTTGGACACCCTCCTTTCGCAAAGCGATTTTGTGAGCCTACACTGCCCGCTGACGGACGAAAACAAAGGTTTTATCAACAATGCCGCCATAGAAAAAATGAAACGCACGACATTTTTGGTGAATACCGGTCGTGGACCTTTGATAAACGAACAAGATTTGGCGGATGCGCTAAACGCCGAAAGGATTGCCGGTGCAGGTTTAGATGTATTGTCCACTGAGCCACCGTCAATGGATAACCCGCTGCCGACTGCTAAAAATTGTTATATTACCCCGCACATTGCTTGGGCAACTTATGAAGCCCGCAGCCGTTTAATGGAAATTGCGGTTCAAAACCTGGCGGCATTTAAAAATGGAAAACCCATAAATGTGGTAAATTAACAACACATGCGAATTTATAATAATTAATGCGATTACAAATCGATTGCAGCAACAACTTTTTACTTAATTTTGCGTTTAAATATTGTTTTATATTTTTTTTGAAATGGTTTTTAAAGTCATACACGTCATCCTTTTGGCGTCCATAAAATATTTTCTCACCCTGCCCTATGCAATGATTATCGGGTTGGATTACAGACATGCCATCATGGCCTTACTGATAGGCGGTATTGGTGGCTTTTTGTTTTTTTATTACCTGAGCAAACGCATTACCGTAGCTTTCAATTTTTTAATGCCCCGGATTTGTCTCATCATGCCCGATTTTGTGAAACAACGCATGCAATTATTTTGCAACAAGATACGGGTTAAGAAACCGATTAAATTGTTTTCCCGGAAAAACCGTTGGATTGCCAAATTGCGCAGCAGCTATGGATTTTGGGGGATTATTGTGGCAACTCCCTTCATCCTCAGCATTCCGGTAGGCGCGTTTCTGGCCAACAAATATTATTCGAAACGGCGCTTCACCGTGGCTTATATGATTATGTCGATTGTGGGTTGGGCGGCAGTCCTTTCCGGTTTTGTGCATATTTTTCCGAGAGTATTCTTTTAAGGGTTTCAGTTTATAAAAACCTCTCAACTACCCGCCTTTCTCACTATTAACATATTATTAACACCTCCAGCCTTAAACCAATAAAAGACAAATATGTCTGAAATAAAAGGGCGCTTTGCCGGCGTTTCCGTTTAACAGAAAACAGAAAGACATGAAACACTTATTTTTATTGGTATTGATATCCTTTTTAACCGTTCATAGTGCCTTTGCAAACCCAGAAAGCGATGGTGCCGACGACGACAAACCCGGCACGGTGAAAGGGGTAATCATCGACGATGCCACCGAAGCCCCTATGGAATATGCCAATGTGGCCATTTATAACGCAAGTGATTCTACGCTGGTTACCGGCGGAATTACCAACGCTAAGGGAGAATTCAAAATTTCCGGCTTGACCAACGGCAATTACTACCTCGTGGCCCATTTCATCGGGTTTGAAAAATTCAAAATTCCAAATATTGAACTGAATAGTGCGAACCGTGTGCTTGACGTGGGAAAAGTGGAATTGAGCCCCGCAACGCTTAGCATCGGCAGCGTGGACGTGGTAGCCGACAAAAGTGCCATCGAATATCAGCTCGATAAGAAAGTGGTCAACGTGAGCCAAGTGGTCAACGCGGCAGGCGGAAGTGCGGTGGATGTGCTACAAAACACACCTTCCATCCAGGTGGACATCGAAGGGAACGTTACACTTCGGGGGTCCGGCAGTTTCACCGTTTTAATCGATGGGCGTCCAAGCGTGTTGAGCGGGAGTGATGCTTTGCGGCAAATCCCGGCTTCTGCGCTCGAAAACATCGAAATCATCACCAACCCTTCGGCAAAGTACGAACCCGACGGCAATTCGGGCATCATCAACTTGGTCACCAAAAAGAATTCGATGAACGGCTTTAGCGGGCTAATAAATGCAACAGCCGGGACCAAGGACAAATATCGCGGCGATTTTACCCTGAACTACCGCACCGAAAAATGGAACTTTACCGTGGGTGCCAACTGGCGCGACGAGACCAATTATGGCGGGATGTTTTCAAACCGCGAAACCTATATTGGCGATACCACAACCGTTTTAGTAATGGACGGCGACCGGAATTTTACGCGTGCCGGACAAAACCTCAAAGGTGGGGTTGAATATTTCCTCTCCCCAAAAACCACGCTTTCAATTTCGGGCGAAGCGGGCAATTCGAAGAACAAACGCGGCGGTTTAGGCTATTTCCACGAATACACGCTTCCACGTTCCGAGGACGTCTTTTCACTGAGCGATGAAATATCAAACCGCGAAAGCGATTTCTATAGCGCCACCCTTAATTTTCAGCACAACTTTAACAAAAAGGGGCACAAACTGGAAGCCATGGCATTTTTCTCCAACGAAAACACTACCGACACGGAATCGGAGGCGGAATATCTTTCTAACGAAAACTATACGCCTTCGGATGTATTTCTTTTTCGCACCATCACCAACGAAGGAGAAGATGAAAAAGAGTTCAGGTTGAAGGCAGATTACGTGTTGCCTATCAATGAGAACAGCAAGTTTGAAGCCGGTTATTTGGGCCGAATCGATAAAGAAATAGAGGACATCCTTTTTCGGGATTACGATACCGAAACGGGAACCTGGATCGAGAATCCGATGTTTTCGAGCGTTACCGATTTCAAGCGGGGAATTCACGCTTTGTATTCGACTTACAGCAACAAAATCGGTAATTTCCAGTTTATGGCAGGGCTGCGCGGCGAGCTCACCGACCGCAATATTTATTCTTCCTTTGAAGAAAGAACTTACACTTTGAACCGCATCGATCTGTTCCCTACCGCCCACATTTCGTACGATATTGGCAAAAACAATGAATTGATGACCAGCTACAGCCGCCGCATCAATCGGCCAAACGGGCGCGATTTGGACCCGGTTCCGGGGTATTACAACCGCTACACCATTCGTATGGGGAATCCCGATTTGGAACCGGAATACACCGATTCTTACGAATTGGGTTTCATGCGTAAATTCGGGCTTTCCTACCTTTCCCTGGAAGCTTTTCAAAGGATTACCCACAACAAAATTGAACGGATAGAAACGCTGGGCGACGACCAAATATTTTATCTCCAACCCGTCAATTTTGCCAAAGATTATTCTACCGGCCTTGAGTTGATGGGTAACGCCGAATTTACCAAATGGCTGACCGTGAACGCCAGCGTTTCGGCATTTAACTACCGCATTAAAGGGGAATTGAACGGCGAGAGCATCGATCGTGAAAGCACCAACTGGAGCGGACGAATGAGCACCACGCTGAAATTTTCGCCCAATTCGAGGATGCAAATCCAGGGATTTTACCGCGGTCCGTCCACCTCGGTGCAGGGCGAAACCAAAGCTATGTTTTTCTCCGATATTTCGTACCGACACGATTTGCTGAAAAAGAAGCTTACGGCAACCATCAGCTTGCAGGACCCGCTCGGGACGGGCAAATTTGAACGTTCGTCCTACGGCGAGAATTTCAAAAGCAATTTCCGATGGGAACGTGAACCGCGGGTAGTGATGTTCACTTTGACCTATAAAATCAACAATTTCAAATCGAACGACCGCGGAGGTGATTCCAGCGGAGGTGGCAGTGGAAACATGGACATGAGTGGCGAAATGTAATCTTCTGAAAAATCTTCAAACCCGAAGGGTTGGGATTATTATAGAACAATGGGGAATAACGAATCAAAAACCACGAAGTGGTGGTATTATCCTATCATGTCATCATTTTCTATAAATATATGACCTCGCTGAGGTCGTCTTTACCTTCTCTGAGTTTTTCAACAGACCCATATTATTCCTTCCCATCAGAGTTTTTTAATGAACTGAATAAACTATTATTTCAGTTACTAAACTGAAATAATAGTTGCAAAACTGAAATATCAGTTATATATTTGTATTCTGTAATACGTTCTATCTTGATACTTGATACTTCTTATCTTGATACTTTTTGTCTCACTACTAAAAAAATGAAAAATGAAAAGACTCACCCGAAAAGAAGAAGAGGTAATGAAAATCCTCTGGAAATTGGAAAAGGCATTTGTAAAAGACATTGTTGAACAATACGACGCCCCAAAACCGCACTACAACACGGTTTCGTCGCTGGTGCGGCTGTTGCAGGACAAAGGGATTGTGAGTTTCAAGCAATATGGAAATACCTACGAATATTTTCCGCTCTTGTCGAAAGATGACTACCGCAAATCGTTTATGAAGCAGGTGGTGAACGACTATTTCGATAACTCGTACAAAAGTGCGGTGGCATTTTTTGTGAAAGAAAAAGGCTTGTCGCCCGAGGAAATCGAAAATTTGATAAAAACCATCAAAGACGAAAACTAATGGAAGTTTACCTCATTTATATTGGAAAGGCCGCCATAGCTGCGGCTGCGTTTTACCTCGCGTTCCTCCTGCTTTTTCAAAACCAAAAGCAATTTGTTTTTAACCGCTTGTATTTGCCGGTTTCGTTTGCCTTGAGTTTTGTAATCCCGTTAGTTACGTTTACAAGCGTAAAGTATGTTGAAGCGGTTCCGGTTTCCGATTTTAACGGGTTTGCATATTTGCCGGGTTCAGCTCTTGTTGTTGAGCAAGCACAATTCGTTCCCGCTTGGTACCATTATTTGTTTGCGCTCTACGTTTTGGGTTCGGTGCTTTTCTTATTCCGCTTGATTGTGGGGCATTTAAAAGCCTTTTCCATGGTCGTTAAAAGCCAAATCCAAGAGCTTTTCGGCATTCAGGTTCATGTTACCCGAGCGGATATTCATCCATTTTCGTTTTTCAGCAAAATTGTGGTTTCCGAAAAAACGCTGGACAGCCCCAATTTGAAAATGATTGTGGAACACGAAAACATCCATGTCAGGGAAAAACACACGCTCGACATTTTGTTTGCCGAAATCCTGTTTTTGGCGCAGTGGTTCAACCCTTTTGCTTGGTTACTGAAAGACGCCGTGAACAACAACCTGGAATACCTCACCGACGACCAAATTGCGCAAAGCCACAACCCAAAAGAGTATCAACTGGCCATGGTGGCACTGGCCGACAAAAAAGGCGTCGCGCCATTCTTAAACGCATTGAACGGAAGTCAACTTAAAAACCGCATAATCATGATGAAAAAGAAAACAGAAAACAAGTATGCCCTTCTCAAACAATTGGTGATTCTGCCATTATTGGCTGTTTTGGTGATGGGCTTGTCGAATAAAGAAGTAAAAACCGAAATTATTCAGCCTGATAAAAAAATCAATCTGGTTATAGATGAGAAATCAATTCCGACTGATCATCCTGCATTACAACCTATTGAAAACCAAAAGAATTTTGACAGCGGAGAAATTGCTATGTTAATGGATGTTGGTGACAAGGTAATTTCAACTACTATGGTAATCGACGATAGTTCTAAAACATCAGAAAAAGAATTTACAGTGTCCGGAAAAGTGACTGACGATAAAGGCCAACCTTTATCAGGAGTTTCGATTCTTATAAAAGGAAAAACCCTCGAAACAACAACAACTGATACAAAAGGCAATTACGAAATAAAGTCGGAAAGCGAGATTGAATTGCTGGTATTTGGAAAAAATGGTTATGAAACCTTGGAAGTAAAACCCAGTGGCAGTAAAAATATAGATGTAAAATTAGAGGTTGATAACAAACTTTATATTGTTGATGGGAAAGCGCATGAGGGAAAAATGAGTGAAATAGATGCTGATAATATTGAATCAATTGACATTTTAAAAGGAGAATCAGGATTTAAATTTTATGGGGAAAATGGTAAAAATGGTGTAATAATTATCAACACAAAAACAAAATACAATTCAGAAAAAGCTGAACCGCTGATTGTTGTAAACGGTGCAGAAAGCGACCAGAAAGTAAATGACATTGACCCAGAAACCATTCAATCGGTTAATATTTTGAAAGATGAAAAAGCCACAGAAAAATATAGCGACAAAGGGAAAAACGGGGTTGTTGAGATTACATTGAAAAATGCCGAGACAAACGATGAAATCAATTCTATTTTAGCACTTAGGCAATCAATTGCCAAGCAAATTAAGTATCCCGTTGAGGCGCAAGAGAACAATCAGCAGGGAGCTGTTGAAGTTTGGGCTTATATTGAAAAAGACGGAACAATCAGCAGAATTTCAGAAAAGAGACCCAATGGGAAATTTATCAATATTGACGAAGTTGTGGCTACTTCCCTGAAAAGTGAAAAAACTGTGACTTCAGAAAAAAGTAATGATCTGGAATTGTTGGCAAAAGAATCAAAAAGAGTAATCGGACAGCTTTCTCCTCTGAATATTCCTGAATTTGCAGGTGAGACAGTTTGTTTCAGGATACGGTTTGTGTTGCAGTAAATCATATTTGTAAAACTTCTGCAGAGCTTACGCTTAGCCTTTTCGAACCGTGAAAGTAACATCGAAGCGAGTCCCCCTTTAATTGCAAAACATGAATTGAAATTAAAAACTTCAATATTAAAGGGGGAACTAAAGGGGGATTGAGATACGAATTCCTGAATCCCCCTGAATCCCCCTTTGAATGGCAAATATTCGATTCCAGCACGCGACACAAATCAAAGGGGACGAGCCTTGAACAAAGTTTGTGCTTTGTTGGGAATTTCTATTTTGGATTATTCTTAGGTTATTATTTAGAAGAAAAGCAACATCGAAGCGAGTCCCCCTTTAATTGCAAAACATGAATTGAAATTAAAAACTT
>CAZNEV010000044.1:0-13363 GCA_964572085.1 uncultured Maribellus sp. | reverse complement strand
TTAGAAGAAAAGCAACATCGAAGCGAGTCCCCCTTTAATTGCAAAACATGAATTGGAAATAAAAATTTCAATAGCAAAGAGCCTGTACCGGTTTTATCGGGAGGGAACTAAAGGGGGATTCTGAATTTCCCACCTTTAACAGAAATTAAGTAAAGATGAATGTTGTTTAAAATGGTTAACATATTCAACCCCTATTTTTAACTTTTGTTAAATCCGTAATCGGAGTGATTATTTCACCTTTACCGCAAATAACTAAAAATCATATAATCATGAACAAGAGAACTAAGCTTTTCGCCTTAATCGTATTATCCGTAGTTTCTACGATGGTAAACGCACAAACATTAAAATTTGGCCATATTGATTTGCAGGCGCTAATACAAGTAATGCCCGAACGCGTGACGATGGAAACAGAATTCAATAATTTTCAAAAAGATATGGAAGATGTTTTTATGGAAATGCAGCAAAATTACCAGGCTAAATTAATGGATCTGGAACAGTTGGGGAAAGATGCGTCAGAAATTAAGCGCAATGCAAAAATTTCGGAATTGCAGGATATGCAGCAACGATTGCAAAATTACCAAGAAAGTGGACAGCAACAGGTTCAGCAGAAATATCAGGAATTGCTAAAGCCGCTATTTGATAAGGCAACCGCTGCAATTGGTGAAATTGCCAAAGAACTTGAACTTATGTATGTTTTTGAAATGGGTTCCAATGTTGTACTCTACAAATCTAGTCTGAGCATCGATGTTCTTCCGTTGGTGAAAAAAAAACTTGGTATTGAAAAATAGAATTATTCGGGCAGTTGAAAATTCTCCAGGATAAGCAAGGCAAAGAAAACTGGATTGATAAGTAATCACAGATATTGATTATACTATTCAATGTTTGGAACAGAAAACTGAATACAAAAAATGAATCATTCTTAGTAATTCCATGTTTCGTGTTGTCCTGAATCCCCCTTTGATTCCCCCTTTGAAAAGAACTGGTGCATTTTCAAACTTGATCCGTGTCAAAGGGGGACGAGTCCTGAACAAAGTTTATGCTTTGACCTGAAATTTCTCAAGGAAAACAAGGCAAAAATTACCATTTAATAAGTCAAACCCACCGTTTAATAAATATCACTTTGAATATTTACTCTTATGATTTAACTTTATACAAATCAGTTTCGAAACAAAAAAACCAATAATCATGAAAACAGGAATTGTCACCTTATTTTTACTCTGTTTGGCATTTTTTGCCCGTGCTCAAAAAGTTATTGAAAACCCAAAATATGGGATTGCAAACACACCGCATGTTCAAATCACGAAAATTGAAATCACCGATTCGTTCACAATCTTAACCTTTCATGTCAAAATCCCTCAATACGGTTGGGTAGCAATTCATGAACAGAGCTACATTCAACCCGCGGGCGATACGGCTAAAATGTTCGTAATTAAAGCAGAAGGTGCTAATATAGAACAACGGATGGATTGGGAGGAAGGCAAAGATGAAATCAATTATAAGTTGTTTTTCCCAAAAATAGATGCCACGGTTGACCGGTTGGATTTTGGTGAGCCGGTGGCAAACAGTTGGAGTTTTTATGACTTGGAAATCAACGAAATACCCTACAATTCAATCGTTCCCAAAGAATTGTCGGGCAATTGGTTTTCAACAAACGATGGAAATTGGTGCTTTAGTTTTTTTGAGTCGATGGCCATTTTTGAAAGCAAAAGCTGGGAATATGCAGCATGTGTTCCTGAAGACAATCTTCTCAAAATCAGTTTGAAAAACGGAATGGAAGAACGGATGCTTTTTGCAGAATTTGTAAATGGAGAAACATGTTTGATTGGCAATTTGCCAAATTCAATGTTGAAGTTCTCAAGAAAAATGGTGCAAAACAATCCTCCCGATGACGCATTTGATGAGCAGATATTAAAGCAAGGAACTGTTGTTTATCGCGGTTTCATAAATGGCTTTTTAAAACGGCTGGGGACAAATACCGGAATTATCCGTTTCAACAACCGATTGACCAACAAGCAGGAATCGCATTTGATCCGAATCGATGACAATGGAAGTTTTGAAGCTGAATTTCTGCTTGATTTCCCTCAGGAAATATCCGTAAGTTTACCTTTATATAATGAAAGGGTATTTTTTGAACCGGGCAAAAACCTGTTTCATTTGGTCAATTTGGGCAACTCAGAATACCCTTCGCTATTTATGGGCGAGGGCGCCAGATTAAATTTTGGGCTGAGTGCAACTTCCAAAATAAAAACCGACCAAAACACCTTGATTGAAGGGATCGCCGAAATGACGGAATCCGAATACATCAGGCACATTAAAGCGATTGCCGAAAAGGAGCGAAAAGCATTAAAGGAAATTCAAAAAGAAAAATCGGTTTGCGAAAAAGCAATACGAATCAGAAATTTGGACATTGATTTTAGAATGGCTTTAAATGCCCTTCAATTTAACCAAAACCGCCGCTTTGCTTTGTACATGATGAACCTAAAGCTAAATGAAGATGCTCGTGTACCTTTCGTTCCGGCGGAAATAAAAATTGAGGACCTTCATTTTTTGAAAGATCTCCCGTTGAATGAGAAACTCTCATTGCTGAGCAGCGAATATTTCAGCCTGCTTTCAGCCTGTCGATACATTGATCTTGCGCGGCCGCAGGGTGCGTACAAGAAATGCATAAAAATTTCAAAATTAACATGGAGAAAATTTTTGGGATTGAAGAAGGTTTAGCGATGGATATTATTGGCACCCAAACTTTCCTTGCGTCTTTGACATCGGAGAAACTAAACGACGAGGAGTATGCGAATGTGAAATCGAAGGTTAAAACCGATTACTTAAAAGAACTTGTCATTTCTTCCTACTACGAGCGAAAAGCTGAATTGACGGTAAAAAGTGTCGCCGCCGAATACGTTCCAAAAACGGATGCAGAAAAGTTTTTCGATGGGCTGATAAAAAAATACCGTGGCAAAGTGGTCTATGTTGATTTCTGGGCAACCTGGTGTGCACCTTGTAAAGCAGGGATTGAACGAATTAAACCCTTAAAAGAAGAACTGGCAAAAGAAGATATTGTGTTTGTTTACATTACCAATCCCACTTCCCCTGAAAACGATTATAAAAAAGCAATTCCTGATATTAAAGGCGAACACTTTAAAGTGTCGGCGGACGAGTGGAATTTACTAATTTCGAAGTTTAACATTTACGGAATTCCGCATTATGCATTGGTCGATAGGTCAGGTAGAATAATTAACCCCCATCTTATGCACATGGACAACGAGCCGCTCAAAAAGCTGTTACTGGAAGAGACAAACAAATAATATAACACTTTGGTAAAAGTTCTTAAAATATCACCCCTTCGGGGTTTTGGAAACATCCTGCATTTTTACTATAATCATTACATCCCAATCGGGATTAAGAAACAAGCCCAAAGGGCTGACAGAATTATAGAATCGATATTGAAATGCCAAAAGCCAACGGTTTTCAGTTGTTGGAGCATTTTCAGGATTTTCGTTTTGAAGTGATTTTTGTAACTGCCTACGATAATTATGCAATAAAAGCTATCCGGTTTTCGGCTGCCGATTACATTTTAAAACCAATTAATTTGAACGATTTGCAAACCGCAGTGGAGAAAGTTGCTGACCGCATCCGGCGAAAACAGGAAAACCAGCAAATGAAACAATTGGTGCACAACATCAGTCAACCGCAAAACCCGCGAATTGGTTTGCCCACTGCCGATCGCATCGAATTTATTGAAGTGGATAAAATTATCCGTTGCCAAGGTGAAGGAAACTACACGCACATATATTTCGAGGGGAACAAACCTTTGTTAGTGGCAAAAACCCTGATTGAATTTGAAGATTTATTGCATGAATATTTATTTGTCAGGGTGCATAAAGCCCACTTGGTAAACCTGAAACACGTTAATGCCTTTGTAAAAACCGATGGAGGAATTTTACAACTTTCCAATGGCGATTCAATTCACGTTTCGCGTCGCCGAAAAGAGAAAGTTCAGAAAATATTGAAAACCGGGTTTCGGGGAATGAGTTTAAACCCATAAAAAAAGGAGCTATATAGCTCCTTTTTTTATTATATTTTCTCGAGAATTTTTCTTACTTCACCAATTCCGCAGCGAGTTCAATATCGGCTGTTCCGCCCCGGTAAAGTCTCGAAACTGGGCATTTTTGTTTCGCCAGAACCGAAAGTTCGTCGAATTTCACTTTCGATAAACCGTCGCATTTCACCACCGTTGATAGCGTGATGTGGGTAATTGCCGGACCACCGTCAACTTCGCCCAAGGTTACCGAAGCTTCTGTTTCAATGCTTTCCGGCGTCAATCCTTCTTCACTGAGCAAGGCCGATAAAAACATGGAATAGCATCCCGCATGGGCAGCTCCAACCAATTCTTCGGGGTTCGTGCCCTTTGCATTCTCGAAACGTGTGGCAAACGAAAAAGGCCCGCTAAAACCTGTAATGTTCATGGTGCCGTTGCCTTCTTTCAAGGTTCCGTTCCAAACCGATTTTACTTTGCTTACTTGCATGATAGTTTGTTTTAAAATGAAAAATTACAAGGTAGCTTCTCCCGGTTGCCAGTCGCAAGGCACCAGCCCGCCATTCTGAAAACCGTCGAGCAAACGAATTACTTCTGCAACGTTGCGTCCTACGTTCAATCCGTTAATCGAAAGGTGCTGGATGACTCCTTCCGGATCGATGATGTATGTAGCACGGTAGGCAACTTTGTCCTCTTTCTCCAAAATACCCAATTTTTTAGACAGTGATTTCGACGTATCGGCAATCATCGGGAATTTCAATTTTTTCAACCCGGGGTCAGAATTCCTCCAGGCCAGGTGCACGTATTCCGAGTCAACGGATGCCCCGAACAAATTGGTGCCGCGTTTTTCAAAATCTTCAAAATGATTGTTGAACGAGGTAATTTCGGTGGGGCACACAAAGGTAAAATCCATGGGCCACCAAAAAAACACCGACCATTTACCATTCTTTACGTGATCCAACGTCAAAGTATCAAACTCTTTTCCGGGTTCCAATGAAACTACCGCTTGTTTTTTAAATTTTGGGAACTTATCTCCTACTGATAACATAATGATATTTTTAAAGATGATTACTATTTAGACTTATTCAAAATTAAAGTGCAAATGTAGCGACACAAAAGCGTTCTATCAAATTGATTTTTTTTAAGCTGAATAGAAAAAAGCTATACTTTGCAAAATATCACTATATTTAGCTGTTTTTTTAACAGAAAGAAGTAATCGATAGAGACCTATCCAATTAAAATTTTTATTTATTATGGAACACAATTCGAACAAAAATTCGTTTTCAAGGAGAGCATTTCTTGGGACTACTGCAACGGTTGCGGCAGGGATTTCAATCATCCCAAGCCATGCTGTTGCAGGTTTGGGGCACAAGGCCCCAAGTGACAAACTCAACATTTTAGGAGTTGGCGTTGGTGGAATGGGCTTTGCTAACCTCAAAAACTTAGAACAGGAAAACATCATCGGATTAGTTGATGTGGACTGGAAGTACACCGGTGGCAACGGCGTTTTCGACCGTTATCCAAAAGCCAAAAAGTACAAAGACTGGCGCGTGGCTTATGACGAGCTCGGTAAAGATATGGATGCTGTATTGGTGGCTACTGCCGATCATACCCACGCCATTATCGCAGCTACTGCAATGACAATGGGAAAACACGTTTACGTGCAAAAACCATTAACTCACACGGTTTACGAATCGCGCTTGCTCACTAAATTGGCCGACAAATACAAGGTTGCCACACAAATGGGTAACCAAGGTTCTTCAGGCGAAGGGGTGAACCTCACCACTGAATGGTTAGCGAACGGTGAAATTGGTGAAGTAACCAAAGTAGATTCTTTCACCGACCGTCCGATTTGGCCACAAGGCTTAAATACTCCTGAAAGAGGAGATTGGGTTCCTGAGACATTGGATTGGGATCTGTTTACCGGCCCGGCTAAAATGCGTCCGTTCAACCACATTTATCACCCCTGGAACTGGCGCGGTTGGTGGGATTACGGCACAGGTGCCCTCGGCGATATGGCTTGCCACATCCTGCATCCTGTATTTGTTGGTCTGGAATTAGGCTATCCTATCCACGCACAAGGAAATTCAAGTTTGCTTTTGCAAGATTGCGCTCCTGTTTCTGAAGCTGTAAAACTTACGTTCCCCGAACGTACGCCAAAGCGTGCATGGAAAGGGATGAAGAAAAACGCTCCATTAAAACAAGTAGATGTTTTCTGGTATGACGGAGGAATTAAACCCATGTTGCCCGATGCATGGCCGGATGGAAAAAACCCAAACGACAGTGGTGGCGGTGCTATTTTCCACGGAACAAAAGACACGTTGATATGCGGTTGCTATGGTGTAAGGCCATGGTTATTGTCGGGCCGTGTGCCAGATGCACCAAAATTCCGCCGCAGGGTAGAACTCAGCCACGAAATGGACTGGGTGCGTGCATGTAAAGAAAGCCCGGAAAACCGTGTGAAACCTGCTTCCGATTTCAGCGAAGCCGGTCCGTTCAACGAAATGGTAGTAATGGGTGTTCTCGCGGTTCGTCTGCAATCGTTAAACAAAATTCTGGATTGGAACGGTGAGAAAATGGAATTCACCAACCTTACCGACGGTGAAGAAATCAGAACAGTTATCAAAGACGGTTTTGAAATCCATGATGGTCACCCGTCATTCAAGAAAACCTGGACTGACCCGGTTCCTGCTAAAGCATTTGCTTCTGAACTGATTAAGCACACCTATCGTAAGCCTTGGAGCTTGCCAGATATGCCTGCATAATCAAGCTATAATATTTTCTAAAAGGGTGTCCGATATCGGACACCCTTTTTTATTGGGGTAATAAAGGGAAACGGACTTTCCAAGTCCGTTAAACAGTGCACTTTACATTTTTTTACTGTTGTACGTTGAAAAGCAAATGAATTCCTTCAAAAAATCCACACTCCCATAACGGCGGATCGGAATCCGCCGCACCGGAATTATAATCTTTGTTAACAATCCTTCAAAAAAATTAAACAGGCTGTGCGAACTGATATTTTTTCTAATTTGCGGATTCTATTTTCCTTTAAATTCAGGTAGAAACATGAACAACAATGTATCGCGCAGAAAATTCATTGGCACAGCAGCCACTTCCGCATTAGGCATCACTATTCTCCCGTCAAAAGTTATTGCCGGATTTGGGCACAAAGCGCCCAGCGACAAACTGAACATCGCAGGCATTGGCGTGGGTGGAAAAGGGTACACCAACCTCCGCAATATGGAAACCGAAAACATTGTGGCTTTGTGCGATGTGGACTGGGATTATGCCGGTAAAAACTCCTTTAAGCGTTGGCCAAAAGCCAAGCAATATATGGATTACCGCGAAATGTTCGACCAACAAAAAGACATTGACGCCGTGATGATTGCAACACCCGACCATACACACGCACTTCCGGCAGTTTTAGCCATGCGGCAGGGAATGCATGCTTTTGTTCAGAAACCGTTGACCCATTCCGTTTATGAATCGAGGGTGTTGCGCGAAACGGCCAGCCGCTACGAAATAGCCACCCAAATGGGGAATCAGGGAAGTTCGGATGAAGGAATCCGACAGGTTTGCGAATGGATTTGGGCGGGAACCATTGGCGAAGTTACCCACGTTGACACTTGGACCAACCGCCCTGTCTGGCCACAAGGGCTTTCTAAACCAGATAAAAGCAAACGTGTGCCCAAAACGCTGGACTGGAATTTATTTGTCGGTCCGGCAAAATGGCGCGAGTACAATCCCATCTATCATCCCTGGAACTGGCGCGGATGGTGGGATTTTGGAACGGGCGCGCTTGGCGATATGGGTTGCCACATCATCGATCCGGTTTTTAAAGCACTAATGCTGGGGCATCCGTCGGCAGTGGAAGCCAGTTCAACCCCGTTCAATAACGAATCGCCGCCGAATGCGCAATTTGTGCGCTATGAGTTTCCACGCCGCGACAACCTGCCCAAAGTAGGCATGCCGCCCGTAACCGTGAGCTGGTACGATGGAGGTTTGCTGCCTCCCCGCCCCGACGAACTGTTGGCAGGTGAGCAAATGGGCGATGAAGACGGTGGGTGTATTTTTTACGGAACGCAGGGAAAACTAATGTGCGGCACTTACGGAAAAAACCCAAGCTTACTGCCTACAACCCGAATGGAAAATTTTGTTGAGCCACAGAAAACTATCCGTCGCATTTCAAATGCCATGGACGGCGGCCACGAGCAGGACTGGATCCGCGCGTGTAAAGAGGATAAAAGTGCACGATTGGAAGCCTCTTCCAACTTCAGCTATGCGGGCCCGTTGAATGAGATGGTCGTAATGGGAGTTCTTGCCGTACGTTTGCAAAGCCTTCAGCGCAAATTGTTGTGGGATGGCGTGAATATGCGCTTTACCAACATTTCGCCATCGGATAAAATAAAGGTACTGGCAAAAAATGAATTTGATGTCCTGGATGGCCACCCGAAATTCAGAAAGGAATACGAAACCCTGCCCGCTCTCGAAATGGCCGAACAATGGATTCGCCACAATTACCGCCAAGGCTGGGAGCAGGTTTGAGGAAGGGGGAAGTCGGAAGACTAAAGTCAGGAGACCGAAGACGGGGGATAGAACCATTACGACAAAATAATTGTACTTCGCATTGCACTTATACTAAGTATATAGAATGGCTTGAATCGGAGAAAGTGGGTTTTCCGAATCTAAAACCCTCAACAAAAACAATTTCATTGCGATTGCCCGAAGAGGTTTTGTACGAATTGAAAAAGATGGCAAGAAAACGCGATGTTCCTTACCAATCGCTCATAAAAATGTTTTTGAAAGACGGGTTGAATGAAGAATTGCGACATTCGGGTTGATTTGTTTTTTGGAATTAGGTACTTTGTCAGTGCTCGGCAATATCTGAATCAGCTTGAACTTTGTTGGGTTTTATTGCCCCCGATTGCTTCGGGGCAGGCTGTCTGCTTTAGCTGACGGTTTTTATAAGTTTCAGCATGTCTTGGCTTTAGCCGCATTTAGTTTATATCTATTAAATGCCTAATTCAATTGTTTTTTTGAGTTGTTCTATCCGGCCCTGACTAAATTTCTTTCAACTTCGCACTTTCAGCCTTTAACCTCCCGCTTCAATTGTGATGCGCTCCAAGCGGTTTGGAGCCGCCAGGCGCTTCGGATTTCCGTCTTCGTGCTTCCCACTTCCTACATTTTCTCCACCACCAAATCATCCCCTGTTTTCTCTACTCTGGCCAATTTATGAAAAGTCAATCCCTTAATTGCTTTGTCCCACTTTTTGTTGCTGAGGCCGGTTTGCTCTTTTAGTTCGATTAAATCGATTGGTGATTTCGCTTTCAACAAGGTTAAAACTGCTTTTTCATCTTCACTTAATTCCACTGCTTTTTTCTCGGGTTTCATTTGCGGAAAGAACAGCACATCCTGAATCGAAGGGCTGTTGGTCATAAACATGGTCAGGCGGTCGATCCCAATGCCCATCCCCGATGTGGGCGGCATTCCATATTCCAATGCGCGCAGAAAATCATGGTCGATAAACATGGCCTCATCATCGCCTTTTTCGGAGAGTTTAAGCTGTTCTTCAAAACGTTCGCGCTGGTCAATCGGGTCATTCAATTCGGAGTAGGCGTTGGCCAGTTCTTTTCCGTTCACCATCAGCTCAAACCGTTCGGTCAGCTCCGGATTATCGCGGTGTTTTTTCGTAAGCGGCGACATCTCCTTCGGGTAGTCGGTAATAAACGTGGGCTGAATATAATTTGCTTCGCATTTCTCGCCAAAAATCTCATCGATGAGTTTTCCTTTTCCCATTGTCGGGTCGGTTTCAATGCCAAGTTTGTCACAAATCTCAAACAGTTCCTTTTCTGTTTTTCCCGAAATGTCGTAGCCGGTATGTTCTTTAATTGCGTCGGTCATGGTCACCCTTGGGTAGGGGGTTTTGAAATCGATAATCTTGTCGCCCACCTGCACTTCAGTTTTCCCGTGCAGCGCAAGTGCAACGCGTTCGCACATATCCTCTGTAAAACCCATCATCCATTTGTAGTCTTTGTAGGCCACATAAATTTCCATCACCGTAAATTCCGGATTGTGCGTACGGTCCATCCCTTCGTTTCGGAAATCCTTGCCGAACTCATAAACCCCTTTGAAGCCGCCCACAATCAGACGTTTCAGATAAAGCTCGTTGGCAACACGCAAATAAAGCGGCATGTTCAGCGAATTGTGATGGGTGATGAACGGGCGCGCAGCCGCCCCTCCCGGAATGGGTTGCAAAATGGGCGTTTCCACTTCAAAGTAACCGTATTCGTTGAACATTTCGCGCATGGTGTTCACGATTTTAGTCCGCTTCATAAATACATCTTTCACGTGCGGATTCACAATTAAATCCACATAGCGCTGGCGGTAACGTTGTTCCGGATCGGTAAAGGCATCGTAAGTTTTGCCGTCCTTTTCTTTCACCACAGGCAGCGGGTGGAGCGATTTGTTCAGCACCGTAAATTCTTTCACATGCACCGAAATCTCGCCCATTTGGGTGATGAACACAAAGCCTTTTACACCGATGATATCGCCAATATCGAGCAGCTTTTTGAACACCTCGTTATACATAGTTTTATCATCGCCCTCGCATATTTCGTCGCGGTTAACATAAATCTGGATACGACCGGTGTGGTCCTGCAGCTCGGCAAACGAAGCTTTTCCCATGATACGGCGGCCCATTAACCGGCCCGCTATAACCACCTCTTGGAAATTGTTCTTTTCTTCGCTGAATTCCGTTTTTATTTCTGTGGCATTCGTATTGATTTTATATTCTGCAGCCGGATAGGGCTCGATGCCCAATTCACGCAGTTTATGCATCGAATTCCTTCGGATTATCTCTTGTTCGCTTAATTCCAGGTTACTCATTCTATTTAGAAAAAAATTTCTGCAAAGATAGAGAAAGTATCAAGTTTCTGGGTATTCTTATATCGTCGTTCATTTTATATCTTTGCAGTTTAACGCCATAAAATATATCAAGTGGGAGAAAAAGTCTGGAATCTGAAAAAGCAAGGCGATTTAAACGAAGTAAAACACCTCTCGGCAGCGCTTAACGTGAACATGGTTATTGCGCGCCTGCTCGTTCAAAGGGGCATTACCACTTTCGAAGAAGCCAAATCGTTTTTCAGGCCGCGGCTTAGCGATTTGCACGACCCGTTTTTGATGAAAGACATGGACAAAGCCGTTGAGCGCATAGAGAAAGCGATTGCTAACCAAGAAAAAGTAATTGTTTATGGCGATTACGATGTTGATGGCACTACCTCGGTTGCTTTGATGTATTCCTTCCTGAAACCGCGAATCAAAAACATCAAATATTATATCCCCGACCGCTATAGCGAAGGATATGGAATTTCGCCGCAAAGCATCACGTATGCGATTGAACATGGCGTTTCGCTGGTCATCGCTTTAGATTGTGGAATAAAAGCCGTGGATAGAATTGCCGAAGCCAAAGCAGGAGGCGTTGATTTTGTTTTATGCGACCATCACAACCCCGACGAAAAAGTGCCGGACGCAGTGGCGGTGCTCGACCCAAAACAGGAGGATTGCAATTATCCCTACAAAGAGCTGTCGGGCTGCGGCGTGGGATTTAAACTTGTACAAGGCTATTGCCAGAAAAACAACCTCGACCAGGAAGAAATTTACGATTTGCTCGATTTGGTTGTGGTGAGCATCGCATCGGATATTGTTCCTATCACAGGAGAAAACCGGGTTTTGTCATATTATGGATTGAAAAAATTGAATTCAGACCCCGGCATTGGCCTGCAAACCATTATCAATCTGGCGGGAATTGCCAACACTGAAATTACCATTAGTGACATTGTTTTTAAAATTGGCCCGCGCCTGAATGCATCCGGGCGGATTGAACACGGGAAAAAATCGGTGCAGATCCTGGTTTCAGAAGACGAAGTAAAATCGGATTTGATTGGCGAAGAGATCGATTCGTTTAATGAAATCCGAAAAACGCTCGACCGCGACATCACACAGGAAGCACTCGACATGATTGAAAACAACATCGAGCTAAAACACCTGAACAGCACCGTTTTATACAACCGCGACTGGCATAAAGGCGTTGTCGGGATTGTTGCTTCGAGAGTCACCGAGCAATATTATCGCCCGTCAATCATCCTCACCGAGTCGAACGGCCTGGCCACCGGTTCGGCGCGTTCGGTGCGCGATTTCGATTTATATGAGGCCATTGGGCAATGCAGCGATTTACTGGAATCTTACGGCGGGCACATGTACGCAGCGGGGCTTACCTTGAAAATTGAAAATATTCCCGCATTCCGACAACGTTTTGAGGAAATTGTGACACGGCAAATTACCGATATGCAACAAACTCAAACCATTGAGATTGATGCCAAAATTTCGCTCAGCGACATCACGCCACGCTTTTACCGGATACTGAAACAATTTGCCCCTTTTGGCCCTCATAACATGGCACCGGTTTTTATGACCGAAGATGTATTCGACGCAGGGACCAGCCGCTTGGTAGGCAAAAACCAGGAACACCTGAAATTGGATTTGGTGGAACCCGACATCAATTCGGGCAAATTTGCGGGTATCGCATTTAACCAGTCCGAAGCTTTCCCAATGATTACTTCCGGCTCGCCTTTCGATGTGTGCTATTCCATTGCGGAAAACGAATACCGCGGAAAAGTGAACTTGCAGCTCTACATCAAAGACATTAAAATGAGGGATTTCCTTTAACGTAGCAAAACTCATAGCATGACTTCAAGTCATACTATGAGTTCGCTTTACGGCGTTCAATGCCTTGGGCGTGCCAACCGATGCGGTCTCTTCGGAGTTCGATGCGTTTGTCGTGAATGTCAATGCGTCCACCGAGGTGTTAGATGCGGCGGGAGAACCGTTCTTTTTATTTCAGAACGGTTCAATGGTATAAGTGCACACCTAAAAAGCCAATAAGGTTGTGCTTCGACCTACTATATAACTCCTATTTTATTATTCAGCAGGCCGACAACGATTCTTATGAAACTCACATTATATGATGACTCATCTTTCGCAGCGATGCTGCTTGAAAACTTCATTTGATATCTTTTATTCTACCATACTTTTGCAGCGCTGCTGCTAAATTTCGGTTTGAAGCGCCAGAGGCGCAAAAGTATGGTAGGACAATGAGAAGCCTGGGAAGCATCAAGCACTGTAGGTGCGACACATGAGAAATAATAGTTGCCAAGTCCACCTCGGTCGTTGAACCGAACATCAAAATGAATAATTCCGATTTTGTTATATAGTAGTAGGTTCAGAACTCCTGACCTTTCGTAGTTGTTAATGTCGCAATTTTATAGATTAGTT
>CAZNEV010000043.1:0-45511 GCA_964572085.1 uncultured Maribellus sp. | reverse complement strand
TTGATACTTCTTAATATCAGAAAGTTACAGGGGTGGCCCTGCAATGTGGGTTAATTCAAAAATAAGGCTTTTTTGGCTTATGCATTAACTTCAAAGCTCAATTACAAACATAGGGACTCGTTTGCAACGAGGGGGTGGCTGTTTTGCATTTACAATGCAAAAGTTTTCATCGCGAAACAAATTACATCGTCCAAATAGCGATCTTTAAAA
Organism: uncultured Maribellus sp.; assembly: GCA_964572085.1. GTDB lineage: Bacteria > Bacteroidota > Bacteroidia > Bacteroidales > Prolixibacteraceae > Draconibacterium. The sequence goes on along the minus strand of CAZNEV010000043.1, from coordinate 45,301 downwards.
CGAAAAATGCCAGCCGACAATTATTTTATTTCCGATCAGAATGTTGTGTATTTCGATATTTAGAACTGTCCAGAACGAGTTGCCCCAGAGGTCCATCGGACTACAATGTAGGAGCACTATGTGACAAACTCGAAGAAAGCGTACCCCTTGTTACAAACGAGGGGGTAGTTGGAGTTAAATGGGCTTAATTTGGGCAAACGAGACAGATTTGGGGTTTTTACCAAAATTTGGTAAATTCGATAAAAATTAAACAATGAAGAATACATCAATATCACTTGGAGATTATTTTGACCAATTCGTTAGTAGTCAAGTTTCTGCTGGACGATACAAAGATGTTAGTGAAGTAATCAGAGCCGGACTTCGACTTTTGGAAAATGAGGAAAGCAAGGTAATCTCATTAAGAAATGCCATTCAAGAAGGATTAAACAGTCCAAGGGTTGAAAACTTTGACTTTGATGAAAATCTGAAAAAACTAAAATCTGAAAAAAGGAAGGATGGCTAAAGTTATATTTAAACAGGAAGCCATTGACGACCTGAATGATATTTGGGAATATACTTTCGAAAAATGGTCTGAAAACCAAGCTGATAAATATTATGCGACAATTAAATTTGCTTGTAAAGAAATCGGAGTAAATCCTGACCTTGGGAAAGTATATGCTGACATAAGTAGAAATCTACTTGGACTCAAATCTGGAAAACACATAATATTTTACCATTTGATTTCTGAAAATGAAATTGAGGTGATTAGAATATTACACGAAAGAATGGATTTGAAAAATAGATTAACGGAATAAAAAACTACAGAGATGTATTGAATTATGAATGATCAAGAACGAGTTGCCCCAGAGGGATCACTATGTGACAAACTCGAAGAAAGCTTAGGCGTCAATTCAAACGAAGGGGCAGTTGAGCAGTTAAATCTTTGTGACTTCGAGTCTTTGTGTTAAAATTATTTTTCGGGGTGCGCCAAACCCTATTCTTGCACCTGTTCTAACTGATTGAGGTCACTGAACCGTTTCGCCAATATTTTTTGGTAAACAGCAATTCGTTTCAATTCTTCCTTGCTGCGGTAATCGCGTGCAATTTGTTGGGCTGAGGCCAGCCATTTCCAGGCACTTTCCAAATCGTCTTTCATTTCATAGCCCAATGCAATGTTGTAGCGGGCGTTAATCGCCATTTTTCCGTGCTTGTCGGCAGCATAGCGTTTCCAGAGCAAAATGGCATTGTCCCAATCGTTTTTCAGGAGGTATTTTTCAGCCGCTTCAAAATCCGGCAGCGGAGGGATAGAATACATCCGGTTTACGGTTGCCCACGAAGCAAAAAAACGTTTAGAGTAATTTTCTCCGGCCAGTTGTGCCGCAATTTTTAACGCGTCAGAGCGCGGCGGTAATTTGCTGTTTTTCCGGTAGTTCCCCTTTTCATCGTACGAATTCCAGAATATGGTGTCGATCATTGCTTTGCGTTCAATCAGTTTTTCGGTCAGCGGGTCGTAAACAGCCCAAACGGCTGCTGTTACTACTTCTCTCGACTTGGGCACATTGTAATCCGCATCGTATTCCGAGTAGAAATAGGAGAAGGTTTCCAATGAAATCAGTAAATCGGTTTCAGTGGCATCAGTAAGTTTTTTCACCAGTTTGAAATCCAGGGCCGGAAGTTTGCTGCCATGATGCGGTTGGAATATTTCGGGAAAAATATGGATTTGGTTGTAGGTGTTTTTGCTTTTTAAATTCGATGCGAGTTCGTGCATACAATAACTCACCAGGATACTGTCTAAGTTTCCGGGGTCACCTTTTGCCCTGCGCAATTGGTTATTGTCTTTGTAAAAATGCTGCAAGGTGTCGTTATCATACTTGAAATTGCGATACACCAAAGCCACATTTTCAACGGTTGGGGGTACTGAAATTTCGCCCGGTTTAAAAACCTCAATGGGATATTCCTTATAAACCGTGCAAGAACTCACTACAAACAATAATGCAAAAATCCGTAAGACCGATCGTTTCATGGTGTTCATTTTTTTAGTTCATTTTTACGCCGTTTCAATGTTTCTAAATATTCGTAAGTTGTTGTGCGGAACATGGTCTCATAGGATTTTAGCCCCCACGATATGGCTTCATCTAAATTCCCCTGGAGTTCATAACCCACGGCAAGGTTAAGCTCCGCCTTGCTTTTTACGGCTTTGGACTTACTCTCTTCGGCGATTTTGTTCCAAAGCGCCATCGCAGGTTCCCATTGGTTGGTTCGCGCAAATTGGGCGGCATCCTTTAACTCCGAATTCCCTACAAAGAAAATAGTCCGTCTCTCCTGCCGCCAGGTGGTGCTGATTTTGTCTGCAAAGTCAAGGGCAATGGCAATGCCCGTTTGCTGTAATGCGCCTTTTACCGGTGTGAAATGATTGAATAATTCACGAACCGAGGCATCAACATCCACCCAAACAACGGTATCGCGCATAAATTCACGGATTAGTATTTTTTCCGTTTGCGGATCATAAATGCGGAATAAGGCTTCATAGGAAATTTTCATTTCGGCTTCAACTCCCGAATAAAACGAGCTTTCGTAAGGATTAAAGAAGGTTTTTTTTCCCAGCGAAGCAGATACACGGGTTTTAAAATGGTCGAGCGACAAAACAGCATCGGTTTGAAAGGTTTCACAAAGTTGATTCACTTCGTCCCACGGCATTTCGCGGGTCAAGAATGCATTTCTCTCGAACGGCAGAAAACGGTTTTCGGGTATCACAAAATCGAACCTGCCCGATTCAAACAGTAATTCACCCAATGCTTTCAGGGTTGTATCAACTACCGATAAATCATTTATGATGGTATCGTAGTCGAATTTCTGTTTATAAAAAATATTTTGCAACGAGTCGCTTGTGAGGTCGTTGTAACTGTCGTCCACCATTCGGGCAGCGAGCAACAGGCTTTGCACCGATTCCGGAAGTTCGTTCTTCGGTTTCTGCGGAACTTCAATCAGTATAGATTGTGTGGAAACGCACGACGCAGACAGTCCGGCGAGGACGAATAGAAGTAAAATGTACTGTATTGTTTTAACTTGTATCTTCATGTTTTTAATAAATGCCCCAAAATTTTCGCAAAAACCATTCCACGCTTAACAACAGTAAAACAACAAAGAACAACGCTTTCAAGTTTAGCAGCTCACGAATCATTTCCTGAAAGTAGCTCGTGGATTTTAATTGTTTGCTATTTAATAATTCTTCGACTAAACGTTCACTTTCCGCCGGAAGGTAAAATTTGCCTCCACTTTGTGCAGCAAGTTGAAACAGAACGTTGTGGTTGGCCTGAGTAACTATGTTTTCAAAATTCACCGAAGTAACGGTAAACCTGCCCGTTTCATCATACGATCTGCCACCAATGGAAACGTTGGCCGAAAAGGTGTAGTCCCCGGTTGGCAGATGACCGATGTTCAGGTGGTAATGCTCTCCGCTTATGTCGAAGGTAAAAGCATATTCCTTGCCTTCGTTATTTTCTATTTCAATGTTCACTTCTTCCGTTGTAATCCGCTCAAAAGCATCGTTATACACTTCGGCGGTAAGTATCACATCTTCAATTTCGGAATAAACCGGATTAAAACTCACAATAAAATTATCCTCGTTTTCGCGCAACGATAAATATTGAACGAGTTGGTTCACCAGTTCGTTGAAGTTGGAATGACTTCCGTTTTGGAGGTAATCCGACAGGCGCCAACGCCAGATTCCTTCACCAAAAACAAACCCGGTTTTACGTCCGTTCAGCACGCCGGTTGCCATCAAGGGTTTCGTGGTTTCAATGTTCATTATTTTTTGGTAGAAAAGCGGAGTGAAACCGGCCGCAAGATCAAAATCGGCAAAGGGTACCTGCAAAGGTGGAAATTTGACGAGTATTTCTTTGAAATTTTCACTGAGCGTGAACGTGGCGTAAATTGGATTAAATGTTGCCTGCGCCTCTTCTCCCGAGCCTGCAAGCGGCAAAATTTCGGCCCCCATGGCCAAACTGTTGAATTGAGGCAGAAAGGTTTTAGTACCTACCATAAATAGAACAGGAAGGCGGCTTGATGCGGCATTCTTGAGGATTTCTCCCGCCGATTTCCCCGAAGTTGGCAGTTGATTTAAGATCAATAAATTGAATTCGGAAAGATTGGAAGGGTAGGGCTCCTCGGTGAATATCGAAACATCATAGGTTTTTTGTCCGTCTAATGTGTTTTTTATTGCACCGATATCAGGGTGTGGACCATCGGAAACAATCAGGATTTTCTGTTTGTTTTCCAACACGTTGATTACAAACCCGGCGGTGTTGTTTTTTGTGTTCCGTTCATTTTCAACTGTTTCTATTTTTGCTGAATAATGCTTCAATCCCGGGTTTCCGGCTTCTAAAATAAATTCCTGTGTGGTGAAATAATTCTGGTTGGGCGGCGTAATCACCGTGCTTGCCAGTTCTTCTTTATCCTGAAAAATGGAGAGTTTTAAAGGTGTTTCGCTTAATTTTGAAAATTGAACATCAACTTCAACGGGGAACTTATTGCCCGAAAAAGAGGTACGGTTTACCCGGATATCGCGCAGCTTCGAATCCATAATTTCGGTGGTGTCGCCAAAACCCATGGTGTAAATCGGGAAATTCACTTCGGAAACCATGTTCACCGGGTTTCTACCCTGATTGTAAATCCCGTCGCCGGCAATAATCACTGCACCTACATTTTCATTGAAATGTTGATTGGAAATGGTGCTGATTATTTCGCTGTAGTCTGATTTTTTTTCGCTGAAATTCAATTCATCCAAAACCTTTGAACTTTCTCCAAAAGTGTACTCTACCACCGAGTACGATTTTGAAAGTTTGTCGTGCAGCAATTTTCTTGATTCAAGCATCTCCGCCTCAACTTGCAGCGAATCAGGAGTTGATTTTATCGAAGCAGAATTGTCCCATGCCATAACAATTATAGGGTTGCGGACTACTTTTTTAAGATTTTTAATGAAAGGGGACAGCAATAAAAACGCGATGATGAAAAACGACAAAAACCGCAATACGGATAAAAACCAAACCTGCGCCCGGGGCAATGCCGCTGTTTCTTTGTTTCTGAAATAAAGCGTTAAGGCGGTTAATGCGGCCGAAAGAATTGCTGCCAGCAGAAATACAAACCAGTATTTTAATCCGAAAGAAATCAATCTGTCAATGTGTTAATTAACCGGCAAAGATACACAACGCTTTTTTTAAATGGTGATTAATGTGTAATATTACAGCCGTTTTTCAGCCTTACTTAAGTTGCAAGTTCTAACCATTTTGAATCCAATTTGTTGTGAAGTTGAAATAATACTAAGGTTTATGATGAGACAGATTTTTTTAATCCTTTTTATTGCTGTACTCGCAGCGTGCTCACAAAAGTTCAACCCCGAAATCACCGTTCAAGAGTTAAAGGAAAGTGTCGGATATTTGGCTTCCGATTCGTTGAAAGGGCGTAAACCCGGAGAACCGGGAGATTTGCTTGCAGCAACATTCATACGGCAGAAATTTGAAAATGCCGGCTTGGAATTGTTGTTCGACAATGGTTTTCAGAAATTCAATCTGGTTACATCCGCTCAACTTGGCGAAGGAAACACCCTGAACGTAAACGATTCGTCTTTTGAAGTTGAAAAAGATTTTTTGCCTTATTCTTTTTCGGCCAATTCGGAAGTGAGTGCGAAAGCGGTTTTTGCCGGTTTTGGCTTAGAGGTGGATAGAGATACTTTGCAGTGGGACGATTTCAAAGGAGTGGATGTGGCCGGAAAATGGCTAATAGCCTTGCAGGGCGATCCGGACATAGACAATCCTGAGAGTCCGTTTGTGGAATTTTCAAGCGAGCGGTCGAAAGCCTTGCTGGCATCCGATAAAAATGCGGCTGGGCTTATTCTGGTTGCCGGAGTGAAATTCAGCGAAAAAGACGAACTCTCATCACTTTTCTTCGATAAAAACAGCAGCAGGTATTCGATTCCGGTTATTCAGGTAACCCGGCAAACTGTGGATCAGATGTTGTCAGGGATCGGTGAAACGATCGAAGGCTTAGAAACAAAAATGATGGCTGAAAGCAAATCCATAAACCTGGCTATTGACGCTGAGGTTTCGGCAAAGGTGAATGTTACGCAAAACGAAACAGAATCACAAAATGTAGTGGCGCTGCTGCCCGGCATCGATCCGGTATTGAAAGACGAATATGTTGTGGTGGGTGCTCATTTTGATCATTTGGGAATGGGCGGCCCCGGATCCGGCTCGAGAGAACTAAACGAACTGGCCATTCACAACGGCGCCGACGACAATGCCTCAGGAGTTGCGACCATTATTGAACTGGCCGAAAAATTTGCCGGAGAAAAAAACAATAAGCGCAGTTTGCTTTTCGTGGGTTTTGGTGCCGAAGAAATGGGGCTTGTTGGTTCAAAAGCTTTTGTTAATCATGCTCCGGTGGAAACGGACAAAATGGTGGCCATGTTCAATTTCGATATGGTAGGAAGGCTCGACACGGCAAGCAATGCGCTTAGCATTGGCGGCACAAAAACCGCATTGGAAAGCGAAGATATCCTTAACCGATTCAATACCGGTTTTGATTTGGCATTATCCCCCGAAGGCATTGGCCCCTCGGATCATGCTTCGTTTTACCTGCAAAACATTCCGGTTTTCTTTGTTTCTACCGGCGCACATCCCGATTACCATACGCCTAACGACGATGCCCATTTGATTAACTACGAAGGCATGAAAAAAGTGGCGGATTACTCTTATGCTTTAATAAGCGAAGTAAGCAACCGCTACAGCAGCTTGTCGTTTCAGGAATCGGGACCAAAATTCCAGCGCAGCCGTGGCGGGCGCTATAAAATTACCTTTGGCATAATGCCCGATTTTGCCGGGCTCGAAAAGCGCGGACTGCGCATTGATGCGGTGACCAAAGGAAAGCCGGCCGATATTGGCGGAATGAAAAAAGGCGACATCATCACCGCCATCGAAGGGAAAAAAGTGGGCGGAATCCACGATTACATGAGCCGGCTCCAGTCGTTCGAAAGCGGCGACAGGGTTTCAGTTGACATCATCCGCGACGGAAAAGAATCCGTACTAATTATTCAATTATAATGAGATTAAACTACATCCATATCCTGTTTGCCTTTTTTTTAATTTCTGGCAGTAGCTTTGCACAAAGTTACTCTTTCGACAAAAGTTCGTTTATTTATAAATCAATTGACGGGCACGATTTAGAAATGGTAATGTACAAACCACAGGTCTCCGGTGGAATAAAACTACCTGCTCTTGTTTTCTTTTTTGGTGGGGGCTGGACAAACGGGAATCCGGATCAGTTTGCTTTACAAGCTGAATATTTTGCAACACGGGGTATGGTTGTATTTTGTCCCGACTACCGAACCAAATCAAAACATGAAACCACACCTTTTGAAAGTGTAAAAGATGCAAAATCAGCCATTCGATATTTGAAAGCCAACGGGGATAAGCTGGGTATCGACATCACGAAAATTATTGCTGGCGGCGGTTCTGCGGGCGGACATTTGGCGGCCTGCACAGCACTTATTAAAAATATAAACGAAGAATCCGACGATCTTTCCATTTCAACCGTTCCTTTTGCGCTTGTGCTTTTCAATCCGGTGGTGGATACCGGTAAACGCGGCTACGGACAAGAGAAATTGGGAGGCCGTGAGTTTGAAATTTCTCCCGTCCATCGCATTGTTCCCGGAGTTCCGCCAACGCTTATTATGCACGGAACAGCAGACAAAACGGTACCTTATGAAAATGTGGTCCGGTTTAAGCAACTGATGAAGCAAGACGGCAACCGATGCGTTTTGGTGGGTTACAAACATCAGGACCACGGATTTTTTAATTATTCCAAAAAGCCAAAGTATTTCAAAAAAACATTGAACCGGACGGAGCTTTTCTTAGACGACCTTGAGCTGTTGCGTGGCGATAGCTGGATAAATAAATACGTTAAAACGATAAAAGCGAAATAGAATTAAGCTCGGCTTAATAGACAGTGTGAGAATGCGATTTTGACTAACCCTGGCATTCATGCCAGGGATTTGATGCGACGAGGAGACCCGGGCTTTAGCCCTTAATATGAAAACGTCGGGTTTTTCGTAGGAATGCCTTCGGGGAAAATCCAGGTTCTACTCTTTCTTTGTAGCTCCCAGCATACCCGCCTGACCAGACGGGCAGGAATGATAGAGTTAATTATTTTCACAAAGTATTTTAAGCTCGAAATTAGTCCTCTTTAAACTTCATTTAAAAATAAACATTTATGAAACGATTCTTTCTTTTTATCTTGATTGTGGGATTTGGCTTCCCGATTTCTGCTCAAAGCGGAAAAGTTTTGGAATCCTTGAAATTCGATAGTAAAAAAGTAAGCTATCCGGTGGAATATTCCATTTATTTGCCACCAGATTACGATAGCTCGAACAAGAGTTATCCGGTTTTGTATTTACTTCACGGATACTCCGACGATGAAACCGGATGGATTCAATTTGGCGAAGCGGATCTCATTGCCGACAAGGGAATAGCAAACGGCGACTTTCCGCCTTGCATCATCGTTATGCCTGATGGCAAAGTAACTTGGTACGCCAATAGTTTCGATGGCAAAGACCCCTGGGAAGACATGTTTATTCAGGAATTCATTCCGTTTATTGAGAAGGAATACCGAATCAGAGACAAAAAAGAGTTCCGCGCAATTGCGGGATTGTCAATGGGTGGAAATGGTGCACTTTTACTTTCCATGCGTCATTCGGAACTGTTTTCGTCGTGTGTTGCAATGAGTGCCGGCACTTTTACAGAGGAGGAAATGGTGAGCAACGAAGGTTACGATAACTATTTCAAAAATATTTATGGGCCCATGGAGAAAGGCAAAGTGAGTGAATATTGGAAATCGTATAGTCCCTTGCACCTGTTGGATTCGGTTGATCCCAAAAAACTTAAATCGGTTCGCTATTACATCGATTGTGGTGACGATGATTTCCTGTATAAAGGGAATTCGGCGCTGCATGTTAAGATGCGCGACCTGGGTATTCCACACGAATACCGTGTTCGGAATGGTGGCCACGAATGGAGCTACTGGCGGACGGGCTTGTTCGACGGATTGAAATTTGTGTCGCAATCTTTCAGGCGATAGTCATTAATCTTTTGAATTCGGCACGTAGATGATGAGAACATTTTTATACCCTATTCAATCCCTTCAGGATTGCCGTTTCACGCCTTTGGAGAACCGTAGGTTATTACCTACGGCTATTGTTATTCAATCCGTTAACGGATTGTGGGGAATCACAAATCACCCTGAAAAGGGTGAAACAATAATAGCCGTATGTGAAACATACGGAAAAACACGTTGAAAACAAGAACCCTAACAGGGTTCAACTTGATTATCAGGTTATTTCAAATATATGTTAGGAACCTAATTCAATCATTATTTTAAAAATCCACACACATGAAAAAATTCATTGTTTATAGTGTTGCGCTCGCATACTTTCTGGCAGCTTGCACCTCAAACCAGATAAAACCGCCGGTAGCAAAAAAGATCGCAAAAGAATTGACTATCCACGGCGATACACGCATCGATAATTATTACTGGATGAACGACCGCGAAAATCCGGAAGTGATTGCCTACCTCAACGCCGAAAACGCCTATACGGAAGCCGTGATGAAGCACACTGAACCACTGCAGGAAAAACTGTATAACGAAATCAAATCGAAAATTAAGCAGGAAGACGAATCGGTTCCGTATAAAAAGAACGGTTACTATTATTACACACGCACCGTCCCCGAAACGGAATATTATCTAATGTGTCGAAAAAAGGAAAACTTATCGGCTCCGGAGGAGGTGATTCTCGACATCAACAAAATGGCCGAAGGGTTTGATTATTATGCTTTGGGAGGAACTTCGATAAGCCCGGACAATTCCATTTTGGCCTTTGGGATTGATACCGTGAGCCGCCGAAATTATACCCTTCGTTTTAAAAACCTCGAAACCGGGGAATTATTAGATGACGTTATCCCGTTTACTAACGGCAGGGCCACCTGGGCAAGCGACAATAAAACCGTTTATTACGAGCGTAGAAATGACGAAACCTTGCGGTCCGAACGAATAATGAAACACGTTCTGGGTACGGCGGCTGAAAATGATGTGGAAGTTTTTTATGAAGCCGATGAAACTTTTAACTCCTTTGTTTTCAAAACTAAATCGGAAAAGTATTTAATTATTGGCAGTGAAAGTACCCTCACATCGGAATACCGCTTTTTGGATGCGGGCAATCCTGAGGGAACGTTCAAAATTATTCAGCCGCGAACACGGGGATTGGAATATTCCGTGGATCATTTTGGCGATCATTTTTACATCCGCACAAACCTGAGTGCCCAAAATTTTAAACTGGTAAAAACGCCGGTAAACGCAACGGAAAAGGAAAACTGGCAGGATGTAATCCCACACCGTGATGATACTTACTTTTCCGATTTCGAGCTTTTCAACGATTTTCTGGTCAGTTCAGAAAGGCGTGATGGTTTAACTCAATTGAACGTCATTCCTTGGAAAGGAGAAGCTTATGATATTGACTTCGACGAAGATGTTTTTTCTGTTCGAACTGAGGTGAACTTCGAAATGAATACCGATACGCTGCGCTTTTCGTACACCTCGCTGACTACGCCTAATTCGGTGTTCGCCTACAACATGAAAACAAGGGAACGGACCCTGCTCAAACAGCAGGAAGTTCTCGGCGGCTTCAATAAAGATAATTACGAAACAAAACGAATTTTTGCTACTGCCACGGATGGTACAAAAATTCCAATGTCTATAGTGTATCGCAAAGGCTTGGAGAAGAACGGTGCAAATCCGGTCTTGCTTTATGGTTACGGTTCGTACGGTCACACCTTTGATCCCAGCTTCAGGATGTCGGTGTTGCCTTTGTTAGATCGCGGTTTCGTATATGCCATTGCGCACATCAGAGGAAGCCAGATTAACGGAAGGGCCTGGTATGAAGATGGAAAACTGCTTAATAAAATGAACACCTTCACCGATTTCAACGACTGTGCAAAATATTTAATCGAAGAGAACTACACCAAGCCGGAAAAGTTATTTGCCATGGGCGGAAGCGCGGGAGGCTTGCTGATGGGTGCCGTTATCAACCTGCGGCCCGACTTGTATAAAGGGGTAATTGCCCAGGTTCCGTTTGTTGATGTGCTCACCACCATGCTTGACGAAAGCATTCCGCTTACCACCGGTGAATTCGATGAATGGGGTAACCCTAAGGAGGAAAAATACTATATGTATATGAAATCCTATTCACCCATTGATAATGTAACGGCCAAAGATTATCCTGCATTGCTGGTTACTACCGGCCTACACGATTCGCAGGTGCAATATTGGGAGCCTGCCAAATGGGTAGCCAAACTCCGCGATTTGAAAACGGACGACAATTTGTTGATTTTTCACATTAACATGGAATATGGTCATGGAGGTGCATCAGGTCGTTTTCAATGGATAAAAGACACTGCGCTGGAATATGCTTTTATTTTGGATCAGTTGGGATTGAAGGAATAATAGGATTTTCTAAAAACATAAAAAGGCTTCTCATCTTGCGGGGAGCTATTTTTGTGTCGAAATTTGCTTAAATTTGTTTCATCGTGATCGCACACGGAAGTATTTCTGAACCAACAATTTTATAACTTAATATAAAGAAGATGAAAAATTATCTTTCTATTTTAATCCTGATGATGTTGATAATAAGTGGATCGGTGAATGCGCAGGACGGCTGGACCAACCTTTTCAACGGCAAGGATCTCACCGGCTGGAAACAGTTGAACGGCGAAGCCAAGTACGAAGTAGTTGACGGCGTAATCGTGGGTACCACTGTTGTAAATACACCGAATTCCTTCATTTGTTCCGAGGAAAATTATTCTGATTTCATTTTTGAAGTGGATTTACTGGTTGAAGAGAATATGAATTCGGGCATACAGTTCCGCAGCGAAAGCAAAGCAGATTACAACAACGGACGCGTTCATGGTTATCAATGCGAAGTGGATCCTTCGGCGAGAGCGTGGAGTGCCGGGATATACGATGAAGCCCGCCGTGGCTGGCTTTATCCCTTAGACTTGAACCCCGCAGCCAAACCGGCCTTAAAAATGGGAGAATGGAACCATTACCGCATCGAATGCATTGGCCCATCCATTAAAACCTGGTTAAATGGCGTGCCCTGTGCCTACCTTATCGATGACATGACTCCTTCGGGTTTCATTGCCTTGCAGGTGCATGGCATCGGTTCGAACAAAGAAAAGGAAGGCCAGCAAATCAAATGGAAAAATGTGCGCATAAAAACCGGTAAACTGAAACCTTCTCCGGATGAAGGAATTTATGTGGTGAACCTGCTGCCGAATAATTTAAGCAAAACCGAAAAAAAACAAGGTTTTAAACTCCTTTTTGATGGGAAATCTTCCAAGAACTGGATCAATGCTAAAACCGGTAAATTTCCACAAAAGGGCTGGGAAACTAAAAACGGCACACTGGCAGTTTTAAGTAAAGCTCAATCGGCCGAGAGGGGAGGGGACATTATCACCAAAAAGCAATTTGGGCCTTTTGAATTGAAATTCGATTTTAAAATGACCGAAGGCGCCAATAGTGGTGTGAAATATGGCATTGGGAACAACGGGCCCGGGCTGGGCCTGGAATATCAGATACTCGATGACGCCAACCATCCGGATGCAAAACAGGGTATAGCCGGCAACAGAACATTGGCCTCGCTCTACGATCTGATTCCTGCGAATAAAGAGCCGCGGTTTATTAATAAACCTGGAGAGTGGAACCGCGGACGGATTGTTGTTTTCCCGGACAACACGGTTCAGCATTGGCTCAACGGACGAAAAGTGTTGGAATATAAACGAGGTGACAGCAACTTTAACGATTTAGTGGCCAAAAGCAAGTTTGCCAAATACGAAAATTTCGGAATGGCACCCAAAGGACCAATTTTGTTGCAAGAACATGGCGATAACGTAGAATTTAGAAGTATAAAAATTAGAGAATTATAAGTTATGACAAACAGAAGGGATTTCTTGAAAAAAGTTACCGCCGGTGCCGCTGGGGTTGCTGTTGGTGGCAGTGCAATGGGCATGTCAGCAAAAAGTTACAGCCGTATTATCGGGGCTAACGACAGGTTGAATGTGGCTATTTTAGGCTTAGGACGCCGTTTGGGTGCTTTTTACGAGCCTATCGGGCAAAAACAAAATAACGTGGAACTGTTGTATTTGTGCGATGTGATGAAAAGCCAGCGCGAGAATGCAGCCGCGAAATTTTCAAAACACATTGATTATAAGCCCAAATTGGAAAACGATTTGCGCAAAATAATGGATGATCCGAAAGTGGACGCTATAATTAATGCTACGCCTGACCATTGGCACGCCCCGGGTTCGATTATGGCGCTAAAGAGCGGTAAGCATGTGTACGTTGAAAAACCGTGCAGCCACAATATGAACGAAAGTGAGCTTTTGGTAGCGGCACAAAAAAAATACAACAAGGTGGTGCAAATGGGGAACCAGCAACGTTCTTCGGGGCACACCATCGAAATTATTAATGAAATTCACAACGGAATAATCGGAACTCCCTATAAAGCTCTTGCGCTTTATACGAATCAGCGCGGTGAAGTGCCGTTGCAGAAAAAGGCTCCGGTTCGCGAAGGCCTGGATTGGGATTTATTTCAAGGACCAGCACCACGCCGCGAATACACTTCTGAAACCTGGGACTACAACTGGCACTGGTACGGTTGGGACTTTGGAACAGCCGAAGCAGGCAACAACGCCACGCACGAATTGGATGTGGCGCGTTGGGCCTTGCAGGTAGATTATCCGGTTCGCGCCGATGTGCAAGCCGCTAAAAGGCATTTTATGAATGACGGCTGGGAAATGTACGACACCATGTTTGCCACGTTTAAATTTGCAAACGATACGGTAATTAATTGGGACGGGAAAAGCCGCAACGGTTACGATACCTATGGTGGCGACCGGGGAACGATTATTTATGGAAGCGAAGGAGCTGTCTTTGTTGATCGTGGGAAGTACATTTTATACGACCGTAGAGGCAAAAAAATCAAAGACAATAAATCAGCATCGAATGAAGCCGGTACGGCACTTGGCGGTGGTGGCGACATGACTACCGGGCATGTTGTCAACTGGTTCGATACCATTCGTGGGAAAAGCAAGTTGAATTCGCACATTGCCGAAGGCGCAATCAGCCAGGCCATGGTGCATTATTCCAATATTGCCTACCGCATTGGCAGGGGTTTCGATATCGACGACCAAACCGGCCGCATGTACGACCGCGATGCCATGAAGCTCTGGGGCCGCGATTACGCGCCCGGTTGGGAACCTACCGTTTAATTCTGAAAAAGAACCGTTCTATCTTGCCGCGAGCAAAAAGAACGGTTCTTTTTTGTTCTTTTGTACCCGAATTTTCAATACTTAGCGCATGAAGAACATTCTTTCCTATATCTGGTCGCCGGTTTATTTACTGATTTTTGGCCTTGCACTGTTGGTGTTTCATCCTGTTCAGGTGGTTTGCCGCTGGATTGGAGGCTACCCACTCCGCAAAAAATCCGTGGATGTTTTTAATTTTATTTTGGTTTACAGCCTGAGCGTCCTGGGTTCACGAATTCGTTTTAAGGGTTTCGACCAACTTCCCGAAGGCAGACCGCTTATTATTGTTTCCAATCACCAAAGCACGTTGGACATCCCACCCATCGTTTGGGGCTTTCGTAAACACCATCCAAAATTTGTATCTAAAATAGAATTGGGAAAGGGGATTCCGAGTATTTCGTATAACCTGAGGCATGGCGGTTCAGCGCTAATCGACCGAAAAAATCCGCGGCAATCCATTAGCGAAATCATGAAATTGGGCAAGCACATCGAAAAAGAAAACTATTGTGCCAGCATTTTCCCCGAAGGGACGCGTAGCAAAACAGGAATAGTAAAACACTTTCAACATGCGGGGATTGCTTCGCTGTTGCGTTATTCCCCATCGGCTTTAATTGTGCCGTTTGTGATTGACGGCAATAGTGAGCTGATGAAAAAAGGTTATTATCCGCTCTCCTTAGGCACAAAATTAACTTACACCGTTTTGCCTACCATCGACCCATCTGGACGAGACCCGAAAGAATTGACCGAAGAAATTGAACTGAAAATTAAACATGCTTTAGGGCAATAAGATCAATTGTGGTTCGAATGCCGTGTTTACTCCAACCCGGCAAGCGGTTCTAAACCGCTAGGCGGATATCAACCAAATGCGGGCAACCAATAATCAAATTGGTATAGCTGACATTATCGGGGGTTTATCAACTTATTCCACGTTCTTTTTTGATGTTTTCGTAGGCGCGGCTAACACTTTGAAATTTTTCCTTGGCTGCATTCTGGAAATCATCGCCCAAATGGCTCACCTTGTCCGGATGGAACTTCATTGCCATTCTGCGATAAGCTTTCTTTATTTCGTCTTCACCGGCAGTTCGTTCTATTTCGAGGATTTTATAATCTGAATCGGTATTTGGCACAAACATGGCCTGAATGGATTCAAAATCTTTGAAAGAGATCCCCATTTGCCGTGCTATATGGTCAATCATTTCCTTTTCAGCGGTGCTCACGTTTCTATCGGCTTGGGCAATCCCAAATAAAAAGTGCAGCAATTGCAGGCGGGCCGAGTAATTCATGTTCTTCTTAATCTGATTGCAGACTTCGTTCACCGGAATGGTTTGATTTAGCAGGTCACGAAGCATTCGTATGGCCTCTACTGCCGAAGCCTCGCCAAAGTTGTGTACCATGAATTTCTTCACATACTCGAGTTCCGATTTCATCACCTTTCCGTCTGCTTTCATCACGGCGGCAACTAACACCAGCAAACTCATTACATATCCTCCCGTGGTTGTTCCCGAATAGCCGGTTCGTGATGGTTTCAAACCTTCCGAGCTTCCGTCGATGGCCGAGCCAACTGCAAAACCGATCAGCGCGCCAATCGGGCCTCCAAGTGCCCAACCTAAACCGCCGCCTATCCATTTACCAAATTTTGCCATATTCTTTTAAATTTTTATCTATTTCTATGATTTGTGGAATCAATAAACTTTTGTTGTCGTTCATTAGTACCTTACTCGCCAGTTTTTGTTTTTCAGTGTCGAGCCATTGTTTGGACATTCGTTGTCTTACCTTTTCTTCGTTGGTTCCGTCGCGCTGCATAACCCGTGCGATGCGTTGTTCTTCGGATGCAGAAATTAACAGCGTGAAATCCATCATCCGGTAAAAACCGCTTTCGAATAAAATAGCGGCTTCGTGAATCACATAGGGTGCGTCTTGTTGTTCAGCCCAGTTTTCAAAAGTTTTTTTAACCGCCGGATGCACCAATTCATTCGCTTTTTTCAATGCTGATTCGTTATTGAAAATGATGTGAGCCAACTTTTTCCGGTCAACCGTTCCGTCCGCAGTGTATATCGATTTTCCGAAATGCTCTATTAAGCCTATTTTTATTTCGGGTGCTGTATCGAGTAGTTTTTTTGCTTCAGCGTCGGCTTCAAATACAGGGATCCCCAGCAGTGCAAAAACCTTGCTGACGGTTGTTTTCCCGCTTCCGATACCTCCGGTTATCCCAATTTTCAATGTCATTCGGTGCTTTTTTACTCGTCAACCATTTAGTTTGTCTCGATAAGGTATTCTACTTTTTCAGGAAAGAATCTTATCGGTTCGTTTGAGAAAGGTTTTTTGTCCAAGGTTACCTGCATGTATTCCGCCCCGCTGACAATAGAATCGCAATCAACAAAAGCTTCAAAGTCCGATGGCTTAATCCGGTCAAATTCGTTCAACCCAATGGTGAACAACACTTTTATCTCCGACGGGAATATTTTTATATCCGCATTGTCCGGTTTGTTTATAATTTGGATGGGGATTTTCAATTCCTTTTCAGTAAATTTTTCGACCAAAACTTTCACCAGCACGTTGCTTGGCGAAACATTTATTCCGCTTGGCACTATTAGCTCAACGCTGTTTTCGAAGTCGCTGTCAATTTTCGAGAAAGTCCTCGCTTTCGATTTTACCGAAAAAATAGTGTCCAGGAGATTCGATGGACCGGTTATTTCTACTTGCTTCGGCACCGCAACCAAAGGAGAACGCAGGTTGAACTGAGGTTTGAAATCCAGATGCACATCCAACTCTACCGGAACAGTCTTGGATCTTAAACTGTCTAATACCAACTGGAAAAATTCGGGTTGTATTTCGGTAATGGTAATTTCGCTGCTCACCTGGTTCGAAATTTTGCGGATGAGGTTTTTGCTGTTTATGTTGTAAACTCCGGCAGTATGTTCAAGATCTTGTGTAATGCTCGTTAAATTTATGACGATGGGCGAAAACGTCAGGCTTAGCTTGTGGCGCAGCAAGGTAAAACCGTGCCCTTCTACTTTCAACTCGAATTTTGCCGGAGGTTTGTTGGCAAGGAACTGGTTTTTTGGGGCATTCAAATATTTAACCGGATAGGAGACTTCCGTAGAATAATCTTTGCTCAGGGCATTCAGAAACCAGAGCACGGTAGCAATAAAAAGGCATACCACAAACACAACAACCCGCCTGTCGCTTTTAAATTTTCCGCTTTTAAATAATCCGGCTATGTTCTCAAAGGTTTTGTTCATTTTTCTTTAATCAACGCAAATTTAAAGAATTATGCCAAACCGCAGGGATTGAAGTGGATTTATAATAAGTAAGCCCGAAAATTTAAAGTTGGCAAATTAGCGGGGATTATTTTCTGTGGGATGATCTCGCGTAATTCATCCCGGGCGGTTCAATTCTAAATAAATTGTTTTTCGTTGGAATATACCGAAACATCCAATTTGGATCGCTTTTTTATCCTGAAAATGATCGTAGCTGCCACACAACACTTTCCCATCGACTGGCACGCCCGCTAAGAGGCCCTTTTCTACCGGTTCCGGCAATGACTTTAAAAATCACCAAATAGAACTTGGTAAACAATTACGATTCAATATCGTTTAGTTAGCGAAACCAGACTTCGACTACGCTCAGTCTGACAGTCACCCTGAGTCCCGAGTACTCGGGAAAGGGTGTTTAATAATAGGACTCTTATTATTGGAATCTTAATTAAACGACATTGAATTACGATTTTAAAAGGTTATTTAAAACATTATATATACCCCGGCATTCCTTCCCTCGCCTCAATTCTATCGAAGCAATGGGAGGTTAAAGCCTTAGATCAAATTACAGAATTAAAAAATGGAAGATGACTAAATTATTTATGAGACAACTATTTATTACAGCCCTGATATTGATTGTGGCGACTTCAACAGCCTTGGCGCAAAGGGGTTCATTAAAAGGTGCTATTATTGATAAAGCCACCGAAGAGAACATCCCTTTTGCTACTGTTGCAATTATGAAAACAGGAGAAGAGAATGCTTTCACTGGAAGCGTTTCAGACGAAAATGGACGATTTTTAATTGAGAACGTAACTTTTGGGACATACGACTTGGTAGTTTCTTTTATAGGTTACAACTCCCGGAAAATTTCAAATTTTACCGTTTCTTCCGATAATAAAGATATTGATTTTGAAAAGATCGAAATGGAACCCAGGGTTATCGGTATTGAAACAATAGAGGTAAAAGCTGCCGCAAGAACTTCAGTTAACAAGATTGACCGAAGAACTTACCGGGCTTCCGACTTCGAAACTGCCAGAGGAGGCACAGCCATAGATGTTATAAGTAAACTCCCATCTGTAACCATCAGCAGTGAAAATGAGATTTCTGTTCGCGGCTCATCTGATTTCGTTGTCTATTTAAACGGAAAACCCACCAACACAAGTGCGTCGGTGCTGCTTGGGCAAATACCAAGTGAAAATATAGAAGATATAGATATTATAACCGTGCCGACCTCGAGGTATGATGCTCAGGGGCAGGGAGGCATCATTAACATTACTACAAAACGTGTTGCAAATACTGGCCTCACTATTTTGGCGACAGGAATGCTGGGAGGAACGCCTTGGAAAAACGGCACGGATGTTTTCAGTAACCACGAACTGGACAATAACCGAATCAACGGAGGACTAAATCTTACTTATAATATGAACAGGTTAAGCCTTCATGGCTCGGTGAATTTCACAAACCTGAGCAACAAGGGAATTGGTGACGTCTATACCTATATTTATCAGGATGAAACACAACCCTATTCCGGGACTTACTACGTTCTTGACGGAATGGGTACACGGCCCAAATGGGATGAAAACCTGTACACCAACTTTGGAGCAGATTACAAACTTGGTGAAAACTCACAATTGTCGGCGAATTATCAATATTCGGACAGGCAAACCGGGCGTGCTGCTCATTATAAATACAATACATTTTTTTCCAACAGTACAAATGGGCGACCTATTAGCGACACTTTGTACGAATTGTACAATCCGAACCACGAAGAACGAAAGGGACATTTCCAGAACGTAAGTGTGGACTACAACCTGAAGAATGATGACAACTCGTCTTTTAAAGTTTCGTTCCTCTATGAAAACTCAAATCTGGAGCAAACTATTGATAACAAAGAATTTGCTTACGACGGAGAACATTTGTACTACGACTATTATTCCAACGACCCCGGAAATCCGGTGTTTCACTCTTTCCAGAAAGATGAAACACCTCTCGACGCCTACCGCCTTGCAATAAATTATCAAAAAGAATTTGATAACGGAAACTCCCTGAATTTGGGTGCGGTATCGCAACTTGTACGTTTGGGAGGCACTTACGAATATGATACGGTAAATGTGAATACCGGTAATTTTGAAGGTTACGATTACTTCGACAACACAATCGACCTGAAACGGGATGTTTATGCCGCCTATGCCGAATATGCCGGTACACATAACAAGCTTAACTACATTTTTGGATTACGTGCGGAGCACCTTGATCAACAAATGAATGTGAACAGCACGCAATATTTTGAAGAAGTGTATGACGTGTTTGGGGAAATTGGCCGCGACTTCAATGAAACAGAATTCAAACAGAATAAGTTTGATGTTTTTCCAACGCTTCATTTGAGGTATCAGGCCACTGATGCAGACATTATTTCTTTGGCTGCCAGCCGCCGCATCAACCGGCCGCCGGCCAAAGACATGGCCCCTTTCCTTTACAGGCGTCACCAGGAAATATTTGAAATGGGTGACCCGCTATTGGAACCGGAATACAGTTGGAACGCCGACCTGTCGTATAATCGTTTGCTGGGTAAACACAATATGACCCTGACCGGGTTTGTGCGGTCGGCGTCAAACGCGATATACAGGGTTAACCGTCTTCATTATGGCCTGGCCAATAGGGGCGGGGTATTGCTCAGAAGTTTTACCAATGCCGGCAACCAATTGGCAGCAGGGGGTGAGCTAGGGTTTAATTTTGACATTTTAAGTAAGGTAAAACTTTTTACGGGCGGCTCGCTCTACCAATTCTCGGTTGAATCGAGTGAGGCCTTGTTTGGGGACCAAAGCAGTAGCAGCAGTCTTAACTGGGATGCTAAATTGAACCTTATCTGGGAAATATTTAATCCGTTAAAATTTACACTCGATTATGCGTATAAATCACAAACCGTAACCCCTCAAGGCGAAGATCTCGAATTTCAAATGATGAATTTTGCATTGAATTATACACCTGCAAAGTTGCAGGGTTGGAATTTTTATGCCAAAATGCTTGATGTTTTGGGTTCCAATCAGGCAGGTGGATTTACCGGTGCAACAGCAAATGGTATGGACGTATTTAAACGCGACTGGGTTTATGATTACGAAGGACAAATTGTTGAAATAGGCGTTTCGTTTACCTTTAATCAAAGCAAAGAAAAAGTGAAACAACAATTAATTGGGGACGAGTATTTTTGAAACCATCGGGTTGTATAATATTGAAGAACAAAGAAAAAAGGTGCCAATGGCAAGCACATGGGAACCCATGTGAATGCCCTCGGCCAATAAAACCATTGATTTATGTTGTCAGTCCAAAAACAATTTCCACAACCATGGTGATAGCGGTTAACAGGACTACCCACATGGTCTTATTCTCGTGCTTCTGCTTATTTTTCGGCATAGTTTCCTCTTTTTGGAAACCACATTCAGGACAGGTTTAAATTGATATTAATTCAATCACAATTGCTGAAATTTCATAAAGCATTTTTCAAATCACTGATTAAATCGGAAGCATCTTCCAATCCTACGGATAATCGCACAAGATTATCGCTTATTCCCCGACGTTCTCTTTCTTCGGGCAACATGCCATGATGCGTTGTTGTTATTGGCTGTGTTACAAGGCTTTCAACCCCGCCAAGGCTTGCGGCAATGGAAAAAAGCCTGAGCCGGTCCACCATACCCGCCGTTGTTTGGGCATCACCGTCATATTCAAAACTTAACATTCCCCCAAACCCTTTCATCTGTTTTTTTGCAATTTCATGGCCTTTAAAGTTGGGTAACCCGGGATAATTAACTTTTTTAACTTTGCTGTGGCTTACTAAATATTTTGCAATCTCCATAGCATTATGATTTTGCATCTTCACCCTCACCCCAAGCGTCCTGAGACTTCTGGCAAGCAAAAACGCAACGTCGGGAGCCATCATTTGGCCAAGGTTTTTTCTCCAAACCCAGACCGGTTCGAGCAAAGCTTTTGGCCCCATAATCACCCCGCCCGTAATATCGCTGTGCCCTCCGAGGTATTTCGTTGTGCTGTGAACAACCATATCGGCACCGAGTTCCAAAGGATTTTGGTTCACCGGGGATGCAAAGGTATTGTCAATTACCAATAAAGTGTTTTTCTTTTTGCAAAGCCCGGCTATTTCCGCAATGTCGAATATTTCGATGTTCGGATTTGAAGGCGTTTCAAGAAATACAATCTTTGTATTGTCACTAATTGAATTCTCCAGCGTGTGTAATTCACTGCCCAAAATAAATTCTGTTTCAATTTGAAATTGCCTGAGATTTAAACTCAACAATTCATAGGTGCCGCCATATACATCGCCAATACAAATTATTTTATCGCCCGGTTTGCACCAGGCCATAAAAACAGCCG
Organism: uncultured Maribellus sp.; assembly: GCA_964572085.1. Lineage (GTDB taxonomy): Bacteria > Bacteroidota > Bacteroidia > Bacteroidales > Prolixibacteraceae > Draconibacterium. Next base: position 23,274 of record CAZNEV010000043.1, on the reverse strand, counting down.
CTTCGGCAGCCATCCCTGAACTAAAAACATAAGCGTTTTCCGCGTCTTCGAGAGTGGCAAGTTTTTTTTCAACTGCCGTTATGGTAGGGTTAAGACCATACCTTGTGTACAAATTCCCTTGTTTACGACCTTCTACAACATCGAGTAAATCCGATGTGGTACGGAACCCGAATGTGGAATGATTGTACAAGGGGATGTGGATTGCACCTTCTTTGTCTAATTGCTCCCCGCCATGCACGCATTTGGTTTGAAAACCTGTGAAATCTTTGTCCATAATTTTAAATTTTTCTAACAACAATATATTTAAATTAAAAGGTTAAAACTATTTTATTTTTTCTAATCACATCATATAAATCGGATAATGAAGAAAAGATACAAACCTGAGGTTCATCCTTTTTCCGGCTCTGCAAGCAAGTACCACAGCCAAGTATTGTCCCGCCCTTTTCTAAAAAAGAATCAACCTGTTCTTTCAAATCTTCATTTTCATTCACAAGGTCGTCAACCTCAACCCCTTTCCCGAGGAGGAAAATGCTAACAGTGTCTCCCTGGGTTTTTGAATAATTGGCCAGCCTAAAGGCATTCCAAACTGTTTCGACATCATTGGAATAAATGACCATGCCAATTGACGTAGCTTGTGGTTGATCCCCTTTCCTTTGCTGAATGGAAAAAACATGGAGGCTGCTCACCAACAACAAGGACATAATAACCAGAGAAATAACAGATTTACGCATAATTAATTGTTTAAAATGATTATTTGGTACTGAGTTTTATTACTTTATCCGAAATGGATTGAACCGCACGGTCAATCTCTTTTTGGGTGGTGTATTTTCCGGTTGAGATACGTACCGTTGAGGCTGAAATTCTCAGGTCGGTGTTCATCGCTTTCAGAACGGGTGATATTTCAATTGAATCAGCATGGCATGCAGAACCGGTTGAAATACAAACCTCGTTACTGATTGCCGATGCAAGCGTATGTGCTTCCACATTTTCGAATGAAACGCTCAGGGTATTTGGCAGGCAATTTTTTAAATCGGCATTAAGTTTTAATGCCAGTCCTTTTTTTTGCAAGCCAAGCAACAGTCTTTCACGCATCCTTACCATGTGATTATGATTTTTGTCAGAATCGCGCTGCGCCAGTTCACAAGCCTTGCCCAGGCCAACGATGTAGGGCACGTTTTCAGTGCCGGGCCGGAAGCCTTTCTCCTGACTGGCGCCAAACATCAGATTTTGAAGTTGAGTGCCATTTTTCACATATGAAGCCCCAATGCCTTTTGGTGCATAGAGTTTATGTCCGGCAATGGTGAGCAAATCAACCCCAAGTTTTTTAACATCTGTTTCAATTTTTCCAACAGACTGGGCGGCATCGGTATGAAAGACAATGTTGTTTTTTTGGGCTATTGCCCCAATTTCTTCAATCGGCTGAATTGTCCCAACCTCGTTGTTGGCATGCATAACGGTTATAAGTACCGTATCCCTTCTGATAGCCTTTTCAACATCGCTTGCGTTCACAGCCCCATAGCTATCGACCGGCAAATAAGTGATTTCCCAACCCAATGAGGCAAGGTAATTACATACTTCGGTTACGGCCGGATGCTCAATGGCTGAGGTAATAATATGTTTCCCCTTTTTCTGATGAGCAAAGGCAATTCCCTGTATCGCATGGTTGTTTGATTCTGTGCCACCGCTGGTGAATATTATTTCATCAGGACTGGCATTTATCAAACTGGCCACCTGTTCTCTTGCCCGCGCAATAGCTATCTTGCTTTTTCTTCCTATGGGATATGAACTGGATGGATTTCCGAACCAGGTTTGAATATAGGGTAGCATTTCATCGGCTACTTCTTTGTCGATCGGGGTTGTCGCGTTATAATCGAGATAAATTGGATTTTCCATGGTATCAGGAATTAAATTCCAACTGCAAGTTGAAGGGTAGAGTGGAAATTTTTAGATTGATTCGGAAATTTTCAATATTTTATTCGTTTTTTTAATTGTGTGCTTTTTAAAGTTTAACCGGAATGCCGATTAACTTTCCGCCTGACTGGAGTAGATTTTTGTAGAATGCTTTTTTAAGACCAAACGGGCTCAGCCACCACTTTTCAAAAAGCACTTTCCCGATATGCCATTTTTTACCAATCTTTTTTAAGTGAACGTGTGGATGAGGTTCCCCGAAAAAATCACCATATGCAAAACCTGCCAAATCCTCACCTGCTTCAAGCATACAATAACCGTCAGCACAAAATTGTACATCCGCTTTTTCGCCTTTAATTTTCCTGACAATGTTTTTTGCTACAACTTCAGCCTGCAAATGGGCAAAAACCCCTGCTTTGGGAAGCATCATTGGCTTATCCGGAAACCATCTGCCGGGTAATGGTATGGATGCAATATCGCCAATCGCAAAAACATTTTCATACTTTGTTTGAAGCGTTGCGGGATTTACATCTACCCAACCGTTTGCATTCGCCAAATCTGATGTGCGAATAACCTCGGGAGACTGGTGAGGTGGAATAACGATGAGCAAATCATATTCATAAGTATCTTTCCCGTTGAAAAACAGTTGTTTTGACTTTGTGTCAACTGAATTAAGGTTCATCGACGGATGAAAGCGAATCCCTTTACTGTCGAGTATGCTTTTAACTGCATTTCCAAGTTCAGGTCCCGCGACAGGCAGCGGTTGTGGTTCGGGGGTAAAAAGGTTAATCTCAACTTTCTCCCGAAGCCCTTTTGACCTGAGAAAATCTTCGATAAGCATTGCTCCTTCATGTGGTGCCCCGGGGCATTTGTAGGGCATCGATGAAATTACTACAGCAACCTTTCCGCCTGAAAAGTTTTTCAGTGTTTCGTGTAATTTCACCGCTCCTTCCAAGGTGTAAAAGCTATGAATGCTATCATCCCAACCCTGAACCTTTTCAGGGGCTAAATCGGCGCCAAGTGCTATTACTAGAAAATCATAATGATATTCTCTCTCACCCGCTTTTACTTTCTGTTCAGCCGGAACAATTTCATTTACTACTTCATTTACTACTTCAATATTATTTTTAAGGAGCGATTTGAGTGGTACACTTATTTGCTTTTTCTTACGGCCGCCAGTCATCAGCCACAGATACGAAGGGGCAAACGTGTGTTCTGCATTCTTTTCAATCAGGATAATTTTGTGCTTCCCGCTTAGCCGATTGCTAAGTTCATTAGCGGTTACAATTCCGCCAACACCGCCTCCAAGAATTATAATTGTTTTCATATAATTTAGTTCATTTGATTATCTTCCATCTGTTTTACCTTCCATTCAGGATACCCCTCGTTAAGCCTTCGAACATTGTATCCTTGTTCACTCAAAATTTTAACAGCTTCGTCTGCCAGCACACAGAACGGGCCGCGGCAGTATGCAATGATTTCTTTGTTTTTAGATAAGTTTTTTAGTTTATCCATTAATTCGTTCATCGGGACAGAAAATGCCCCGGTAATATGCCCAAACTCATATTCAATAGCAGGGCGCACATCCATAAGTAAAACATCTTTATTTTGAAGCATCGTTTCCAGTTCATCGAGGCTTACCGCATTGATGGCCTTGTTGTCTTCCCGTTGCCGGTTCAATGTTTTTTCGAGTTCAGCGATTTCCTGAACAGCGTATTTTATTATGTGTTGGTATAATGAAAGAAGCTCATCGCTGATTATTGAATAGAAAACGTATTGTTTTTCTTTTCGTGCTTTTACAATATTGTTGTTTTTGAGTACCTGCAAATGTTGTGACGCATTGGCAAAAGTAAGGCTTGTTGCCTGTACAATCCCTTCCACGCTTTTTTCTCCCTGCGAAAGTATTTCGATTATTTCTAAGCGAAATGGGTTTGACAAGGCTTTTAGTAATTTTGCAAGCCCATCATACATGGCATCTTTAAATTCCCGTCCTTCCATTGTTAAATTGTATTGTTTTGATTTTACAAACATACAACTTTCATTCAAGTATTCAATAGTTTTATTGAATGCGGAGAAACGGCGCATTTAAAATGAATAAAATCAATAATGGGATTTTTTTCCAATGAAATCATTTGGCAACTGCCTACGTTTGCCTGATAATTCATTTAATCTCCAAGATATGAAAATATTTTTTTTAAATTCAATTTTAGCTGCAGCCCTTTTGGTTGCAATCGCTAAAGTTCCGGCACAAGGACAAATCTTAAACCGGGTCAAGGAAAGAGTTGCACAAAAAATCGATGACAAAGTAGTTGACAAAGCAGAAGAAGCAACAGACAAAGCATTCGACAAAACTGAAGAAGCAGCTAAAAAAGGTAAAACACAGCAAGATACAGAGGAAGAAGCAGATAAAATGAATCTTGCGCCTGAAAAGGGTGAAGCAGACACAGAAGAAACTATTGTTGAACCGCAAAAAACCAATATCCCCAACACGCTGCAGAGCTTTAAAAACTACGATTTTGTGGCCGGTGATAAGATCATTTATTTTTATGATATGGCCGGTGAAGCCGACGCTGAAATACCCGGCAGAATGCTGATTGATGAGGGCAATGCTGAAATACAAACGTACAACGGAGAAAAAGTTTTGTTTATACCCGGTGATTCCAGAGTGTATATTAATCCCCTAATGGAAGAAAAAGCATACTTGCCCGAACAGTTTACTTTAGAGCTTGATGTCTTGTCAAACGGTGGAATCAGCACCTCGACAGACGCTTCTGAAATCACCCTTTATTTTCGCGGGAAAGATGAAACCGTCGGGGTTTACGGCGGCGCAACCGCTCCGATAAGAATAAGCCTTTCCGGCCTGTCGGGCGATGCTCATTATGAATTTGGCGTTTTCAAAAATGACGACTGGTCTGGCGGCGGTAGCAAGAGGTTTGCACCCGAGGCTGTCAATACCACACAAAATAACTGGCGCCGTGTAGCGGTTTATGTAAATAAAAATATTGGAAAACTATATGTAGATCAACACAGGATTGGCATTTCAAACCAGATAGAACCGGGAGCACCTGCTCAGTTGGATATCGAAGTGAACAGCCCTGAACATCCCGTCATGTTTAAAAACTTTCGTATAGCTGCCGGCGGTTCTGATTCATACAACAAGGTGATTACAGAAGGAAAATTCATCGCTTACGGAATTCAATTTGATGTGAATAAAGCTACCCTTAAACCCGAATCCATGGGCACAATCAACGAATTTGTGAAAATGATGAAAGAAAATCAGGATTTAAAGTTTGAAGTTGGCGGACATACAGACAGCGACGGAACCGCCCAACGGAATGACGCCCTTTCGCAGGAACGTGCCGATGCTGTAAAGGCTGTCATGGTAAACTCAGGCATTCATGCAGACCGGCTGACCACGAAAGGATATGGATCTTCCCAGCCCATTGCTGAAAACAACAATCCGGAAAACAAGGCTCGTAACAGAAGGGTAGAATTCAGAAAATTATGAAAGTATATTTTGTATCGAAGGACATTTCACCGAACCATACGAACAATAGACACAGCAATCTCCCTGTTTTGGTTTCAAAACTGTCTTACAATTTTCACATTCATAAAAAAACTGACAAGAATCTTCCGGCATGGCTTCTTCTTTTTGATGTCCACAATTTGGGCAGGTTATGATTGATTCTAAAATTGCTTTCATATCTATTTTCCAAGTCTTAATATCCTGAAAGCACCCCTTACCACGATTAAAAAAACAATTGCACCGATGATTAAATCGGGATACTTTGATTGGGTCAACAAAACCAATACACCGGCTGCGATAACACCGGTATTGATAATAATATCGTTTGATGTAAATATCATAGTGGCTTTCATGTGTGCTTCTTCACTTTTTGATTTTTGCAATAAATAAAGGCAAACGGAATTGGCAATCAACGCCAGTATGGATACAACTATCATAGTTTTAAAATCCGGGACTTCTTCAAAACTGAAAAATCGGCGGATTACTTCTATAAGACCAATCAGTGCCAAAGCCAGTTGAAAATAGCCGCTCAGTTTTGCCACTTTTTTCTTGCGGATTACGGTTGAGCCGACTGCCCAAAGACTGAGACCATAAACGAGCGCATCTGCCAGCATATCCAACGAATCGGCAACCAGCCCCATCGATTGAGAAATAAAACCCGTGGTGATTTCAATAATAAAAAAAGCAAAGTTGATAATCAAAACCGTCCAAAGGAGTTTAGACTGTACCGATGAATTGTCCTTGAATTCATCCGCTTGGGCAACAATTGTTTCCTGGAGTTGCGACCCTAAATTGAGTTCCTTCAGGTGATTCTCAATTTCAGGGCTTTCTTCAGAATGAAAGACAGTGAGCTTTCGGTTTTCAATATCGAAAACCAAACTTTTAATAGCGGAAAGCCCTTCAAGTTTCATCCTGATAAGGGCTTCCTCGGAAGGGCAGTCCATTTTGGAAATGTGAAATATACTCTTTTGCATATAGTTATTTTTTGTACGCCAACAACCTCAAGGCATTAAATACCACAACAAGGGTTGAACCTTCGTGAATAACTACGGCAAGGCCTATGCCGGCCAGCCCAAGGATGGTTGCCGGAATAAGTAAAGCAACGATACCCAGGCTAATCCAGAGGTTCTGTTTTATGATACTTGTTGCTTTTCTGCTCAGGCCGATAGCAAAGGGAAGGGTTTCCAGTTTGTCGCCCATTAGGGCAACATCAGCGGTTTCGAGTGCCACATCAGAACCTGCCGCGCCCATGGCTATGCCCACGGTGCTATTGGCCATTGCGGGGGCATCGTTTACGCCATCGCCTACCATTGCCACCTTCGATTCCTGCTCTTGCAGTTTCTTTATGGCATCCACTTTTTCCTCTGGCAACAGGCTGCCCCAGGCATCGGTCAAGCCTATTTCTTTGGCCACGGCATCGGCCACTTTCTGGTTGTCGCCCGTGAGCATGACCATCCGTTTGATTCCGATTTTCTTTAATTGTACCAGCGTACTTTTTGCTTCTGCCCTCGGGGTGTCCATTAAGGCGATGATGCCTACATAATCGTCATTCCGGCGAATAAGCATGGTGGTGTTCCCTTCGGCTTCGAGGGCTTTTACTTCTTCTGTAATGTTTTTGGAAGGTTTTTTATCATCGAGGGCTTCATACAGTTCCAGGTTGCCTATATATACTTTATCATTCCCCAGTGTTGCCTTTATGCCTTTACCCAAAACGGCTTCCAAATCTGTGGCCTCGGGAATACTATTTCCTTCCAAACGTTTTTTACCGTCCCTTACCACCGCCTTTGCCAAGGGGTGGTCGCTCAGGTTTTCCACGGCAATTACCATTTTCAGCAATTCATTCTCATCGGTATTGTTCAGCGGAACTACTTTAGTGAGTTTTGGTTTGCCTTCGGTAAGTGTCCCGGTTTTATCGAAAGCCAGGGCGGTCAAAACCCCCAGGTCTTCCAACGGCCGCCCGCCTTTGATAAGCACCCCGCTTTTTGCGGCCCTGGCCACCCCGCTCAATACCGCACTTGGTGTGGAAATGGCCAGAGCACAAGGGCTGGCGGCTACAAGGACTGCCATGGCCCTGTAAAAGCTGTCGCTAAAATTTTCGTCTATGACCAAAAAAGCACCGAGCAATACAACCACCAATCCCAAAACAGCGGGAACGAAGTATTTCTCGAATTTATCGGTAAACCGCTGGGTGGGTGATTTCTGCGTTTGGGCTTCATTCACAAGCTTTACCAAACGGGAGAGTGTAGAATCTTTAGCTTCCTTAATAACCTTAACATCTAATGTGTTGTTACCATTGATTGTGCCTGAAAAAACCCTGTTTTCGTCACTGATGTTTTTTTCGTTGGAATAGTCTTTTTCGGGCTCTTCAACCGGTATTTTATCCACAGGAATACTTTCGCCCGTAATGGGGGCCTGGTTCACGCTGCCTTCGCCGCTAACCACGACGCCATCTGACGGGATTTTGCTGTGAGGCTTCACTACGATGATATCGCCTATACTCAGTTTTTCAACACCTACTTCTTCAATTCTCCCGTTCTTTTTTAGAAAGGCAGTTTTGGGGGCAAGTTCAGCCAAAGCAGCAATAGATTTGCGGGCTTTGTTCATGGCATATTGTTCGAGGGCATGACCCATACTGAATAGGAACAGCAGCAAAGCGCCTTCGGCCCATGCACCCAAAACAGCTGCACCAATAGCGGCAACCAGCATCAAAAAATCAATTTCAAATCCACCTTTACGTACGGCTTCGAACGCTTCTTTGGTAGTGTAGAAACCGCCAAATAAATAAGCTCCGATGTACAACGATAGGCTAACCCACGAAGAGACGGCATCTACGAAAGAAAGGCCAAAGCCAATGCCCAACAATACTCCCGAAAGGATAGAGAAAACCAACTCCGTATTTTTGCCAAACAGGCCGCCATGGGTATGTTCATGTTCTTCTCTTTCTTTTTCTTTGTGTTCAGGCTTCTTGTCTTTCGGTGCTTTCTCTGTTTCTTTGATGCCGCGAAGATATTCCCCGGCTTTTAGGGCAGTATCAGTTATTCCGAGGCCTTCTTTTCGTAAGGCTTCAACGATTGCCGCTTCATCCATCTGGCTTGTGTCGAACTCAGCCCGTACCATTCCCGAGGCAGAAACCGATACTTCAATCATACCGTTTAAGTCGCGCAGGTTACGCTCGATGCCGCGCGCATGGCGCGGGTGGCGGATGCCTTCTACGCCGATGAGCTTGTGCCCGATTTTTTCGGTAATGGATGCCCCGGTTTGCCGGGCAATTGAACGTACGCGGTCCATGGAAATCAATTCCGGGTTGTAGTGAAAACAAAGCTGAGGTACACCATTATCAGCAGCTTCTGAAACGTGCACTTTTTCCAGTCCTTTTTGCTCCTGAAGCAGTGAGATAAGCTCCTGAACGCATTGGTCTTTTTCGTCCGGCACTTCGGGTAAAATGAGTGGTATTTCTAATTTCAGTTTTTTCATCTCATAAAATTTTAATGTTCATGTTCGGTTTCTTCCTTTTTCATATCGGCCAATAAATAGTAAGCCGCATTCATTACAACCTGTGTGTTCTCTGGCAAGGGATTAATCAGTTGAATTTCGGTATATCCATCATCTTTGAGCCCCGGCATGACCTCGACCATCCTGAAAGCCAGCTTTTTTTCTTTTGCATCATCATCATCGTCATCTCCATACTCATGCCCCTCATGGATTTCTTCTTCGGTATGTTTTTCAAGAGCTTGCTTGTCCAATATAAAGATATATGATTTTGTACCTTCGGTAACAATAGCATCGTTGGGCAGAGCCCGGGTATATTTTTCATCGGTATGCAAATGGCCGGAAATATACATTCCCGGGATAAGTCCAGAAACTTTTTCATTAATTTTTGCATGGATATGAACTGCCCTCGAATTGGCCTTAAACTCTTTGCCAATGGCAAATATGGTCGCGGTCAGTTCTTCGCCCGGGCGGTTTGAAACCGTAAAATGGACTTTTTGGCCTTCTTTTATTAGATGCACATCTTTTTCATAAACCATAAAATCGGCATGAATGGCACTATTGTCGGTTATTTCAAGGAGTATGTCTTTTGCATCAACATAAGAGCCTACTTTGATATTTACCTCATTAATAAAACCATTAATCGGGGAAAGGATACTGACTGTGTTCGAAATAATCCCTTCTTTAATTTTTGCAGGTGAAAGATTTATCAATTGCAATCGTGATTTTAAGCCTTCATATTTTGCTTTTGCTGTGCTGTATTCCGTTTTAGCCTTTTGGTAGTCCCTGCCTGCACCCACGTTGTTTTCAAAAAGTTCTTTCTGGCGTTCAAATTCCTGTTCCAAATATTCAAGCCTGTTGGCTACTTCGGCAAATTCTTCCTGTAAAACAATAAAATCGGGGTGTTCCAGCACTGCCAGCAATTGACCTTTTTTTACCCTGTCGCCATGAAACACCTTAATCTCTTTTACATTACCACCAATAACCGCCGTAACCTCGGCACTGCTTGCCGGGGGGACTTCTAACTGCCCGTTCGATTTTACTACCGTGGTTAAGTTCCGCATTTGGAAAGTTCCTAATTTTAAATTCAGGGCTTCCCGTTGGTTCTCATTTAATACAACAACACCTTCGGGTCCATGCTCTTCGTTTTCTTCGCTTTCGCTGGTCGTTTTATTTTTAGTATTGCACGACATTAATGTGGCAACTGCCATAAATGCTATAATTATTTTTGTTTTCATCATTACTCAATTTTGTTGATTATTTACCTGTTATGAATTTCAGTTGGGCAGACAATTCGAAGTACTCCGCCTGTTGCATTAAAAAATCTTGTTTTGTACGGATTGCCGCTTCAGTATTCTGAATAAATTGAACATAGTCGATACTACCCAGCCGGTATGCCAGGTTGGAAGCCTGAATTTGTTCGTCAGCCAGGGGCAATGCTTCTTTTTGATAATAGACGATAACCTGTTTCAAGGTAAGGTATCGGCTGATTTGCTGATTGTACCCGGCTTTTATTTCCAGTTCTTTTTGCTCGTATTGCCGGTTGGCAATTTGGAAGTTAATTTTTGAAGCTTTGGTTTTGCCCGATTGTGAAAAGAAGGCCAATGGTAAAGAGATACCAGCTTCCCAACCATAAAACCCGGAATTGCCGTCAACCGACTGCCACTTATAACCCAGGTTCAACTTTGGAAGGAAATTGGCTTTTTCCGCTTTCCATGCCGATTCTGCCACATCAATCCCGGTTGAATAATAATTCAGCAAGGGGCTTTCGCTCAATGAATCATTTTCGGAAACTATATCGAAAGCATATTGCCCCAAATCCTGTAGGTTAACATCTACTGCAACCGGGTATAACAGGTATTGATTCAGAATTTGCAAGCTTGCCAAATAGTTGCTTTCCGCTTTCCTTAAATTTACCTGCAATTCTTTGTACTTAGCCGAAGCGGAAAGAAATTCAATCTTAGAAGTAGCCTGTGTTTTGTACCTCAATTCTGCAGCTTTCTGAAAATCGGTGTATAAGGTGTCGAGTTCTTTAAAAAGCTGCCATTGTTGTTTGGCATGAACCGCATTGTACCAGGCAATGCTAACATCGCGGGTTAGCGAATATTCGGTAAGGTTCTGCCCCGAAACAGCTTGTTGGGTGCGTGCATTGGCTAACTTGTTCTTGGCCGGAATGCCAAAAATATCGATATCCGACTGGCCAATCCCAATTCTGTTTTGAATACCGGGCGCACCGTTCCCCACTTCTTCCTTGCCCGTGTAAACAGCCGTTGTACCCAATTGGTAAGCCGTTGCTTTTAAAGCTTCCTGTTTGTCAACTTCCAATTGGGCTGCCTTAATTGCAGGATAATTTTCTTTTGCCCTTTCAATGACTTGTGGCAATGTTAGGGAAGAATCCTGCGCATTGGCATTTCCTGAAATCCCCAAACCTGCCATTATAAAAAGGACAGAAAATACACCCATTGCCGATTTAGGCAGCTTTATTTTTTTAGCCCCCGATTCAACAAATTTATAGAGAATGGGCAGCACAATTAGCGTTAGTAAAGTAGATGTTAGCATCCCTCCAATTACTACAGTTGCCAAAGGCCGTTGAACTTCTGCGCCTGCCGATGCAGAGACCGCCATAGGCAAAAAGCCCAAAATATCGGTTGAAGCCGTTAGCAAAATAGGGCGGATACGCCGGATAGAACCCTTTTTAATAATGTCGTTAATGTGGAGTTTGCCTTCTGCTTTTAATTCATTAAACCCGCTAATCAATACCAGGCCATTCAGTACCGCGACGCCGAACAGGACGATAAACCCAACCCCGGCAGAAATGCTAAAAGGCATATCCCGCAAATAGAGCGAAAATATACCCCCAACAGCAGCGAAGGGAACAGCTACATAAATCATAAGGGTTTGTTGGAACGATTTCACGGCAAAAAATACCAGCATAAAAATTAACGCCAAAGCAAGCGGAACTACAAGGGACAAACGTTTTGATGCCCTTTCGAGGTTTTCAAAAGCACCTCCATACCGGATATAATAGCCCGTTGGCAGTTCCAGTTTTTCATCTAAGGTGGTTTGAATTTCTTCTACGAGAGATTTAATATCCCGTCCTTCCACGTTAATTCCGACGTAAGTACGCCGGTTAGTATTGTCGCGGCTAATTTGCATCGGGCCCGGCTGGTAACTGATTTCGGCCACTTCTTTTAACGGTATTTGATTGCCGTCCGGCAGGTTAACAAACAGGTTTCGAATGTCGTCAATACTTGTACGGTGTTCCTCGTCCAACCGTACAACCAGGTCGAACATCCGCTCGCCTTCGTAAATGCTTCCGGCAACGCCACCACTAAAAGCGGTTTCAACAATGGTATTGAGTTCTTTAATTTTCAGGTTGTAGCGGCCAAGCTTGTTGCGGTCGTAATGTACGGTTATTTGCGGCAAACCACTTGTGGCCTCCGCTTTTACACCTGCCACACCATCAATACCGGAAATTAGCCCGGCAATTTCTTCGGCTTTGGAAGCCAGTATATCCAAATCATCGCCATACAATTTAACGGCAACATCTTCACGTATGCCAGTCAGCAATTCATTGAAACGCATTTCGATAGGTTGTGTAAATTCAAAATTGATACCCGGCAAAACATTAACTTTTTCTTTGATTTTATCCATTAATTCCTCTTTCGATTCGGCTTTTGTCCATTCATTCTTTGGAGTCAATATCACAAATATATCTGCAATGTCTATGGGCATGGGGTCCATGGGCAAATCGGCAACACCAATCCTGCTTTGAACGCTTTCCACTTCATCGGGGAAGTTTTCCAAAACAATCTGTTCCAACCGGGTAGATGCTTTTGTGACTTCGGTCAACGAAGTTCCCGGTTTTAAGAATGCCTGAAAAGCAAAATCGCCCTCGTCGAGTTTAGGGATAAATTCGGCTCCCATCCGTGTAAACAGAAAACCGCCGGAAACTAACAGCACAAAAGCAATTGTTATTACAATCCAACTTCTTTTAAGCGACCATCGGATTACGGGAGTGTATGCATTTTCGAGTTTTCCAATTACTTTATCGCCCCAGGATTTTTTATCTGTTTTTGGTGGTTGAAGAAATAATGCTGCCATCATTGGTATGTATGTCAGGCATAGTATTACTACGCCCAAAACGGCAAAGCCAAAGGTCATGGCCATGGGGATAAACATTTTACCCTCTACCCCCTGCAATGCCAAAACGGGTATAAAAACAATCAGAATAATCAACTGCCCAAAAAATGCCGAGTTCATCATTTTACTTGCCGAATTATAGGCAATTTCGTTTCGTTTGGCCTGGTCGAGTTTTGTGCCGATGAGGTTTTTACGGTGCAGGTAAAAAATCATACTTTCTACGATAATCACCGCACCATCGACCAATATCCCGAAATCGAGCGCCCCCAAACTCATCAGGTTTGCCCATACCCCAAACAGGTTCATCATGATAAAAGCAAAGAGCAAAGCCAGCGGAATTGTGGATGCCACGATTAAACCGCCCCTTAAATTCCCCAGGAATATGACGAGGACGAAAATGACAATCAGCGCACCCAACGACAGGTTTTCTGCAACTGTGGATGTTGTGCTTTTAATCAGTTTGCTGCGGTCGAGGAAAGGTTCTATTACGACACCATCGGGCAATGATTTTTGTATTAAGGCCATCCGTTCTTTAACATCCTTAATCACATCATTTGAGTTTTCGCCCTTCAGCATCATTACGATACCGCCAACTGCCTCTCCCTTGCCGTCTTTTGTAAAAGCGCCAAAGCGGACAAAACTTCCGTATTTCACTTCTGCTACATCCCTAATAAAAATGGGCTGACCGTCGATATTGGCAACCATCGTGTTTTTTATATCATCAATAGACCTCATTAAGCCTTCGCCACGGATAAAGTTGGCCTGAAAGTTTTTCTCGATATAAGCGCCTCCCGTGTTCTGGTTGTTGTCTTCGAGGGCTTCAAAAATATCCGAAATGGCCAAGCCCATACTCCTGAGCTTATCTGGATTAACAGCTACTTCGTACTGTTTTCCCCTACCACCAAAAGAATTTACTTCTACCACTCCGGGAAGCATGGCCATTTGTCGTTTTACAATCCATTCCTGCATAGTGCGTAGTACCATGTCATCATAAATGGTATCGTAACCGGGTTGCACTTCGAGCGTGTATTGATATATTTCGCCCAATCCGGTGCTGATTGGCGCCATAAATGGCTCTCCAAATCCTTGTGGGATTTTTTCTTTTACCTCGGCCAGGGCTTCACTGACCAACTGCCGTGGAAGAAAAGTACCGGCACTTTCTTTGAAAACAATGGTCACCACGGAGAGTCCAAACCGGGATATACTGCGGATTTCAGTCACATCGGGAAGGTTTGCCACTGCCAATTCTACTTGATAGGTAACAAACTGTTCAATGTCTTCTGTCCCTAAATTGGGCGCGGTTGTTATAACCAAAACCTGATTGTTTGTAATGTCAGGTGTGGCATCTAAAGGCACTTTGGTCATGGAATATATTCCGCCAATAATCAGTCCTATGGTCATAAGCCCGATTAGCGCCTTGTTCTTTATTGAAAAGGATATAATACTGTTTATCATTTCAATTGTTTTTTGTTTGTTGAAACTTGCGTTTATTTCTTGTGTTTCGATTCATAGTATTTCGTGAAATTTTGTTTGTTTTTGAAATAGACCACTTCCGACTTGTTCCTTGTTTTAAGTCCAATAATTGCGTCAACTTTATTTATTGAATCTCCTGAAAATGCATCAGGAGTTATTGCAACTTTTCTGAAATGATTTACGAGGTGATTGAAACATTGCTGACTACAGAAATAGTAAGTTTTGTCCTCGAAAACCACTTTGGTGCTTTCATGAATCTACAGGTTATCCCCATTCATACATACCCAGTTATCAGGCACTACTTTGCCATACCATGCAATTTTATGCCAGGCAAACCTGGTGTCGCACAGATAAACACGAAATAATAGAATTGAGATTGCACCGAGAAAAAGGATGCTGAAACTTATCAGCATGGTTCTGTTAAATTTTTTTTCGTCAAGCCGTTGCTTTTCAAAAAGCTGTTGCTTGCTTAATCTCTTCTTTTTCATATTTAAAAGATTAAGTGATTATTATACCCGATAATGCTCTATCGGATTTATAAAAAAATCAAAAAGAAATTAAACAGTAGCGGGAGGTGCCCTTAATGAATGGTTGGTAAGGAAAATTTGTTCGGGTGGAGAAAACCCAAAAGGAATGGGTAGGATTAATGAATTTCTTGTTAATTCTAAATCAGGTTTGGTTTGAGTTATCGACAAATCGATAGCAGGTTGCGAAACGATTAATGCCGCAACAGTTAAATTGCCAGGCTTTTCTGAAACGACAATATTTAAGGCGTGGCAATGTGTTTCAGGATTGTCACCGTGTTTTTCGGAATTTGAAGTTTCACAGTGAGAATTTTGCGAATGCGAATCAATGGAATCGAAGTGATGGTGATGTGGAATAACAGCATGGGCAAAAATAATTATCCCTGCAATCAGGACAAGAAATTTACCTGTATGTTTCTCCATTAATTTCAATCTGTCAGAATTTTATTCAAAAATTACAACGTCAAAGATACTAAATTGTTGATGCAACCGGGTTGCAAAGTTACCGTTCACAATTGGAGCAAATGCCTTTCACAACCATATTCACACTTTCGAGGGAAAATCTATTGGGAAGATTTATTGTTGGAACAGGAATGTCGTTTAAACAAAATGTTTGATTACATTTTGTGCAAAGAAAATGAACGTGCAGGTCTTCGGGGTCGCACTCGCAATTGTCCTGACAAAGCGCGTATCTCAAAGAACCCGAACCGTCTTCAATCGAATGAATCAGTTTTTTTTCCTGGAAAGTTTTTAGTGTTCGATATAAAGTTGCCTTATCTGCTTTTTCAAATTTTTGTTCCAATTCAGGTAAGCTGACAGCCGTTTTTTTTCGGTTAAAACGTTTAATACCAATTGCCGCATGGCCGTTGGTTTAATGTCTTTTGAGTTGAGTTTGTTGTTGATATTCTTTTTCATTATAACTGCAAATTAACAACAATTTTTCGATTGCTGAACAGAAGGACAGGGAACACTTCCATAGGAGCAGTAAACACAGCAATCTCCCTGTTTAGGTTTCAAAACGGTTTGGCAGTGTGTACATTCATAAAAAAACTGACAAGAGTCCGTTGGCATGGTTTCCTCTTTTTGAAAACCACAATTTGGGCAGGTTATGATTGATTTATACTGTATTGTTTTCATAATAATTTATTTAATATTTCCACCTATTAGCCAATGCCACCAGCGAAAGCATTACAGGAACTTCAACCAAAACCCCAACTACGGTTACTAAAGCCGCTGGAGATTGTAAACCGAATAATGCGATGGCAACGGCAACGGCCAATTCAAAAAAGTTACTGGCGCCAATCATTGCAGAGGGAGAACAAATGGCATAGGGTAATTTCAATTTTCTGCCACTAAACCATGTGATGAAAAAGATAAAATAGGTTTGAATAACCAACGGAACTGCTGCCAATAAAATGATGAGCGGGTTTTTGGTGATGTTTGGCCCTTGAAAAGCAAATAAAAGAACCAGGGTCAGCAACAGGGCAAAGATGCTTACTGGTTTAAGTTTTGGCAGAAAAATCCCGGTAAACCATTCCTGTCCGTACTTTTTTATCAGTGTTTTACTGGTCAGGTAACCTGCCACCAAAGGTATCACCACATAAATAACCACACTAAAAATAAGCGTGTTGTAAGGTATAGTAACATTGGTAATCCCCAACAGGAGACCAACAATTGGTACAAATGCCACAAGGATTATCAGGTCGTTTACCGAAACCTGTACCAGTGTGTAAGTTGGGTCACCGTCCGAAAGGTAACTCCACACAAAAACCATAGCGGTACATGGCGCAGCACCTAACAAGATAGCTCCTGCAATATATTCCCCGGCCAAATCGGGAGTTATAAAGGCTGCATATACTTTGGTAAAGAAAATCCATGCAAAAAACGCCATGGTAAAGGGCTTTATCAGCCAGTTTACAACAAGGGTCAGGATTAATCCTTTCGGGCGTTTCCCCACATTTTTGATGCTCGAAAAATCAATTTGCAGCATCATGGGATAAATCATCAGCCAGATTAAAATAGCAATGGGAATATTCACTCTGTAAATTTCCATCCTGCTAAGAATCTGCATTGTTTCACCGGCAAATGAGCCGATAAAAATGCCGCCAACAATACACAATGCGACCCAAATGGTGAGGTATTTTTCAAAAAAACCAATTTGTTTCTTTGCAGCCATTTTATGGTAGTTTTAAAATTAGCGGATTCTAATTTTTTCTATTTCTCGGCATAAACCGTAATGCTGAATATGCCAATGCCTGATTGCTTGTATTCAATCAGCTCTTGCGGCGACAAGTAATTCAGTAAAACCGAATCGGGAATGCCAATTGGTTTCTCTTTTTGTACCTTAATATTGACCAAACCACTGTTGCTGATTACTTTCAGGTAAACGTCTTTTTGCATGGCGCCTGAAACACACCCGACATACATTTCGGCTGCCTGCTTGAGTTTAGCGGGCAGTTCCCCTTTTAAAACAACATCAGATACCGAAAGGTGGGCACCAGGTTTCAGAATGCGATAAATCTCAGAAAATGCTTTGTCTTTATTTGGAACAAGATTTAACACACAATTACTGATTGCCACATCGGCTGTATTGTCATCAACCGGTAAATCTTCAATATCGCCCAATTGGAATTCCACATTGTTATACCCCATTTTCAGGTTATTTGAACGGGCCTTTTCTATCATCGATTCGGTCATGTCAATACCAATCACCTTCCCGGTTTCACCAACCAATGCCCTTGCAACAAAACAATCGTTCCCTGCACCAGAGCCTAAATCAATAACGGTATCGCCTTTTTTTATAAAGGCAAATTCAGTCGGAACCCCACAGCCCAAGCCTAAATCTGCTTCGGGGTTATGGCCTTCAATGTTGTTGTATTCATCGCCAATCATGCTAAATTCCAATTCACCACAGCAAGCTGATGTGCCGCAGCACGATTGCCGGGCCAAAATGCTTTGTTCAGCAATTTGGCCGTATTTTTCTTTTACCACTAATTTTAAATCTTCATCTTTCATCACTTCCATTTCAATTTGTGTGAAAAAGTCAACTGCCTGATTTTTGAAATCTTTCATTTTTTCAGGGTTCAGACAGTAGTTTGTTTTCGCACCCACGATATGCCCAACAATTAAACCAGCTTCTTTCAATTCCTTTAAGTGTTGGTTTACAGTGGTTCTTCCCAAAGGGAGTTCATCCGAAATATCACCGGTAATACATGTTTTCGTTTCGGCGAGAAACTGCAATATCTTCAATCGCGCAGGGTGGGCCAAGGCTTTAAAAAGCTTGGCTTGTTTTGTTAGCTCCTTTTCGAATAATTCTGTTTTCGCTTGTGCCATTTTAAATTATTTGACGCAAATATACGTCAAGAATTTTAAGTGACGTAAGAATACGTCTTAATTTATTGTTTTTTTTCAATCAACAATGAAATTAAAAGCATTGTCGCCCCTAAGATAATCAGCCAAACCAATAAGTCCATCGGATAAATACTTCACTTTGTAGCCTTTTGTTTCCATTGGCAGCCAATTTTTGGTTAGATTTTTAGAACATTTTCAATATTTCATTCGTAAAAACACGAACTAACATTTTAAATTAGTTATATTGAATATGCCTGGTTATAATCCAGTTTGTGAGGTTCGTTATCAAATTTAACTTTTGGTTTGAAGGCATTTGTTAGTAGGCTGGCTCCGCCTCCAACAATAACACCGGCAGCTACTTTTATCGCTTTTCGCCTGTCCATTTTATCATATTTTGAAGTTGATGTTTTTAAAAAAGCATACCGTAAACAAGGCCCGTAACCGTTGCCATAACCACTACAAGAAGCACATAAACCACTGTTTTTTGAGTGCCGATTATTCCACGGATAACCAGCATGTTCGGCAGTGACAACGAAGGGCCGGCAAGCAACAGCGCCAGGGCAGGTCCTTTGCCCATTCCGGCAGCCATTAATCCCTGAAGAATAGGGACTTCAGTTAGTGTAGCAAAGTACATGAAAGCTCCCACAATAGAAGCAAAGAAATTAGAGAAGACTGAATTGCCGCCTACAAGGTTTGAAATCCATTCATTTGGGATTACGCCGGCCATTGCGGTGTCGTCGTGCGTGGAGCCCAGCAGAAAGCCCGCCACTAAAACACCAATGGCCAGCAAGGGCATAATTTGTTTCGTAAAATCCCACGAAGCGATGGTCCATTCTTTATTGTCGGGGTCTCTCTTATCAATCAGCGTAATAATACTTAAACCTGTAATGCCAACCACCATGGGTATCAGGGGCGATGAACCCAGGAACGCCGAGGCAGCCGTTGCGATGACGGCTAAAAGTACATGTTGCCATTTGATTTTTAAGATGGCAATAAGAGAATATACCAATAACAATCCTAAGGCTGATGTAATGTGCCATTTGTGGGCCCATATCCAATACCATACTCCACTTGTAACATCCTCGCCCGGTTTGCCCCAATTGGCAAAAACAAGAATTAATACGAGGGTAAAAAAATGGAAAGCAGTTTGCCACATCGGACGTTTTTCCGGCATATCGGGAAAGTTCATCTGCTCTTCCCGTTTGTCTTTTTCTTCCTTCCTGTAAATTAACGACATGGCCGAACCAATAACAACAGCAAACACCACCGCACCAATGACCCGGGCAACGCCCATTTCAAAGCCTAAAATACGAGCAGTAAGTATAATCGCCAGAATGTTTATTGCCGGCCCGGAATACAGAAAGGCAATGGCAGGCCCCAGGCCAGCCCCTCTTTTGTGAATGCTCGAAAACAAGGGCAGGATGGTACAACTGCATACAGCCAATATGGTCCCAGATAAGGATGCTACCGTATAAGCCAGCCATTTTTTTGCTTTTGCCCCAAAGTATTTCATTACGGCGCCCTGGCTTACAAATACTGCAATTACGCCTGCTATAAAGAAAGCCGGCAACAAACAAAGAATAACATGTTCGCGGGCATACCATTTTGCAAGGTCGAACATGGCAAACAAGGCTTCACCAAACCGCGCATTTTCGAGTGGCATGAAATAGGCAAATACAAAAACTGCGGCAATCCAGAACAGTATTTTAAGCTCCTTTTTAAGTTCCATTGGAAAGATATTTGATAAAATGATTTTAATCCATGTTCGTAAAAACACGAACGATATTTGTAAATTTTTTTAAAAGTAAACCGTGAAAATATAGTAAAATCCTACCCCGATGAAGACAACCGAAATCACCCGTCTGAACCATATCTCAAAGGTTTTCACCCGATTATATAGACCTCCGACACTTGAAACAGTATATGCAATGAACCATGCAAAAATAATTACAGGAATTCCGGTGGCAATGGCAAAAACAACTGGCAGGTACAACCCTGAAGCGCTGCCGATAGTCATTGGAATAAGCATTCCAAAGTAAAGCACACCGCTATAGGGGCAAAAAGCCAGCGCGAACAAAATGCCTAACAACAATACGTCCCAATAGTTTTTTGTCCCTTTTTCCTCGAAACGTTGCGTAAGTTTACCCATTCCGGGAAATTTGATTTTCAATACATCTAACATGAAAAGTCCGATAATAACCAATAGAGGCCCGATAATTTTTTCCCCATATTTCTGAAATGTACCTGACATCGCAAATTGGTCAGCACCGAGGAATATAATAAAGGCAAGTAAGGTATAAGTTACGGCTCTGCCCAAGGTATAAACCAAACCATTATAAAATACCCGGTTCTGATTTTCAATATCCTTGCCTATAAAACCGATAGCTGTAATATTGGTTGCAAGGGGACAGGGGCTGATGGCGGTCATCAGCCCCAGAACCAATGCTGTTACAAACGGCACAGTACTGTTTTCCAACAGGCCGCTTAATAGTCCCTCCATAGTTAAAGAAGCGGTTTTATTTTCTCTTCAATAACCTTTTTAAACTTCTCAGGATTTGTCCGGGCATACATGAACCCTTCGTTGGTAAGGTTGATTTTTTTATCCCCTTTCACCACCAACAAGATTTGGCTGGTAACACCCAGCTCTTTGCCTTTTGCTTCACCTGTCGGCTCATCAAGGTTATAGGATACAAAACTTACATCCTTGCCAAACAGTTCTTTAACATCCTGCTGTGCTTCCGATTCAACAGCCCGGCAGGTGGCACAGCGCGTGTTAAAATGAAAATAATAAACATCTACTTTGGCTTTTGTCTCCTTTTGAACCTTCTTAGGTGATTGAGCCGAAAGGCTTAAGCTTACTAACAGTGAGAAAAATACAGTTAATAACGCAGTGCTGATTTTTGTCGTCATATCACTAAAATTTTAATTGTTGGTTAATAACTTTTTAAGTTCTTTTTCGTTTGGTACCCTTCCGCTTGCAACCACTTTTCCGTCGATTACCAACGCGGGGGTATGCATCACACCATACTGCATAATTTTTATAATATCCTCCTCTTTCTCGATGTCGGCGTTAATCCCCAGATCTGTAACCGCGTCTCTGGTGGCCTTCTCTAATGTTTTGCACTTGGGGCAGCCTGTTCCTAAAACTTTAATTTTCATTTTTGCAAGTTTTAAATTTTTAAAATTCATATTGGCTATCTTTTTAATTCGTTTTTCGTAAAACAACGAACAAAGGTCGTAAAAAATTTTATATCCTCAGGAAATTTTTAAAAAGAATTTGGGCCTCTTTCCAATTTTCCTTGTTAAGACAATATTTAATCCTGGGAGATTCAATTTCGCCCTGTATCAAACCGGCGTCTCGTAATTCTTTCAGGTGTTGTGATAAAGTTGATTTTGCAATGGGAAGTTCGTCGCTTAAATCAACGCTGTAACAGCAACTTTGGTTGGAAAGCAACTCCAAAACATACACCCGAACGGGATGCCCCATTGCTTTGGCGTAGCGGGCAGTCCTTTGCTGCTTATCTGTTGTAACTGATTTAATACTCATCCTGTTCGTAGATTTGCGAACAAAGGTAATGCTTTTTTCTAAATTACAATAAATGGGGATTGTTTTTTTACTTGCAAAAAATTCAACAACTAAAAATGGCAGTCCTCTACCAACTCCAAATAAAAGCGCCAAAATTAATCCAAAATAGACATCAAACATTCAGTTGATACGCCATTTTTTGTCCTTTTAGAGCCAGTTCTGTGGCAAGAAAACAATGAGCCTGGCTCATGGCGGTTTCGGTGCGGTGAACCACATCGCTTACCAAATGTTCGCCATAAGGCGCATAAACGTTGGAGCAATCGAAATACTTGGTTTCCTTTTGGTTTACCAGAAAAAGATGATTTCCCCCTTCACGGCCGGCAATATCAATGTACTTTCGCATTTCAATGTAACCTTCGGTACCCAAAATAAAAGTACGTCCGTCGCCCCAAGTGCCAAGTCCTTCCGGTGTAAACCAGTCGATACGAATATAGCCTGTGGCGTGCGGACTGCGAATGCTCATATCGCCAAAATCCATGAAGTTTGGATATTCAGGGATATTGAAATTTCCAACTTGCGAATTACTCACTTCGGCTTGTTTGGAGTTGGTGTAATGCAGAAACTGGTCGCATTGGTGGGAGCCAATATCGCACAAAATCCCACCTGCTTTTTTCGGATCAAAAAACCAGTCGGGGCGGGATGACGGGTTCATTCTGTGTGGCCCGAGCCCAATGGTTTGAACCACTTTGCCGATTGCCCCAGCCTGTATCAGTTCGCCCGCTTTTACCGAAGCCGGATTGCCTAAACGTTCACTGTAAACAATCGAATAAATTCGTTTCGTTTCGTTCTGGACTTTTTTTACTGCTGTTAGTTGCTTCAACGTTAAAATACCCGGTTTGTCGGCCATATAATCTTTTCCCGATTTCATGACCCGAATCCCGAGAGGTGCACGTTCAACCGGAATGCCTGCGCTGGCTACCAACTGAATGGTGGAGTCTTCAAGAATTTCTTCTTCGTTTTTGGCCACTTTAGCATTTGGATGGCGCTTGGTAAAACCCGGCAACAATTCAGGTTCTCTGGAGTAAACCGCTACTAACTTTCCGCCGCCTCCAATGAGGGAGTCCACCATTCCATATATATGACCGTGATTAAGGCCGATCACCGAAAACCGGATGGATTCTTTGGGTGCCGGTCGTTTTTCAGGTTGGATGATAATTTCTTCGGGGCGATTGGTACGGTGAAGTCCGTGGCCAAAAACATCCCCGGGCAAAAATACAGTGGCTGCCAGGCCGGTAGCTGAAGCAAACGATTGTTTCAGAAAATTTCTTCTGTTC
>CAZNEV010000042.1:0-45664 GCA_964572085.1 uncultured Maribellus sp. | reverse complement strand
ATATCAGCTTATGTTGCTGAATATCTGTGTGTTGTTAAAGTAAAATCCGTTTAAATGGATTTCTTACTGACATTACAACTTCCTACGAAAACCGGATCCAGAAAATTCAAACTGCTTTTCAATCCTCAGAAAACATTACAGAATCGTCGCATTTGCTTTTTGATAATATCCAAAAATTTTTAAATAATCTTAAAAAGGAAAGAGAAATATTAAATTCCAGGCTTAGCGAAACCCTGGCAAAAAATGGTTCTCTG
Organism: uncultured Maribellus sp.; assembly: GCA_964572085.1. Lineage (GTDB taxonomy): Bacteria > Bacteroidota > Bacteroidia > Bacteroidales > Prolixibacteraceae > Draconibacterium. The sequence goes on along the minus strand of CAZNEV010000042.1, from coordinate 45,410 downwards.
CGCAAAAAAGATTATAATTTGATGATGACCGATGTTCTCGATTTACTTGATAAAAAGGAATTAGAAACTGAAAACCAGTTTTTGAATTTTATAAAAGACCAAAAAGAAACAACCCAATCGCTAAAAAACAGCCTGATAGAAGTTAAAGACATTAACGCAAAAGAAACAAAGGAGAAAATCAGCATTATCAAAGAACAACTTTCTCAGATTTCAAAACTTCAGGGAATGAGGAAAGAGGCTGTAATTAAATCTTTCACAGATTTTCAACAAATGCATAATCGGATAATGGAGTATCTGGGGAACTTATTGAAAAATGGAGATAACGTTCAGATAAAAGATATAAAATTGATGAGAAATCAGATTATTAGCGAGGTTAAATGATATGAGAAATTAAATATTCAATTAACATAAAAGATGAAAAAAATGAAATTAGCATCAGAAATGAAAAATTTAAGTGAAGAAGTTCTTGCTTCATTCAAACAACGGGTTAAAGAAACTGAAGAACGTGTAAAAAACAATGTGGAATTTATTAACGAAGTTCAGAAAACTCTTGATGGGCTACATAAAGATCATCAGGAAATGGCTGCTGTTATAAATGCCAATGCCACTACATTGAGAAAAGGCCTTGCACAAGGCGAAAAAGAACGCCTCAATACTTTCAACGGATTAATGTCCGGAATACATTCAACAATTTCAATCCTCCAAAAAGAAGTTCATGCAATTCAAAGTTCAACGCTTAATTTATTAAGTGAATTCGCAGCCAGCAGAGCACAAATGACAGTTGAACTGGAAAAATTATTTACTCAGGGTCGAAGCGACAGGGCTGAAAACGAAAAGGGCAGGATGAAAGATGAAAAACAAAGAATTAAAGATTTTGATGCTTTAATGAAAAATATAAATGCTGACTTGAAAGGTATAAATGATGAGGTTTTGACCATCTTCAAAAACACCAATGATATACTTGAAAAATTTGAAAAAGAACACCAGGAAATGTCAGTTGAGCTTAAAGCCGAATTGAGTAAAAACCTTACGGAAAGGGTTAACTACACGAAATCGTTACTTTCGGGATTTCAGGCCCGGTTATTGGAAATAGGTAAAGAAAATCAAGAATTGGCTAAAGAAATGAGAAATGATCTTGCAATTAGCCAGAAAAATCTTGCCTCAAGCGATGTGGAACGGATTAAAAATTACAAAGCAGTAATGGTTGGGATCCAAACTACAATTAAAGAAATCCGAAAAGAAGTAAACGAAAACCTTAAAGCTACATCAGCAATGATCGCTGATTTTTCATTGGATAGGAGCCAGGCTGCAGCTGAATGGAAAAAAATGCAGGGAACTATTGCTCAAATTCGCAAGAATGGTATCGAAATGGAAAAAAAAGTAGAAAAAAAGGCTGAAAAAGTAGTTGAAAAAAAAGCAGAAAGTAAAGTTAAATCGGTTGAAAAAACCGAAAAAGTTACAGTAACTGCACCAAAAGTTGAAAAAACCAAAGCAACTTCTGCAGCAGCCCAACCTGTTACAAAAATAGAGGATACTCCGGTTAAAGCTGAACCAACAACTCCGACATCTTTGGAAGATAAAATCGTAGACTTCATCAGCAAGCATCCCAAAGGTGTGAGAATTTCGGAGATGGAAAAACCACTTGGCGAAACAAGGATGAAATTAGGATATATTGCTAAAAAATTGCTGGATTCAGGGAAAGTTCAAAAAATTGACAATATATACTTTCCTATAAAATGATCTCAATAGTCACCTTCTGGAGTCGAATAAACTGATATTAAATCAATGTTTTTTCGACTCCATTTTTTAACAAAATTTAATCACATGACAAAAGAAATACAATGTACTTATTGTAAAGGAACAGGAAAAGATCCTTTCGAGCTGCTTTCCGCAATTTCATTTTGTCTTGTTTGTGAAGGTACAGGGCGGGTTGAAATAAAAGAACCTTTTGTGAAATGCAACTTTTGCAAGGGAACAGGCAAAAATCCGCTTGGAGCAAGAGTTCCTTGTATCGTTTGTGGAGGAAAGGGAAATAATTACTGCGAAAGCGTTGAGAAATGCACCAAATGCAAAGGGACCGGAAAATCGGGCGATGGCCTGCCTTGTACACTTTGCGGCGGTAAAGGATTGAAATAAAAATATAATTTATGAATAATCCGGGGAATAATATAAGAAAGAGTTTGCTGAAAAGCCAGGAAGCATTAAATAGGTTCAAAGCCAGGAAAGAAGCTTTTTTACTTGAGAAAAAACAGATTCTAAAAGAAATGGAAGAGGCTAAAAATATCTGGGAAAACACAGTTAAACAATTACCAAATCAGGAGTTTAATTAATAATAATCACACATACAACATGAGAAATAACAACAATGAAACGAACACCGTGCTTGAGATGAAGCCGATGGCAAATTTTGTAGAAACGGATTATATAAAAAACATTACAAGTCGTGGCCTCACATATATAAAAGCCGGGTTTCCGGTACATTTCAGGGGGCCGTCGGGTACCGGAAAAACCACTGTTGCCATGCATTTGGCTAACAAAATTGGCCGGCCCGTGGTCATTATCCATGGCGATGCAGAATTTAAAACCTCCGATTTGGTGGGCAGCGAAGCGGGTTACCGGTTTAGGAAATTAGACGATAAGTTTATCCATACGGTACATAAACAGGAGGAGGAAATGGAAAAAAAATGGGTGAACAATCGCTTAACAATCGCTGTAAAAAATGGGTTCACACTTATTTACGACGAGTTTACCCGTTCGCGCGCTGAAGCAAATAATATCCTTTTGCCTATTTTGCAAGAAAGAATGATGACCACATCGGCAACAAAAAAGGAAGATTACTACATGAAAGTGCATCCCGAATTCCGTGCAATCTTTACTTCAAACCCGGAAGAATATGCCGGCGTTAACAGAACACAGGATGCACTGCGCGACAGGATGGTTACCATGGATCTCGATCATTTTGATTATGACACAGAACTGAGGATTACAATGGCAAAATCAAAACTTTCGATAGAGGATACTGAAATAATAGTTAAAATTGTTAGGGGCCTGCGCGAATCGGGAAAAACCGAATTTGATCCTACTATTCGTGGTTCCATCATGATTGCAACAACAATAGCAACTTTAAACACAACACCATCGAAATCAAAAGAGATTTTTAGAACAATATGCCAGGACATTCTCACTTCCGAAACAAGCCGGGTTGGCTCAAAAACCAATCAGGAAAGGGTAAGAGGCATCGTTGATGAATTAATAGAAAATTATGTTTGATTACACAAATTGTTAATATTTAAATCCAAAATATTATGCCAATATCAAGTGCTATAAAAGGACTTCAGAGCATTAAATCGATGCAAAATGTAAATAAATCCGGTATTCCGAACAAAGAGGATTCCGATTTTATAAAACTGTATATTTTCGAGAAAGAAAGAAGCCGGTTGAAAGGTGAAGAAATAAGAATGTTACAAAGGCTTGAAGTTATTCAAAACAGGCTGAGGGAAATACAGGAATTTACAAATGAAAAACTTGGACCGAGATTAGCTCCTGAAGAAAATAAAAAGTCAAAGAAGGACAATCAAGAAGATTGGGAAACCATGTCGATTGATTATTAATAAAAAAATTAAAACTATATTATGGCAGAACCTACCCATTCAATTAACGCAACCGGCCTCGCCGATATTCTCGAAAGAGTACTCGACAAAGGAATTGTTATTGCAGGGGATATAAAAATCCAGATAGCAGATATCGACCTGATAACCATCAAAATAAGGTTGCTTGTTGCTTCGGTCGATAAAGCTATGGAAATGGGGATTAACTGGTGGCAGGAAGATACCTATCTCTCAACTAAAGCGCGCGAGAAGGAACTGAACGAAAAGCAGATTGACCTGGATAAACGCCTTGAACAACTGGAAGCAAAAGTCAATTTGCCTTAATTATAATAGGATTCAGACAGTTTATAATTTTATAAGACATGGATAAAAAAGAAAACAAAAGTAAAAATCAAGAGGAAAATCAGGAATCTGATTTTAATCTTTTTGGAATTGGCGGCTTGTTTAAAGGCATAGAAAAACTGGTAGATCTAGCGGGAAAGCTGGATGAAAAAGGCGGAATAAGCAAGGAAGGAGAGATCAATTTTGATCACATCAAAAAAGGCATGAAAGGTGTTTATGGTTTTACTATTAATACTGCAGGTGGGGGCAAGCCTAAAGTTGAAACATTTGGAAATATCAAAAAAACACCGGAAGGGCCAAAAGTAGATGAAGAAAGAGAGCCAATAACCGACATCTTTGATGAAAAAAATGAGATCGTTATTATTGCGGAAATGCCAGGTATCGAATTGGAGGATATAGTTATTGATTTGAAAGAGGATATACTTGAAATTTCGGCAACAAGCAATAGCAGAAAATACCGAAAAGAATTATTGCTTCAGAAAAAATTCGACAAACAAGATTTACGTCACAAATTTACAAATGGCATCCTTGAAATCAGGATAAAAAAATAGAAATCATGGCACTTGCCGGTATAGGTAATAAGGGTTTAAAACTCATCATTTTTGGCGGAAAAGGTGGTGTTGGAAAAACCAGTTGTGCCATTGCAACCGCAGTAGCCTTGTCCGAAAATTTCAGGACACTGCTCATTTCAACCGATCCGGCCCATTCTGTATCCGATTGCCTTGAACAGCAGATTGGTTTTAAAGTTACAAAAGTGAAGGGAGTGGATAACCTATCGGCAATTGAAGTAGTTGCCGATCAGGCGCTTTCCATGTTTAAAACTGCGCATCAAAACGAACTGACAAAACTTCTTAAAACTTCAACAAATCTTGACAATGAGGATATTGATGATATGTTGACGTTATCAATCCCGGGAATTGACGAGATAATGAGCTTTAAAACAATTATCGATTTTATTGAAGAAGGCGAATACGATAAATATGTTGTAGATACGGCACCAACAGGACATGCATTACGATTAATCGCTTCGCCAAAAATGCTGGACGAATGGATTAAAGTAGCCGCAAAAATGCGGTGGAAATATCGTTACATGATCACCAGTTTTTCAGGAACTTATAAGAAAGATGATGTGGATACCTTTTTGTTAAACCTAAAGAAAACGGTTAAAAGAATCGAGAACATTTTGCGGGATAATACAAAATGTGAATTTATACCGGTTTGTATTCCCGAAGCTATGGCTATTTCGGAAACCGACCGTTTGCTTTTAGATTTAAGTAAATCCGGGATAATTTCGAAACAGATTATTGTAAACAATGTTATGGTTTCGGATGGTTGTGATTTTTGCAAAACAAGAAAGGCTGGTCAATTATCGTATTTGCAAAAAATCAACAAAATGTTTGGTAGTTTCAATATAATAGAAATCCCTGCATTTGCCGAAGAAATCAAAGGGCTGCATGCATTAAATCAAATAAAGGCTTTTCTTTTTGAGGATATGCCAAGTAATATTAAATACAATGACTAAACCAATGGATGAAATAACATTGCGCGTTAAGGAAGCACTTGTTAAAGATGTTGGAAGGGCAATCGCCAGGATTGATCCAAAAGACATGAAATTACTTGGCCTTGAAAGTGGCGATGTAATAGTAATAGAAGGGAAGCGAGCCACGCCTGTTAAAATTATGCCCTGTTATGCCGATGACAGAGGTAAAAGTATTGTCCAGATTGATGGGATTACCAGGGAAAATGCCCTGGCAGGAATCGATGAAAAGGTAAAGGTTACAAAAACTTCGTGCAGACAAGCATTAAAAATAAAACTTAAACCAAATACCAAATCTGGTTCTTTATATAAAGCTGATGATGCGAAATATATAGCATCGCTTATAAATGGCCTTTCTGTTGTAAAAGGAGATAAAGTTAGGGCTACATTGTTTGGTTCACGTGCCGTGGATTATACGGTAACCGGCACTAACCCGGAGGGTGTCGTGCTGATTCATCCAACCACAACTTTCCAACTTGAAATGGCAAAACAGGACGGTGAACGCAAAAGCCAGGTTTCATATGAGGATATTGGTGGATTAGGTAATCAGGTTCAACGTATCAGAGAGATGATTGAACTACCCCTGAAATATCCCGAGATATTTGAACGACTTGGAGTTCAGCCGCCGAAGGGAGTTTTTCTTTATGGACCCCCCGGGACAGGTAAAACACTCATAGTTAGGGCTGTAGCCCATGAGACAGATGCCTATTTTATCAATATATCGGGCCCCGAAATTATGGGCAAGTTTTATGGGGAAAGTGAAGGAAGGATCCGTAAACTTTTTGAAGAGGCTCAGGCACATGCGCCTTCCATAATTTTTATTGACGAAATTGATGCTATTGCTCCCAAAAGAGAAGATATGGGTGGTGAGAAACAGGTTGAAAAACGTGTTGTCGCCCAATTATTGTCGTTAATGGATGGTTTGGAATCGCGAGGTAAAGTTATTGTTATTGGTGCAACCAATATTCCAAATTCTATAGATCCGGCCTTAAGAAGGCCAGGCCGGTTCGACCGTGAAATTTCTATATCCATTCCGGATAAAAGGGGAAGGCTTGAAATTCTTCAAATTCACACCAGGGGCATTCCTCTGTCAATGGATGTTGATATGGAAAAACTTGCAGAAATAACTCACGGTTTTGTGGGTGCCGATCTCGAAGCATTAGCCCGCGAAGCTGCAATGACTGCTTTGCGGCAAATACTCCCGCAAATCGATTTCGAAATGGCAGAAATCCCTTACGAGCTTTTAATGTCGCTGGAGGTAACTATGGATGATTTTTTGGATGCCATGAAGGAAGTTGAACCTTCTGCCATTAGGGAAGTATTCGTGGAAGTGCCCAATGTAAAATGGGATGATGTTGGCGGACTTGATGAGATAAAAGAAGCTTTAATGGAAACGGTAGAGTGGCCATTAAAATATGCCGAACTTTTTAAAAAGGCAGATACAAAACCTCCCAAGGGAATTATTCTGCATGGTAAACCCGGAACAGGCAAAACTTATCTGGCAAAGGCGCTGGCAAGCGAAAGCGGTGTTAATTTTATCTCGGTAAAAGGCCCACAGATTCTTAGCCGCTACATCGGCGAATCGGAAAAAGGGGTAAGGGAACTTTTTAAAATGGCAAAACAGGCATCGCCTTGCATCCTGTTCCTTGACGAAATAGATAGTCTTACTCCCAGGCGCAGCAACGATAGTTCCGGCTCCGGCGTAATTGAACGGGTAATCGGACAGTTTCTTACCGAAATGGATGGCATTGAAGATCTTAAAGGAGTTATTGTTTTGGCTGCAACAAACAGAATCGATTTAATTGACCCCGCTTTATTAAGAAGTGGCAGGTTCGATCTTATTTTTGAATTGCCTTTGCCGGATGTTAAAACCCGGGAAAAGATATTTGATATTCATACCCATGAAAAACCTCTCGACAAAAAAGTAAATTTAAATAAACTGGCTTTGAAAACTGAAAATCTTACAGGTTCCGATATTGAATTTATTTGCCGTAAAGCGGCCATGTTGGCCATTCGGGAATTAATCGAAAAAAAACAAACGGGCCTGGCCGAAATTTCCAGTGACATTCTCCTTCGGGGAATCCATTTTGATGAAGCCATTGAATTGGTATTAAAACAAAACGCAACTAAAAAACAAACATGAATTACATGAAAAAAAATGGAATATACATCTACGGTATTGTGCCCAATATTTATGAGCCAGAGCTCTTTCGTTCACTAAAAAAATTTGGTGTTTATTTTATTTCTCACCAGAAAATTTCGGCCATTGTTTCTGACACGGATTCAGCATATTTCGATTTTTCCAACAGGGAATTGCTGGCTCACAAATTGGTTCATCATCAAAAAACAATTGAAGAAATCATGGCAATAGGGTTCCGTATTATCCTACCCATGAAACTCGGAACAATTGTACACAACAAAGGGGAGGTATTAACCATACTTTCAAAAGGGTACGATTTAATGATGACAACATTGAAAAAAATTGAGTTTCAGGTAGAAATTGACCTTGCTGTAACCTGGGCTGATTTTGACAATACCCTGAAAGAGACGGCTAACCATCCTGACATTATTGAGATGAAAGATAGACTTTTAAAAAATATTGATGTGCTTTCACAAATTGATCAGATGAAAATAGGGAGGCTGATTCAGGAAACATTGAATAAAAAAAACAGACAGGTAGAATTAAACATCCTGGAAGCTTTGTCCATCGTCAGCGTAAATATGAAAATGCATGAAGTGATGAATGACCAAATGATTACCAATTCTGCGTTTATTATTAACCGAAATGAGCAGGGAAAATTTGAACAGATAATCGACCGACTTGATGATGAATACAAAGGGATGTTAAATTTCAAAATAATTGGTCCGTTGCCCTGTTATAGTTTTTATACCATTGAAGTAAAAGAGTTGAAGCCGGAGCAAGTGGAACTGGCAAAAAATGAGCTTGGACTGAAAGAAGAAACGTCGGAATCTGAAATTAAAAAAGCATATCTGGAAAAAGCAAAATTGTTTCATCCCGATACATATTCGAACAATGATAACGACGATAACTTCAATAAAATAAACAGAGCCTACCATACAATGCGCGATTATACATCCATAACAAGGCAATCTTCAAAAGAAGATTTAATTTCTTTGGTGAGGGAAAAAATGAGTGAAAATCTAATTTTGGTAAAAATAAGGGAATAATATGCAGCGAGACGGAAAATATATATATTGTATAATCGAATCGGAGTATGACGTTAATTGGGGCGCAATAGGAGTTGGCGGAAGAGGCGATTTGGTCTCTACTATCGGGTTCGATGGTTTAAGCATGGTGGTGAGCGACCATCCGCTCACCAATTTCGTAATCAATCCGGAAAATATGCTGGCTCACCAAAAGGTGATTGAAGCAGTGATGAAGGAATTCGGGAGTGTACTTCCTATTAGGTTTGGCACCATCGCAGCTACCCCTGATGAGATACGTAACCTACTTGGCCGGAGATACGGCGAGTTTAAAGAATTACTCAGGCAATTCGAAAACAAAGTGGAGATAAATGTGAGGGGAACCTGGAAAAATATGGGGGTTATATACAAAGAGATCGAGAAGAGCCATGCAGAGTTGAAAAAAAACAGGGCTGAAATAGAAAAAATACACGAAAAGGAAAAAAGAAACCTGAAAATTGCCGAAGCCGGGAAACTGGTGGAACAGGCACTGGTTGAAAAGAAAAGAGAAGAGACAGAAAAAATTATCGACACCCTCAGAAGATCGGTTTTCGAGTTTAAACATAACAAAACAAACCATGATTCGATATTTATGAATACTGCATTTCTGATGAATAGCGGGAGGGAGGTCGAAATAGATAACATCATGGCCGACCTCGGCATCCGATATCAGGATCGGAGTGATTTCGTTTATACCGCCCCATTGCCTATTTTTAATTTTATCGACCTGAAAATTTTTCCTGAAAAATGGGAGTTATAAATAATTTTATTGAAAAGTACATATGAGCAACGATCAGGAAATACCAAAAGAAGGAAAGTACATTTATGGAATCATCAGGAGTAATGATTCAGTAAACTTTGGAAATATTGGGATCGGAAAACGAGCCGACAAAGTTTATGGGATCAACTACAATAATTTATGCGCCGTTGTTAGCAATTCCCCAATCATTCAATACGAGGCCAGGCGGGTTAATATGATTGCCCATCAAAAGGTTCTTGAAGAGGTGATGAAACAGTATGCAGTCTTGCCCGTTCGGTTTTCAACCATTTCGGAACAAAACAATGACACAGGAATCCTGAAAATACTTGAAAAAGATTTTAAAAAATTCGACGACTTACTTGATAAAATGGAAGGCAAAAAAGAATTGGGGCTCAAAATACTTGCCCATGAAGCTCAAATCTTTGAAAGTATCGTAGAGAAATATGATGAAATCAGAACTTTGAGAGGAAAACTGATTAACCTGCCTGCAGATAAAACACATTACCAACGTATGAAAGTTGGTGAAATGGTTGCCGAAGCACTTAAAAAAGAGACTGATAATTATAAAAATATTATACTGGGTGCTTTAAGTCCGCTTGCCGAAGATACCAAAGTAAATGAAAACTATGGGGAAATGATGGTCCTCAATGCCGCATTTCTTATTAAAAATACATCAGAAACAACATTTGACAAAGCAGTAAACGATTTAGATGAAAAATATGGCCAGCTTTTAACCTTTAAATACGTAGGAACTTTGCCACCCTATAATTTTGTTCACCTCGCAATTAATACGAAAGGAATTTAACATGTTATTAATCGACGATTTATTGTTCGCACCCTTTAAAGGAGTTATTTTTATTGCAAAAAAGATAAATGAGATAATTGAGAAAGAAATGTCGGATGAAGGTGCCATCAAAGAAAGGCTCATGTCTTTACAATTGAAATTTGAGATGGATGAAATTGACGAGGAAGAATACGATAAAAGAGAAGATGAACTGTTGAAATTACTGGAAAAAATCAGGGAAGAGAAACAAAACAAATAATAAAAAAAGGGAATAATGAGCAATATAATTGAGGCAAAAAAAAAGGTAGTTAAGTTTTTGAAAGAGAACATTAACTGTTATGATGTAACGGTCATAAAAATTGGGAAAGAGAACGAAATATGGAAAACGGTGGCAGAAGTTTATGAAGACGATTCATTTTTAAAATCAATGAACCTTCCACCCAAAAAAGTACGCCTGTTTTATTTAGTTAAAATGGACAATAACCTTGAAATTACTTCTTTCGAACGGCTTAACTCCTTTGAAGGATGGGATAGCGATGATATGTAATATTACCTTTTTATAATAAGAGCTTTACTATGGCTAATAACCTGATTTATGTTTATTGCATTTCAAGCAGCCTTCCGGAATCTAATATAAACTTTGATGCTGAAGGCTTGAAATTTCTTATGCTCAGCGGTTTTTGCGTAACAGTTAAATATGTTTCTGATAACGAGTTTTCAGAAGAAAACTTAAAAAAAAACTTATCAGATATTAAGTGGTTGACCTCTAATGCCAGTGATCATTTAAATAAAATAAGCCTTATCATGAAATATGGTTCTGTTATTCCGTTTAAATTTGGCACCATCTTTAATACTGAAGACAGTTTAAGAACATTTATTGCCAATTATTCTGAATCATTGACCGAAAATTTAAACCATATTAATGGAAAGGAAGAATGGGGCGTTAAAATTTATTGCGATCGTAAGGCACTGAGCCAACAAATCGACGAATTGAGCGAGGAGGCTGCCTCGCTTGAAAAACAAATCATGGATAGTTCGCCTGGAAAAGCTTTTATTTTGAAAAGAAAAAAAACTGAACTGGTCGAAAATGAAATGGACAGGCTTTGTAATGTTTACGGACAGAATTATTACGATGACCTTAAAAAGCTGAGCGAATCAACCAATTTTAATAATCTGCTTCCGAAAGATTATACCGAAAGACAAGACGATATGATCCTAAATGCTGCCTTTCTTGTAGATAAAACCAATGTGGCTGAATTTACAAATACAATTAACTTATTTGGGGAAAAGGATAGAAATTCGGGTTTTTTAATTGAAGCAACCGGTCCTTGGCCACCTTTTAGTTTTATTTCTATTAAAGAAAAACAGTAATGCACGATAATGTGTTCGACCGTTCAAAAGATGTCACGATCCTGGAGTTACTCGATAGAGTCCTGAACAAAGGAGTTATCCTCACCGGAGATATTGTTATTTCAGTAGCAGACATCGACCTGATATACCTGGGGGTAAAACTCATGTTAAGCTCTGTGGAAACCATGGAACAATTAAAGGAAGGTAAACCGATACTGGAAAATAATTTCGAATAGTCATGCATAAATTAATTTATTCCATATTATCTGTAAAAAACAATTCTGAAAAGTTAAATGCTTTGCTATCGACAATGAATGGTTTTGCCGGGGCAAAGCTTTCGGCAGTTACAGTAGATGAGATTTCAGCAATAGTTAGCGAAATTAATAAAGATGAGTTAATTGCAAATCAACCAAATGCTATTCTTTTCGCCGGAATAATTGAAAAACTTGAGCAACAATTTACACTTCTTCCCATGCGATTCGGATCAACGATGGAATCAATCGGCCATATTAATAATATGATTGAAAAAAATTATCCTGAATTTCAGGATAACCTCCTGAAAGTTGAAAATAAGCTTGAATTGGGTCTGAAGATATATTGTGATACCGAAAAACTTAAAGAAGAACTAAGGGCAAAATCGGAAGTGGATAAAGAGATTTCACAAAAAGATGCTGCTGAAGTTAAGAACTCTGTTTTTAAGGAATATGTAAATAAAAAATTGAAGGAGCATAGGCTTGAAGAAATGTTGTTAAGCTATATTGATTCGATTATTTCAGAGCTTTCAGGATTTCTTAACCAATTAAATGCGATAAAAAAAATCAAAAAAAAGACAAATGCAGCTAATATTATAGATGCAGTTTTTTTATTGGAAAAAGATAAGAAAGACGAATTGGTCCGGATAGTTGAAAAATTACAAAGCCAACATCAACTGCTGAATTTTATTTTGACCGGACCCTGGCCACCCTATAATTTTGTTGATATTAATATAAGATAATGATTGTATGAGCAATAATAAAATACTTTGTAATACGGGAACGGTTGATCTTTCCATCCAGGATATTTCTGAAAGAATTGAAGAGTTGGAAAATCCTTCAGAATCCAAGCTCGAACTCAATCCTGGCAATGCAGAATCTGGGCTGGCTAAACTGGTGTTGACCTTGGTTGAACTTATCAGAAAACTGGTTGAGAAGCAGGCCATGAGAAGAGTCGATGGTGGATCATTGACGGAGGCCGAAATCGAACGATTAGGTGAAACACTTATGAAGTTGGAAATGAAAATGGAAGAATTGAAAAATTATTTCAACCTCACCGACCGGGATTTAAATATTAATCTCGGCCCTTTGGGTGATTTAATGTAGAAAACAAAACTAAGCCTTTCACAATGAGAACATTGATATATGTGCCAATTATTCACTCAAGCGCTGACATGGGTTCACTGGGAAATGAACTTAAGCATAAAAACACTGACGGGTCAACCGGAAATAAATGGCAAAAGCATTCTGTGACAGTTAATGACTACTGGGATGTAATTGAATCTTATTTTGAAAATATTAATATTGGCATTAAGGGAGTAAAAATCTATCAGGATGGAATGTTTGCTGATGGTGAAATGGCAATAAAAATCATAAATGAAGGCATCAAATCTGGAAGCAAAAATTCAAAAATAATTTCAAAACTTATAGATAGGGGCGCAATCCTAATGCAAACTGAAGATTTTGGAATGGTAAAAGCTGAATACGATGGATTGCAATCTATTTTAAAATCAAAAAACAATATAACAAAGCTCTTTTGGCTGCTAAGGTATAAAATCTCAAAATCTTTGGTATTAATTAGAAGGGATAAGTTTATTGCTGGCAGGATAGCTGAATCGCTGGAGCAGAACGAAACCGGAATTCTATTTATAGGTGCATATCACAATATCATAAAAAGATTGCCTGAAGATATAACCGTGATTGAATTGAAAGAGACCGCAAAAATCCGGAAATATCAAAAAACAATTCATTCTAATAAAAAGATTAAAAAGTTACAAAATAAACAACTCGCGGAATACTTAGTAAAACGTCTGAATTAATTTCCCCAAAACTAAGGAAAAATCCTATGGAGCTACATGAGCTTTACTGTCTTTTTTGAAATGCAAGTAAAGTGACCGGTATTCAGGAAAACATAAAAATTAAAGCTGTAAATTGTTGGCAGCTAATTAAATTTTCTTAAATTGAATCCTATTTTCATTTCGGAATAGGAACATGAGTAGTTACAGAATTTATTATCCCAATGGGGAATGGCAATATGATGAATATTCTTGACAATGGAATTCACCTGTCTCAAATTATGTCACCAGAAGAGATAAAAATATTCCTTTAGACCTCTAAATTAAGATTACATAATAAATAAGGGCCTATCCTTGATACGAAAACTAAAAATTAAAAACATGAACTACACAGAAAATTTTGAAGGCACAAAAATAGATGTACAGGCAGGAGATATTACTGTTAACGATGAGCTACAACAGGAGATAAGAGATGCAGTTGGCAGATTGAAAAGGCATGTTTCCGAAGTCAACTTTGTAGATGTTTATTTTACAGATAAAAGTGAAAAAGCAACCGATGCTAAAAGCGTAGGCATTAGATTTGGCATTCCTGGCAATGACGCTTATGCCTCTGATTCGGGGGACAACTGGATGGAACTGCTGAAAAGCGTGGAAGAAAAGCTGCGCCGGCAATTAAATAAAGGATAAAGACTGAAATATAGATAGTTATCATGATTGATAACTGTCTTTTATTAATTTCTTTGTTCAGCTTCACAGCCTGGCAGGGACAATCACATCCTTTATGCCGATTATTATTTGCCCTATTGGTTTAGCATCAACTTTAAGTTTTCGATGATGGGTTGTAAAAAGCGTTCACTACTGAAGTATCCTCCAAGACCATCTAATATAAACTGGAATGCAATACTGATAAGGATAAATCCCATAATTCTTGTGAGCGCATCAAGTCCTGTAATTCCTAAAAATCGGGAGATCAATGGAGCGCCGCGCATAGCGAGCCAGGCTACAAATACAACAACCAAAATACCAATAGAGACGGCAAGATAACCCAGGGTATCAGTCGATGCAGCAGCCATGCTGATAACTACAGAAATAGAACCGGGACCACTTAAAGAGGGCATTGCCAAAGGTGTGAAGGCAATATCTTTTTTTGTCCTCGATTCTTGTTTGGCTTCTTCCGTAATATCATCAGGATCGTTTGGATTGAGCATGTTAAAACCCACCCGCATAATGATTATTCCACCGGCAACACGAATGGCAGGAATCGAAATCCCAAAGAATTCTTTAATTAAGACACCGCCCCAAAGAAAGACAAGCAGGATACCGGCCATGTACATAGCAGCCTTAAGCGCTTGTTTCCGGGACCACTTTTTAGAGTGTCCTGCTGTAAGCGATAAATACAGGGGTATCGTACTAAATGGATTGGAGATAGGCAAAAGTGCAAAGACAGTAACAAGTGCAATTTCAAACATTTTTCTTAATTTTGATGTATAAATAATTTTTGTGTATTGACAAAGTGCCTAATTCAAATAATCTATTATCTTTGAGCTGACCCGCATCATTTCACAACAGATATTTTGAAAGTATTTTTGTGATAAAATAAAAAATTATTGGAAATTCTTAAATCATTAATCGTAAACAAAAAAATTATGGCATTAATATCTAAAAAAGAAATAACTGAATTACACGATGTAAAACAGGAAAATTGCATTTCAATTTTTATCCCGACACACAGAGCAGGTAAAAAAGTCTTGCAACAAGAAGATACACTTGCTCTAAAAAACCAATTAAAAGAGGTTGAAAATAAGTTGGCTAAAAAAGGACTTCATGCCAATGTTGTTAAGAAAATGACGGCACCTGTTCAGGAATTAATCGATGATACATCGTTTTGGCGGGAGCAATCGGATGGCCTTGCAATTTTTGTAGCCGATGGTTTTTCAAAATATTACACTCTTCCTGTATATTTCAAGGAATTTAACTATATATCAAATTCATTCTATTTAAAACCATTGATGCCAATGTTCGTTGGGGATGGAAATTTCTATTTATTGATGCTTGAGAGAAGTAATGTAAAATTATACGCATGTACCAAACATAGCTTCACTGAAATCAGTATTGACGATCTTATACCTGAAACCAAACAGGATCGCGTAGGCTTTGATTACGAACAAAAAAACCTGCAATTCAGAACCGGACAAACAGGAACCGGACAAGCTATGTATCATGGCCAGGAAGCAGCTACGGGAAAAAGGAAAAACGAAATTAAAAAATATTTGAGGGCCATAAATGATGGACTTGCCCCGCTTTTTAAAGAAGAAAATAGACCCCTGCTTATTGCAGCTCAAAGACCTCTTTTTGACATCTATAAGGAAGTAAATAGTTACCCAAATTTAATGGGGGAAAATTTAAATGTCAATTTTGGCGATACTGATATCTTTGAGGCCCATGAGTTGGCCTGGGAAATGATGGCTCCTGTATTCGACCGGAAAAGGAAGGATAAAATGGCACTTTTCCTTGAGGAGCAAGGTACAGGCAAAACAGCTATCGGAATAGATAAAATTATACCCGCGGCTTTTCATGGCAAGGTTGATACCTTGTTTTGCGAAAACAAATCAGATATTTTTGGTAACTATAAAGAAGAAAGTAATTCTATAATTGTTACCCAAAGTGAAGAAAATGACAACACAATATCATTGATGAATGTTGCTGTGGTAGAAACATTTTTAAATGGCGGCGAGGTATATTTATTGGATAGGGAAGAAATGCCAAATCCTAATTCAAGAATCAATGCTTTGTATAGATATTAAGAATAGAAACCAGGTTTTAATTCCCTTTCTCCTTTTATTTTGATACGCTTAAAAAGTATAACTTACACTTGCCCTTAAGTTAAATGGCGTACCTGGTGCAAAATGAATTTCCCCTACCGGAACTGCTTTTATAAATCAAAAACATGCGTACAGCCCTTCGTCTGCATCCTAAATGAATCATTACAACTGCTGATAGTCAGTCTATTAAGGCTGTTGCCGGAGAAATCGTCGTTTTGGGTCTTGTCCGGGATTTTTTTATCTGCTCGTTTTGGCTTCTTTGTAAAAACAAACAGAGTGCGTCAATAATTATTCTAAGACACTATTAATTAGACACATAACAAAACAAACCACTCTTTTCTTTTTTTAATTTAGTAAAGTAGAACTACGCAAAAACGTTTATCTTTGCGTTTTAAATTTAAGTAGGGCTTAAATAGTTTATAAGTATAGATTTTATAACATTCAAAAATCAGAATTAAGATGAAAGTAACAGTAGTTGGTGCCGGAAACGTTGGAGCAACTTGTGCACAAATAGTTGCCGAAAAAAACATCGTTCAGGAAGTAGTGCTTCTCGATATCAAAGAAGGAATCTCGGAAGGAAAAGCACTGGATTTGTGGCAAACTGCCCCAATCAATTATTATGATTCCCGTTTGACAGGTTCTACCAACGACTATTCTAAAACTGCCGGTTCGGAAGTTGTCGTGATCACCTCGGGCCTGCCGCGTAAACCAGGCATGAGCCGCGATGATTTGATTTCAATTAATGCCGGAATCGTTAAAAGCGTTACCGAAAATGTTGTAAAATACTCGCCTGACGCGAAAATTATCATCGTTTCCAATCCTTTGGACGTGATGACTTATGCAGCTTTTGTGACCGCTAAATTGCCTAAAAATCAGGTGATGGGCATGGCCGGTATTTTGGATACTGCCCGCTACCGTGCATTTTTGGCCGAAGCACTGGACATTTCTCCACGCGACATTCAGGCCCTGTTGATGGGCGGCCATGGCGATACTATGGTTCCGCTGCCCCGCTATACAACGGTTGCCGGGATCCCCGTAACCGAAATGATAGACAAAGAAACACTGGATGCTATTGTTGACCGCACTAAAAAGGGCGGTGGCGAATTGGTGAACCTTATGGGCACATCGGCATGGTACGCGCCGGGTTCAGCAGCAGCACAAATGGTGGAAGCCATTGTAATGAACCAAAAACGTGTGTTCCCATGTTGCGTGAAACTGAAAGGCGAATATGGTTTGGATAACATGTTTGTAGGTGTTCCGGTGGTTTTGGGCAAAAACGGTATCGAAAAAATAATTGAAGTAGCTTTGAACGAGGATGAACAACAATTACTGATTGACTCGGCCAACTCTGTAAAAGAAATTATGGATGTTTTGGACGGAATGAATATTTTATAAACAACAAATAAATTCACAGATCAAACGGTTGGCTCATTTCGGAGCCAGCCGTTTTTTTTTGGCTATTTTTACACCATGAAACGAGCCATCACCAAAAGCTTTTGAGACGAAGGGACATGATTATGGCGAGTTACATGTGTTGCCATTAAAAAACAATAAATTATAAACACATGAAAATTAAAATCCCGATACAACTTGTCGAACTCGAAGAACAAAACTTCCACATTCTTGTGCGCTCCCTATTTGCCGACGGAGCTACCGGGATTTGGGTGATCGACACGGGTGCCTCTAAAACTGTATTCGATAAGAACCTGACACCATATTACACGGAGCTTGAAGGAGAACACGAAGAAATCCATACGGCAGGGATTAGTGAACAAACCCTCGAAACTAGCTTGGGCGTTTTGGAATCGTTAAAGTTTGGAAAGCACAAAATGAAAGCCCTGAAAGTAGCCCTGATCGATTTGAAACACATCAATGAGTTGTATAAAAAAGCGGCCAACCTGCAACTTTGCGGATTAATTGGCAGCGACTTTTTATTGCAACACAAGGCCGTTCTCGATTACGGAAAGCGGGAGTTGGTATTGTTCTGCGAGCGAGGTTCCTTTTTTAGGGGTAGCGCACAGCGCTCTAAGCTGCTCGGCGCATAATGATTTTTGTGTACAACTTTTTTCCGAATTCAATAAAAGTTTGTTTTATCCGTCGAGCGGCGGGAAGCCGCTGGACGGGTGGCAAAAGAAACCTTAAGAAAAATAGCCGATTCCATTTTTGTAAAGCTCAATTGTTTCGGTATATTTGCTGCGCTAAAAAAACGGGGGTGGAATTCAGAAAAAAAATATCGAAAAAATTGGCGTTGAAGCTGGCACTTTTTGTGGCAGTAATCGGATTGGCATCTGTTTTCGATGTTTATTTTGACAAAAACCCCGGAGAATTAAAGGAAATACAATCCGATTCGAAAGAGAATAGCAAAGACCAACATTCGGTCTATTTTATTGGTCAGACCAATTCATTGGCTGCTAAGACTTCGATTCAAAAAAACTTTAACCGGGATTCCCAGTTAAAATCGCACGACAAATTCATGCGGAAATTCCATCAGCTCCGGAACCATCAGGTTCTCCATGCTGAAGTTCAGACCCAGACTACACCGCTGATTGATTCCTATCATTATCTGGCATTTAAAAATTGCTTCTTTTCCGAACCCGACGACGATCCCTTGTCGTCATAACGTGGCTGACCTTTTTCAGCACAAAACGGGATATGAACTCGTTATTCCTGTGGGCAATCCGAGTATCGCCCACCTAAATTGAAATTCAATTTATTTCAACAAATACATTCTTAAAATTTAAACGTTAAAAAATCAAATTAAAATGCAAAACAAAGGTGCAATTCTAACATTTGCAATTCTGTTGGCAGCAGTTTGTGTTTACCAGCTAACCTTTACCTGGAAAGCACAACAGGTTGAAAAACATGCCGCTGAATTCGCACAAGGAGATCCTGAAAAGGAATTCAGATACCTTGATTCCATTTCGAGTGAAGTGGTTTATAACTTTTTGGGCTTGAAAAAATATACTTTCAAAGAGGTTAAAGAACTGGAGATGAACCTCGGCCTCGACTTAAGAGGCGGTATGAACGTGACGCTTGAAGTTTCGGTGGTGGACTTAATCCGTGCCATGTCGAACTACAGTACCGATTCAACCTTCAATGCAGCCCTGGCCCGTGCCCAGCAACTTCAGCAAAACAGCCAGAAAGATTTCGTGGCTTTATTTGGCCAGGCTTTCGAGGAAATCGATCCGAATGCGAAATTGGCTTCTATTTTCAGCACACTCGAATTGCGTGACCGCATTAGCTTCACCTCTTCGAATGCGGATGTTCTAAAAGTTATCGACACCGAGACATCGGCTGCTATCGATAATTCGTTCTTAATACTGCGAACCCGTATCGACCGGTTTGGAGTGGCGCAACCCAACATTCAGAAATTGCAGACCAAAGGACGTATCCTGGTTGAACTCCCGGGTGTAAAAGATCAAAACCGCGTGCGTAACTTGTTGCAGGGAACCGCTATGCTTGAGTTTTGGGAAACCTACGAAAACCGCGATGTATATGAGTACTTGTTGCAAGTCAACCAAAAAATTAAGGAAATGCAAACCCCTTCCGTTGGCAGTGAAACTGCAACAGAAGAAACACCGGAAGCAGAAGCATCTGCTGATAGTGAGACTGCAACAGTGGATACCACGGAAGCAGAAAGTTCACTTCTTTCCGAATTAACAGGTACGTCGGCGGATTCTACTGCCAATTTGGACGACATGGCCGATTTCAAAAAAGAGTTTCCGCTTTTTGCGCTTTTGAATCCCAGTACCGATCAATCGGGGCAATTATTTCCCGGACCAAGCGTGGGTATCGCCCACTCGAAGGACACAGCCGAAATCAATGATCTGTTGAGCCAGGCACAGATTAAAAGCATCTTCCCTCGCGACCTCATCTTCCGCTGGACCGCCAAACCTATGGATGTTGCAGGCAACTATTTCCGCCTGATTGCTTTGAAAGTGACGACCCGCGATGGCCGCGCACCTATGGACGGTGAAGTGATTACCGATGCCCGTCAGGATTTCGACCAGTTTGGATCGAACCCCGAAGTAAGTATGAGCATGAACAGTGAAGGAGCAAAAATCTGGCAACGGATGACCAAGGAGAATGTCGGTAAATCGATTGCCATCGTTCTCGATGGGGCCGTTCGTTCGTTTCCCACCGTTCAGGGTGAAATAGCCGGTGGCCGTTCCAGCATCACGGGCTTAGAGAGCATTGAAGAGGCGAAAGACCTTGCCAACATCCTGAAATCGGGGAAAATGCCTGCACCTGCGCACATCATTCAGGAAGCCATTGTTGGTCCTTCGTTGGGTAAAGAAGCCATCAACAGCGGTTTCTTCTCCTTCTTCATCGCCTTCTTGTTGGTTCTGGCTTACATGTTCTTTTTCTACAGTAAAAAAGCCGGATTGGTAGCCAACATCGCTTTGATTACCAACATTTTCTTCTTAATCGGCATTCTTGCCTCACTCGGAGCAGTGCTCACATTGCCCGGGATAGCAGGTATCGTGCTCACCATGGGTATGGCCGTTGATGCGAACGTGCTGATTTATGAAAGGGTGCAGGATGAATTGCTTTCGGGGAAAGGGATACGGCTGGCAATCACCGACGGCTATAAAAACGCCTATTCCGCTATTATTGACGGACAAGTGACAACGCTTTTGACCGGTATCGTACTCTACATTTTCGGTTCAGGACCCATCAAAGGCTTTGCAACTACCTTGATTATTGGTATCCTTACTTCGTTGTTCACTGCAATATTTATCACCCGTTTGATTTTCGAGTGGCAGTTGAACCGCAATAAAAAAATCACTTTTACCTCGAAATTCACGAAAGACTGGATTCGGAACACCCAGATACAATTCCTGGAAAAGAGAAAAGTTTTTTATGTTGTTTCCGCTGTGCTTATTATTATCTCTATCGGCTCTTTAGCCATAAGAGGATTGAACTACGGCGTTGACTTCAAAGGCGGCCGCACCTATGTAGTTCGTTTTGACGAACCGGTGAAAGTCGAAGATGTGTCGGCGGCTTTAACAGATGCATTCGATGAAGCCCCGGAGGTGAAAACCTTTGGTGAAAATAACCAGGTGAAAATAACCACCGAATATAAAATTGATGATAACAGCGACGGCGTTGACAACGAAGTGGAAAGCCTGCTTTTCCACGGACTTCAGAACGGCGGATTCATCGACAAAAGTGTGACACAGGAAAAATACTCGGAAGACTATCAGCTTAGCTCCCAAAAGGTTGGACCTACCATTTCCGACGACATCCGCAAGGACTCCGTAGTTGCGATAACCTTTGCCATGATTCTTATCTTCCTCTATATCCTGATCCGCTTCCGCAACTGGCAATATGGTATGGGCGCGGTATTGTCACTGGCACACGACTCCATTATTATTCTCGGGGTTTTTTCGTTGGCCTACGGATTCTTGCCGTTCTCATTAGAAATCGATCAGGCATTTATCGCTGCAATCCTGACTATTGTGGGATATTCGATCAACGACACGGTGATTGTTTTCGACCGTATCCGCGAATTTATGGGCCTTTATCCCAAGCGCGGCAGGGAAGTTAATTTCGATCATGCCATCAACAGCACCTTGCGTCGTACCTTTAGTACCGCTTTGTCAACGTTTGTGGTGTTGTTTGCTATTTTCCTTTTCGGGGGAGCAACCATCCGCGGCTTTACCTTTGCCTTAATGATCGGTATTGTAGTTGGAACGTACTCTTCGGTTTTCATTGCTTCGCCCATTGCGTTTGATATGCAAAAGAAGCTAATGAAAACAGCAGTAAAAACTAAAAGATAGAACATTTAATAAAGATTGAGGTCGGAAACCGGTAGTCGAAGTTTTTTATTTCAACTTCAGGTTTCCGACCTTAGCTTTTTGTATATTTGCGTGTTAAAATATTTTGTAATGACAAACTACGTTTTATTTATCAGCGGTGGGGAGTTGGTTTTGGTGATGATGGTAGCGCTCCTTTTTTTTGGTTCGAAAGCAATTCCGGATATAGCCAAAACATTAGGGAAAGGGATGCGTGAATTCAAAAAAGCAACCAACGAAATAAAGCGCGAAATCGACACCTATTCCTCCGATATAAAAAAGGACATAGATGAAGTTTCGTCATCAATAAAAAATGATACCAACGAATTCAAAAAAGGGATAAAAGATCATTTTGAGGACTAACCTCTACCATGATAAAAGCCGTAAACATAAAGAAGTCGTTTGGAACCCTTGAAGTATTGAAAGGGATCAACCTCAAAATCCCGAAACGTAAAATTCATTCTATTGTAGGTGCAAGTGGAGCGGGAAAGACCACCTTGCTGCAAATTCTGGGCACACTCAGCAAACCCGATAGCGGCGAGATATTTTTCAACGACAAAAAAATATCTTCTTTTTCTGAGAACGAGCTTTCCACGTTTCGGAACAAAGAAATTGGCTTTGTTTTTCAATTTCATCATTTGTTGCCCGAATTCACTGCGCTCGAAAACATTTGCATTCCTGCCTTTATCGCCAAAGAATCTAAACCATCAGCCGAAAAACGGGCGCTGGAACTGCTCGATTACCTCGGACTTTCGGAACGGACCGAACACAAACCTTCGGAACTCTCGGGAGGTGAAAAACAACGGGTAGCTGTGGCACGCGCACTCATCAATAATCCTTCGGTGGTGCTGGCCGATGAGCCCTCGGGGAACTTAGACTCTACCAACCGCGATGAACTCCACGAACTTCTTTTCCGCTTACGCGACGATTTTGGACAAACCTTTATTATTGTAACCCACGATGATAATTTTGCCAAACGCTCGGACAAAATCATTCATATTAAAGATGGGGTGATTGAGCGATGAGAGGTGAGCGATGAGAGGTGAGAGGTGAGCGATGAGAGGTGAGAAGGATGAAAGAAGGAACGCCGGATTGGGTAGATTTAAAAGATTTTCTAAATGAGAAGGTGGCGAAATTCAATCAGCACACCTCCATAGAAACCGACCCGATACAAATACCGCATGGCTTTTCAGAAAAAGTACTGCTCATCTATACATTTGAGCTTCAAGTTTAGGGAATCTATTTACCTGCACATTTAAAAGGCTACTTGCTATAGTTGGTTCAATTATACCTTCACGAAAAGCATCCAAAACCGACTGTGTAAACAAGCGGCTATTTCTATCTAAGCTTTCCATAAACCTTACTGGTATCAAAGCGTTTGCAGCCACTTCGTTGCAAAACAATTCGATTGAGTTATATTCCTTTTCATTTTTTTATGATGGTTCAATTTCATTTGAAATACCGGTTTCAGCTATCCACAGATGTGCAAGTTCGTGAACAAGCGTAAAAAGTTGAGGTGCGTTCCAATTTTCAGAATTAATAAATACAAATGGTACGTACGGACCAGCTATGGCAAAACCTTGGATTTCATCTAAATTAATTTCTAATCTGCTATGAATAAAGCTGGTACGAGAAATGAATATACCTTTAGATCCGGCATTATCAATCCATTCCAATATCGGATTACTATGTTGGTATTCCAGAGGATTAATGTTCAAAGTATGTGTCCACTCCGAAAAGCACTAAACTGCGAAAATAGTCCTGAAAGGGTTGAATATGAACATACTAAAAATTCATTCTGGATATAGTTATAAAGCTTCGTGTACACCGATTCCAAATAGTGCAAAATCGTATTTTACGGGGTCATTAGAATCTAATTGTCGTAAATTCATATCCAACTCTCTTACCGCTTTAGCATCATCTTGCTTTCGAGTAAGCAATCCAATCTTTCGTGCAACACGACCTGAATGAACATCAAGTGGACAAGATAATATTGACGGTGAGATTGTGTCCCAAATACCCAAATCCACACCTGTATCGTCTTTTCTAATCATCCAACGTAAAAACATATTTATTTTTTTCGCAGCAGAACCCGCCATAGGATCAGCTAAATGTTTTTTAGTTCGTGATAGGTGGGGGATTGAAAAGAATTCTTCTTTTAGTTTATGAATGGCAGGTTGAAGTGAATCGGAAGTTCTATGTTTATTGAAAATAGCTTCCAAACCACTATGTTTCTGATAAATGTGTTTCAATGCTTCAATGAATGTGATAAAGTCGGTAGAATTAAAGGTACGATGAACAAAGCCTTCTAACTTTTTTAAATGCAAATCCTTATGATTGATGACAAAATCATAAGGTGAATTATCCATCAGCTCCATCATACGTCTGGAATTACGAACAATCATCTTACGGTTTCCCCATGCAATTGTAGCAGCTAAAAATCCGGATATTTCAATATCTTCCTTCAAAGAATACATACGTGGTATTTGTATTGGGTCGAGTTCGATAAAAGCTGGAGTATTATATTGTTTTACTTTTGCTTCTAGGAATTCTTTTAAATCAATTTTCATAACGTATTTTTAATGTGCTAAAAATAAGAAAATTAGGAATGACTTATTTTCAATTCAAACAATTTCGGGTGATGCAGGAAGAAGCTGCCATGAAAGTGAATACCGATGGGGTTCTGCTTGGTGCCTGGGTAAATGTGGCCTCAGCAAAAACAGTTTTGGACATCGGTACCGGCACAGGCATCATTGCGCTGATGCTTGCGCAACGCAGTGTCGCCGAAATTACGGCCATCGAAATAGAAAAAAATGCAGCGGATGAAGCTGCTGAAAACTGCAAACGTTCCAGTTGGGACGGACGCATTTCAGTCCAACATTGTTCGTTGCAAGATTTTGTAAAAACCGCCCAAACCTCGTTCGATTTAATTGTTTCCAATCCTCCGTTTTTTACGGACGGGGCGAAAAGCCGCGATCAAAATAAATCCATCGCCCGCCACAACGATCTGCTGCCCTTTGACATTTTGATCGACGGTGCAAAAGAATTGCTAAACCCGGAGGGGAGGCTGGCGCTTATTCTTCCGGTGGATCAAGCCTTGCAGTTCTCCAAAACGATAAGCGAAATAGGCTTGTTTTCCGAACGGTTGACGGAGGTTAAGCCAAACCCCTTAAAACCGGCCAACCGCTATTTAATGGAATTTTCAAAAAAACCTTTTGACCTGATAAAACACAGCCTTACGATTTATACCGAATCCGGTGCCGAATATTCGGAACAGTATAAAAATCTGACGCGCGACTTTTATCTGAACTTTTAAAGATTGTGAACAATCGTATTAAAAATGGATTGATTCTGTTAATCAAAAATCACATAAAAATACCAAATTGTCTTTTTATAAATTTATTACTTATTTTTGCAGCTAATTTTAAAAGAAGTTTACTATGACTATCGCTATAAAACCAAAGGTACACACGAATACTAATTATTATAAAATATTAAACATCAGGCAACTCACTGAAAATGCTTTTGTCCTTTCTTTTCCAAAAAGCCGGTTTCCGTTTATTGCCGGACAGCACGTGTCCTTATCCATGCTTGGCGACTACCAAAGTCGTGAATATTCCATCTACAGTGCGGAAGAAGGCGAAAACTTAGAACTTTTAGTAAAAGAAGTGGAAGGTGGTTATTTTTCGCCCAAACTGAAACACCTCAAAATTGGAGACGTAGTTGAAGTGCACGGTCCTTTCGGAAAATTCGGATTCGACGAAAAAAAGAGGGATTCGCACAAACATATTTTCATCGCCAGCGGAACAGGAATTGCCCCTTTCCACAGCATGGTGGGAAGCACGGAAGGCTTGGATTATGAATTAATACATGGCGTGCGCTACGTTCACGAGGCTTACGAAATGGAACATTATGACCGCTCACGTTTTATCTTATGCTCGTCACGCGATAAAGATGGTGATTTTCACGGGAGGGTGACAGAATACATTAAGAACCGTGAATTTGCCCCAAACACATGCTTTTACCTGTGTGGAAACAGCGACATGATTTTCGACGCCATGGAAATTTTGAAGGACAAAGGTTTCGACCGTGAAAGTGTAACGGTGGAAGTTTATTTCTAAAATTGTTCTATTCCCCCAAAAAATATTCGCGATCGGACAATACCGTAAGGTTATTGGCTTGCGCCTGAATAAAGGTCAATGCCGATTTTTCTACAACTTTGCTTCCTTGTTGGTCATACGATTTTTCCAAGGTGATGCTCACCGGCTTGTGATTTTCATACAGAACCGTGAAATGAGATTTAATATTCTTTAAAAAAATATCCGCATTTTGTGCTATCGCCAACGATTTTCCCTGTCGGTTATTTTTCGGTGATTCTATCGTTCCCGAAATTCCCAGCACAGAATAATCGTCTTTGGCAATGGTAATTTCCCCCTCAAATTTCGTTGCATAAAAATCTCCCGAACCCGATAGCGACGGCGTTTCCTGGCTAAATGAAATTACCCAGCAATTTTTTCCTTTTACCACAGGTTCGCCTTCCAAAACCAGTTGAAAACCATCGAGAAGTTTTGGATTCAACACCGATGAGCCCGAACGCACCCAGTCCAATTCCAGTAGTTCATCAATATTGGTTGTTCCGCCCGGGAAGCTATATATCTCGTTATTTCCTTGATTGGTAAGCGAATAGTTCAGGTTTAGGTACGCTCCTAATTTGGATGGATTGGAATAACCGCTTTGATCATAAATCAGTACATCGGCGTTTTGAACGGTTGGAGTGCCAGCGTCCGCAGTCTTTGTATGCTCATATTTCGCACTGAAATTGTATGGCCCGGCGATGAAATTGTACGGTATGTTTTCGTTAGCCAGGGTTAAAATACGGTTCAACACCCTCGATTGGGCAGCCACATCTATGTCGTCGATATCATAACTCTGTGGCTGGATTTTTACCACATTGAATTCTTTCTCAAATAAATTTTTTACCGGAAATTTTTTGCTGACAAAACCAACTGCTGAGAAATATATGTCTTTGACCACCATTTCTGCCGGTATTTTTAGTTCAAAATTCCCTTCTGCATCGCTTGCTGTGCCAAAAAAGGTGCCTTCCAATCCAATGTTGGTGTAAGAAACCGGCTCGTTTGAAGCAGAGTCAACTACCTTACCTTTAACGGTTTCAACTATCTTTCCCGTCTCCTGTGTTACAGCTATTTGGACGAACAGTATTGAAAATAATAGTATAAATAATGTTTTCATGGTGCATCAAATTTCTTTAAAAATAAAAAATTAATACCACTTCGCACTTTTAAAACGTTATCCTAAGGAATTATTATTGCCTATATTTGTTAAAATCATAAAAAGAACACTATGCTTCAGAAAATTTCCGTCCTATTCATCCTTGCCGGCTTACTTGCTTTTCCATCCTGCGTGTCCAAAAAAAAATACCTCGAAATGGAGACAGGACGACTGAGGGCAGAAGCACTCTCACGTCAGTTAGACGAAGAAAATAATCAAAAAGCTGCCCGCATAGAGACATTGATTGCTGATTTTGAGGCCATGAAAAATGAACTACTGGAAAACAACGCCATAAAAGATCACTACATCGACTCCCTGAACGGCGAAATATTTGCCCTGACCGAAAACCTTAAAATGCAAAAGGAATCGTTGAAGGAAACCAGTTTCACGCTTGGCTTTGAGCAAAAACGTCTTGCTGACGCGTTAGCGGAAAAGGAAAGAAACATTGCCGCACTAAAGAGGGAAGTGGAGCAAAAAGAGAACGAAATAGCGGCGAGAAATTCAGACATTGACCAACGAAACTTCGATTTGCGCAGAGTAAAAGAGGAAACTGCACTGATGCAGGGAAAACTGAACTTGGGCGGCCAAAAAGTTGCCGAACTTCAAGCTGAACTTCAGCAGGTAAAAAACGAAACCGGAAAATTGCAGGCGGATTTAAAAGAAAAAGATGCCATAATCATGCGGCTCGAAAATAACGTGAAATTGCTCAAGAAAGAATTGGGTCAGTAGGGCGTTGTTGTATCAAGGATTTTCATTTCAATATATTTGCAAAAACTATAACAAGCAATCAAATGAAACTTTGGGAAAAAGGCATTCCGGTGAATAAGGCAATTGAAGAATTTACCGTGGGCAACGACCGCGAACTCGATATTTATTTGGCGCCACACGATATTTTGGGATCGATGGCGCATGTCACCATGCTCGAATCGGTGGGCTTAATCGAAAAAGATGAACTGCCGGTTCTGCTTTCCGCACTTAAAAATTTATACAAAACCGCTACAAACAAAAAATTTGCTATCGATGCCGGAGTGGAAGATGTCCATTCGCAGGTTGAACTTTTGCTGACAAAAGAGTTGGGCGACCTCGGCAAAAAAATCCATAGCGGGCGTTCCCGCAACGACCAGGTTTTGCTCGATCTTAAACTTTTTACCCGTGATGCCATTCGTGAAATTGTTGAAACTGCGTCATCGTTAATCGATATTCTGTTGCAACGCGCCGAAGGAACAAAACATGTGTTGATGCCCGGCTACACCCATCTGCAGGTGGCCATGCCCTCGTCGTTCGGCCTTTGGTTTGGAGCTTATGCCGAAAGTTTAACCGATGATTTGGATGTGCTTCTATCCGCTTACCGCATTGTTAACCAAAATCCTCTTGGCTCGGCTGCGGGCTACGGCTCTTCTTTCCCGCTTAACCGTCAACTCACAACGGATCTTCTGGGATTTAGAAAAATGAATTACAACGTGGTTTATGCACAAATGGGCCGTGGCAAAACCGAGAAAATTGTTTCGTTTGCTTTGGGTAATCTGGCTTCCACATTATCGAAACTGGCGTTTGATGTATGTTTGTTTATGAGCCAGAATTTTGATTTTGTGCGATTGCCTGCCGAGTTCACCACCGGTTCGAGCATTATGCCCCACAAAAAAAACCCTGATGTTTTTGAGCTTATCCGGGCCCGGTGCAATAAATTACAAGGAGTACCCAACCAAATATCGCTCGTTATAAACAACCTGCCCAGCGGTTATTTCCGCGACCTGCAAATGGTGAAAGAAGTGTTCCTTCCGTCGTTTAAGGAACTGAACGATTGCCTCATCATAGCTTCTCTCGCCCTCCAAAACATAACTGTGAACGAAAAAATCTTAGACGATTCAAAATACGATTTTATTTTCAGTGTTGAAGAGGTAAATAAACTCGTGCTGCAAGGGGTTCCGTTCCGCGAAGCCTACAAAATTGTCGGAAGCCAAATCGAAGCGGGTAAGTTCCAGCCCGAAAAAAAAGTGGCGCATACGCATCAGGGAAGCATCGGGAACCTGTGTCTCAAGGAAATCACAGCCTACAAAGCAAAACTTGTCGAACGTTACCGTTTTCAGGATGTTGACGCGGCAATCGATAAATTATTGAGCTAAACGTAGGGTTTACTTAGCATGTATGCGTGCAAAATGATTTTCTAAATGTCGCCGCATGGCTTTCCTGAATTTATCGGCATCGCCGGTTTTCAACACTGCGATTAACCCTTTGTGCGACACATACTTCTTTATCGAAATTGGACGATTGATGATGCCGCTATCGTAGGTATAATTAAATACCGGGAGCAATATGCGCTGAAAATTTTTCAGGGTGCGGTTTTTAGTAATCTCATATAGTTTGCCATGAAACAGGATTTCGTGCCGGATATCAAACAGTACGTCTTTACTCGATTCAGGTTCCTTTGCCACAATTCGCTCCAATTCCTCAATATCCTCGGGCGTAATGTGTTGAAGAATAAGGTCGGCCATCCCGATTTCGAGCACTAAACGCAATTCAAAAATATCTTTTAAAGTACTATCGTCCAAAATTCGCGGAATCATCGATTTTTTCAGTAAGCTGAAAAAATCGGGGCTTTTAATGATGGTGCCTTTATGTTTTATAGATTCCACAATTCCCATGGTTTTTAAACGGTTGAGCGATTCACGGATGACAGTGCGGCTCACCCCCATAGCAGCGGCCAATTCCATTTCTTTGGGGATTGAATCACCGGGCTGCAATTTTTTTGCTTCAAAAAAATTGAGCAGGTTCATTTCCACTTTATCAACCAAACTGCTTGTATCAATAGTGGGTAAAAGGTTTTCGGCGTAGGTATTGTCCATAGGGAAGCTATCAATTTTTTTATGTATGACTTAATTCTACAAATCTTGCGAATTTATTTTGGATTTAAAAACTTATTTTTATTTTTGCGACGTATTATGTAGTACATAATACCAAAATTCAATCCGAAATTAAAATTTAACATCTATGAAAAATGTCATTCAAAAATTATTCTATTTAAGCTGGATAGTTGTTGCTATCCTTTTAAGCGGCAACGCTTATGCGCAGAGAACGGTGTCGGGAACCGTTTCGGATGTCGAAACGGGAGAACCTTTGCCGGGAGTTTCCATATTAATAACCGGAACTACCGCTGGCACAATAACCAATTTCGATGGAGAATTTAACCTTAATGTCCCTGCCGGAAGTGACAAGCTCGAGTTTTCGATGATGGGTTATGAAAAGCAAACGGTCACAATTGGCAATATGTCAGAACTAACTGTTCGTTTGGTTTCTTCAACCACGGCACTCGACGAGGTGGTGGTAACGGGTTATGGCACCCAAATAAGGAGCAAGGTAACATCTTCGATTGCAAAGGTTGATGTGAAACTACTTGAAACCGGGGTACGAGCAAACCCGGCACAAGCGTTAGCCGGTACTGTTGCGGGCTTGAGGGTTGTTACTGCAACCGGAAGGCCTGGTTCTGTGCCAGCCATCGTTTTAAGGGGAGGTACCAATTTTGATGGAAGCGGAAGTCCTCTTATAATTATGGACGGGCAGATTCGTGGCTCACTAAGCGACATCAATCCTGAGGAAATTGAAAGTATGGAGGTTTTGAAAGATGCTTCGGCAACGGCAATTTATGGTGCACGTGCAAGCAACGGTGTAATCCTTATTACTTCAAAACGTGGAAAAGCTGGCGTTTCGGCTATCAAAGTAAAAGTTAAACACGGTATTAATTACCTGAACACGCCATACGAGTTTGTGGATGCCGAAAATTATATAAAATGGGCCAGGCTCGGAGCAGAGCAAGCCATAAAAAATGGTGTTTTAGCACCTTCAAATGTGGCAGGAGTTGGTCCGCGGGGAACAGGAAATTTATACAAAGATCCTGTTACCGGAGCTATTCTTGACGGGAACTATAATTCCAGGGCAATTTGGAGCGTCATGCGGCTTAACGATGAGAACAAAGAATTATTGGGGCAACCCGGCTGGAAGCAAATGGTTGACCCGATTAAAACAAATGTGGCAGGAAATTATGATCCAAATGGAACAAATTATGATTTGATTTACAAAGATTTTAATTATGGTGATTATGGACTGAACAACACATCAACGACTCAGGATTATAATATCGCTTTCACCGGGGGCAACGACAAGGGCAAATATTACGCTAACCTGGGCTACTATGATGAAGGCGGATTGTCGCTTGCCACTTTTTACAAACGGGTGAATTTCTCCTTTAACGGCGATTATAAAGTTAAAGAATGGCTGACTTCCGAAAGTGGCGTTCAATATGCCATGGCACAATGGCGAGATCAATCGCTTCAGGATGGTGAAGCGAATTATTGGGCACGAATGCTTTCGGCTCCGCCAACTATGCGCGGCACCAATGCCAATGGGGATTGGATTTTGGGTCGCGACGCAAGCGACGGTAACCCGGCATTCAACATCGACAAATATAAAAGAGACAACCAGTCGGACAAATTCACCTTAAACCAGGCGTTTAAGATTGATATTTTGAAAGACTTATACGTAAAAGCCAGTGCTATTTTGATGTATGATGAGTCGTTCATTGAATCATTCAACAAAGATTACAGAACCGGTACCATGAGTTATACCAACCCAAATACCGGTTGGAACCGGACCAGGGCTTCATCGGCAGAATTCGATCGAGTAATCAGACAGACTTATAACATAATTGCAAATTACGAAGTCAAATTTCTGGAAAAGAATACGGTATCAGCAATGGCCGGCTTTGAATTTTATGATTCGTTCAATAAGGGTCTTTATGGTTATGGCTCAAACGCGCCGACCGATGATTTTCAGGATCTTAATTTGACACTGAACAACGCCGAACAGCAAACAAGGTCAGTTGACTCCTGGCATGTTAATGAGCGGATTGTGTCCACTTTCAGCCGTGTTAATTATGATTACGACGACAAATACCTTTTAGGATTAACTGTTAGGAGAGATGGTTATTCACGGTTAATTGGCGATAATCAATATGGCACATTTCCGGCAGTTTCGGCTGGTTGGCTGGTACACAGAGAAGATTTCATGCAATCTACACGCAACTGGTTATCGTATTTAAAGTTAAGGAGCAGTTGGGGTAAAAATGGTAATGTTGGGGGGATAGGAACCTATGAATTACAAGGTGCTTATGGTTCACAAACGGCTTATAATGGAACGATCGGATTTTTACAAACCGGTATTGCCAATCCAAAATTGAAATGGGAAAAAACCAATACTATAGAAGTGGGCGCAGATATGGGTTTCTTTAATAACCGTCTTTTTGCCACAGCAGCCTACTACAATAGAATTACCAACGATAAAATTGCCAGTGTTACACTCCCCACTTCTTCAGGAGTTTCAAGTATTCGTACTAACAATGGCAGTATGAAGAATACAGGAGTAGAGTTAGAGGTAACGGCCAAAATAGCACAAAAGAAAGAGGTAAAATGGCAAATTAGTGCCAACGCATCCTGGAATAAAAATACCATACTGGAACTTCCATACAACGGAAATGAGAACAACAGGCAGGGAGGACAACAAATTTATGACCCAAAATCAGGGAATATTATTTGGGTTGGTGGCTATCAGGAAGGCCAGGAATGGGGCGAAGTATTTGGATTTGTGAGCGAAGGGATCATTCGCAATGCTGACGATTTGGCCAAGTATAACAAAATTGACCTCGCTGCGGGGCAGGTGTGGTATGCTGCCTCAGCCGGGAAAAGGGTTGCAAGCCAAAAACTGATGACAGAGAAAGGGCTAAACCTTGCCGGTGGCTGGATTCCGACACAAATGGGCGACATGATATGGAAAGATATTGACCAGAACGATACCATCGACACACGGGATATGGTCTCACTTGGCCGCACTATTCCACGTTTAACGGGTGGTTTTAATTCAACCTTGAACTATAAGGGATTTACATTGGGCGCCCGGATTGATTTTGCCATTGGACACATACAAATGGACCAAATGCAATTTTGGGCGCTGGCTTGTGCACAAGGTGAATTCGCACCAACCACCGAAGTATATGATACCTGGACCCCTGATAATCCGAACGCATCACTTCCAAGATACCAATGGGCCGACCAGTTGAACACAAAAAACTTCGACAGGCCAAGCAGTATGTTTTGGCGAAAGTCCAACTATCTTGCTTTTCGCGAAGTTTCGCTGAGTTATAATGTTCCTACATCCTTCCTGAGCAAGGCTAAGGTTGGGGGTCTGATTTTAACTGTAACCGGGCAAAACTTAGGATATTTGACCGATAAAATGTTGAATTTCCCGGAAAGAACCGGAAGTCAAAACGGAGCTTACATGATACCAACGCAATTGATATTTGGTGCTGATATTACATTTTAACCGAATACTTATATAAATAGTCAAAATTTAGGATGATGAAAAAGATTAAATATTTTATACTGACGGCAATCATTTCATTTGCCACCTTTTCATGCCAGGATACACTTGACCTTGCTCCGATAGATTATTTTGGAGATGGAAACTTTTGGAAGAATGAATCACAGGTTTCCAACTTTATGGTCGGTATTCATAAACAACTACGAGACAATCAATTTATGTTCCTTCGATTAGGAGAAATGCGCGGAGGAGGCTACAGCAATGTTGATCGCCAAAACACTTCTTTGAATGAATTGCCTATAATTGAGCAAAGAATTGACGAAAATTCATCAGGGGTTACCTCATGGGCAGGGTTTTATTCCCCAATTTTGCAACTCAACCTGTTCATTCAGAAAGTGGAAGCCATTACTTTTATAAGCGATACACGTAAAAATTACCTTTTAGGACAGGCATACGGGCTGAGGGCTTTCTATTATTTTCATCTGTTGCGCACTTATGGAGGTGTGCCTCTTCGGCTCGAACCTGAAGTGCTGAACGGAAATACGGATCCGGTATTGCTCCGCAAAGCAAGATCAACCGAAGCAGAAACGCTGACAGCAGTAAAAAATGATGTAATAAAATCCGAACAACTGTTTGGTTCTCAGGAAAGTCCCGCTGAAAAAAGTTTATGGAGCCCAAAAACCACGTTGATGTTAAAAGGTGAAGTCTTTTTATGGTCGGCAAAAGTTTATGGCGCCACTGCTGATTTAGCCGTTGCAAAAACTGCCCTGAACGCCATTGCGGGAAATACTTTACAAGCCAATTTTGCCGATGTATTTGCATACGGCAAAAAGAACAACAACGAAATAATTTTTACGTTGAGGTACCTTGTCGGTGAATTCGAAATGAGCACCATTTCGTACTATCTTTACTCGACATATAATTTCGACAACCTGCACTACAAAGATTCCCTTGCTACCGGTCCGCTTCTGGTTGATCCATTGGTAATTACCGAATCAAATTCGAAACAGATCATTCAACGTTATGGTTATACTTTTGAATTGTTTAAATCTTACGATGTTAAAGACAAAAGAAGGGATGCTACTTTTTACGATTATTATAAAGTAACAAAATCGCCTTATTCAGTGGATGTCCGAAATACAGCTTTGGTAAAATTCATTGGGACAATTACTTCAAATAAGAGATACTTTTCCGACGATTGGCCAATTTACAGGGAGGCAGACCGCTTGTTGATGCTGGCCGAAATTGTGAATGCCGAAGGTGGCGATCCTTCTGGCTACATCAAACAAATCCGGGATCGCGCTTTTGCCCCCGATGCCGATCCGACACCATTTGTCAATTCAGGTAAAGATCAGAACGAGCTGGCTATTTTTTCTGAACGCATGAAAGAGTTTGTGCACGAAGGAAAAGCCTGGTACGATTTAAGGAGAATGAAAATTGGCACCGAGCCACTGGCATTTAAAAGCTCATCCAATCCGTATGGCGTTTTGGACAAAAGCACTCAGGCCTACTTGTTGCTTTGGCCGATTGACAAGGCAATTTGGACGAACGATCCGCTTGTGGATCAGACTCCCGGTTATCAATCTTCCAAAACATCGAATTAACCGGTTGGTTGCTATCTCACAAGCAAACATTTAGCTTATCAATGAAATTTCATACAAAAACAAAGACTATGAAAGTTACTATGTTCACCTTGCTTGCACTGTTTGCACTGTTTGCGTCATTGCAATGTACGCAATGCACCCCCATAAATTCGAATAGGGCAAAAGTTTCCGGAGTTGAATTAGTTCTGTCCAAAATCCCAGTTTTTATAGGGAAGAAGGATGTTCCGCTTTATACGCTGAACCTGCAAATGGGAGAAGCTAAGGAAGGGGTATTCCTGAAAAACATCAAACTGAAATTTACATCGGATAGTCAGCTCGCGTCCATAGCAAACATTTCAGCTACAAATTCCGGAACGGAAATCCCGCTTTTCGGATCTACTGAAAAGATTAAATTGGAAACTGCCGTTTCGGGCAACTTGCCTTTGCTACAAGGTGCAAACTCAATTAATTTCAACTTCACGCTAAAAGATGACGCCATACTCACTGAAAGTTTCGAGCTGGAGGAAGTGGAACTCACTTTAAGCAACAAGCAAACAATCAAAGTTAAACCGGAATCTGAATTTGCTTTCCGGCCCGCAAAAATTCTTCGTGCTGCCGGGCAAGACAACTGCGATACTTACCGGATTCCCGGATTAATTACTACTAACAGCGGAACCTTAATTGCCGTTTACGACAACCGCTACAACAACAGCAAAGATTTGCAGGAAGACGTTGACATTGGCATGAGCCGCAGCACCGATGACGGACAAACCTGGGAGCCTATGCGCGTGATTATGGACATGGGCGAATGGGGCGGAAACCCGGAGAGGCTGAACGGAATTGGCGACCCTTGTGTTTTGTACGACGAAAAAAATTCTACCATTTGGGTGGCCGCACTTTGGATGAGCGGAGGAAGTGAAAAGGATATGCTTTGGTGGGCCTCAAACCCGGGGATGAAACAAACAGAAACAGGACAGTTTATGCTTGCGAAAAGCACCGACGACGGATTGACCTGGTCGGAACCAATTAACATTACCGGACAAATAAAAGACCCCGCGTGGCAGTTGCTTTTGCAAGGCCCCGGAATGGGGATTTCAATGAAAAACGGCACCTTGGTTTTCCCGGCACAATTCAAATCTGACATTGGCGAAAAAGCTCTGGACGGCGGACAATACACCTGCCATTCTACTATTGTTTACAGCACCGATGGCGGCGAAAACTGGCAAATCGGCACAGGTGCAAAACCCAACACCACCGAAGCGCAAGTTGCAGAACTTGCCGATGGGACATTGATGCTGAACATGCGCGACGACCTTAATCGCAAAGACAAAAGTGAAACCAATGGCAGGGCTGTTTCAGTAACAAAAGATATGGGGAAAACCTGGCAAACACATCCGACCTCTAATTCTGCTTTGCCCGAACCCAATTGCATGGCCAGTTTAATTTCAGCAGAAATAATGGTAAACGGTTCAAAAAAGCACGTCCTGTTTTTCTCGAACCCCAACAACAAAAGCGAACGAACTAATATGACTATAAAAGCCAGTCTGGATGAAGGAATGACGTGGCCCACAGAATATCAAGTTGAATTGAACGAAGAAGGCGGTTACGGTTATTCATGCCTCACGATGGTGGATGAAAACACCATTGGGATTTTATACGAAGGGGTAAAAGACCTCTTTTTCCAAAAAATACCTGTAACGGATATTTTGGGAAAGTAATATGTATTTTAAGAATCTAAAATGATAATTCATCCTATCTATAAAACTCTTTTAATTCACTTCTTATTGGCCGTTGTACTGCTGTCTCCCAACATTTCAAACGCGCAGCCGCCACTTATTCCAATGCCGCAACAAATTGTTTGGGAGAAAGGATTTTTTGATGCTTCAAAATCAGTTCAATTTGTTTTTAACGAACCCTTGGAAAAACAAACGGAGGAGCTACTTCAACAATTATTTCCCAAACAGACAATAATAAATTCAACTTCAAAAAGCCTCGGAAACAGGCTTGTTCAAATCAAAACCGG
Source organism: uncultured Maribellus sp. (assembly GCA_964572085.1). GTDB lineage: Bacteria > Bacteroidota > Bacteroidia > Bacteroidales > Prolixibacteraceae > Draconibacterium. The sequence continues at coordinate 7,897 of CAZNEV010000042.1, read as the reverse complement.
AATTGAAATTCCTGAAGCCGGAAATCAACAAAAAGAAGCCTACAGATTAGAAATAACACCGGAGAAAATCACTCTTTCAGCTTCGAATAAAATCGGTATTTATCGGGGCTTACAAACCCTTCGTCAACTAAAAATAGAAGGGAAAGAGCAATTTGCAAATTGTTCAATTGCCGATTGGCCTGCGTTTTCGGCACGCGGTTTTATGCAGGACGTGGGTCGGAATTACATGTCGCTGCCCCTGTTGAAAGAGCAAATTGATGTAATGGCGGCCTACAAATTCAATGTTTTTCATTTTCACGTAACCGATAATCCGGGTTGGCGTTTGGAGAGCAAAAAATACCCCGAGCTGAAATCGCCTGAATCGATGAGCCGTTATCCCGGCAAATTTTATTCGCAAAATGAATTTTTGGAACTTGTAGATTATTGCAACGACCGTCACATAACTTTAATCCCTGAATTTGATGTGCCGGGTCATTGCGAAGCGTTTCGTAAAGCGTTTGGAATCGACTCCATGAGCGACTCGAAGGTGCAGCCGATTTTGTTGGATTTAATCGACGAACTTTGCGCATTGGTTCCAGCAGAAAAAATGCCCATTATCCACTTGGGCACCGATGAAGTTTGGCACAACTTCGAAAAACCTTCGCCAGCACTTTTACCTGCGTTGATGAACAAAATCACGGAAAATAACCGTGAGATGATGGTCTGGCGGCCGGGCAGCCCGGTTGCTGGCGATTCAATTTCCATAACCCAACTTTGGTCATCGAATGGAAGGCCAAAACCGGGACATCGTTATTTGGATTCACGCCTGAATTACCTCAACCACTTGGACCCGCTGAACGGAATGGGCTTGCTGTTTTTCGACAGGATTGGAAATGCAGCAACAGGAGATTCAATTGCTTTGGGCGGGATTTTGTGCTGCTGGAACGATAACCTTTTGCGCACCGAACGCGATGTTTTGAGCCAAAACCCGGTTTATCCCGGAATGTTGACCTACGCCGAATCGCTGTGGAAAGGAAACGAACTAAACACAGGCGAGCAATACATTTCCGACTTTCCTGCGCCCGGGACCAAAGCTTTTGAAAAATTCAGCGACTTTGAAACACGTTTGTGCAGGCACCGCGATTTATATTTTGCCGGCAAACCATTTCCGTATGTTGCCAACGCGCACATTCCTTGGAAAATAATCGGCCCATTTAATCACAACGGAAATCTATCGCAAACCTTTCCGGTTGAAAATGAAATATTTCCTCAATACGTGGTGGAAGGAAAAAAATATTCTTGGTGGGAAAAGCCAATGTATGGCGGGACGGTTCATTTGCGGCATTTTTTTGATTTTCCTTCGCCTGTAAAAGAAAAAGCAGGGACGGTTTATGCGCTGACATATATCCATTCACCTAAAAACCAATGGGTTGATTGTTGGATTGGTTTTCAGGGCTGGTCGCGCTCAGGCGGACGGCGCGGTGGCCCAACTCCCGAACAGAGGCAATGGCACACAACAAACCCGGCGGCGTGGGTAAACGATGAGATTATTCCACCACCCCTCTGGCAGCAACCTGCCATGCCCGTAAAATCAGACGAAATTCCATTTGTTGACGAAGATTATTTCTACCGTCAACCAGCTCAAATCAGCTTAAAAAAAGGCTGGAACAAAGTTTTGCTGAAAGTGCCGCAAGGAGGAAATTCCTGGAAATGGATGTTTACTTTTGTGCCCGTGAAAATTGAATCAGGGCAAGTAAAAGAAGTTCCAGATTTGATTTTTTCAACAACAAAAAGCGACTGAAAGCGATGAAACACAGATTTCTTACAGCTCAGTTTATTATTTGCTTCGGATTTGTTTTTATACTGTCCGGTTGGGCAGCCTCTGCTGGTTTTGCAGCAAATGACAATCAAATAATCAGAGTTGCATGTGTCGGAAATTCAGTTACCTATGGCGCGGGGATTAAAAATAGAGATGAAAATAGTTATCCTGCCCAACTACAAAACCTTTTGGGGAACACCTATGAAATTGCCAATTTCGGCAAAAGCGGCGCAACACTTTTGTCAAAAGGCCACCGTCCTTATGTTCAAACCAATGAATATCGACTTTCGTTGCAATTTAAACCTGAAATTGTAATCATTCATTTGGGTTTGAACGATACCGACCCGCGCAATTGGCCCAATTATAAAGATGAATTTATTACGGATTATACAAATCTCATCCAATCTTATATAAAATCCGGAACGCCTGAGAACGAAATTTGGATTTGCCGGATGACACCCATTTTTAACTGGCATCCCCGTTTTAAATCGGGGACCCGCGACTGGTTTTGGCAGATTCAGGAGGCAATTGAACAAGTTTCAATCAACAACCGGGTTGGTTTAATTGATTTGCACACACCGCTTTATTCACGGCCCGATCTTTTTAAAGATGCGCTTCATCCAAATGCCGAAGGTGCAGGAATAATTGCAAAAACTGTTGCAGAAGTGGTTACAGGAAATTTTGGCGGACTTCAGGTTGCCCCAATTTTTGACGACCACATGGTTTTACAGCAAAACACTGAAATATCGGTTTGGGGAAAAGCAAACAGTAAGCAAAAAGTTATCGTTTCTTTTCAATCACAAAACAAGGAAACATTTGCCGACGGCTCTGGAAACTGGAGGATTAAATTAAATCCGCTTTCCGTTGGAGGGCCTTTTACGATGCAGGTTTCAGGGGAGAGTGACGAAAATCTCATAATTAAAGACATTTTGGTTGGCGAAGTTTGGTTTTGTTCCGGGCAATCGAATATGGAGTTCCAGTTAAAAAATGAATTTTACGGTATAGATGAATTGAAGCTGTCAGAAAATTCAAAAATCAGACTGCTGAATTATAGAGGGATTAAGAGCATAAATGCCGAAAAATGGGATTCGGTTTCGTTGGAAAAAATAAACCAACTTCAGTATTTTGAGGGGAAATGGGAAGAATGCAATCCTGAAACTGCAGCCGATTTTTCCGCCATTGGCTATTATTTTGGCAAAGCAATTTCCGACAGTTTGAATGTGCCGGTCGGGATAATTGAAATGGCTGTTGGTGGCGCACCGCTTGAATCATTTTTCGATCGAAAAACGCTGGAATTCAATGCTGAAATGGTTGATGTGCTGTACAACTGGAAAGAAAATGACTTTATCATGCCTTGGTGTCGCGAGCGGGCTGCGTTAAATTTGGCGGAAAGCAAAAACCCGTTGCAGCGACATCCTTTTGAGCCTTGCTATATCTACGAATCAGGTATTTCTCAATTCATTGAATTTCCTATTCGGGGTGTAATTTGGTATCAGGGCGAATCGAATGCGCACAATATCGAACACTTTAAAATTGCATTTCCACAACTGGTCTCGTCCTGGCGAAATGCCTTCGAAAACCCTGACCTTCCTTTCTATTTTGCCCAACTATCAAGTCTCGACCGCCCGTCGTGGCCCGAATTCAGAGACAATCAGAGGCAATTGGCATTACAGATTGAAAATTCAGGAATGGTGGTTACGAGTGATTGGGGCGATTCGTTGGATGTTCATCCCATTCATAAAAAAGAAATCGGATACCGGTTTGCGCAGCTTGCTTTGGCAAAAACGTATCATCGAGATCTTGTTTTTTCCGGGCCTGAGCCTGTTTCTGCATTCCGGGAAAACGGTAAAGTGGAAATCAGTTTTAATAATGCGTTTCAGTTAAGAACCTCAAACAATGCGGAAATCAATGAATTGGAAGCCGCAGGAGTTGAAAAGGTCTTTAAACCGGTTATCGGAAAAATTGAAGGAAACAAAATAATTATCCGCTCGCCACAAAATGAACTTTTACAAATTAGATACGGTTGGAAACCTTTTTCACAAGGTAATTTAGTGAATCAAGAAGGATTTCCAGCTTCAACTTTTAGTATCAACATTCAAAACAATAGTGAACATGAAAAAAATTAAAGGATTAATCGCTGCCCCATTTACACCAATGGATGCCAACAGCGAAGTGGTGTACGACAAGATTCCCGCGTATTTTAAATTTTTAGAAAAGAATGGCATTGTGGGTGCGTTCATCAACGGGTCAACGGGCGAAGGAGTTTCGCTTTCGCAAAAAGAAAAAGCCAGAATCACTGAAACCTGGGCGGCACAAAAAACTGCCATAAGCACGTTGAAGATTATCAATTTGGTGGGTGGAACTTCGTATGTTGAATGTATTGAAGCCGCAAAACATTCGGCAAAAATGGGGGTGGATGCCATTGCAGTTTTGGCGCCTTATTATTTTAAACCTGCCAGCGGAGAGCAACTCGCAGCCTTTGTGGCTAAAATTGCAGAATCAGTGCCCGAAATGCCCGTGTATTTTTATCACATTCCGGTACTCACGGGATGTTATGTTTCGATGTTCGATTTCCTGAAAGCTGCTTCGTCAATGATTCCGAATTTGGCCGGGATAAAATACACGCACGAAGATTTCATGGATTTTCAAACTTGCCTCAATTTTGAAAACGAAAAATTTGATATGCTTTGGGGCCGCGATGAAAACCTGCTTTCTGCGCTTGTGCTTGGTGCGCGTGGCGGTGTTGGCAGTACATTCAATTATGCTGCCCCACTTTATTATCAGCTTATCGAAGCATTTGACAACGGTGATTTGGCACAAGCCAGGAACCTCCAGCAATTGTCGATTGACATGATTCGCCTATTGGGGAAATATGGCGGAATTGCCACAGGAAAAGCTTATATGAAATACATCGGAATCGACTGCGGTGAATTCCGTTTACCGGTTAAAAACATGACCACCGAAAGTTTCGAAGCATTTAAAAAGGATGTGAAGGCCTTGGGAATGGAAAAGTTGTTTTCGGTGCTGTAAATTGTAGGTAATTGTTCTTTTATTTTATTTTATCAAGTTGCAGGTTTGGTCGAAAATATTAGAATGGGGTTAAAACCCCTTAACATTCTTTGCTCCACAAATCCGTTCACTGAAGTGAACGGCCTGCCCCGATTATTCGGGGGCAATTTATTCATCAAATTTAGCTCTGTTGGTTTTTATTGCCCCCGATTGCTTCGGGGCAGGCTGTCTGCTTTAGCAGACGGTTTATTTAATCTGCTGTCTGTTTTGGCTTTAGCCTCATTTTTTTTGTGACGGTGAACAATTAATTCAATTGTGTTAAATGAAAATTTACTCATCTATTCTGATTGTAATTACACTTTTGTCGGCCTGTGTCGGAATCAATAAAGAAAACAATACGACAATGAAAATAAACTGGAACACACTTTCAGAAATGCCGCCTGCCAGGGGAGAAACAACACAATATGGAATGGCGGGCGCATTGTCTGGTAGTATCGACGGCAAAATAATTATCGCCGGAGGCTCCAACTTTGCGGACAAAAAGCCGTGGTTAGGTGGAGAAAAGCTTTATTTCGATGATATTTTTGTGTTAACCGTTGATGAAAATAAATCGATGAATTGGGAACAACCAGAATTGAAATTGCCTGCGAAGATGGCGTATTCAGCTTGTGTTTCCGCTAAAGATGCCATTTATTGTTTGGGCGGCGAAGATGCAACGCAACCTTTAAATTCGGCACTTAAAATTTATTTCGAAAACAATCAGTTACAAATTAAAGAATTGCCTGAACTTGCTTTTGCGGTGTCGAATGCAGGGGCCGCAATAATCGGGAAGAAACTTTATTTGGCAGGCGGAAACGATTCGGTTGGCGCCACAAAACATTTTCAAATGTTTGATTTATCGAAACCTGAAAATGGCTGGACGGTTTTACCGGATTTGCTCGTTGCCGAATCTCATGCAGTGGTTGTAAGCCAGTCCGATGGAAATGAAGATTGCATTTATGTTTTGGGTGGCCGTAATAAAACGGATGAAACTTCAACGTTTTTAAGCACGATTCAAAAATATTCGCCAAAAGAAAAAAGATGGACGGAAGCGGGAGTGTTGCAATTGGAAGGAAATGAAAAATTCGGGTTTTCAGCCGGAACAGGCCTTGCATTTGGGGAGCATCAGATTTTGCTTTTCGGTGGCGACAAAGGAGTCATTTTTAACCGCACCGAATGTTTCAATAATGCCATTGCAGTGGAAACCGATTCAACAAAACGGAAAAAAATCATAGCCGAAAAGATTGAATCGCTGACCAATCATCCAGGGTTTAATACCGAAATTTATAGTTTCGATACACAAACCGGAAAATTGATGCAGGTTGGCGAAATCCCTGGTTTATCGCAAGTTACAACCACCGCTTTTTGGTGGAACGGAAAAGTAATCATCCCCGGTGGCGAAATCCGTCCCGGAGTGCGAACTCCGCTTGTTAGTGAAGTTGAAATTTTAGTTGAATAAATTCCAAAATATGAACAAACAAAACACAACAATCGATTTTAGCGAACTCGCCCAAAAATACAAATCGGAGTTGCTTGACAAAGTAATTCCCTTTTGGGAAAATCATTCAAAGGATGATGAATTTGGCGGTTATTTTACCTGTCTCGACAGAGAGGGGAATGTTTTCGATACCGACAAATTTATCTGGTTGCAAGCCCGCGAGGTTTGGATGTTTTCATCGCTTTATAATAATATGGAGCAAAAAACGGAATGGCTCGAAATGGCCTTGCACGGAGCCGAATTTCTGAATAAACATGCAAAAGATGCCGACGGAAACTGGTATTTTTCGCTCAACCGACAGGGAGAACCACTTATTCAACCCTACAATATTTTTTCCGATTGTTTTGCCTGTATGGCTTTTGGGCAATTATACAAAGCCACAGGGAACCAAGAATATGCTGAAATCGCCAAACAAACTTTTCAAAACATCCTGAAAAAACGCGATAACCCAAAAGGAAAATACAACAAAGCATTCCCCGGAACACGCCCCTTGAAAGGCTTTTCGCTGCCCATGATTTTATGCAATCTTTCGTTGGAAATTGAACATCTTTTGGACCCCGATTTGGTAAAAGAAACAATCGACACAGTCATCCACGAAGTAATGGAAGTGTTTTACGATGAAAGTTCAGGGCTGATTTTGGAAAACGTTAACCCCGATGGCAGTTTTTCCGATTCTTTTGAAGGGCGTTTGTTAAATCCAGGGCACGCCATTGAAGCCATGTGGTTTATCATGGATTTGGCCGACCGATTGAAGAACAAGGAGTTGATGGATAAAGCTGTTCAAATTCTGCTCAAAACCTTAAATTACGGTTGGGACGAAAAATACGGCGGGATTTTCTACTTTTTGGATATTAAAGGAAACCCGCCACAACAATTGGAGTGGGACCAAAAACTCTGGTGGGTGCATATCGAAACCCTTATCAGCCTGATAAAAGCGTACCATTTTACCGGGAACGAAGAATGTTTGCAATGGTTCGAAAAAGTACACAACTACACTTGGTCTCATTTTGCCGACCCGGAACATGCCGAATGGTTTGGGTATTTAAATCGTCAGGGAGAAGTCTTGCTTCCGCTAAAAGGCGGAAAATGGAAAGGTTGTTTCCATGTTCCAAGAGGGTTGTATCAGGTTTGGAAGACGTTGAAAAAGTTGGAAAACTGAGTTGAAAAAGGCAATAGTTGAAAACCTACTTAATGCCGAAGGCATGACAGGATTATAGAAAAAATGTAGATATGGAGAAAAAATACCGAAGGTATGACATTATAGTGCCACCGCTTCGCGGTTTAGAACTTCTCATTCTTAATATTCTATAATCATTTCAACCCTGCCTACCGTCAGGCAGGCCTTCGGGTTTTAGTAATAATGATGAAGACATTACCTGCACAAATATTATAAATCTAATAAAATAATACAATGACTGGAATCAAAACAAAATCATTTTACCCCTGGGTAGTTGTTGGATTACTATGGGTAGTGGCACTGCTCAATTACATGGATCGCCAAATGCTTTCGACAATGAAAGTGTCGATGATGATTGACATCCACGAGTTGCAAA
>CAZNEV010000041.1:0-47399 GCA_964572085.1 uncultured Maribellus sp. | reverse complement strand
TCAAACGGCGCTGATCCCAGATGTGTACCACAACATAGGTCAATGTTATTTCTTCAATGCGCCCCCATTCTCCTTCGAGGATCACCACATCGTCAATCCGGATAGGCTGGGTGATGGCAATCTGTATTCCCGCGATTACAGCACCGATAATACGTTGAGCAGAAAATCCAATAATAATTCCTGCTACACCTGCCGAAGCAAAAAGACTGATTCCAATCCGTTTTACATCGTCAAACAACATCAAAATCAAGCCAATAGAAATGAGAATGACTAAGAATACGATGATGCGTTCGAGAATGTTGAACTGCGTTTGGAATTTACGCGACCGCAGATTGTCCTCCAGGGAGGTGTCGAACCGCTCCAGAAATATGCGCTTGAATGTGCGGATGCCCGCAATGAGTATCCATGCCATGCTGATAATAAAAAGCACCGATCCGAGGAGATCGAATAAATCAGCGAGATCCGTCGGAAATCCAGTGAATCGCTCCAAGAAATATTTCGTGAAAATGGAAATCAACACTAAGAGGACGGGTAAAATAAAGCGTTTGCTATTTTTCATGTTCAATAGGTTTTCTATGTGCGAAATCGATATTTGTTGAAGTGCAAAAATACGTATATATTTGAAAACCTGAAAGATATTTAATGAACATGAAAAACACAATGCATTCCGCGCTCCGCGAAGGCAGCAAAATCCTGCTGGAGAATTTTGGGCAAATTACCAATTATGAAGTAAAAGAGAGCCAAAGCAGTATCGTAACCAGAGCCGATGTTGATTCGGAAAAAAAGATTATGGAAGTAATTCTCCAATCATTTCCCGGGCACAATACTTTAGGCGAAGAAACCGGTTTTCAAAACCGTAGTTCTGAATACACCTGGATTGTGGATCCCTTGGACGGGACCTCGAATTTTGCCGTCGGGTTGCCGTGGTTCGGCGTTATTGTCTGCGTACTAAAGAACTGGGAACCCATTATGGCAGGCTGCTATATGCCGCTTCAGAAAGAACTTTATTTTGCTGAAAAAGACAAGGGTGCAACACTAAACGAAGTGCCTGTTTCCGTTTCATCCGAAACGAACCTGAAAAATGTTTTAGCAGTTTATTCCCTCGATTATTCCTCCAAACCGGGGAAAACGGCGAAAGAAGCACAAATCATTGAGCGATTAGTAAATCGGGTGAGAAACCTGCGTTCAACCAATAGTTTGCTGGATTTCTGTTACTTGGCTGATGGAAAAATTGGTGCCTGCATCAACCAAACCACCAGAATCTGGGATATTGCTGCACCGGGCTTAATCATTGAGGAAGCCGGCGGAAAAGTTAGCGATTTGTTGGGCAACAGCTTCGATTTCTCATTAAACGAACACAATTACGGACGCAACTTCGAAATTGTTGCCACCAATAAAATTCTGCATCCCGAAGTAATTGATTTAATTCAAGAGCCCACTCCGAAAAGTAAGGAATAAAGATTCAACACTAAAGTGTTAAAATATTATTTTCGGAGTATACTCAAATTTCATAGCATGATTAAACCGCTATTTTGTACGGGGGTGTTTTTGTTGCTTTCCATTTTTTGCAACGCACAGGAATATGATCCGTTTTTTGCAGAGAAACTGGCGAAGCAGGAACAGCAACGATTTCAACTGAAACCCGGCTTTTCGGAGAGCGAAAACTATGCTTCCAACGATCTGGTTTATCAAAGAATGGAATTCGAGATAAATCCCAACTATCGCTACATTAAGGGGACGGTGACTTCGTATTTCAAAAGTACAACACAAGGGTTAACTGAAATTGAATTTGACTTGCATTCCGCTTTATCGGTAGATTCAATCTTTCAAAATAAACGTAAAATCGATTTCCTTCATGCAAACAACAAGCTGATTCTCCCGCTTCAACATCCCATGGAAATCGGACAACTCGATTCTGTTCAAATTTTTTATCAAGGCGAGCCTCCTACCGACACCGAAGGTTTTGGATCCTTCGAAAAGAGCCAGCATTCGGGTGTTCCTATTATCTGGACCCTTTCCGAACCGTATGGTGCCTTGGAATGGTTTCCGTGCAAACAGTCGCTGGTTGACAAAATTGATTCGATTGATGTTATTGTTAGTTCCCCCGATTCGTTTCGCACGGCAAGCAACGGCATTTTGCTTTCCGAAACTATTGAAAACGGAATGCGAAAGATGCATTGGAAACATCGTTTTCCGATTGCCACTTATCTTGTGGGCATAGCCGTAACCAATTATGCGAGCTATTCTGATTCGCTATGGTTAGGCGACGGTAGGGTAATCGAAATTTTAAATTATGTATATCCCGAAAATTTGGAAACGGCAAAAACACAAACGCCCATCACGCTTGAGATTATGGCACTTTATAATCGTCTGATTGGCAAATATCCCTTTGCGCGGGAGAAATATGGCCATGCTCAGTTTGGCTGGGGCGGCGGGATGGAACATCAAACCATGAGCTTTATGAGCAGTTTTAGTTTTGACTTGATTGCGCATGAGTTGGCGCATCAATGGTTTGGCGATTACATTACGCTGGGCAGTTGGCAGGATATCTGGCTGAACGAAGGCTTTGCCACCTACCTCACCGGTTTGGCCTATGAAAACTTGTTAGATGGTCTTTGGTGGCCCATTTGGAAACAGGCGACCGTGAATCAAATTGTAACACAACCCGGAGGTTCAGTTTTTGTCCGTGACACTGCAAACATCGAAACGCTGTTTAATAGCCGGCTTTCCTATTCTAAAGGAGCTTATTTGCTGCATCAATTACGATGGGTTTTAGGTGATGATGACTTTTTTAAAGGGATGAGAAATTATTTTAACGACCCGCAAGTGGCCAATGGTTTTGCCCGTACCGATCAATTTGTAAAACACATGGAAATGGCAGGCGATACCAGCTTGACTGAATATTTTGCCGATTGGTATTATGGCGAAGGTTACCCTATTTATTCAGTAGAATTTGCTCCGGTTGGAACCGAAAAGTTAAAAATTATCCTGTCGCAATCGACTTCCCACCCGTCGGTCAGTTTTTTTGAAATGCCGGTTCCTGTGAGGGTTTATAATGCTTCAAAAACTGATTCTGCTGATTTCCGACTCGTTCATACCACAAGTCAACAGGAGTTTTTTGTCGATGTTGAATTTCCGGTGGGCGAATTGAAAATTGATCCTGATTTATGGTTGATTTCAAAAACCGACAAGGTAGTTGCCGCTCAAGAAAGGTTGGTGTCCGACAAATTTGTGGTTTATCCAAACCCATTCTCGCAGCATATTTCTCTTTCAGTTGTAAATTCTGAACAATTATTGACGGTTCAGTTGTTAAATTCGGGAGGAATTCTGCTCAAAAACCTACCGACTGACGAAAGGGTTTTCAATCTATCCCATCTACCGGCAGGGTTTTATTTCCTTCGAATTGAAACCAGCGAAGGGTGGAGTGTAAAGGAATTGGTGAAACAGTGATTCAAACCTCCGCACTATTTGTCGAAGCTTAATTATCCTGCTAATTTTATCCGCTAATTTCTATGAACAATGAATTATCCTGAAAAACGAATAGTCGATTTTATCAACGAACATCATGTTTTAACACTGGCAACTTGTATTGAAAACCAACCCTGGTGCGCCAACTGTTTTTACGTGTATCTCGAAGATGAAAACTGCTTTATTTTCACTTCCGACGATGAAACGCGGCATGTGAAAGAAGTTGTGGTGAATGCGAAAGTGGCCGCCAGCGTGGTGTTGGAAACCGATGTAGTGGGTAAGATTCAGGGCATTCAGCTTACCGGCACAATGCTGCGTCCCGAAGATGACCTGGGTTCCAAAGTAAAAATGGCCTATCTCAAAAAGTTTCCGTTTGCAGCGTTAATGAAAACTTCGTTGTGGATACTAAAACCCGATTTTATAAAAATGACCGACAACCGGTTAGGTTTTGGGAAAAAACTGATTTGGGAACGTTTGTAGAGACGCACGGCCGTGCGCCTCTACCGTTTTTCCAATGGCGGATCTTAAATGCACCGCATTCCCGCGTAGGCGGGAATCTCATTATAGGAGGCAGGGATTCCCGCCTACGCAGGAATGGTGGCTTCGGGCGTCCTGCCTTTTCCTTATTATACCAATCCCAAAGGTCTATCAATGACAAAAGCTTGGAATGGGTTGAAAGCCAATATGATTATCATCCCTCCCATTATGGCCTGTTAAAAAGATTGGGTTGCCTATCGTAAGGACAAGCCATACTGAAATCAATCATTGAATTTTTCACGGTAATCTTTCTTTTTTCATAAATTTCATTACTTTCGTGGCACGAATAGCAATAAAAGTAACACTATGTCTGTTTCCCGTTTTGGAGTTTCATTGGAAGAAGAACTATTGGCTGCGCTCGACGAGTTTGTAACCGACAACCAATTTGCTAACCGCTCACAGGCTATTCGTTATCTCATCGAAAAAAACATTACTGAAGAGAAGTGGAAATGCGACAACATCGTTGCAGGTGCTGTGGTGCTGGTTTACAACAACCAAAAAAGAGATATCCTTGTGAAATCATCCGAAATTCAATACGAATACAGTGATGTTATCCTGTCGGTGCAAGGTTTCTATTTAAATGAGTTGAACTATTTAGAAATTATTGCCGTTACAGGCCCCTCGAAAAAACTTACTGAAGTTTCGGAGAAACTGATTGGCATTAAAGGAATCCAGCACGGGAAATTAGTTATGAGCCGGGCACAATAAATTTTTTTGATTTAAGAGTAACACGAATATGTAATATGGTAGCACGATTTAGCATGAACAGAGTAAAAGAATCATTTATTACGATAGCTTTTTTGAGCTTGATCTTAATCGCCGGAACAAGTGGCGCCCAGTTAAAATATAGCCTTTCTGATACCATTCAGATTGAGGAAGTTTTAGTTACCGGCACACCGGTGAAAGTGAACCGCAACAATGTACCCATGTCGGTTTCAGTGGTCAGTCGACTGCAAATTGAGGAGTCCGACGAATCGGCACTTCTTCCCATTCTGAACGGCAAGGTTCCGGGCCTCTTTGTTACCGAGCGCGGCGTCACCGGGTTTGGTGTGGCCGGAGGATCCGCAGGGCAAATCTCCATTCGCGGAATTGGCGGGAACCCCACCACCGGCGTATTAATACTCATCGATGGGCATCCTCAGTTTATGGGGATTATGGGCCATCCGCTGCCCGATTCATATGTAGCTTCGGATGTTGAGCGTGTGGAGGTCATCCGTGGCCCCGCATCGGTATTGTACGGATCGAATGCCATGGGCGGGGCGATCAACATCATTACTAAAAAACAAAACCGTGAGGGAGTTCATGGTAACGCCCGACTGAGTTACGGTTCGTTCAACACCCAAAAATATATGGGTGCCGTGGGCTACAAAAAAGATAAGCTCAGCGCTTTTGTTTCCGGCAATCATGACCAAACCGACGGACACCGTTCGAATTCCGATTTCAAAATTTCCAACGGATACGCAAAGTTGGGCTACAATTTCAACGAACACTTCCATGCTTCCACCGATTTTAGTCTCGCTGCCTTCAAAGCAGCCGACCCTGGACCAGATACACTAAATGCTGTGTCCGGAGAGCGTATCGACATCACACGAGGATACTGGGCTTTTACGCTTCAAAACGAATTTAATAAAGCTTCCGGTTCGCTGAAACTGTTTTACAATTTTGGTGAACACGACATCACCGACGGCTTCCATTCTACCGACCATAATTATGGAATAAATTGGTTCGAAGCTTTTCATTTGTTCAAAGGAAACACCATTACGGCGGGTATCGATTATTTGAATTACGGTGGCATGGCCGAAAACCTGAAAGCTATGGGTGGTAAAGGCGTTGTTTTTACCGATACGGTGGTCATCGAAATTGGGCCGTATGCATTTGTTCAGCAAACTTTGGCTGAAAAGCTGACTTTGAACGCTGGAATCCGCTATCATAATCATAGTGTTTATGGGGGGCAATGGATTCCTTCTGCAGGTTTTGCCTATCGGGTGGGCAAGGTCACCACGTGGAAAGGAACGGTTTCAAAAGGGTTCAGGAGCCCTACTCTTCGTGAGCTCTTTCTGTGGGGGCCAAACCCGAAGCTCAATCCCGAAACCATTCGCAGTTATGAAACCGGCATTTCGAGTATTTTCTTCCAAAATAAATTGAAAGCAGAACTGACGGTTTACGCCTTGAACGGTGATAACCTAATTATTACCGTGCCGTTGAAAGGCTTACAAAATTCGGGCAAAGTAGAGAATAAAGGAATTGAAGTGGCTGTGGAGGCGGAACTAATTCAGGACCTTAGCCTGAATGCCACCTACAGCTACATCGATATGGAAAATCCGGTATATGCTACCCCGCAACACCATTTTTATTTTAGTGCCCACTACCGGATTAATAAACTACAATTAATGGGCAGCTTGCAACAAATATCGAATCTCGACAATGACCCTTCACCCGAGGTGAGTTTGGAAAGCTATACCTTGCTGAATGCAAAGGCAACGTATGGCTTCACCAAAAATCTGAAGTTGTTTGTGAGTGGGGAAAATTTGTTGAGCCAGAGCTATCAGGTCAACCGGTATTACACCATGCCCAAAGCAACGGTGTTTGGCGGCTTGAATGTGGTGTTTTGATTTAATGAAACTTTGAGTTTAGAACGTTCAGCTTAGTTTCTCCGTTAATAATGAAATTTCTTTTCTAGGCGAAATGTTTTCATACAAAATTCGGTAAACCGCCTCCGAAATGGGCATGTCAACTTTATACTCCTTGTTGATTTCGTGGATTGATTTTGCGGCGTAATAACCTTCGGCAATCATGTTCATGTCTAATTGAGCCGTGCGCACGGAATATCCTTTTCCGATCATGGTGCCAAAGGTGCGGTTCCGGCTGAACTGCGAATAGGCGGTCACCAGCAAATCACCAAGATAGGCCGAGCTTTTAATGTCGCGGTCGATGGGATGCACCGTATCCACAAAGCGTTTAATCTCTTGGATGGCATTCGAAACCAGGACTGCCTGAAAGTTGTCGCCATAGCGTAAGCCGTGCACAATGCCCGAAGCAATGGCAATAATATTTTTGATGACCGAAGTATATTCTGTTCCCCAAATGTCGTCGGAAATAGAAACAAAAATATAATCACACCTTATTAACCTCGCAAAATTGGTGGTTTTATTCTCGTCAAGGCTGGCAATGGTGAGGTACGAAAGTCGCTCCAGGGCCACCTCTTCGGCATGGCAGGGGCCGGCGATAACACCCATATTCTCCATCGGAACTCCAAAAAACTCATTCAAGTATTGCACCACCAACAGGTTTTCATCGGAAACGATTCCTTTTATAGCCGAAAGAATGTGTTTCTTGCTGATGTCAACGGTCAAATTAGCCAAAATTACCGGGAGGAATGCCGAAGGGACAGCCAAAACCAGGATGTCCGATTCTTCCGCAATCTCGTTAATGTCACTATAAAAACTGATGCGGTTCGTATCGAACTCAATGCCGGGCAAATAGCGTGGATTGTATCCGTTTCTTTCAAAAAGCTCAATGGTTTCCGGTTTGCGGAAGAACCAATTGATGTGTTTCACGTTTTCCAACAGTATTTTCGACAATGCTGTCGCCCAGCTTCCGCTGCCGATCACTGCAACTTTGTTCGTTTTAATGTTCATGATAATTATTTCGGGTTGCAAATTTAGAAACATTTTCCCGGATGCAGTATTCCACCAAAATTGTTACATTTTTGTTTTAACATTGGCTTTGCGTTGTTATATTTGAGGAAAATGAAAAAGTTAAGGTATGAATACTACTATTATTAAAATCGGAGATTCAAAAGACCTGATTATCCCAAAAAAAATGTTAGAACAATTGGATGTTGAAAATGAAGTGAAAATCGAATACCGGGGCGGCGGTTTATTTATTTCACCTATCCAAACAATCCGCAAAGGTTGGGCAGAGGCATTTAAGAAATCGGTCAAGGAACAGCAAAAAGCAGAAGATCCATTTGAAAGTATTGAGAATGATTTTGACAAAGAAGAATGGACATGGTAAAAGGAAGAAGGTTCGTAGTGTGGCTGATAAGGCTAGATCCTACAACCGGATCAGAAATGAATAAAAGCCGGCCTTGTATGGTGGTTTCCCCTGACGAGTCAAACAGGTTCCTTAATACTGTTATTGTTGTTCCGCTCACCAGTACCTTACGCCATTATCCCACCCGTGTAAATTGTCGTTTTCAAAACAAGACCGGACAATTGGCTATTGATCAAATTAGGGCTGTTGATAAAAAAAGATTGATAAAAAAAATGGGCACAATGGAACACGAAATATCAATTGAACTTTGCTCTGCCTTAACTGAAACATTTAAATATTGAGTTCTAAACCTGAAGAAATCACTAATCCAACCATCATCATGGAAAAATATATTCTTTCGCTCGATTCGGGAACTACCAGCAACCGGGCCATTCTTTTTAACCATTCCGGAGAAATAATAGCTTCTGCACAACAAGAGTTCGAACAAATTTATCCGCAAGCGGGCTGGGTAGAGCACAACCCTGAACTAATTTGGGAAACCCAGTTGAAAGTTACCCGCGAAGTAATGCAGCAACATCAGGTCGAACCTTCTCAAATTGCGGGAATCGGAATCACCAACCAACGCGAAACTACTATTGTTTGGGACCGTGAAACCGGCGTGCCCGTGCACAACGCCATTGTGTGGCAAGACAGGCGCACTGCCGGATTTTGCGATGAACTTAAGGAAAAAGGACTCGAAAAATCACTTGCTACAAAAACCGGTTTGGTAATCGATGCCTATTTTTCGGCTACAAAAATCAAATGGATTCTCGACAATGTTGAAGGCGCACGCGAAAAAGCCGAAGCCGGGAAACTGATCTTTGGCACCGTGGATACCTGGCTGGTTTGGAAACTCACCGGAGGCAAACTTCACATCACCGATGTAACGAACGCCAGCCGGACCTTGCTATTCAATATCAACACCCTGCAATGGGATGAAGAATTGCTCTCGATATTCGATGTTCCTTCGGGAATGTTGCCGGAAGTAAAACCCAGCAGTTTACTCTACGGTTACACTTTGCCGGAATGGTTTGGCGAAGAAATTCCGATTGCGGGAATAGCAGGTGATCAGCAAGCTGCCTTGTTCGGGCAAATGTGTACCGAAAAAGGGATGGTGAAAAACACGTACGGCACCGGTTGCTTTGTGGTGATGAACACCGGGGATAAACCCGTAGCGTCGAAAAATAAATTGCTCACCACCATTGGTTGGCAAATTGGCGACGAAGTTACCTATGCCCTCGAAGGCAGTATTTTTATTGGGGGAGCCGTGGTTCAATGGCTTCGCGATCAGTTGGGGATTATCCGTTCTTCTTCCGAAATTGAGGCATTAGCCTCCGAAGTTGAAAACAACGGCGGGGTGTCGTTTGTGCAAGGTTTCGTGGGTTTGGGCGCACCGCACTGGGACCCGTATGCCACCGGAGCGATAATCGGACTCACCCGTGGAACCGGTAAAGCACACATTGCCCGTGCCGCACTCGAAGCCATTGCCTTCCGCTCCATGGAGGTAATTGAAACCATGGTGCTGGATTCTGGAATCGAACTGCACGAACTCCGCGTTGACGGTGGCGGTGCCGTCAACAACCTCCTGATGCAAATTCAGTCCAATGCCATCGGTAAAAATGTGGTGCGGCCAAAAATTACCGAAACCACTGCGCTCGGAGCAGCCTATCTTGCCGGGTTAGCCGTTGCCTATTGGAAAGATATAGATGAATTGAAAGTGCAGTGGCAGGTGGACCGTAAATTTGTTTCGCAACGAAAAGAAGCGGGAACTGAAAAAACAATTGACAATTGGAAAAAAGCGGTGGAACGTTGTAAAAACTGGAACAGCCCGACCTGATTTCATTTGAAGAAGTGGCAATCAACTATTTATTAAAAGACTAAACAAAGCAATCATGATGGAATTTTTTGGTGAATTTTTAGGCACATTCATACTAATTCTTTTGGGGAACGGAGTGGTGGCCAGCGTTGTTTTGAAAGAAACAAAAAGTTTTAATGGCGGGTGGATAGTTATTACGGCAGGGTGGGGCATGGCCGTTTTTGTCGGTGTTTTAATTACCGCCGATATCAGCGGGGCACACCTCAATCCGGCGGTAACCCTTGGCCTGGCATTTAGCGGCTTGTTTGAATGGGTTAAAGTGGCACCTTTTATTTTGGCGCAAATGCTGGGTGCAATGCTTGGGGCGACAACGGTTTACATCTTCTTTTACGATCATTTTAAAATCACGGAATCACCGGAACTTGAAAAGGCTTGTTTTTGTACGATTCCTGCCATCAGAAACTATAAAAGCAATTTCTTCTCGGAGGTAGTGGGTACTTTTGTGCTGATTTTGGCCGTTTTGCTCATCGCCTTACCGCAACTGCAGTACGAGAGTTTGGGAAGTGCCAAAGTTGGCATGGGCGCCTTGGGGGCATTACCCGTGTCGTTGGTGGTTTTCTCCATTGGTATGAGTTTGGGCGGCACAACGGGCTACGCTATTAATCCGGCGCGCGACCTTGGTCCGAGGATTGTTCATGCGTTTCTGCCTCTAAAAAACAAAGCCATTTCGGATTGGAAGTATGCGTGGATACCCTCTCTTGGACCCGTGGTAGGTGCAGGGCTGGCCTCCCTTGTTTATATGCTGATCAATCAAATTTGTGCTTACCCGACTAATATTGGCTTGTAATGGAGAATTCAGCCCTAATTTTGTTTCAAAGTCCGATTCCCGGGCGTCTAACCTTCCAACACGAAAAAAAACCGCTCTTTCTCCCCATCCGTCCAGCACCTGTCGGGCAGGCCTTAGGGATTATTAAACAAGCCGGAGCGGCTGAAAGGATTATAGAGAATTGCCATTATTCTCATAAATTTTCGGATATTCGTTCGCATTAAACATAAAAGCTGCACAAACGGAAGATAAAATAAGTTGCCATGGTGGGGAAGGATTACCGGTTTTGAAGATCGTTCCGGAACGACGAACGCACACAGCGGAAACCGATGTAGGATTTCGCTGTGTCTTGGTATTCAAAGCTTCGCGTAGATGTCTGGAGAAAATAAGCAATGTCTTTCCACGACCCTCCGCGCACAACTTTTCTTTTCATCACTGGGGGGTCATCTTCTTTGGCGTTGTATTGCAGGTCGGGGTTCAGGTCGTTGATGATGTCGTAGCCGGCTTCATAAAAAGCGGTGCTGGTCCATTCGGCAACGTTGCCCGCCATGTCATAAAGGCCATAAGGATTGGGATCGAATTCACCGGTTTTCATGGCGACGGTTGTGTTCGGGCTGTCCGAAACGTAATTTCCGCGCAAGGGTTTGAAATTGGCCACAAAACATCCTTCGCTGTTGCGGGTGTAATAACCGCCCCATGGATAGAGGCTGTTTTGCAAGCCGCCACGTGCAGCCATTTCCCATTCGCTTTCGGTGGGTAACCTGAAATCGTGGGCAGGGGTTTCTTTTGTACGTTTTGATGTCATGGTTTTTAGGTTGGTTCGCCAGTTGCAGAATGCATTGGCCTGATGCCATGAAACGCCCACCACGGGGTAGTCGTCGAACCCAACGTGTGAAAAATATTTCAGTGTGAAGGGTTCATTGTAGGTGTAGGTGAAATCGCGTATCCAGCAAAGCGTATCGGGGTAAACCGGTACCGATTCGTGCATTAAAAATGAACTCCGGTTTTCCACGGGCACAATGTTGCCGTCGCTGTTAACAACCGATCCTTCATATTTTTGAGTTTCAAAATTGAAACTATTTGTCCGTCGGGCTGCCTGATTGTAGTCAATCCAATAATATTCGTAAATTAATTTACGTGGATCGATTTCTTTGTGGAAGGCAAAGCGCTCTTCTTCGGGAATATAAAGCGGATCGAGTGCCAGTTGCACATCCGGATCTTTCCAGTTAATCCGTTCGTCCCAATTGATGAGGGGAGTTTGCAAAGGAACTTCGTTTTCATCCACAAGGATGGCAAAATCGGTATAAGTTTCGCCCAATATTTTGCGGGCAATGGAGTCGCGTACCCAATACACAAACTGACGGTATTCGTTGTTGGTAATTTCGGTGTCGTCCATCCAAAACGATTCTACCGTAACCTGTTTTGAGGGGGTAGTTATCGACAAATCCTCATCGGACGGACCCAACAGGAATGAACCGCGTTGAATATACGCCATTCCGTAGGGCACGGGCTCGAACCACTGTTCTTTTTTTCGCTCTCTGCCGGGTAAATAGGTGTTGGGCTTTTGGCAAGAATTGAAAAGCAAGCCCAGGATCAACCCAAAATATATGACTGCTTTTCTCATTCGTTACAATTCTTGATTGGGACCGATAAATGGTGTGTTCTTCTTTTTTAGTATTCCCAAAGATCTTGTTCGTAGTTAAATATTTCGCTTTCAATTCGCTTGGATTCAAGCATGGCTTCTTTGCCGCTTAAATAGGAGTTGATCTGGCGATTGTTATAAATGTTCTCCTGAGCCACGATGTAGCTGTTGAAAAACCGTTTAATGAACAGATCATCAAAAGTCATTTGCTGAGCGGGGTTGTAAGGGTTAAGGACCAGGTTGGTGGCCAACAACGGACGGGCTTCGGGATAATATACCCAAAACAACTTTTGGCGCTGCACCTCACCACTTGCATCGCCTTCGCGCACAAATTCGCGGATGGGGCAAATACCGATGATACGTACATTCAAGGTGGAAGTCCCTTTGTCGAAATACCACTCTTCTTTCACCATAAATTGTTTGATATCGGAGGGCCTGACTTCGCCCTGAACGGTGACCATAGTGCGTTCGCCCGTATCGAAATCTATTTTTTCCTCCTGCGAAGCGGTTGCCCCGAACGACGCTTTTACCTGCTCGAATGACATGGGCACCTTGAAATCGTCATCCAATCCGGCATCGTAGGGCGTAATTTGCCCGTTCTCAATACCATTCATGAGCAAGGTGATAAGGTTTATATATCCGTTTGATTCCACAGATGGAAAGTACAATATCTGGTTCATCTTTTCGCGTAGGTCGATAACTCGCCATAGCTTTTGTGACCAAAATATATCTGCCTCACGCACAGAGGGCAGCGGCATTGGTTTTTTCTGGATAACGTCGGTACGTTTAAAAGCACCGTTCACGATTTGCGCCCCGCTTTGTGTCGTTGCCGATGCAAGCATCAGCGCAATTGCTCCAACATATACAATTAACTTCTTCATAATTACTGTATTTTGAATGAAATCGGATCCAAATCGCGGGTTTCGCCATTGTCTCCAACTACTTGAATATTATCGATATAAATCACACTATTGGGTTGTAACCTTCTAATTCTGTCTTTCTGCTCGGTGGTGAAACGGTTCCCGGTTGCCGGTTTAACATCAACATAACCGCCTGCTCCCGAGAACTGCATGTTAAAACGGGTGACTCTGAATTTATAGTCGAAATCAAAATCTTCCAGAACAGCCATAATCCCGTCCTGAATATCGAGCACTTCTTTGCGGATGGTGCCACCTGATCGGCCACCGATTTGTGCCACCGGAGGAGGTACTTGTTTTACGCGCCACTCGGTGAAGCCTACTAATTTTCGGGAACCACCAATGTTGGCGTAAACCGATACTTTGGTGCGTTTCCCCTGTTCGTCGAGTTCAGTAGGACGAATCACGAATGTGTCTCCTTTTTTGATCACTTTGCCATTGGTCATTTCCACTTCCAGATTTTCTTTCGGGATTCCGCCGCCTCCAATATCGAAAGGGTTGTCGAGGCCGCGGTAAAAAACATTCATTCGTGTTGCCGACATCGTTACGCTGGGTTTCGTAACCTGATATTCCTGCTCAAACCGGTAATCTTGATAGATGCCTGCCGGTGTTTTGTATTTTATCAATCCGCTCCATTTAAAAACTCCGGGCTCGCTTGTGTTCACTTTATAAATGGCTTTTCCGTCAATCACCTCGGCCGGGCGGCCGTTAATACTGATTTCCGGTTGTTGAGTGGTGTCTTCTGCAGCCAAAAATACTTCGGCCTGGTAGGGTTCACCCTGAAAGACGATGTTTGAGTTGGCAATCACCCTTGCGCCCAGTTTATTGAATTTGAATGAACCGGCATCGATTTGGGCATATAAATAATTAATTACGTTGGCTTCCGAATTCTTTACATCGATTTGCATTTTAGAAAGCACCGTGAGTATAGCAACCAAGGGTTTGTTCTCAAAATATTGCGACTCCCATGTTTTGGTTTCGTCGGCCTCTGAGATGTTTTGCTGCGGATCGGGCGTTTCGAGTATGTTCAAAATGGTTTCTTTTAGTTCAGGGTCGTCATCACTGATTTGAGCTACAATTTTGTTCTTGTATTCAATGATGGTTGCCTTTAGTTCCGAAGCTTTTTTTTGAGTGATCATCATTTCGGATGGGCCATTCAGGTCGTCTTCTTTTCTGATTTCCAGTGTATCGCCCGAAAAAGAAACTAAATAAAAATTGTCGGGGGAGTATGGATTGTCCTTGTTGACCTCCCTGCTTCCGGAGTAGCGCACGAGTTCTTCTTTCAATTTTGAAATGTAAGCGATCATTTCACTTGAACTGTTTCTGGTCTCATCTGCCTTTTGTTTCCATTCCTGTACCTTCGCGGGGTTTTCAATATAGGCTTGCTCAAACGAAGAGTAAACCTGTTCGTTTTTCATGTCAACCGCCTCCAGTGTATGTATCAAGCTCGAGTCAACCATGCGAAAGGCCTCCAGTACTTCTGATGCCACGTTGAGTGCTAACATTGCCGTTAGCACAATGTACATCATGTTTATCATTTTTTGCCTCGGGGTTTCCGGACAATATTTTGCAGCCATAGTTTTGTACTACGTTTATTATTTTTTATAACTCATTGCACCGAGCATGTTGCCATAAATGGTGTTCAACGATTCAAGGTGTTTGTTGAGTTTTTCTGCGTTTTCTTTGTATTTTTTCAGTTCGTCCACCGATTCCACCAACAAGTTGTTCATTTGAAGTAATTCGTCGTTGAAGTTTCGGCTTGCTTTAAACTGCTGTTCGGTGTCTTTTAGCTGGTTTTCAAAATTCGAATTCAAAGCGTTCAAATTACCATTCAGCTTTTGCAGGTTGTCTGAATATTGTTTTGAACTGTTTTTGATGTTGTCAATTTCTGAAGCTACTGAAACTCCGGCGTTGGCATAGCTGTCCGCCAGATGCTTGCTTGTCTGTGCCAATTGATTCGAGAAGCTTTCCCCGCTTTTCTGAATTTTATCGATGGTGTTTAAACCCGTTTCGGAAATCTTTTGTGCTGTGGTCGAATAGGATTCAACTAAGGTCCCAACTGATTGATGAATGGATTCGTTCGCTTTGTTGTTAATTTCTGCAAGCGTGTTCATCGATTGGGAGGCAGAGCCCATATTCCTAACGTACATATCTGTGGCTAATGTGGCCGAAGTTATGTCGCTGATTCCTTTTGCGGTATTGCTCAAATTGGTCAATCCTTGGCCAACTTTGTCAAGTAGTTCCGGAGTTAAATCCGTATTTGAAAAAAGTCCGTCGAAACTCTTCTTGCTTCTCGGGGCAAGTTCTTCGTACCCTTCCAGTTCGTAATCGTCTTTAAGCTCGGGATATACTTTGCTCCATTCCGGCGACTCCAAGGGAGGTTCAAAGGCCGAAAGGAAGAAAATAAAAGCTTCGGTGATGAGGCCGATCGCCAGCAAAATTCCGGAATACTTCCAATGTTCGAGTTTGAAAAGCGCACCAATCATTACCATTGCTGCACCCCAACCGTACACATAACCCATGAATGTTTTCCACCGTTTTGTTTTAAATAATTCCCCGATGTTCATATTGATTGTTGAATAAAATTAAAAATTATGGGATTAAAAGTTTTCTCCAAAAGTGGAGCGAACACTGCGAAAACCAATGTAAGATTTTGTTGTATCCTGATATTCATAATTACGCGTAGAAACCTGAATATATGCCGCGATGTCTTTCCATGACCCTCCCCGAACGACCTTGCGTTTCATTACCGCTGGTTCATCGTCCCGGGCATTATAGGTAAAAGTGGGATTCAAGTCGCCAAAATAGTTATATCCCGATTCGTCATACGCTGTTTCCGTCCATTCTGCAATGTTTCCTGCCATGTCGTAAAGGCCATATTCATTCGGATCGTAGCTGCCTACTTTCATGGTTGCGATACCTCCGTCTTCCACATAGTTTCCACGTAAAGGTTTAAAGTTGGCCAGGAAAACACCTTTGTCGTCACGGGTATAGTAACTTCCCCAGGGGTACATCGAGAAATTCTTTCCGCCACGTGCCGCATATTCCCATTCCACCTCTGTGGGCAACCGGTAGGCTTGTAATCCTGCTTCGCCCCTTGATGATAAATAATCGTTTTGAATTTTGGTTCTCCAATTGCAAAAAGCCATGGCTTGTTTCCAGGTAACGCCCACAACCGGGTAATCATCGAACCCGGGATGCCAAAAATAACGGGAGGCAAGCGGTTCGTTATACGAATAGGTAAAATCGCGTATCCATGCTAAAGTATCCGGATATACGTGGACCTGATCCTGCATGATGAATGAAGAACGGTTGGTGATCGGTACTAAATCGCCTTCGGCCGTATAGACACTACCTTCGTATTGTTGCGTTTTAAAGTTATAACTGTTGCTCCGTTTTGCGGCTTGTTGCAGGTCAATCCACCAATATTCATACACGAGTTTGCGGCTGTCAATTTCCTTTTTCCCAAAAAAACGCTCGTTTTCTGGAATATACAAGTCCTGCATCGCCATTTGAAAATCCGGGTCACGCCAATCAATTTTTTCGCGCCAGTTAATGGTTGGCGGATCAATCAGGTTTCCCTGGCGGTCCTCTGTAATCATGAATTCGGGATATTGCTCGCCCAACATTTTACGGGCGATGGAATCTCTCACCCAATACACAAATTGCCGGTATTCATTGTTGGTGATCTCGGTGTCGTCCATCCAAAACGCTTCCTGGGAAACTGTTTTTGTGGGTACCCCGGCCATGGTGGCATCTTGGTCACTGGGGCCGATGTTGAAACTTCCTTTGCGCACAAACACCATCCCGTAGGGTTGCGATTCTCTCCATTTGGGGCGCTGTTGTACTCCCGTTAATTCCCCATTACCCGATTTGCTACATCCGGTAAACGCGAATATGCTCCAAAGCGCGAATGCAATTAAAAAAAGTCTTTTCATCTGTCAGTCTTTATAAAAATCTAATGCTCTTATACTTTTGGTTCCGGTTTTTTTCCAAATTTAATGAATAACTCACGAAAATTTCGTGCGATCCCAGTCCATTTCGTCTTATTGCCGAAGTAACCAAGTCGAACGAGTATCCAAACCGTAATCCGTTTTCCATTTCCATTCCAATCAGTATGGCTATCGCGTCCTGAATCCGGTAGGAAACCCCTGCCCAGATACGGTCGTCAAAGACCACGTTTGTGTTCACATCCAATTGCCAGCCAGCCAAATCGGATTTCAGCAAAAACGACGGCCGCAACTGAAATAACGGATCGGCCAATTTAATATTGTATCCGCCAGTTAAATAATAGTGTCTCGCCAAATAGTAGTTTTCCACATCTCCCAGCATCAGCGAGGCCTGATTAATGTGGGTAACCGAAGCACCCAGAAAATATTTGTTCGACGACAGGTAAAGTCCAAATCCGGCATCGAAAGCCATCTGGCTCACTTCGCTAAGTGGTATCAGCACGTCACCCGACGCACCGGTGGTTTCGTTTAACACATCGCCGGGAGAAATTAACTCTCCGGGTTTGAATTCCTGGTTCAATACTCCCAATGAAATGCCAATACCTAATTTGCTCGTTTGCAATTGTTTTTGGTAGGCGTAATTCAAATTCACCTGACTGGTTTTTGCAAATCCTTGTTCGTCGCTAACCACGTTCAATCCAATTCCTCCTGGGGAGCCAAACGCATCAATTGCTGCTTCGGCACTAAAAACCAATGTTTTTGGGGCTCCCATGAATCCTTCCCACTGGTAACGGTTTAGAATTATGCCGCTAATCGCACCCTCTGCTCCGGCATAACCCGGATTCACGCCCAACTTGTAAAACATGTAGTTGGTGAACTGCGGATCTTGCTGGCCAAAGGCTGCTAAATTAACCATTAATGCTAAAAAGAAAAAAGAAATAATTTTTTTCATACTCCTTTTCGGATGCGGCTTAAACTCCTCTTTTAATCAATGTTAAAGAAATAAAAATTTGCGGTTTGCAACAAACTTGTGTTAGCATAGTATGCAAAGAACGTCATCCATGAGCTATTATTTTAATGTTTCGTCCGTTTTTTGGATATATTTCAACCAAAGACCCGGGATCTCGTTGTTCGCTGCTTGTTCATATTCGTTTTCGGAACAGGCAAAATACATTGTTTTATGGTTGACCGATTCCACCTGCACCCACCATTGGTGGGTGATATTGTTTTTTAAAAAGACAAGTGGTTTGTCAAGATTTTTCACCTCCACCTGGTAGCGTGTGCTGTTTTCTTCTGCCAGCTCACTATGTTGGTATCGCTGGCCATATCCTTCTAAAAAATACCAAACAATTTGTGCCGAAAGTTTGGCTGTCAGTTGGTTCGTGTCGAAATCAGGATTCATTTCAAACAGGCCAAAAACTTTAAGCCGTTTGCTTAACCCGGCATATTTTGCCAGTTGACAGGCTTCATCACCCAACAGGCCATTGGGCGAAAAATTTTCGTTTCCGGGGGCTTCAGAAGATTTTATCGCACCGGTGTCGAACGATAGAAAATCGGTATTTCGCAGTATGGGTTCAACCAGTTTAAAGTCTTCGCGCAGTTGACCAAGCCCGAGGTGATGACCGATTCCCGAGGTTTTTGATAAGTACCCGCCGGACACGTAGTGTCGCTGAAATCCGATTAAACTAAACTGAAACAGTTGTTGCCGGCTGAAAATGCGCGAAAGGTAATTGGTTGAACTGAGCGTCTCTTTCCCTTTTTTCACATCCAAAAACGCATCGACGGTTGACAGACATAAAAACGGATCCCCTGCAAATGCATCACAAATACCGAGCGTTAAATCCTGACTGCCGCCAATGACAATCGTAAGCACCTGCAATTCATTGAAATAATCGATAATGTCGCGCAGAGCCTGATAATTTCCTTTCTGGCTGCTTGCGGGTTTCAGGTTGCCGAAATCGACAATGTTGCATGTTCGCCCTAAATTTGCAAGCGGGTAAAGTTGCATACGGATTTTATCGGGGGCATCCGATTTTTTTTCTTTTTTTCGGCTATCGAAAGTTACACCTACAATAGCAATCTCCAATTTTTGAATGTTTTTGGACGACAGCGATCCGGTATTTTTTTCGATGGCAGCACCAAGCGTATATTTCCAGGCAAGCTGTCTTGAATCGCGAAACGTAGAAAAATCAACTGAATCAAAGTAGTGGCGAACGTCCATGTCCATAAATTTTGTGCAAAAGTAAAGGAAATGACACATCATCCGCCTTTATTCCTTATTTTTTTCTTGTGCGTCTTGTTTTTGGTTCGGGCGACTCCTTGATGATTTTCATACAGTCTTCGAGAGTCAAGGTTGCGGCTTCCACTTTTTTTGGAATCTTGTAATTCTTTTTCTTATACGAAATGTAGGGCCCCCACCGGCCATTCAGCACCCGCAGTTCGGGTTCTTCATCGAAAACATTGATGATGGCATTCCTGTCTTTTTCGCGCTTCGCCTCAATTAGTTCAATGGCACGGTCTAATTGCACCTCATAGGGATCGTCTTCTTTTCCGAGAGATACAAATTTGTTATCGTGCCTGGCGTAGGGGCCAAAGCGGCCAATGGCAACGGTAACTTTTTTATTTTCGTATTCGCCCAAATCGCGTGGAAGTTTAAATAAATCCAAGGCTTCTTCCAGGGTAATGGTTTCGAGAATCTGGCCGGAGCGCAAACTTGAAAAGGTTGGTTTCTGACTGTCTTCTTCGGTGCTGGCTTCACCCAATTGCGCGAGGGGTCCGTAACGTCCGATTTTCACCGAAACCTGTTTCCCTGTTTTTGGGTCAGTGCCCAAAATGCGTTCACCTTTCATGCGTTCCGAGTTTTCCAACGCAAACTCCACTTTTTCATGGAAAGGCTCGTAGAATTTAGCAATCATTTCGTGCCACACTTTTTTTCCTTCAGCAATCTCGTCGAAATCGGCCTCAACGCTTGCCGTAAAATTGTAGTCCATTATTTCGTCGAAATTTTCGGTCAGAAAGTCGTTCACCACCATACCGATGTCGGTGGGGAAGAGTTTTGATTTTTCAGCTCCGGTTATTTCGGTGCTGTTTTTATCCGTAATTTTTCCGTTTTTCAGGGCGAGTATATTAAAAGTACGTTCTACACCTGGCCGGTCTTCTTTCACCACATAATTCCGATTTTGAATGGTGGTGATGGTGGGCGCATAGGTTGAAGGCCGTCCTATTCCCAACTCTTCGAGACGTTTCACCAACGATGCTTCTGTATAGCGAGGCGGACGTTGCGAGAAACGTTCGGTGGCGGTAAGCGACGCCATGGGCAACTTATCGTTCGCTTTCAGCGGTGGAATTATTGAATCGCCGTTGCCGTTTGTTGTGTCGTCATCGGTTGATTCAATGTAAACTGTGAGGAATCCATCGAAAATCAGTACTTCGCCTGTGGCTATAAATTTCTGCGAATCGTTTGAAATACCAATAGAAACGGTGGTCTTTTCCAGAATGGCATCGGCCATTTGCGAGGCGATGGTCCGTTTCCAAATCAGTTCGTAGAGACGTTGCTCCTGGCTCGAACCGCTGACGGTTTCGTTTGCCATGTAGGTTGGACGGATGGCCTCGTGCGCCTCCTGTGCTCCTTTTGAACTGGTTTTGTAACGCCTTATTTTAACGTATTTACTACCGTGTGTATCTTCGATTTTTTGTTTGGCGGTGTTAATGGCCAAATCCGACAGGTTTACCGAGTCGGTACGCATGTAGGTAATGTTCCCGTTTTCATATAAACGCTGGGCAACTGCCATGGTTTGCGAAACGGAAAAGCCGAGTTTCCTGCTGGCTTCCTGTTGTAGGGTTGAAGTGGTAAAGGGTCTTGCCGGAGAACGTTTCCCCGGTTTTTTAACCACATCTTCGATACTGAATTCGGCGGTTTTGCATTTTTCAAGGAAACGAAGTGCTTCGTCGTGTTCTTTATATCGTTTCGAGAGTTCAGCTTTCAGTTCGGTTACGTTCCCGTCAGTATCGGTTACCAAAAAGATACCGATAACCCGGTAGGCCGATTCGCTGGTGAAATTAATGATTTCACGTTCGCGCTCCACAATGAGGCGCACGGCTACCGATTGCACCCGCCCTGCGGAAAGCGATGGTTTTACCTTCTTCCAAAGCACGGGTGAAATCTCGAAACCTACAATGCGGTCGAGTATGCGGCGTGCCTGTTGGGCGTTTACCAAATTTTCATCAATGCTGCGCGGGTTGTCAACTGCCTTTAAAATGGCATCCTTGGTTATCTCGTGAAAAACAATGCGTTTCGTGTTTTCGGGTTTCAGTTTCAACACTTCTTTTAGATGCCATGCTATAGCTTCTCCCTCGCGGTCTTCATCGGAAGCGAGCCACACCATTTTAGCGTCTTTGGCGAGCTTCTTCAGTTCGGTTACTATTTTTTTCTTATCGGGCGAAACAACGTATTTTGGGGCGAATTTATTCGCAATGTCAATACCAAAATCTTTCTTCTCCAAATCCCTAATGTGTCCCATGCTCGAAGTAACCACGAATCCTTTTCCGAGAAATTTTTCGATGGTTTTTGCCTTCGCGGGCGACTCAACTATTACCAGATTTTCGTGCATACCGTTTTCAAAATTTTTGCAAATTAAAGCAATTCAATTGCTAAGTTCAAAATTTATAACACTATTTATTTTGTTTCTATCGAATTGAAAATGATGATTTTATTTTTTTTGAATCAAAATAAACCGATGCGGGAAACCGTTTATTTTCTTGTTGGGTAGGTAGAATGGACTATATTTGTGCCCTTATTTAATAGTATAACATTCATGACAAAACAATCGAAAGGTTTTACAAAATATCTTATTTGGTTTTGGTCCGGCGTATTGCTTTTTATGGGAGGAGTGTTCTTGTTTTTCTTCCTTATGTCCGAAGGTTATCTGGGATTTATGCCCAGTTTTGAAGAATTAGAAAACCCTAAAAGCATTCTGGCTACTGAAATTTATTCGGCTGATGCCAAAATACTCGATCAATATTTTATCCGCGAAAACCGCAGTTATGTCAACTACAAAGACCTTCCGTCCAGTTTAATTGATGCGTTGATTGCCACAGAGGATGTGCGGTTTTATAACCATTCGGGGATAGACTTGCGCGGTTTGTTGCGGGTGGCGAAGGGAATTCTTACTGGTAATTCGAGTTCGGGCGGCGGGAGTACCTTAAGCCAGCAATTGGCAAAAATGCTCTTTCCGCGCGATGAGTTCACCAACAAAATGGAACTCGCTGTGCGCAAATTTAAAGAGTGGGTGATTGCCGTTAGGCTGGAACGTAGCTACACCAAAGAGGAAATTATTTTGATGTACCTGAACAAATACGATTTCTTAAACAATGCGGTAGGAATAAAATCGGCGGCCTACGTTTATTTTAGCGTTTTGCCCGATTCGTTGCAGCTTCACCAGTCGGCTATGTTGGTTGGGATGGCAAAAAACTCATCGCTCTACAATCCTGTGCGCCGCCCCGAAATGGTGTTGGAACGACGGAATGTGGTGCTCAACCAAATGGAAAAGTACGATTACATTACCAAGGCTGAACGCGATTCGATGAAACAGTTGCCGCTGGATTTGAATTATAACAAGGTGGATTATAGAATCGGGATGGCCCCCTATTTCAGGGAGTACCTGCGCTTAACCATGACGGCCAACAAACCCGAGCGCAAAAACTATCCTTTGTCGCAGGAGCAAAAATACGTTGAGGATTTAGAGGAATGGGAAACCAACCCGCTTTTTGGTTGGTGCAACAAAAACATGAAACCTAACGGTGAGAACTACAATATTTATACGGATGGTTTGAAAATCTACACCACCATCGATTCCAGGATGCAAAAATATGCCGTAGAAGCAGTTGAAAAGCATTTGGGTGGCGACCTTCAGCCTATGTTCGACGGAAGTTTGAAAGACTTGCGCAACCCGCCCTTTGGCAACAACATGAGCTCCGAGGAAACTGAAAGCCTTTTGGAGCGTTCTATCCGGCAAAGCGAACGGTACCGGGTCTTGAAAGCCGAGGGAATGAATATGAAAGAGATTCGGGAAAATTTTAATCAACCCGTTGAGATGACTGTTTTTTCATGGCGTGGTGAGATTGACACGCTGATGTCGCCCATTGATTCGATAAAATGGTATTTGCGGTATTTTCGCTCTTCGTTTATGGCCATGGAACCCGAAACAGGAAAGGTGAAAGCCTATGTTGGCGGGCCTAATTATAAATATTTTATGTACGACATGGTGAAAGACGGCAAACGGCAGGTGGGTTCCACCGTGAAACCGTTTTTATACACGCTTGCCATGCAAAACGGCTATACACCTTGCACCAAGGTTCCCTATGTGAGCCAGCAATTCCAAATGCACGACGGCACGATATGGGAGCCCAAAGACTCTGAAACCGATGCAGAATTCGACGGCAAACAAGTGACCTTGAAATGGGGACTGGCCAACTCGAAGAATAAAATTTCGGCCTGGGTGATGAAGCAGTTTAATCCGCAAGCAATGGCCGAAGTGATGAGGCGATTAGGAATTGTTAGCCCAATCGACGCCGTTCCGGCCATGTTTTTAGGAACGAGCGATCTTACTTTGTACGAAATGGTTGGTGCATTCAATACTTATGGCAACCTGGGGGTTTACATCAAGCCATATTTTGTTACGCGGATTGAAGATCGGCACGGCAACGTGATTGCCTCGTTTCTACCTGAAAGGCATGAGGCCATCGATGAACAAACCGCTTACCTGATGCTGAATTTGTTGCAAGGTGTAGTGAACGAAGGAACCGGCCGCCGCTTGCGTTTTCGCCCTGAATATGGGCAGTTTAAAATGCCCATTGCAGGAAAAACAGGAACAACACAAAACCATTCCGATGGGTGGTTTATCGGGGTAACGCCCAAGCTTACGGCAGGAGTTTGGACCGGCGCCGATTTGCGCAGCGTCCATTTCCGAACCATTTCATCGGGGCAGGGTGCAAACATGGCATTGCCCATCTGGGGCTACTTCTACAAAAAAGTACTCGCCGACCCAACATTGGGAATTACCGAAGACATGGAATTTAAAGCTCCTCCCAACTTCAACATCAACCTCGATTGCGACGATACCGAAAGCGGGAAAAAAGCAACCGATTTTGAGGATTTCTTTTGAGAAGCGGAGAAAGAAATGAGACTATCCTTTCAACACCTTTTCAATCTGTTGTAATTCTTCTGAAGTGAAATCTGAAGTTTTCAGCGTTTCCACGTTATCGTCGATTTGCTTTACCGAGCTGGCACCAATTAAAACCGAGGTGATGCGCTTGTCTTTCAGCACCCAGGCCAAAGCCATTTGAGCTAAGGACTGATTGCGTTGCCGGGCAATTTCGTTGAGTTTTACAATTTTGTCGTGTGCCGTGTCCACATCTTCTTTCGTCAGAAAAACTTCCCGCGTTGCGCGCGAACCTTCGGGGATTCCGTTTAAATACCGGTCGGTGAGCAGCCCCTGAGCCAAGGGTGAAAATGGGATGCATGCGATTCCTTCCTCTTCCAGAACATCAAGCAAGCCTTCTTCAACCCAGCGCACAAACATTGAATATTTGGGCTGATGAATCAAACATGGTGTTCCAAGTTCTTTTAGAATTCGCGAAGCTTCTTTCGTCATATCAGCCGGATAATTTGAAATGCCCACATACAGTGCTTTACCCGAGCGGACGGCCTGATCGAGCGCCATCATGGTCTCTTCCAAGGGTGTATCAGGGTCGGGACGGTGCGAGTAAAAAATATCCACATACTCCAATCCCATACGTTTAAGACTTTGGTCGAGGCTGGACAACACGGATTTGCGACTTCCCCATTCGCCGTATGGGCCTGGCCACATCAGGTAACCGGCTTTCGACGAAATGATCAGTTCTTCGCGGTAAGTTCCAAAATCCTGCTTCAATATTTTGCCAAAATTCTCTTCTGCCGAGCCGGGAGGCGGGCCGTAATTGTTGGCCAAATCGAAATGGGTGATGCCCAAATCGAAGGCACGGCGTACCATTTCGCGGCCATTTTCGAGGGTGTCAATTCCACCGAAGTTGTGCCACAATCCCAGCGAAACAGCCGGAAGTTTCAATCCCCATTTTCCGCAACGGTTGTATTTCATGGTGTCGTAGCGGTTGTCTTTTGCCATGTATGTCATGCTATTTTGTTTTTAAATGTTTCAATAGTTTCGGCAATTAATGATTAGCAGGCTTCGCGTTTTACCACCCCGCCGGAAATGGCATGTCTCCGCAGATGAAATGGAAGAAAAAGTGAGGTGCAATTCGTAAGAGTATTGTTTTGTGAGCATTTAAATATCATGTCAAAAATACATCGTTTAAAACATAAGCGCCTAATTCATTTAACTTTTTTTATTTCTGGAATTCCAAAACAACAGTTCCCTTTTCGCCCTGAATATTTCGTCCATTGATTGTAATATATGTTATAGAGTTCTTTTCATCATATGAAAAGAATTTTATATCAAGGTTTTCATTGGTGCTTGTAACTGAGTGAGGCTTTGGTGAGCGAACTTCCACCACCTGCTCACCATACATTTTCAAATCCATTTCAATGGATGAGCCTTTATCAGTAACATTATAGACATTATATGTGCCTGTATTATTCACATAACGTTCCATTGGTATATTTCCTTTTTTATATTCCAAGCTATAATTCTCTTTTTTCAAAGGAGGCAAATAAATATATCCGTAACCTTCAGCCTCATAATATGAAGCTATTGGCCTGCCATCAAGACTGGCATGTGAAACGTGTTCTCCTGCTTGTAGTTTAACAGCCAAAACCATATTGCCAAGCAGATCATGTACATAGGCGTCATCAGGCATCGAACGATTACCAATTTCCACTTTCCCTATGGAAGATTCATTTACAGTTGCATATTTTTTATATAACCATTGTGAGTACAGTTGCTCGGTATTTTTTGACAAATAGTGATCGGGATGAGCCTGAATATTTCGTAGATATTCTATCCACCGTCGGTTCAACTGTGGTTGAAGATCGTCATCGTACGCCAGCCAGTTTGCCCAATGAGATTCAACCACTACAGTTTGAATACTGTCTGGACTATATTCAGGCAATTTCGCGTACTCGTACCATTGGTTACCATGGTTAAATCTGTCCAGTAAGAGAACTCCGTTATCAAATCCTCCGTCTAAATCAGGTGGATGGTTTAATCCGTGCATTGTTGAAAAATGAGTGTTTGCATATTTTACCCCATTTTCACTTAAAATCCTACCAAGACTGTATTCTGCCCCAGGGTTATAGTAGAAGCCGTAAGAAATAAAACTTTCAGGAAATGAATGATCATTTTCCGGAGTAATACCATATTGTGCCATTATCCTTTTAAGCAATTCAATATTATTCCTGATGATTTTTTCATCCCTCGGTTTTTGTTCCTCTACATTGTACCATTCGGCCCTGCTCTTCACTCCGTCTTCCCAATATTCATGCAATACCCCTGTTATCCCAAATTCCATGTTGGCAGCATTATTTTTAACATACTTCATGATGTCAAGTTGCGTTGGACCAATATTGGCAGAATTATCCCAGTTTTCACCTGCCGGATTGCTTGTTGGATATTCAGCAAGAATATTGAGCCTGTCTAGTTCACCAAGAATAAATAGGGACATAAATCTGATTCCCAGTTCTTTTCCAACTTCTACAATTGGTCTGTAATCCCTCACATCAAAATTTCTCCTTATGCCGGCACGCCATGGACCACCAACAGCATCAAGAGAACTTCCACCCATCCATCCAACCTGTCCTACATTTACAGTAATCCCACGGGGAAAAATTATACCTTCTTCCTGCTCAAAATCAGTGCCTTCACCAGAAGAATACATTGTTCCGGAACACACTAAAATTGCAGCTAAAATTGCGGAATAAATTAGTTTATAAGTTTGCATTTAAAAATTAATTTGAGTGAATTTAATATTCATCGGATACTCCGAAAATTCGTTTGTTAGTCATCCATTTACCATTTGTAAAATCAGGAAACTCCACAGAAGTACTACCTAAGGCAATCGATTTCTCAGAAAGTGGAGTTACCGCAATCCATGCAGCGGTATCATATACATCAATCACTGTGGGTATTTCTCGTTTAATACATTCTACAAAAGAACGTATTTTAAGGTAACCTGCCCCGCCATGATCTCCTCTTACTCCTTCAGAAGTAAATTTCTTCCATAATGGATGCTCAAATTCAGGAATATAATTCTCCCAGGGTTCCCAACGGTGACTGGGGCTTCTGCCTTCTACATGTACAGAATTGCAAAGATCTCTATGATATATCCAAAGCCCCTGGGTTCCCTGCGCCATCATATTATTGGAGTAGGGACGGGGTGAGTTGGTATCGTGAGTAATTGTGACGGTTTCTCCATTCTGGCATTTGATAACTGTGGTAACAACATCGCCGAGTGTCCAATTGATATCTGCATTGGGATGATCTTCACCCCCCTGCTTAACAATGTATTCATGCAAGTTCCGGGACTTGGTAGCTGTTGAAGTTAAAGAAACCATCCTATTACCCCTGTTGTCATCCATGCAGTTGGCAATAGGCCCCAGTCCATGGGTAGGATACAGGTCTCCATTTCTTTTTTGTGAATGAATTGTTCTCCAACGTGCTTCTCCCTGGGCTGACGGCCCGAATTCCGCACCCGGACGGAATTTAACTCCCCGGAGATCATGGCAATAACCGCATTCATAATGCAACATCTCTCCAAACAATCCATCCCTTACCATTTTCAGAGCCGACATTTCTATACGGTCGAAGCAATGATTCTCCAGCATCATACATTGCATACCGGTTTCTTCTGCTGCTTTCACCAGTTCCCAGCATTCTTCGATAGTGGAAGCTCCCCATACTTCCGGAGCAACATGTTTGCCAGCTTTCATTGCTGCTACACACATTGGAGTATGCCATAGCCAAGGAGTAGCAATTACAACAGCATCTATATCATCCCTTACAAGAAGGTTTAAATAATCTTCCTCATTTTTCGAGTACTCCTCCGGGCGTTTCCGTCCCGATTTTTCAACCAGTTCCAATGCCCTGAACATTGCTTTAGGATCGATGTCACAAATTGCCGGGATTTCAACATCCGGCATCGTTAGACAAGAACGTAACAGGTTTGTTCCCATGCCTCCCACGCCAATAAACCCAAGCCTAACGATACGGTCATCTTTCCCCCTGAGTAATGTGGGAGCAGCAAATTCTTGCGAAAATACTTCTCTGCCTATAACCGTAGTTCCAATACCGCCAAGTGCAGCTTGCTTTACAAAATTCCTTCTGTCTAATTTCATGATTATTGTTTTATATTAAATTACTTTAGCCATCTGTCAAACCAACTAAATGCTTCAGTTTGCATCTCTTTACCAAATTTATGTCCGCCGGGATAAAATGAGCCTCTATAGCGTTCAGGTGCTTTTGCTTTTTCATATACCTCCTGGAGAATCTTATCTGCCTCCTTCATACCGGGAAGTGTAAACAGCCCATCCTGTTCCGCATTTAACACCAGTGTTGGCGAGGGAACGTTCATGCCCAGAATTTCGGGGAAATCCAGTTCTTTCGGCAGCACAGGTGCAAATGTCATCCAGGTATGTCTTTGGGATTTGTTGAGCATAAAATCTTCCCAGGTAGTCATAAGCCCAACACAAACCGAACATTTAATCCTGGAATCAAGTCCGCCGATAAATACCGTTCTCATTCCACCTCCTGAGAGTCCACCGCAACCTATTTTATTTGAGTCCACATCATCCCGTGAACATAAAACATCCAGAGCTTTCAAATCTTCAGCCACCCAAACACCTGGCCATGTTGTTCCGGCACAAAAAAGTGATTTGGCCATAATGCTTTCATGAGCTCCCGCCCAATTATTATAAGCTTCAATATTATCCATGTTTTCAGGATTGTTGTCATTTAATCCTTTCCTTAAATGTTCGGGGACATCCTGTAGCATTACCCGGCGACTTGCAAAGGGGAAAGCATCAGGTACCAGCACTACATATCCTCTTTTTGCAATTTCATTTGCCCATGCCAATCCGTCGTAATAATTCTGTTGTGAATTTTTAACATGAGGATGCGGTGAATCGTTTGTTCTTGTGATTTTCCGTTTACCGAAATATTTATCCCCTCCATGATGATGAAGAGCAAGTATACCCGGTAATGGCTTATTTGTGTCGGCAGGTTTTAAAAGGATGGCTTCAGCAGGTCGCCCGTAAGGTAATTGCCAACTAATTTCCTCTACCTGTAAACCATCGTAAAGGTATTTTTTATGAATGGTTACTTTAGGTATTCCACCCAAATCAGGCATGGCAATCCTCTCCAAAACTTGCTTCTTTGCTTCGTTTCTCCATGCTTCAATATCCATCCATTCCTTTCTCCTGAATGAATGAGAGGGCAGGTCTTTTTTTATTGATTTGGAAGCCCAGTTGCCATACGCTCCAATAAGGTTAGTATTTTCATCAGCTTCTATTGGATCAATCGCAGAAGTGACAAGGGTTTCGGCAAAATTAGATGCCGAAGCGCCATTCAGCGCAATCCCGCAAAGACCGGCAGAAGTAATATTGATAAATTTTCTTCTTGAATAATGCCAGTTATTATTATCAAAGGAAATATTTTTTTCTTTCATCTTATATATTTAAAGAAATTAAATTAGTTATTCCTCCATGTCGAACATCAATATCCATTCCCCGTTTGTTGGTTTTCCATGCTTATAATTTATGAATTTCCAATAGTAAACCTGGAACCTTCCTGACTATGTCTTTAGGTAGCCTCCAATAAAATTTATAATCATACTTCTGTGCCTATTTTTTCGGCAGACAAGTGAATGAGTTTTATTTATGCTCGTTTCGTTTAATTTTTAAGGGCATTTACCTTATTAAGCAAGAATATAATTGGTATTCGTAAAAAAATTTATCTCTATTTTATTGATAAAGATTTTTTTAATCTGCAATCAGATATGCAGCAATCATAGCAAACACAATCCCTGTGATAATAACCGGATGTGGAATAAATGCATAAATGATCAATGAAATTACTATTGTAATAACAGGAGCAACTGCGTTTGTTAAAGGCGCTACTATAATTACTTTACCATATCTTATTGCATACACAAGCATTAATGCTCCAATAGCATTCAAAACCTGGATCATTGCAGTCAGATAAGGACCTTTAAATCCCCAGTTTATATCCTGTGAAAAATCAGTCATTAAATAGGCAAATGGAGCCAGCAAAATCCCGGAAACCATCATATAAAAGAAAATACTTTCGGCTTTCATCCGGTTATTTGCAAACTTCATAAAGAAAGCCTGAATACCCCATGCCAGAAATACCAAAAAAGCAAGAACAAACCACCAATAGCTCTTTGTATTCCCGTTTTGTGGTTCCTGATATGACATCAACACAATTGCAAATAATGCAATAATAATCGCAATCCAGTGTTTTCGGGTTGCAGTTTCTTTCAGGAACACTAAAGATAAGATAACTGTTATTGCCGGAGATAAGGAGATTATTGGAAAAACGAGATAAGCAGGACCTAAAGCCAATGCGTGGAAAAGGATAAGTTGACCCCCTGCCCCGGTTAATC
Source organism: uncultured Maribellus sp. (assembly GCA_964572085.1). Lineage (GTDB taxonomy): Bacteria > Bacteroidota > Bacteroidia > Bacteroidales > Prolixibacteraceae > Draconibacterium. The sequence goes on along the minus strand of CAZNEV010000041.1, from coordinate 16,597 downwards.
CAACAATCAACCCATAAAAAACAGATTTTTTATCATATTCCAATTTCCATTTAATAACACCAAGGCCAACCAAAGCACAGGGGATCATTGTTAATGACCAAACAATACAACCAAGTGTTGGGGGAAATCCTGCTTTTTCGGGGATCTCTATTAAGGCTCCCCATATCCCCCAAGTTATAGTTGTAATCAATGCAAATATTAACCAAGGTTTTTTAATCATAATATGAAACTTCAATTATTTAGATTAGAAAAACTAAACATCAATGCCAAATCTTTCTTTTGCAGTCATCTTAAATTTTTCGTAATCTTGAAACGCCCCGGTACCTCCCGCTACCGTCGTGTTCATTGCACCCGTCAGATTTCCAAACTCTTGGCACTTGCCAATTTCGTTGCCATTAATGAATTTATAGATGAATCCGGCATTAAAACTGTCGCCGGCACCAATTGCATCAACCACGTTTTTGTTTAAAAAAGCAGGGAGGTCAGTTAAGTTATTTTCAAAATGAACCCAGGAGCCTTTATTTCCCCTTTTTATTACAAGGATGTTGGTATGTTTTTTTATGGAAGTTATTGCGTCCTGCAGGTTGTCTTTTCCTGCCAGGAACATTAGCTCTTTTTCATTGGGAAGAAACACATCCACATGGGGAAGCACGTCCGCTACATCCAGTTCCCATTTCTCTGCCGGATCCCACTGCATATCGAAAGAAGTAGTCAGCCCCAGGTTTTTTGCCCTTCTGAATAAATTTCCTAAACCACTCCACATGCCTGGTTGCAAAAAATAGGAGGAAAAATGAAGGTGCCGGGCTTTTTTTAAATCCTCGTCTGTAACATCTTTTTCACTCAGGTGCTCCATAGCCCCGGGATAGGTAACATTGGCCCGGTCTTCATCCGCATTCAAAACTACCGTAGCCCCTGTGTTTAATTGGGGATCAACTTTTATCATGGAAATATCCACCTTGCTTTTTTGCAGGCTGTCCAAAATAACCTGGCCAAATTTGTCTTTTCCTATCTTACCGATATAAGTAGTGCTTGCACCCAAACTTGAGATGTTGCTGGCAAATATAGCGGAAGAGCTTCCCAAAGTCAGGGTCATCTTTCTTGCCAGGACTTCTTTTCCTATTTCCGGGAATTTTTCAATCTTGTCTAATATCAAATCAACATTCAGTTCGCCTACAACTAGTACATCAAATAATTTTTTCATTTTGTAATTTTAATATTCTTTATAATCCTTGTATTTTAATTAAAAACCGCAAGCACGGGAGTACATCCCTGCAACTGTGCGGATATGACTGTGCACGAGCCCTTTTGGGGTGGGGCTTATGAGGCCACTGCATATTTGGTAAAACTGTGCCGGCATGAACTGGCTTAAAAGTGACAAAGGAATTTCTATGCTCTCCAGATTTGCGAACAATTTTTCTTTCGCCGACTCCACTTCCGGTAGTGGCCAATAATACCTCGAACGGTCTGAAAAGCTGTATTTACGCTTAAATGCCTGTTGATGTTCATTGCCGTGGTAGTATGGCTTCCAATATTTTGGTTCTTTCAGCATAGCATTGTCCAGGGTTTCACCCAGTTTGGACAAATGCACATTATCACTTCCCATAATTTCAATTTCTATAGCCTCGAGCGCAAACAAAGCTTCGCGATATGCAAATGTCAACCAAGGCCCTACTTTTAAGATACAAAAATGACCTTCCACCAGCATTTTTAAATTTTCTTCCGATTGATAGTCAGTTGAATGTGCCTCGTAAACCAAGCGGTCAAAATTTCTAATTTTTTTGCTGAGCCCTTCTGCTTTTTCTGGTTGATATTGAAAAACTTTGTCATCACTAAACTCTACGCCAGGCTGTACCACCACACCAACTACCCGTTTCCATGCATCGTTTAGTCCTTCCTTTACAAAATATTCATGTGTAACGGCAATTGTTTTTTCGGCATCTTCCGGCGTGGTGGGGGAGACCCCTTCTTCTTCTTCCTGTGCCCCTCCGGGTATGGGAACTTCCGTGCCAATGATATATACCGGTTTGGGTGTATCGCCCCGGAATTTTTCCCACGTATCTTCGGCCACGCGGCAAAGGGTAGCTGTACGTTCAGCAACAACCTCATCGGGTAGTGGCTTGCGCCTGTCGCCGATATCGTCAGCGCAAAACATGCTGGTGTCTAAATGTATTTTTTGGTACCCTGCTTTTACGTATTCTGCAATAAGCACTTTTGCCTTGTTCATAGCTTCTCCGGCAGGAAGGTTTTTCCAGGGGTTTGGCCCCAGGTGGTCTCCCCCAAGCAATATCATTTCTTTGGGGAAACCAACTTTTTCTGCAATTGCGGCTACAAAACCAGCAAAATCTGCCGGTTTCATGCCAGTATATCCACCATATTGGTCAACCTGATTCGAGGTGGACTCGATTAAAAGTACCGACCCGTCTGCCTTTGCCTGCTTAAAACAGGCTTCCAATACATCGGGATGGGCTGAGCATACTGAATAGATACCTTTGCCCTGGCCTTTCCGATTGGCTTCCATCAAATTGAGAAATACGTCTTGTGAGTTTTTCATTTTAACTTTATTTTAACTTTGGATAAATTTTAACACCTTGCACCACTCTGGAAATAGAGGTGTTTGTTGACGGGGAATCCGGTGAGAGCCCCAAAGCCAGCGACTTATAAAATCCGATAATTTGTGCCGGAAGTACGTATGGCAGAGATAAAAATTCTTCGGCGATATCTTCAGTTCCACCGGGGAATTTTACGGCCAAATCAAAACGGAACTCTTGTTCGTCGTAGTAATTTCCAATAACAACAGACATTTCTCCCGCTGCGGTCGCTTTTACGGATCGTATGAGATCCAGTTCATACAGATTTGAATAGGCGTTATTTGACAACAGATAAACAACGAGTGCGGAAGGGTTTACAATGGCCTTTGGCCCGTGCCTGAACCCTAAGAAAGAATCAAACTTACCAACTACCTTCCCGTTGGAGAGTTCCTGTACTTTCAGGTGCGATTCGTGCGCGACACCAAACAGGGGACCGGACCCCAAAAACACAATCCTTCCAAAATCCATTTCAGCGATTTTTTTCAGTCCCGGCAGGCATTTATCCAAAATATATTGCCCCAATTCGCGAGCCTTTGAGACAATAGGTGCCATTTGTGCTAATTCGCGAATGTTCATAATAAGCAATCCGGCAAGAAGCATTGAGGAATATGAACTGGTCATGGCCAGCGATTTGTCGTTAGTTTGTTCCGGTAGCAAAAATAGGCAGGAATCTTCGCCCTTGGTATTTTTCGCCAGACTGCCCTCTGCATTGCAGGTCAGGTTCAATTCATACAACTTCCCGCAATGCCCTTTTGCCAGCCGGACGGCCTGTAAACTTTCCGGGCTGTCGCCGGAACGCGCAAAGGATATAAGCAATGTTGGTTTGGATTGGATAAAATAGTTGTCAGGATGGGTGACAATATCTGTAGTGTCAATAGCCTGACAGGGAATACCCCATTTTTTTTGCAAGGGACCGGCCAGGGTTTCTCCAATAAAAGCCGATGTGCCGGCCCCTGTTAGAATAACACGGGGATCCGGTTCGTCCCAAAATTTTTCAAGAAAGCTAAGAACCCGGGGTTTTTCTTCAAGCAATTTTGAATAGGTTTCTTCCCACAACCCGGGCTGACTGTTAATTTCTTTGGCGGTATGGAAACCACCTTTCAATTGTAAATCTTTAATCTGATAATTTAAATATTCCATAGGTATTCAATATTTGTTATTTTTTAATCTAAGGGCTAAAAGTTAGCCAAATTGTTTTATTTACCCGATATTTTTTTAATTCGCCTGGATTACTTTTAATACCCAAGCTCTTCTGAACGGAATATCGGCTTGGTATTCATCCATTTACCACGTGTGAAATCAGGAAAATTTATTGCTGAACCACCTTCAGAAATAGATTTTTCTGAAAGTGGACCGATAGCTGCTATTGTAGCAACATCATATATACGTTAAGTGGTGGCTCTACTTTGCGTTTAGCAGGCTCGATAAAGGCATTTTTTACAAAAAAATCCTTCCCTCCGTGGCCTGCACCTGCAGCTTTTTTCTCATACAGCTATTGGGCTTTGTCCCAATTATTAGAATTCCCTTGTCCGGTAATTTTAAAATCAGCCGTTAGCTCAACATGATAAATAGCTGTTGAATCATTATCTTTCATTTCAAAATCCGCAAAGCATTTTCCCGGTACAATTTTTTAAGCGCACCATTGCTAAGCCCAACCCCGGACATGGGCCAACGAGTATTTGCTACATCCCATGAGTAAAAGTGCTCATCATTCGTCTGCCAAACACGGAATGAATTCCGATACATTGGCAGGCTATAACCTTGGTCAGTTCCATACACTAACCGGTCAGCATATTTCTCCATAAATTGTTTTCCAAACCTTGGGATAGCTCCAACATAAGCTTCCCTTTGAGATACATCAGCATACAAATTAGGGTATTTGTCAAACAATCTCCCTAACTGGTCCAGGTCATATGTCTGATTTAAGAAATGGGCAGCGATGAAAATAATATCAGGATGTTTCTGCAAGGTGCGCTCAAAACTTGCAATAACCTCAGGAAGAGTAAGCCAATCTTCTTTATTATCGAGCCTAAAATAATAAGATTCGAACAATAAATCATTATGTTTGTCCATCGGCTCATACATCCATTTCGGGTCTCCTACGTGAGCGTTAATTGGCAACTTAAGTTCGGCAATCTTATCCAAAACAGGTTCAAAGCGGGGATCATCATAATGCATACCCGGGCTATTGGGCAAGCCTCCTCCTTTATCATGTACTTCCCCAACACCTTTTGCACCAAGTTTTACACAACGTTCCAACTCAGCTATTGTTGAAGCTGCGGAGCCTGTGAGGTCAAGCCAGCACCAGAGTTCGATTCGATCCGGATACTTCCCAAAAACTGCTGCATTTTTATCGAATGTTTCACCAACGCCGCAAAAAAGGATTGTCTTTTGAATTCCTGCCTCATCCATGTTTTTCAACAATTCTTTAGCAACGGCATCCGTAGCCTCTCTCGGGGCATGCATATGCATATCAATGGCAAGGTATTTTGCCTTTTCTGGCGGAGCAGATTCTGACTGTTTAAAAATGCTTTGCGGCGTGTAATCCTTTAGAAGTAGGGAGTCCTGGAGACCTGGCCCTCTTATTTGGCGTTGCTGTGCATGAGCTAAAAGCACAATAAAGAAACAAAACAAAGTGTACGAAATTTTTTTCATGATATTTACATTTAATATATTCCAATTAATTACTGTTGCTTTGTACAGCATATCCTAACTCATCCATCCGTTTTTTTAATCCCGGATAAATATTGAGAGCATTTTTATAGTATATTTTCTCAAGGGCATCTTTCGGCAAGTTTAGCCCCCTTGCAGGATTCATTCCAAAAAAGCCTCCTTCTACCATCTGATCAGTCTCAAGCATCTGAAATGTCCGGGAATAACGTTCTATATAATCATGTAACGCTTCCTCACTCTGAACACCCTTAGCATCTGTACCATAAAGCAAACGGTCTGAGTATTCCATTATAAAATTTCGCAAATTAGCATGATCCACTAAATAATAATACTGAAAAGTGGCAGCCAAGTCCACATAAAAATTGGGATAGGTGGATAATAGGTACCTTAAAAAATCGATTTGTGCATCTTGGCAAATAAGCCATGCACCATGAGCTGCAACAATTACCAGTTTTGGATGTCGCTCCAGTACCCTTTCAAGCGCTATTATCTGGCGCCAGTATTCAACCGGATCGGCAGCCCACTTCCCCCTGTCCCAGAAAGGGCCGTTAGGATCTGCAATGTGTACTGATGCCCCGGGCATGCCTGCTTTTTCCATTGCGGTCAGAACCGGTTCATGGGCAAGGTTATCGAAATATTTAATTCCTTCCTCGCCTTCTGTTAATCCTCTTGAATAGGGGCCATGCCAAATTTTATACCCCACATATCCTTTTTCAAGGCTGGAGGCCATATCTTCCGGTTTATGGGTTAAACCTCTAAATGGCCGGTAATCATTAATACAAGTCATAATCCTGCCATCGCTTACTTCATTTATAGTATCTATAGCCTGTTCCCCTCCAAGGTTGATAAGCATGGCAATGTCTATCTTGTTGTCAGAAAGCATAAGCTCTCTCATTACGAGATAATTCTTGATTCCCTGGTAATTATTATTAATGTGTGTATGTACATCTATTCTCGGAATTTCAGGATATTTTGTAATAAATTGAGAAAATCCAAGAACAGGAAACAGGATTAAGAAAATAATTACAATCAGGTTTTTCATAATTAATTTGTTTCTATTATAAAGTTTCTCCATAATGTTGTTAATAGCTAAAGCAACCTTGTTGTTCCTTTACCTCTCTCCAGATTTATGTCCATCCCCCGTTGGTTTGTCTCCCATGCCCCTCTTGTAAAGTCAGGGATATCCATAGATTTTGACCTGTCTGAGACCGACGAAATACTGAGTGGAATAATCGAGCTTGAAGCGGCTGCTTCATAAACATCCATGTCCATGGGTAATCCACTTCGCAGGCAATCAATCAACCTCCAGTCGGTCGTGCTTACTCTGTAATATGAGTGGCCCCGATTGTCCATTTGTTCGGCTTGTTTTGAAAGCTCATTGAACCGTTTAGTAATTTCAGGCGTGTATTTTTCAACCAATGCGTCGAATTCTTCCTGTGGTAACCACCTCTCATGTCCGGTGGCAATTCTGTTGGGGCTGGATTGGTATATTGCTTTTGTTCCACTCAAAAGATTGCCTCCTCTTGGACGGGGAGAAGTCACATCGTGCTGGATGACAATTGTGCGCCCTTTAGCGGTCCGAATGGTGGTTACATTCATGTTGCCCCTAAAATCTTTCCCGACATACTGTTGCCAGTAATCATCTTCTGAAGCCATTTTTTTTGCTGTTTCCTCCATACTAAAATCGTTACTCGAGACCGATACAAGAAAATCCATTTTGTCTCCGTAATTAATATCCATCAGTTGCATAAGCGGAACTAATCCGTGCTGTGGATAAAGGCTCCCGCTTTTTCCGATATTCTCCTTAATTCGCCACATATTGTGATACATCTCTTTATTGTAAAGATATCCCAGCAGCAAATCGTGGATGTAACAACCTTCACCATGAATGAGGTCTCCGAAAAAACCATTTCTGACCATGTTGAGTAACAATGAACCTGTACCACCATGAGTGCTGCCTGACATTTGGACGCAATGTTTGCGGGTTTTCTCAGACGTTTCTACTAATTGCCAACACTCTTCAATTGTTAATGCGGCAGGAAGCTCGGTATAGGCATGTTTATCATGCTCCATTGCAAACACGCACATGGGAGTGTGCAGATGCCATGGAGTTACAATGGCTACCAAATCAATATCCTCACGGGTACATACTTTTTTCCATTCCTCCTCATTACCGGAATAGAAATCTGGTTTGTGACCCAAATGCTTAATGGACTCTGCTGCTTTATTGACCCGATCGGCTTCCAGGTCACAAAGCGCCTTTATTTCCACTCCCTCAATGCTTGCCAACCTCCTCACAGTTCCGGAACCCCGGTTGCCAAGGCCGATTACAGCTACACGCACCACATCAAGCCGTGGGGCGGCATAACCGTGCATATTAAAAATCTGATTTTGGTTTTGCCGTAAAGGTTGTACATGCTTTTCTTTTGAACCAGTACATCCACTTAACCCTACACCTGCAACACCAAGGCTTAAGAGTCCTGTCTTTTTTAAAAAATCTCTACGGTTTTCTTTATTAATATTCATAGTGATTGATTTATATTTTTAAAACATTTTTAATTTCTCTTTACTTTTTACTTTTTACTAATACGCACATTTTACATGCCACCCAAAGATTTCAATTTAGATTATCCCTACAATAATTCTGAAAGTCAAACTTATAAGAAAGTAAATTTAGGCTTATTTTCCCATTTTCCTCTTGTAAAGTCCGGGAATTTTACCGGCCTTCCATTGTTTGCAACCGATTCTTCAGTTACAGGGGAAATAGCACTACTGGTAAGGGAGTCATATACATCCCAAACCGGCATTTTATTTTCTCTTAAAGCTGTAATCAACAGGTTCCATGTAATAGGCGTTTTGTCTGAGTGCCCCCCATGTCCTCGGGTTGCTCCCCAAATTCTTTTTGGGGGATTGTAATTTTTCACCAATGGATGAACGTATTCTTCCAAATATTTATCCGCTGGTTCCCAAGAATGTTCTTTGGGGCTTAATCCTTCCATATAGATTTTTGGTTCATTAGCCATGTTAAAATACACGCCTTTAGTGCCCTGTATCCTGAAATGCTCCCTCGGGTGCGGGGTATTCGTGTCAAAATTAAGTGTAATCATCTTTCCACCAACTGTTCGAATCAATGTTGCATTATAGTCTCCCTGTGCCATTTTCACATTAGCATATTTGGATTTTTCACCAGGGTATGTGGCTGCATATTCATTGAGCATCCCGGATTTCGAACTCATGGACATCAGGTAATCAATCCTATCTCCATGATTAATGTCAAGGGCTGGCATAATCCTGTTCATCGGGTGATCCGGGTACAAATTACCGTTTCTGTCAATGGAGTGCTGTAACCGCCAGGGTTCTCTTTCATCATCAAACTTAACAAACCTAAGATCGTGAACATATCCGCCTTCTGCATGAATTATATCTCCTAACATTCCCTTTTGAATCATATTTAACACGCTGAGTCCATCAGATGATTCAAGAAGTGCCTGCTCCAAAGCGATGGTTGCCCATTTCCCGGTTTTTTCCCAAGTTTCCAATATTTCCCAAGCTTCGTCAAGAGTAAGGATAATAGGAACTTCACTTACGGCATGTTTGTCATTTCTCTGAGCAGCAAGACACATTGGGGCATGCAATTCCCACGGGGTGGAAATAATCACAGCATCTAAGTCCTCCTCTTCGCATAAACGCTTATAATCTGTGGGTCCTTTATATAGCCTCGGAGTTGGACGACCTGAATCTTCTACCCATTTTTTTGTTTCATTTAGTCTATCTTCTCTAATTTCACATAAGGCAGGAACTTCTACACCAGAAATACCTAATGCTGAGCTTAAATGATATTGTCCACGACCTCCTAATCCAAGAAAACCCAGTCTAATGGTTTTGTCATTATTTGAAGTTGAAGATATTGATCTCGCCATTGCCTGCTGGGTAAAACTTGTACCTGCCAAAACTGCACCACCAGTAGCAACCGATGAAACTTTTAAAAAATTTCTACGATCAAAATTTTTACTTTTCATGGTATTATATTTAAAATGCTTTCGTTTTTAGTGATTGAATTATCTAAGATGATACTGATTCAATATTTTAAGGACATCTTTATGAGGTAATTTTTATAGGTGTCTGTTAATCCATTAAATCATTCAGTTACCTATTTTTTCCTACTAAGTCAGGAAAAGGTAAGTTTTGGCCTGTCCTTCCATTTTCCTTTTGTAAAGTCAGGAAAATTCACGGGTTGCCCATTTTTTGCCACAGATTCTTCTGTAACAGCAGAAATGGCACTACTCGTAATGGAATCATAAATATCCCAGTCTGGCATTCTATCTCCACGTAGTGCTTCAATTAACCGGTGCCAGGTAATAGGTGTTTGGTCAGAACGCCCTCCATGTCCGCCACCTCCTTGCCATATCCGTGCAGGGGGATTATAATTTTTGATCATGGGGTGCTGATATTCTTCAAGATATTTATCAGCAGATTCCCATGAATGTTCTTTAGGACTTAGTCCTTCTATATATATCTTTGAATCTCGGTCCATACTAAAAAACACACCCTTGGTCCCCTGAATTCGGTAATGCTCTCTTGGATGAGGTGTATTGGTGTCAAAGTTGAGTGTAATCATCTTGCCATTTACTGTTCGGATCAAAGATGCATTATAATCTCCCTGAGCCATTTTTATTTTAGCATAATGAGATTCCTTACCATAGTTTAAAGCAGCATACTTGTTAAGCATTACTGCTTTTGAACTCATCGAAACTAAATAATCAATTCTGTCTCCATGGTTAATATCTAATGCGGGAAGCATTTTATTCATCGGGTGATCCGGGTACAAATTGCCATTCCTGTCGATAGAATGTTGCAGGCGCCATGGTTCTTCATTTGGATCGAATTTTACCAAACGGAGGTCATGAACGTATCCTGTTTCAGCATGGAGTATATCACCCAACATGCCCTTCTGGATCATGTTTAATACTGCAAGTTGACCAAAACCTTCTAAACCAATAGTTGCCCATTTCCCTGTTTTTTCATAAGCTTCCAATATTTCCCAAGCCTCATCAATTGTTAAAAGCATGGGAACCTCACTTACTGCATGTTTATTATTTCTCTGGGCAGCAAGGCACATTGGGGCATGCAACTCCCATGGGGTACAGATAATTACAGCATCCAGATCTTCCTCCTCACATAAGCGTTTGTAATCTTCCGGACCATCATATAATGTGGGTGTTGAACGCCCTGAATCTTCTATCCATCTTTTTGCGGTATATAAGCGGGTTGGCTTAATTTCGCATATCGCAGGAACTTCTACTCCGGCTATTCCCAATGCATTGCTGAGATGATACTGACCACGTCCTCCTACACCTATAAACCCTAAGCGAATTGTTTTATTATCGCTTGACGGTTTTTTTATATTTTGTGCAACCGCCTGCTGCGATAATCCGAGACCTGATAAAGCTGCACCACTGGCAGCAACTGATGAAACCTTTAAAAAATCTCTACGCCCATAATTTTTATTTTTCATAGTCCTGTCAAATTATTTGTTTACTTATAAATTACGATTAATACTCTCCCTTAAACATGTTCATTATTTTAAGGGCATTTTTATTATATATTTTTTCAAGCACTTCATCAGGTAAATAGACACCATAAATCATCCATCTTCCCTGCTGTTTGTGTGCAGGGGTAGGATCAAAATATTCATCATCGGTTTCTAAAAAACGATAATATACCCGGTATGATTCTGCGTTTGGTGGAGTATCTGTGCCAAAAAGCACCCTATCCTGATATTTAATCAAAAATTTCCTTGCCGTATAGGGTTGACGTCCCATTTCACTTATCCGGGCATTGATATCAACATAAAAGTTAGGGTATTTTTCTAACCACATTGAAACCCGTCCAAGTTCTTCTGGCAGATTTCCCATGTGGGCACCTATGAAAATAGTATTGGGGTGACGTGCAATAACCCGGTTCCTTTGTTCCAGAATTTCGTTTTTAGAGGGAAATTTGTCGCCATAAAACGACCAGTCCGGATGGTGAGCTAGTTCATCATACCTTTCATTGTATCGGTCAACTGGTCCGGCATGAAAAGCTTTTGGATCCGAAACATGAATCATGACCGGTATCCCTAATTCTCCGCATTTGGCCCAGATTGGGTCTATGCGTGGGTCATCAACACATACATATTCCCCTGTTTTGTTTTTAAAACCAAGTCCGAGGCTTTTAAATATTTTTAAACCACGGATTCCCATTTTAACCGCTTCTTCCAACTTTTGAGCTTCGTTTTCCCCAAAATTGGGTTCATCTATTTTACTGAAATCAGGAGAAAAATAAATATGGAACCGTTCTTTTGAAACACTGTGAGAAACTTCCAGATGCTCCTTATAAAAATCATTCTTTGAATGACCATCAAGCCCGATACATATCCAAACCCCGGCCTCATCCATCTCCTTTATATAGTGTTCAGTTTTATCAAGATCCCTTAAATGATTGTGGATGTCAATCACCGGAAATTTTGGTTTTATAATCTTGGTCTCACCCACAATCATCTGGCTTTTGGGCTGCCAGTCAAGAAGTTTTAAATCCTGAGAGAATGAAACTTTCGATAATGACAAAATAATAATGCCCACTAACAATATTGGTGACAATGAACGTAATTTTTGTTGTATTTTCATTTTATTATTTTTTTAAAAAAAAGATGTTTAGCACTACTACAAGTGCCAAACACCTTTTCAATTACAAAACAATTATCAATTCCATCCTGGATTTTGCTCCAGATTTGGATTCTGGTTTATTTCCACTTGAGGAATCTGGTGAACAATTCGATTTGATGTATAAGGAATATAAGCAGGTCCCGACCATCCCTGATATGCAGAATAGCTCCTGTCCATAGTTCGTTTATTCCTAAATACGTCAAAGCTGCGGTGGGGTTCAAGAACAAATTCCAGACGCTTTTCGTCTAGCACAATATCTAATATAGATCCATAACCTTGCATATTATCTAATCTAAACAACTGATCGCCTGATAATCCTGCACGCTCTCTAATGATATTGACCATATCTAATGCTTTTTGATCTTGATTGGTTTTTGCAAAAGCTTCTGCTTTAATTAAATACATTTCAGCAAGTCTGAAATATCTTGGAGAATACAGCATTGCTTCACCATTTTCGTAAGTCAACTTGTCACTCCAATACGATAGAAGACCCATTCTATCATTCATAGCATATCCATAATATGGTTCATCCGGATCTGGAATCTTATTTCCATCAGCATCCAATTTAAAGTCAGGATCAACAAAATTCCATCTTAAATCATCATCTCGGTATTTATTAAGTAAATCTAAATAGCTAGAGGAGAGTAATATTTCTCCCCAACCTCCGTCACCATGGTACATTGTCCCAATAGAGCCATTGCCTTGATTTTCAGAACTATGCAGCTTAATAGCAAAAATAGTTTCAGGGTTAGCTTCCGGGCCTAATTCGTTGGATGTTGGAAATTGTTGGGAACTAACCAATGCATACCTGCCTGAATTAATTACCTTATCTGCATATTCAACCGCCTTTTCATTCTGCTCCATATAAAGATATAAACGAGCAAGTGCTGCATAGGCCACTTCTTTAGAAGCATATATATTGGGTCTTGATTCACGCATAAGATCTGCAGCCGATAAAAATTCCTGCTCCAAAAAATCATAAACTTCTTTAACAGTACTCCTTGAAAGATCTTGAGCATTAGCAGGATCTGTAACCAGGATTACACCTAAATTGGTCGCCGGATTGTCATGCGAATAAGGTCTTGCAAATACAGTTACAAGATCGAACGTGAACATAGCTCTTATAAATTGATTTTCTCCATAAAGGTTTTTTTCATGATCAGTTAGAGCCTCCGTTTTTTTATTTAACACATCTAATACCACATTAACAGCACTAATGCCCTTATAGCTCAGTTGCCAAAAATTTCGATTTATACTAGACTCGGCTTGTGGATTATAGCTTAATGTATAGGAAAAGTTATTACCACTCCAACGCATCATAATTATATCATCACTCATTAGGCTCTTGATATCATTCCTAAGTCTCATATAAGATCTTTCAGAAGTGACACTTTTTAAAAAAGAATAATTACCCTGTGTCACGTCTTCTAAAAGTTCTGCTGAGCCAAGAATTTCAGCTGTTGTTATCTGGTTAATTGGCTGAAATATTACATCATCTTCAGTACATGCAACACCAAGCCCCAACACCAGACCAATTAATAATATTTTTTTTAATTTCATAATTTTTAATTTTATATTAAAGATCAAAACTAACATTAAACAAGAATTTTCTTGTTGGCCTATATCTGCTTGCTCCTGTTGAAGGGCTTTCAAAACTTGTGTCAGAATCACCAAACGGGAAATTAGTAATTATGGCAAGATTCTCAACAGAGAAATTCAAGTTTAAATTTTTAAAACCCAGAAGATCAGAAGGGAAATTATATCCAATGCCAACTCTTTGAAAACGAAGATAACTTCCATCGTATAACCCACGTGTAGAAACCCCACGTGAGAAATAAGGATCACCGTAAATAACCTGGGCAATATTAGCTATATCGCCTGGTTTTTCCCAGAAGACCTCGTCTTTTTGCCATTTTGTAACTTTCAGTTCATTAGTACCCAAATCATGTACTGAAAAGTCGCTTGAATTCATTATTTCATGACCTATAGCAAAATTTGTTATAACATCCAAATTGAAGTTTTTATAAGTAAAAATATTTGAAAATCCCCCCACTGCAACAGGATACGCTGAGCCAGTTGGTATAATGCTGGCATCTTGATAAACATCTGTTGTTGTAACGAGGTATGGGTCTTCTGTAGATATGCCGTCAAGTCTGTTGCCTTCTTCATCTTCCCACCTGGTATAAATGTTTTTACCGGTTTGTGGGTCAACCTGCTGCCATTCGCGAAGGTACCAATATTGCAAGTCTAAGCCTTCTCTAATTATCTGGTTCTCATTAAGAATATCTTTCCCGCCATTCAAACTAAGAACCTTATTTTTATTAAAGGTAATATTAAAATTAGATTGCCATCTAAAGTCATAACTGTTTATATTGGTTGATACTATGTTCAAATCAATGCCCCGGTTTTGGATTGATCCAATATTTCTTACCTGGCTTGTGAAACCTGTGGTTACCTGCAGGGGAACAGATTGTAACAAATCATCATTTACCTTGTGGTAAGCATTAATTTCTATAGTAACGCGTTTGAAAATTCCAATGTCTAATCCAATATTTGTTTTTTTGGCTATCTCCCAGGTTAAATCCGGATTAGCCAATCGCGCGGGCCATGCTCCTGGCTGTAAGTCATAACTAGATACTTTTGAGAAGGAATAAGTACCCATCCAAAGGTAATTATCAATATCAGCATTTCCAGTTGTACCATAACTTGCCCTTAATTTTAAAATGTCAAGCCAATGCACGTCTTCAAGGAAACTCTCTCTGTTTATTGTCCAGTTTCCGCCTACTGAATAAAAACTCCCCCAGCGGTCATTTTCTCCAAATACCGAAGAAGCATCCATCCTGTAGGAACCAACTAAATAATATTTATTTCGGAAGTTATAATCAGCCTGACCAAAATAAGACAAGAATGCAGCTTCTGACATGTCTCCGGCAACTAAATTTGGACTTCCGGCAGAACTTAATGCAGTCATTGATCCTACCATTCCATGACCTCTTCCCCGAACCCAACGGCCTCTGCTAAAACTATATTCATGGCCTAAAATACCACTAAGTGCATGTTCTCCAAATTGTTCGGAAAGGTGTAAAGTGTTGGACGTAATAAGTCCAATATTGTTACCTTGTTGCCAATCAGCATATCCTTTAGCGGTATAACCAGCACGAGTTATTGCAGAAGCATATTCCGGATCGTCATAACTGGAAAAACTTGCTCTGTTTGCTGTATTAAACCTGGCCCAATCAAAAATTTGCCAACTTACTTCACCCATTAAAGTACCACCCATACCTTTTCTCCAGTTTTCAGTTTCTTCTCTTTCAAGCATATAATTGTTTCTGGTCCAGTGATACCATACAGGTATTTTATTATAATCCATTACCCGCGAAGGGGTACCATCAGGTTGAAAAGCCGCGTCTACCGGAACATTATCCCAGGCCTGCCAGTTGGGGCTCATTTGACTCTGATTTTCCTTTCTATTATCATAAGAGTATGTCATTCTCAGGTTAGCAGTAACCCTATCTGATACTTTATGTGATATATTGGTTCTAAAATTAAAACTCTCATCATATAAATCAATATATGTGCCTTTCTCGTGATTATAGGTACCACTCACATAAAATGTTGTTTTCTCGTCTCCACCCGACAAAGCTATGTTATGCTGTTGAAGAAAACCTTGCTGTGTAAACAAATCGTACCAATTTGTAGTTTGATCTAAAATACTTGACGGAATTAGAGCATTGCGGTATTCATCAAATGATTTACCTACAAAAGCAGGGTCCCCTTCTGAAACTTTTAAATCAAAAAGGTTTTTCATTGCACTTGACCACTTACCATAAAGGCCTTCTGCATCATATAATTTAGCCCGATCATCCCAGTTAGAGGTAGGGCCAAATAAACTATTCACTGAAACTTTGAAGTCACCGGATTTTCCACTTTTTGTCGTTATAATAAGAACTCCATTTGCAGCTCGTGATCCATACACTCCGGTTGCTGCAGCATCCCGCAAAATAGTAATTGATTCAATATCCTTTGGATCGTATGATCCTCCAATAATACCATCAACAACAGTTAATGGTGAAGATGATGCCTCTAAAGAACCCCGGCCTTGCACGACCATTGACGCCCCGCTACCTGGTGCCCCACTTGTGCCAGATATCATCATGCCAGGAACCCTTCCCTGGAGTTTGGCTGACAAACTTGTTGAGCTTGACGTTTGTTGTAGTTCTTTGGCTGACACAACTGTAACCGAAGAAGACAATTCAGATTTTTTTTTCGTTGAATAGCCAATAACAGCAACTTCTTCCAATCCTATCGACTCTTCAACCAACATCACATTAATATTTGTTTGGTTTCCAACTACGACATCCTGCGATCGCATCCCCACAAACGAAAACTGCAAAGTTGCGTTTTCAGGGAGGTTAGGAATGGTGTATTCCCCATCTGCGTTAGTAACTGTTCCTTGGGTAGTCCCCTTCACAACCACGGTAACGCCGGGCAGTGGTTGCCCACCGCTGTCGGTCACTTTGCCCGAGACTGCCCGTTGCTGCGATAGAATACTTACCTCGCTCACCCCTTGTTTTTCGGTGGTTAAAACAATAAACCGGTCTTTCACCAAGTAGGAAACATTGGTTTCAGAAA
>CAZNEV010000040.1:0-47508 GCA_964572085.1 uncultured Maribellus sp. | reverse complement strand
TGTACCAAGGTCTGGTTTTAGCTAAATATCATAAAGATGTGTATAAAGAGTAGCCGAAGGAGGGGGAGCGAAGAACGAAGAAGGACGGGAGTTGTGCCGAAGGCATCCTCCAAAGGTTCATTGAACTCCTTTGGAGAGTCCAATGGACCTTCGGGAGAAGCTATAAGTCGGAATCGGAGCCACCATTCCCACGAAAGTGGGAATCTCAGCATAGGAGGCAGGAATTCCCACCTACGTCGTTATTAGTTGTGTGAAATTTATAATCTTGTAAACATGAAATTTAATTGGGGAACTGGAATTTTAATCTTTTTAATCGTGTTTTTGTTGGCATGTGCCGGCTTCATCTATTTTGCATTTCAGCAGGAAGTGAACCTGGTGCACAAAGATTATTACGAAAAAGGAGTTGGACATACCGAACAGATGAAAGTAAATGCTCGTTCGGCAAGTTTCAAAAATGCATTTGAAATCTCCAACCAGGAAGCTTCTTTAGTGATAAACATCGCGGAGTCATTAGCTGCACGAATGGATTCAGGAAGAGTTCTGATGTTTCGCCCATCCAGCAGTAAAAATGATATCTGGTATCCGTTAGAAGTCAAAAACAACGCTTTAAATCTTCCAAAAGAAAACCTGATTGCCGGCCGGTATATTCTGAAAATCTACTGGTATTCCGACGGATTAAAATATGAGGTGGACAATACAGTGAATATTCAATGATACTTTTAGATTTAACCGTGATAAAAAACAAGCCCAAAGGGCTGGCAAGATTATAGAAAAAGGATTGTACGCAAAGTTTAAAACCCCGAAGTGGTGGCATTGAACAAAAGAGAATAATTAAAGTCCATTTCACCCCTTCGGGGTTCAAAACACTACATATACCTATTTTCTATAATCATAACATCCTTTCGGGATTACAATAACAAAACAAACAATGACCATTTTATTTTCAGCACTTTTATTGGGCCTGGCAGGCAGCTTGCATTGTGCCGGAATGTGCGGGCCAATTGTTGTTGCGCTACCCCTCCATGGAAATACTGTTCCTCAAAAGATTTATGGCGGAACACTTTATAATTTAGGGCGCACACTTACCTATGGCGTAATGGGCGCACTTTTCGGGCTACTGGGGCAAGGCATGCAAATGATAGGGTTCCAGCAAAAGATATCGGTTATAATGGGTGCGCTGATGATTATTTCGGTGCTGTTTCCAGCACTGTTCAAAAATCAGTACAGCATGGACAAAAGCATATTTTCATTTGTGGGGAAGCTCAAAAAAACAATCGGAAAGATGTTTTCCATCCGCTCGTTTTCGAGCTTGTTTTTTATTGGTTTGCTGAACGGTTTGCTTCCCTGTGGCTTGGTTTACATGGCCATTGCTGGTGCTATCGGAACAGGCGGGGTTGTAACCGGAACTTTGTACATGATTCTTTTTGGACTGGGCACTATTCCAATGATGCTCACTATTGCACTGGCAGGCAACATTTTAAGCCAGGCCATCCGCCGGAGAATAAATAAACTGATTCCCGCTTTGGTAGTGTTAGTCGGACTGCTTTTCATTGTGCACGGACTGAGTTTGGGAATCCCCTATTTAAGTCCACCAAAACAAAAAATAGAACAGAAATTTGAAAAGGGCCTCCAAAAAAATGCTGCGGAATTACATTTGGAAACGGAAAAGGGGTGTTGTTCGACAAAATGAAATGTTTTCAACAAGGGGTTGCAACCCATTGTTTGTTGTTTGATAAAGGATAATCCATAAGTTTCCCGATTTTTGTACTTTTATAAAAAATTTCAAATGAAACGACAATCGAAAATATCAGGGATTTACGCATGACCATTGAAGAAAAAGACAGGGAAAGCCTCATTCAATACAGGCTTGAGCAAGCCAACGAAATAACCTAACATGAATAACTTCAACAAACTTATCTCAACTATAGAACAGGTTCATGGGCAAATGCAAACAAGTGCTGCAAATGCTGTAAACCAATCACTTACCATTCTCAATTGGTTAGTCGGTTATTATATTGTTGAATTTGAGCAAAATGGGGAGGATCGTGTAGTTTATGGTGATAAATTAATTGAAAAGTTAGCTGAGAAGTTAAATCATATTAAAGGAGTCGATGAACGTTCATTACGCAGATTTCGTCTGTTTTATAATATTTATCCTCAGTTAGTAAAAGCAATTCGGGGGACACTGTCCCCCATTTTAAAAGCAACTATAAGAAATTGTACAATCCAATCATAGTATCAAACTTCTTTTGACGTTGCCAGAGCCTGTTCCGATTAATCGGAATCTGCGACGCTCGTATGGCAACTTTTATCCTGACAACGTCCATCGGACTTGTCAGCGTTAAAAGCCGTAAGGAAACAACAAGAATTCTTATCTTGTCCAAAATCCGGAGTTCTTCAAAACCAAAATGAAAACCGTCAATAAAAATACTTGTATCCATTGCGGTGCCGATTGTGGGAAAACCCCCGTGTTGTTGGGGGATAAACCTTTTTGCTGCAACGGGTGCCGTACGGTTTACGAACTGCTGCACGAAAACAAGCTTTTCACCTATTATAAACTCGAAGATTCGCCCGGGGTTAAACTGGAAACCACCACCGAATTTGGCAATAAATACGCTTTTTTAGATAACGACGAAGTGAAACAAAAACTCATCACTTTTTCGGAAGGCAGCATTTCGAAGGTAAAATTTTTTATCCCCGTTATTCACTGCGCATCGTGTATTTGGCTGCTCGAAAATTTGAAAACCCTGCACAAAGGCATTAAATTCTCGTTCGTAAATTTCACAAAAAAAGAGGTGGATATTACTTTCGACGAAGTGGAAATTTCGTTGCGCCAAGTTGTGGAACTGCTTTCGTCTATCCATTACATCCCCGATTTGTCGCAAAGCCAGAGTGACAAAGACGAAGACAAACACGCCTACAAAAAATTGCTTTACAAAATCGGGGTAGCTGGCTTTGTGTTTGTTAATGTAATGACCTACAGTTTGCCCGCGTATTTCAACGGGGCGCCGCTTGGTGACAAACTGCAAAGCCTGTTCAGCATTTTGAGTTATATTTTGGTGATCCCCGTTGTTTTCTACAGCGGCAGCGACTATTACATTTCGGCTTTCAAAAACCTGATGAAAAAAAACATCAGCATTGATTTGCCCATTGCACTGGGAATTATCGTGCTGTTTTTGGTCACCACCTACGACATATTTGTCACCGGTGAAGCGGGCTATTGCGACAGCCTTGCCGGATTGATATTTTTTCTGCTCGTGGGGAAATGGTACCAAAGTAAAACGTACGAAGCTTTGTCGTTCGACCGCAACTACAAATCGTATTTCCCCATTGCCGTTACCAAAATCAACAAGCAAATTGAGGAGAGTATTTTACTGGAAAAAATACAGGTTGAGGACGAATTGATTATCCGAAACAAGGAATTGATTCCTGCCGATTCGGTTTTATTGGAAGGCGAAGGCCAAATCGATTATAGCTTTGTAACCGGAGAATCGCGTCCGGTCATCAAAAAAGCGGGTGATTTTATATACGCAGGCGGAAGGCAAATGGGTGGTATCATCAAAATCGGTGTACAAAAAGAGGTGAATCAAAGCCACCTCACCAAACTCTGGAACCAGGACCTTACGTATGAAAAACCGACCGATTCCCTAAAGTCACTCTCGGACAATATCAGTAAATATTTCACAATCATCATTATTGGCATCGCCATTGCCGGCTTTACATTTTGGATCCTGAAAGGCCAAACACACACCGCTGTTTTTGTCTTCACGGCAGTGCTGATTATAGCCTGCCCCTGCGCCCTGGCATTGTCTATCCCTTTTACTTTTGGCAACACCATGCGTATTTTTGGAAAGGCAGGTTTGTACATCAAAAACACCGATGTTATTGAGAAACTTTCGCATATTAGCACGATAGTTTTCGATAAAACGGGTACGCTCACCAAACCGAATGAAACCAAAATTTCATATGAGGGCCGGGTGCTTTCCGATGCTGAAATTGCAGCGGTTCATTCGCTGGCAAAACAATCAACACATCCTTTAAGCACAGTAATTACAGAACATTTTGCTAATGCAGAATACATCCACCCCGACCATTTTGTAGAAGTTGCGGGGCGAGGAATTTTTGGGAAAGCAAACGGATTTGAAATTCGATTGGGTTCCGAGGAATATGTCACCAACCGGGAAAGTTCCGCCAAACAAGAATCATCCGTAGTTTTTGTTTCGCTGAACCGGGAAACGGTTGGCGTTTTTACTGTGAGTAACCAGTACCGTGAAGGATTTGAGCAGGTTTTAAATGCGCTAAAAAAGCAATTTAAAATGTATTTAGTTTCGGGCGACAACGATTCGGAAGCAAATAATTTGAGTGCCTATTTTGATGCCGACAAAATGCTTTTCAATCAAAAACCCGGCGACAAGGCTGATTTCATAAAAGAGCTGCAAAATCAAAAGCAAACTGTATTGATGACCGGCGATGGCTTGAATGATGCGGGTGCGCTAATGCAAAGCGATGTTGCGCTGACTATTGCCAACAAAGTTTACCATTTTTCGCCTGCCAGTGATGCCGTGCTCGAAGCTGGAAAATTTGCTTACCTCGCCAATTTTATCCGTTTCACCCGAACATCGCTAAGGATTGTAAAACTTAGTTTCACCATTTCGTTTTTTTACAATGTTATCGGGATTTCGTTTGCACTTACAGGAAATTTATCGCCGGTTGTTGCCGCCATTTTAATGCCCATCAGTTCGGTAAGTGTGGTGGCCTTTGCCACGTTTGCAACGCGTTTGGCGGGCAAGTTGAAATTAAGAGAATAGATTTCATTATCGTTTAGTTAGTGCTGACAAGTTTTTTGGACGTTGGCAGATTATTAACTTACGATTCCATGTCGTTTAGTTAGTGAAACAGGCTTCGACTTCGCTCAGCCTGACGGTCACCCTGAGCGAAGTCGAAGGGTGTTTGGTTGAAACTTTCTTCGAAGATTACGCTTAACGGCATCGAAATTAGATTAGGCAATTATTGACAACTTTGTAGTAATTCAACAAACTTTTCAATAAAATGCTCTAATCAAAAAAATAAGTTCCCAATATGAGAACTTCACTATACCTTTGTTCGCAGATTGAGAACCATGAAGCGAATATTTGCAAAAAGTACTTTGAGGGAATTCTGGGAAAAACATCCAGATTCAGAACAGTATTTAAAAACCTGGTTTGACACAGCAATTAATGCCAATTGGGCAACACCAAATGATGTCAAACAGAGCTATGCGAATGCAAGTATTTTAAAAGATAGTAGGATTGTTTTTAACATTAAGGGGAATTCCTATAGGATGGTAGTTAAATTCAATTTCGAGCATCAATTGGCATTTATCCGATTCATAGGAACTCATTAAATTGACGCGAATAACATTTAAATTAATAAAGCAATGAATTTAAAGCCGATTAAAACAGAGTCTGATTACCGTGATGCATTAAAACGATTGGAGCTTATTTTTGATGCGGAGTTGGGCACAAAAGAAAGCGATGAACTTGACATATTAGGGTTAATGATTATGAAAACAAACATTACCCTATTGAAGCACCCGACCCCATTGAAGCAATAAAAATAAGAATGGAAGAATTGCACTTGAAACAAGTTGACTTAATTCCTGAGATTGGGGGAAAAAGCCGGGTTTCCGAAATACTGGGCCGTAAACGGAGGTTGACGGTTGATATGATTAGAAAGTTGGCGGTTCGACTGAACTTGTCCGCCAGCTTATTGATTAAAGATTATCAAATAACTCCACAAAAATGATTTGCCAATAAAATTTACAGAAAATCTTTCAAGGCGTAAACACCAATCATTGATACCAATTTGGCGTCAAGATGCCGTGCAAACTGAGTTGAATTAATATTTGTAAAATCGGGACAAAAAATTAAAGGCAAACCCAAATCATTTCTCCTCTTGCAATTTCAATACACAGCTTTCCACATCCGACATCGAAAAACCGTAAGTTCGGCGCAAGCGTCCCAACCTTTCGCTATTAGAAGCCGTGCCCGGGATTCCCAACATTTCTTTCAGCCTAACGCTTGACACATCATATTTTGCAGCTACTTCCGAAATGGTTTGAGAACCTTGAATATCCAAATCGCCTAACCGTTCAGAATGTTCGCGGATTTCATCTCTTCGCCCTTTTGGAAACTCTCCGCGAACTTCATCATCACGATTTTGACGCATTTCTTCGTTACGGTTCAAACGCTCCCCTTCTTTGCGGTCTCCATGGATTGCTTCATTTCTGTACCCTCGAATCGCCTCGCCAACTTCAACAGAAAGCAGAAAAGGGCTTACCGCAATAATGAGCGAAACCAGCAACAATGCGCTCACAGATGCATAACGCACTTTTTTCGATGGCAAATACCTTCTCACCAAACACACGATTTGTCTCCAATGAAAAACCAAATGAAGTACTACTAAGCCGATTAAAACCAGACTTGAAATCCAATGAATATAGCCCCATTGATGGCGATCCAAACCCAAATAAGTCAACTCCACATTATCACCGTATTTCAACCAACGATCCGCGCCATGAATCAATACATACTTGAGAAGCAAGCCTATTGCACTCACTACAATTATTGCCAGGAACATTAGAACATCAATTACAACATTGATTTTTAGACGGGTTGCTGCTTTTATTTTCAAAGGTTTAAAGAATATGGAACAGAAATAAAACATAATTTTTCCACAAATATAAGGAACTTAAGGTTGAAACAAAAAAAAATCCTAAAATTGGGACAGAACAACGAACCATTACAAAAAAATTATTATATTTTTGTGTCGTTTCTATGCTGAATTACAAAGCATTAATGATTATAACCTGTAACAATCAGGAAAATGAAATTGAGTTTTCAAATTTTAAAAGTGTTTGTAAATCACAATAAAACAACTAAGTAAAGAATGAATACGGATCAACTGTTCAGGACACGGCTTGAAAAATCGAGCGACTTTAAGTTTGATGAAAATGTGGTGAATGTTTTCGACGATATGGTTTTGCGTTCAGTGCCATTTTATCTGGAACTTCAACGCATGATCACCGAAATTACCAACGATTACGCAAAACCAGGAACTTCGTTATATGATTTGGGATGTTCCACCGGAACTACTTTTCTGGCACTGAACACGGTGCTTAATCAATCCATTAAATTTGTGGGCTTCGATAATTCCCAGGAAATGCTCGACAAATGCCGCATGAATTTGGAGAGCCAGGGTGTTACCCGCCCGCTGGATTTGATTGAAGCCGACTTGAACCAATCGGTTAAAATTGAAAACGCATCGACCGTGGTGCTATGTCTCACTTTGCAATTTGTGCGCCCAAAGAACCGGCAGAAGCTGATCCAATCCGTTTACGACCAACTCAATCCCGGCGGTGCGCTCATCCTCATCGAAAAAGTGTTGGCCGAAAGCACAGAGTTCAACCGCCAGTTCATAAAATACTATTACAACCTGAAACGGCGTAATAATTACGACGAATTGGAAATTTCCCAAAAACGCGAAATGCTGGAAAACGTGCTGATTCCCTATAAAGTGAGCGAAAATATTGAAATGCTTACCGAAGCCGGGTTCATTTCCTGCGAAACCTTTTTTAAATGGCACAACTTCGCTGGAATGGTCGCACTGAAATAACTGAAATGATGCTTGTCAAAATCGGAAACTTCTTTTTCCACTACCGGAATTTCTTTTTCCCGGTGTTGTATGCTACTTTATTTATTCCGGGCCAAAATGTTTTTGCTAACGAAACCCTTGCATTCGTGCTGGGACTGACCATTATTGTATTTGGAATAGCCACACGTTGCACCACCATTGGTCTGGAATACATCGTCCGTGGCGGTAAAAACCGCACCATTTACGCTGAAAAACTAGTGACCGAAGGCATTTACAGCATTTGCCGCAACCCGATGTACCTCGGCAATTTATCGATTTTACTGGGCTTTGGGATTTTTGCCAACTCGGCACTTTTCACCTTTATCATTTTCCCGGTTTATCTGTTTATTTATTACGCCATAATTAAAGCCGAAGAAAATTTCCTGTTTGGAATGTTCGGCGAAGAGTTTACAGCCTACAAAAAGAACGTGCATGCATTGATCCCGAAGTTCTCAAAACTTGGCTCAGCGTTCAAAGGCTATCGTTTCAATTGGAATAAAGTAGTGATGAAAGAATACAACTCGCTGTTTCTCTATTTTATGGGATTGTTGGTGTTGCTGCTCTACCGCGAACAAATTTCGATGAGCGTATTCGTAATTATCGCTGCACCTGTAGGCGTATTGTACATTGCAATAAAAGCAGTTAAAAAAACCCGGGTTGCAAAACAAAGTTTAGAGAAGAACTTGAAATGAAAGGAAACTTTAGGCTAATATCTTCCTATCTTTAGCCTCCTAAAAAAACGAGATGATCAACAATAAAAAAGTAGTGGTGGTATTGCCCGCCTACAACGCAGCTAAAACCTTAGAAATCACCTATAACGAAATTGATTTCGATATTGTGGACGATGTAATTTTGGTGGATGATTTAAGCAGGGACGAAACGGTGGAAGTAGGGAAAAAGTTGGGCATTAAGCACATCATCGTTCACAAAAAGAACGTCGGGTACGGCGGCAACCAGAAATCGTGCTACAACAAAGCGCTGGCAATTGGTGCCGATATTGTTATCATGCTTCACCCGGATTATCAATATACACCCCGCTTAATTCCAGCGATGGCCAATTTGCTGGGCAGCGAATTATACCATGTTGTACTGGGTTCGCGCATCCTCGGAAAAGGTGCCCTGAAAGGCGGAATGCCCTTAATCAAATACATTGCGAACCGCGGGCTTACCTTCATTCAAAACATTCTGATGAACGCCAAACTATCGGAATACCACACCGGCTACCGGGCGTTTACCCGCGAAGTGCTGGAAAAAGTGAACTACGAAGCCAACTCCGATAATTTTGTGTTCGACAACCAAATGCTGGCGCAAATCTGGTACGCCGGCTACGAAATTGCAGAAATTACCTGCCCAACCAAATATTTCGCCGATGCTTCGAGCATCAATTTAAAAAACAGCAGTATTTATGGAATTGGGGTTTTGAAGACTTCTGTTCAATATCGCTTACAGAAGTGGGGATTAATGAAAAATAATTTCTTGCAACCCAAACGCCAGATCTAAAGGAAACCTTTATTTTGTCTATTTAAACTTAATTTTAAACAGTGCAAATCCCCACATTTTAAGGAGGAGCAAGCCATGCTTAAAACGGGAAATATTAGTGTCGCCATAAACGCGTTCCTGGTAGCGAATAGGCATATCGATAATTTTTAGGTTAAGTTTAAACGCACCAAAAAGCAAATCGAAATCGCCAAACGGGTCGAAATTCCCAAAATAATGGCGGTTAGCTACCAGTTTCAAGTAATCTTTCCGGAACATGACTTTAGTGCCACACAAAGTGTCTTTGACGGGTTGCTCCAATAGCCAGCTAAATGCCATACTAAAAAACTTGTTTCCCAGCGTGTTTAAGAATCGCATGGCGTTTTTTTCCATGGGGTAGATAAGACGTGTGCCATTTATGAAACCTCCTTTGCTTTGTGCAATGGCATTGTAAAACTTCGGCAACTGCTCCGGAGGAACGGTTAAATCTGCATCGAGAATCATTAAAATGTCTCCCGTTGCAATCGCGTAACCTGCACGCACCGCGTCTCCCTTCCCTTTGCCGGGCTGTTGTAGTATTTTTATATCGTGCGTGCTTTTATACTTTTCCTGAATTTCCTTGATTTTCTCCCAGGTATCGTCCGTAGAGTTGCCTTCACAAAAAATTATTTCGATGTGTTTTCCGAACTCAGGCATCCTCAGAATAGCATTTTCGATGTTTCCACTTTCGTTGCGGGCCGGAATTAAAACGGAAGTGGAATATTTTTTCGCAGATTCCTCTTCGTTCACCGGAACCAAGGGTTGTGCAAAGGTATATTGATTCAATGCAAACCAGTTAAAAACAGGCAATCGCGACAAAAACTTATTCAGAAACGGCGAAAGCAAGGGAACATAGAACGGGAACAGCATGGAGGAATTCTGCTTGTAGGTTTCAAACCCTCCAAGATAAAGCAGGTTGGCCAAATCCTTCCGGGAAATCCAGCTTTGCTGGGGTCCTTTTTTCTTAATCCCAATAAACTCTGCAAGCTTGATGAGCGGTTCCCAGAAAATGTTGTAATAGGTGATGATAATTTTTGTTTCGTCGTGGCAAACCTTGTGCAGCTCTTCAAACACCTGCTGAATATCAACAAGGTAACCGATAAGGTTAGAAAGAATGATGACATCAAATTTTTTATTCAAGCGGATATCTTCTGCCGGACAACACACAAATTCAATTTCCGGAAATTGCTTTTGGGCTTCGTCAATCATTTTTTCACTGAAATCGATTCCGGTTTTTTCATTACCGTTAATTTTTGCGAGCAGTTCTCCAGTTCCACAGCCAATTTCCAGCACCGAAGAATCAGATTGAATAAAAAAATCACAGTAGTCGGTAATGCTGTCCCAGTAATAACTTTTGCTTTTACGATAGTTAACTCGTGTGGCAGCTATTCTATTGAAATAATCTTTTAATTGCTGTTTTTTCTCTTTGTAGATATCCATTTCGCTTGTTGGCTCTGATGCATTAATAACTTAGGTTGTCCGATTTCATTTTACTTTCAGCACAAATACAAAAGGTAAAAGTTCCTTGTCTGGAACGGTGGGCTAAAATAGCAAATATCTGGCAATCGGTGATTTTTGAATCGCAAAAACACTGAAAAATGAAAACAGACTATGACTATCGTTTTTTTAAAAACCATTGATTATAATTCTTATTTTTGCCCCAGATAAAAATAGTTTTGAGCAAACGCTGATTGATTCAGCTTGATTCTGTCAGAAATAAAAAATACAATGAGCCGATTTACAGAATTAACTAAAAAATTCAGTATCCCAATTCTTTTACTTTTCCCGTTATTCTATTTTTTTGCAGGTGCTTTTTTCCGGCTAATTCTGGAAGATCCATCGTTGCGTTCCATCGATCCGGATTACGTTTATTTTATGTCAGGTTTAAATATTTCAGAAGGTTACCTGAAAGTAAAGCACATCGACCATCCCGGCTCGCCGCTTCAGTATCTGGTTGCGGTTGTATTTCGCATGGTTTGGTTATTCAGAAAAAATCCCTCAGGTTTTATTGAAGACGTATTAAGCCATCCGGATCTCTACCTATCCATGGTAAACCTGGCCATAACAGTCCTTGTGTCGGCAGCACTATTTATTACAGGCAAATATGTTTATAAAAAAACAACATCCATAACTTATGGAATGCTTGTGCAAACGCTCCCCTTTATTTCTGTTATTCTGTATGAAATAATCGGACGGATTACTCTCGAACTGTTACTGCCTTTGCCCATGCTTGCGCTTTCGGCATTTTTAATCAGGCACGTCAGCAGCAATTGCGAGAAATTTACAAACAGGGAGCTACTGCTTTTAGGTTTTATACTGGCGTTTGGTTTATCGCTGAAACTCACCCTGATTCCGTTATGGTTTATTCCGCTGATAATTGTAAAGTCATGGCGCGGAAAGATTTTGGTTTTGGCTTCAGCGATTGTTTTCTTTTTGGTCATTGCATTTCCGGTTACCTTGCAAATTGAACGGTTCTGGCACTGGACAAAAGACCTCTTTTTACATAGTGGCCAGTATGGCAGCGGCGAAGGAAACATTGTGGATTTTGCCAAGCTCAAGGAAAATCTGGGACAAATTATCCGACTGCAAAAACACTTTTCGTATCTGGTAGCAGCGATCATTATTCTAATTCCACTTGCTATTATTTGGTTTAAAAAACACCAAACTCCCCACGGGAACAAACTCATTTATGTTTCTGCGGCTGTTGTGGCAGCGATTATAGTTCAGGCGATTATGTCGGGGAAACATTATGCTCCTCGTTATTTTATGCCTGCATTAATGTTCGGCCCGGTACTTATTTTTCTGCTGGCCGAAATAGTAAAAGCGTTTTATCCGGTAAAAATTATAAAAACATTGCTCGCTCTAAGTATTGTGTTTTTCCTTCTCTGGAATGTAAAACAGCAATTGGGAATTATTAATTATACTTCGGAGGCCTATGAGAAACAAATAGCAGCAAGAAATATGACCCGCAATATGGCGAAAACACTCGAACAGCCATCGGGCATAAAAATCATTGTTTCGCAGGATTACGGCTGCCCCTTTCCTGAGTATGCGCTGCATTTCAGCACAGTTTGGTCAGCACCTGCCCTACGCGAAAACTACCTTGAAAAACTTGCAAAACTATATCCCGACACCTACCAATACACCACCTGGGATGGAAACTTTATATATTGGGGCAACCCTCTGGATTTGGAAAAAATCATTAGGGAACAAATTCCGGTTTACCTTTACCTCGAAAATAATAACGACGAATTGTATGGCAAAACCGTTACAAAACTAAAGGATGTTTTGGAGAAAGATTTCTCCGTTCAAAAGAAATTATTATTTGAAAACCCGGTTAACGGCGAAGAATTATTACAATTATTTTTTACTAAACTACCCTCGGAGCCGGGAATTATGGAAGAACTATTACCTGAAACTAAATGAGGCAATTTAATTTATACGGATTTATTACGTTGTACGGAATTCTTTTTCTTGTCATTCTGTACAAAGTCCTGAATTTATCGGTAACAACCGATGAGGTACCTACTGTATTCTTTTATTCCAATTTTAGTTTTTGGGATATTATGATGTTCCCCGACAATTGGCCCAACAACCACATACTCAATACAATGCTCGCCAAATGTAGTATCGCACTTTTTGGTAAAGAACAGTGGTCAATACGACTTCCCAACTTATTGATTTTTATTCTGTTTGCATTTATGGTTTTTC
The DNA here is from genome assembly GCA_964572085.1 of uncultured Maribellus sp. Classification (GTDB taxonomy): domain Bacteria; phylum Bacteroidota; class Bacteroidia; order Bacteroidales; family Prolixibacteraceae; genus Draconibacterium. The sequence goes on along the minus strand of CAZNEV010000040.1, from coordinate 34,611 downwards.
GGATATTGAAACTTGTTTTAAAACAAAATTCGTGGTTTTTTCTGCCTGCTGCATTGCTTTTTGTAAATCCCTATTTACTCGACTTTTTTGGGCTGTGCCGCGGCTACGGCCTTTCCACCACATTCGTTACCGTTTCAATACTTTTATTGTTGGAAGGTTACCATAAGCAGAAAGACTGGATGATTTGGCTTTCGATGTTAACTTCCATGCTTGCATCGTATGCAAATTTTACGGTGCTGGTTTTTTGGCCGTCGGTTGTTATTTTGGTTTGGTTTTATTTCATTATTGAAAACAAAGGTCGAATTAAAAGTTTGATTAAACCTACACTGATTATCTTTTTTGTTTCGCTGGCTTACCTGGCTTTGATATTCGTGCCAATACAAAAATTACAGAATACCGACCAATTCAAGTACTGGAGTTCAGGTGGGTTCTACACAGATACAATAATATCACTTATACGGGAATGGAGATACAATTCAAAAATACTTTCAAGTATAAAATCCTCTTTGATAACGGGTTTTATTGCAATCGTATTTTTTTTGAATATCTATTTTTTGATAAGGCATTTAAGAAAAGAAAACTTTTCGTGGAGAAGTTTTCGCGATCCCATAGTTATTTCTATTTTACTTTTGCTGCTTCCGGTATTCATCAATATTCTTCAAACAATCATCCTAAAAACACCCAATTTAAATGGAAGAACAGCATTGTTTTTTTATCCGTTGTTTTCAACGTTTATTATTGTGTCGTTCAGCATGTTGCCCAAACTAAAAAAACAATGGATCAATAAATTTCTATCAATTACAGTTGGTATAATCTTTATCCTGAATTTAACACACAGAATATCTTTGAAAAGTGTTAAAGAATGGGAATACGACCAGAATTCCATGGAAGTAATAAACTATCTTAAGGAAAAATATAAAGGATCGCCTATTTCGCTAAAAACAAACTGGATATTGCATTCCTCATTTTACTTTTATTATGATTCGGGGAAAATCCCGTGGATAGACCTGCAACCGTATGATTACAATATCGATATTATCACTCCGTCTGAGTATTATTATGTTTTTGCTGAAGATTACAAATTACTGGAACCTCGTTTTGAAGTGGTATATAAATTCAACCCCGATAGGTGGTTGCTTAAACAAAGAAGATAATTTGTTACTCAATGTTGTTTAGTTAGCGAAAACAGACTTCGACTTCGCTCAGTCTGACAGTCACCCTGAGCGTAGTCGAAGGGTGTTTAATACAGACATCCTCTTGTTGTAAGTCTTAACTAAACGACATTAATTTGTTACTATTGAATCTGTAACCAAAATGAACCTCCGTGTTTCTCCACACCAGCCAGGTTATTATGTGCCCAAACAGGTTCAATAATTTGGCTTAACTCTTCGTCTTTATGAATAAAATAATTGGGCAATAAGGGTTTAAACTTTAGTGGATTAGCCAATATATACATTGCAAGGCCATACTGTTCGGAATAAAACCTGTCGCACATAAACTGCGGATAATCATAAGGTAAATAAATATCATGCAAATGAACAATTACTCCCTTCTTGAGCCGTGGTAAAATTTCGAGAAAAAACACCATCGAATCCGAATTCGGCAAAATTCGGTGTGAATTGTCAACAAATAAAATATCGTTCTCCCCGAGTTCAGATAAAAAGCGGTTATCGATATTCTCGAAAGGTTGGCGAATGACCTTGTCCGCCAAGTGGTCGATTTCCGCTCTTGGGAAAGGGTCGATAGAAATTATCTCGGTTGCCAGGTTTTGTTCATTTTTAGCTTTGTAAGCTACTTTTGTTGAATTACCAGAACCAATCTCGATGTATTTTTTAGGCTTGTGCAAAGCTAACATGGTGTAAATTCCAATAATATCCAATCCCGGTAAAAATGCGTTATTCCAAGTAGGCTTGGTCGAATCATTCTCAGACTTAGCATCTTTTATTTGCCAAAACATCTCTTTATATTCCAATGCCTTTTCAAGCAAAACTCCGTAATCATTCCGATGTGAATTAATAATCGAAAACAGTTCCGGGTGCGGTGGTAGGCCGTTACCATATCTGGGTTTAAAATTAACCTTGTATTCGAGAAAGATGTTTTGAAATCTTGGAGATAAAAATCTGTAAATTTTTTTAATCATTCTTATTAATTTATAACTTAAAATTTGTTGCTAAAGAAATTAAAATTTTGCACATTCAATACAATTTGATAAAAAAGCTTTTTATCATATCTCTTAAGTATCACTAAATAAAAATGGGAGTCCATTTTTATTATGAATTCCCGTTTTTAAAATATTAAAATAACTTATCGAGATACTACTACCTTTTGTTGATAAGATTTTTCAGAGGATATAACTTTTAAAAAGTATATACCAGGTCTATAATGAGAACAATTAATACTAACAGGAGTCTTGATATTATCAAAAAACTCTAATAATTTGCCATTGATATCTATTAATTCTATTTTGCAAACTTGATTATCTATTAATTCTATTTTGAAATTGTTACTTGCTGGATTTGGATAGACTTTAATTTTGTCTTCAACTTTCAGTAGATGTTTTTCTTCATTATGCACTATAATCTTGCCGCTTTTTAATGGAAATGAATCACCCTGAACTAAAACATTCATTGAAAACATTTCTGCCGAATATGAATTGTCTTTTTCTTCAATCGTAAACAAATAATCTGGTGCTTTTTCAATAGAATGAATGAAAAAACAAATTGAATTAAAATTGACATTCCAATCAGAAAGTGTTGAACCTCCAGTACTCCAACCCCAATTTAATGAATTATTATCATAATCGAATTTAGTCGCCCAAGTATCTACTCCTAAAATCTCATCTTTATCATCAAAATCAAAATTTCCGATAACAAATTTGTTTCTATATGGATAAATCCCCACAGTGTTATCACCGGAGTTACTCCATGGAGTATTCCAAGAATTGTTATCAAAATTCTGAATTGTTATCAAATCATTACTACCACCTGTTTGAGCACAAAGTAATTCATCTTTTTGATCGCCATCCAAATCCCCTGCATACAATTTATCAGTTGAACACAATCGCCATCCACCGATCCAATCGTTTCCGTTATTACTCCATCCATAACTCCAAGAATTATTGTCATTATTCAATATTGTTGCATAACAGTTATAAGCATCAGATCTTTGATAACATAAAATTTCATCCTTGCCATCACCATCAAAATCACCAACTATAAAATCATCATTACTCCTTAACCACCAGCCAGCGAACGAAGAACTAGCTCCGTTATTAGTCCAGTCACAATACCAATTTCCATTATTAAACTCAAGTGTTGTTGACCAATTATAAGAACCATCAGTTAACTGCATACACTGTATTTCATCCCTTCCATCTCCATCAAAATCACCTACTAAATATTTATCAAAGCTACTAACAGACCAACCTCCAAAAACATTACTACTATTATTTGTCCATTTTCTTGACCATTCACCATTATCAAATTCAAAAATGTTGACTTTACAATTTCCCCCATCATTTACTTGAATACATAAAAGCTCTTCTTTTCCATCTCCATCAAAATCAGCTACAAAAAATCTATCAAAATCATTAAAAGTCCAATCTAAAAGAGAATTGTTTGTATTATTTGTAAATCTTTTAGTCCAATTGTTTTTATTAATTTTTCTTAATGTATAAGTCTTATTATTTTGAGGAGTGCTTGTGGTCGTGCTAACGTCGTAACCAATAGCAGAAATCCAAAGACTATAAGGGTATTCTCCATTATTATAATACATAAACTTTCCCTGAGCATCTGTCAGTATTCTGAAATTCCCATTACTGTAAGTATAACCATAAACAAGTGCACCTTTAACAGGATTTCCATTTTCGTCTTTAACATATCCCATTAATTGAAAGGTATTTCCTTCATCGATATTCAAATAATTTGAAGGAGTCGAGCAGTTATTAGAGTTTGGAATAATATTATGCATATTATTAAATGCACTAGATAAATCCTTTTCATACTCTCCTGGCCACCTAGTAACAAAACCTAAATTTTCTTCCCAATTTGAACCATAACCTAAATCCTGATGTGCCCACCAACCATATCCCTTACAACCACAATCCTGAGCTCTTTGAATGTTATAGCTTGCGAAGTTAAGTTGTTCCTGTTCTGTTCCAGTCTGAGAATCTTGTCTTGAAACTGTATCTGTCCCACTAAATCCAGTTTCAGAAATCACCCATGGGTAGTTATAATTATTTGATAGAAACTTATAATATTTCGATATCATTCTATTTGAATAATTAACATCCTCAGACCATGCATATAAATGTACAGACATGAAATCAACCATCATAATACCGTAATCCCAATTGATCACCGTCTCTGGATGTTGAAGCCCAATAGTAACAAGATGATTTTGATCGCTGTGTTTAATTGTATAGTACATTTCATTTACCCAATTTCCTATCCGTATTTTATCATTGCGATCTGTTATTTGGAATCCGTAAAATGGTTCAGACAATAACGAATATGCCATAATGGTTGTATTGTTATTGAAATGTGAGCTGAAATTTTCCAAAAACTCGCAATAATGTTCAAGTTCTTTTATATTTGAGTCTATTCCAAGATTAATAATGGCCTTTAGTCCATGCGATTCGAGTGTATCTAAAAGTTTCTCGACCAAATCAAAGTATGTAGAATATGACCCAGTCGGTATTTCCACCTGATTGGTAACAGGGTCAACATTAGGATTAATTCCAGCAACTCGAATTACATTAAATCCCTTATTAGAGAGATATTCCATGTCATTGCTTAATTTTTGTAATCCAACTCCTTGCTCATTAGTACTGCTGTAATAATTTCTACCGTCATTACAGGAATACGTAGGGTTTCTTACCCACAAAGTATGAGGATATCCCCAATCAATACTATACTGGGAACTTGGTTGAATGAAATAATTACCAGTATTACAATCTTGCGACATAAGCATCACATAATTCACAGAATAGGGTCTAAAATCACTGCTTCCGTTTTTAAAGTTGCCATTTTCAATTCGTATAAAATTGGATTGAGCAAAAATATTAGCACTGGCAAAGATTAAAAAAGAAAAAATTACTTTTTTGATTAGTTGATCTTTTTTCATTTCTTTAGATTTTAAGCTGAATATAGGTGCATTAATATTACAACAATAATTAATGCAAAACAAATTATTTACTGTTTAATTACAAACCTTGTGAAAATATTAACATACGACAATACGAAATTATGTTCGTGGAACTTATTTATTGGAACCTAATTTCTTATTTATCAAGTTTTAGTGTTGTGGTTAAAAATAAAGCATAAATTCAAAAACAAATCTGCTAAAATTTTTATGTTTGTCTCAAGAAAATTTCTTTTCACATTCAGGCAATGAAAAAACTATTGAAAAAAAAACATATTCCATATTTCATCATGGCTTTTTTTGGCCTCCTGCTCTTTTTTATGGGAGTTGCCAACCATTATTATTTTCGCACCGTAACCTACGATTATGGCAATTATAATTTTGCTTTCTGGGATTACTCGCATTTCCGGATTAGCCCGATGCCAACTTACCCCGGGAATTTTCTCCAGGATCACTTTTCGTTTACCTTGATGTATTTTATCCCGATTTTCTGGTTATTCAACTGGTTGACCGGAACATATACGCTCATCCTTATTCAGTATAGTTTAATAATGGTTGCCGCCTGGTTTACCTACAAACTAATTATGCTGAAAACCGAAAATATTTGGTTAGGTGCCGGTGTACTTTTATATTATTTTGTGTTACTCGGAAGGTACACAACCTTTTCCTGTGATGTAAACCTGGCTGTGATTTCAGCCTGTTTCATTCCGGTTTTTCTATATACTTTCGAAAAGAAAAAATATCTGATCTCAACTGTCATTTTTATACTCGCCCTTTTATCGCGAGAGAATATCCCAATCTGGTTTATTTTCATTTTCATCGTATTGATAATCGAGCACCGAAAAGATAAAAAGGCAGTACTGTTAAGTGTTGCAGGCATTGTTATTTCTGTTTTCTATTTTGTTTTGCTCTTTAAAATTATCATTCCAAGTATCGAAACTGAGGATAAGCAATTTACTTTGTTCAATTATGCAGCTTTAGGAGCCAGTCCAGGGGAAGCATTAAAATATGTAATTCGGCATCCTATTGAAACTATTAAACTTTTCTTTTTAAATCACTTGGACGATCCGACATTTGATAGGGTAAAAGCTGAATTTTACATTGTTTATCTTGTTTCGGGGGGAATTCTTTTGCTTTTGCGGCCTCAGTATTTTATTTGGTTTATTCCAATTGTTGCTCAAAAAGTGTTGAATGATTCATACATCCGTTGGGGAATATCGACCTACTATTCTATTGAAGTTGTTACGTTATTGCCACTTTCTGTATTTCTTACCTTAGCTTCGTTGAAATCGAAAATGGTACAAAATGGACTCGCAATAATTACTTGCGTTAGTACTTTAGCGATGACAATTTATAAGCTTGATAGGGTTAATGTTGTAATTCCCTGGACTTTAAATCCATCAAAAGAAAAAATTTATTATAAAGGGTTTTTCCAGTCGCAAATGGATATCAAAAAAGTCAACAAAATTATCAAACAAATACCCAAAAATGCCCGTGTCAGTGCTTCCGACCATCTGTTTTCGCACCTTGCCCAACGACAATCGATTTACCTTTTCCCAACTGTCAAAGATGCCGAATATATCATTTTCTCTGTGTTCGACGATTATTTCATGGTGTCGCATGAGGAGAATGAAAAAAGCCGCAATCAGTATCTTTCCGATCCCAATTGGGAAATAGTTGCACAGGAATACCCTGTATTTTTGCTGCACTCGAAAAAGAGCCAAACATCAACTCCGAGTTCAAATAATTCGAAGCCGGCAATTTCAACCGACACTTTATTTTGTGATTACGAAACCATTGATTTTGTCAGTTACGAGGCTCTCTTTAACAACAACACCAAAGCCGAAAGTACAGTGCTTCTTACCGAAGAAAGGGCTTTCAGTGGAAAGCACAGTGTAATGCTGAAACAAGAAAATCCATACAGTTCTTCTTATACCTTCGATGACATTGACAAAATAAGCTACTTGCAGATTAGTGCCTGGAGTTTTGGTACTGACAAAAAATCGCATATTGTTGCCACGTCGGGTAACGAGTTTTATATGGTTAGCAACGAAGCTGTGGCTGATTCAATGGGCTGGCAAAAATTATCGCTCAGCTTTTGGTTACCACAAAACTTAAATACCGAAACCTTTAAAATTTATTTATGGAACAGCGGCCAGGAACCTGTTTATTTCGATGATTTACAGATTATAAAACGTTACAAAAACTAATATAGTAATCAATAGCTTTTTACTTCAACTTTAATTTTTTCGATTTGGACCCGTTTCTTTCCGTTATTCCAAACATAAATAAGCATTCTCGATTCATCAGGAATATTTGCCGACATCCTTATGTTGAGTTGCAATTGTTGAAATCCAGAACCTGTTGAAACCAAATCAGCCGTATTGTAATGCAAACTTTTTCCATCGTTTTCTGCCGAAAAAACAAGCATAGCTTCGTTTTTGCCTAAGGGTTGCAATGCCTTATAATCAAGCGTAAGTGTAACATCAAGAATTTCATACCGTTTAACAACCGTCGAACTTAACACAATATTGGGGCTATATTCCTGCGTACTGTCCATTTCCCAAACTTTAACGCCGTCAGATTCTTTAACCCTACTGTCAGTATAATCTTCAAAACTTAATACCTGTTCGTAACTGTCCGAAATAATTACTGTATCATTTTTATCAGTCGATTTTTTGTAAATCTGGACGCTATAATCATACCCGCCCAAAACCGTAATTTTTTCAAGCGGATAGAACGATTTTATTTTCTTCAGAAAAGGATCCTTTTCCAGGCTTTCAAGTTGAACTCCCCCTTCGTTGGGACCAAAATGGGCATCCCAGACGAGCAAATCGCCCCACTCCAATGTGTTCGAAGGCTGCTGTTTGTCAGCCACCCACCAGTTGCATTGCTGGGTATCGTATGGATCCAGTTCTAAGTAGTGAACCACCAGCGGATTAAAATAAAAGATTTTTTTGTCCGCTTCGTTAAAACGAATATAATCGGCACTTTTTTTAATCAACTGCTCGGTTGGGTCGGCCTTGAGCATGAGATTATGGCTGGTAAATAGTAAAACAATCTGAAGCACAGCAAATACTGAAAAAACAGCATAGGTGAAGTTTTTCTCTTTTACTTTTTGCCGTACAAATTCAAAAGTTTTCATGCCTGTTAGTGCTGCCAGCGGAACAATTCCGGCCATCACTCTGGTCAGTCCCAACGAACCTCCGGTTCCTTTCCACCACACGTAACTGTGTGCTGCAAAATAGCTGATCCAGCTTCCGGCAATTAAAATGAATACGATAGTATTTTGGTTTCGAAATGAAAAAATTTTAAAAATACCGAAAGCCCAGATTACCAGCCCGGCAACGACCAATATCAGTAATGGAATGCCAAAAATAGAGGGGCTGTGCTTTACAAAATGAAACAGGCTGCCGCTTCCGTATAAGCTTTCTCCCAGAGAATAGGGCAGTTTGTGAATCAACCATAAAATATCGTCAAAAACAAAGTACCCAATTATGGAGTAAAACACCATTCCAAATAATAGAAACGGAATGGAGCGATAAGCTTTACTTAAAAACAAAGCAACTACGAAAACAGGTAAAATAACTATCCCTTCACTGCGTACCAACGGAAGGAATGATAAAACTACGGCAGCTAGCAGGTACTTGTTTCTGATAAAAAGATAAACGGCAGCAACAAGTACGAAGGCAAAAAGAATTTCAGTGAGGCAGCTAACGGTTAGCAGAAAATAAATCGGCGAAAAAGCAATAAATACAACTGTAAACAATGAACTCCCTGGAAATAACTGTTTGGCAATACGCGCTGAAAGTAAAAGAGTTAAAACGCTAATTACCAAATTGAATGCTTTTGCTGCACGATAACCAAATTGAGCAAACGGAGCTGATAGCGTTGTATAAACAGGCTTTCCCCAGAGGTCCAGAAACAACTGCGGGTATTTAAACGAAAACCGGGAAATTTGATAGTGTCCAATGTTGTCGGCACCGCCAAAGCCATACGGGCTATTGCTGAATAGAAGCAGAAAAACCTGAAGTAAAATGTAGGCTGTAAAAAAAGCATACAAAAGGTTTTTTTCTAAAAATTTATTCGCGTTTGTCATTTTGAAAAAACGTTGTATTTCAGCACACACCACAGCGCACGAACGCCGTCGCGCCAGCCAATTTTCTTTCCTTCCTCGTAGGTCCTGCCGTAATAGGAAATTCCCACTTCGTAAATTCGAACCTTCGGAACCCTGGAAACTTTAGCCGTTACCTCCGGCTCAAACCCGAATCGCTTTTCTTTAAGGTCGAGGCTTTTAAGTATGTCTGAACGAAAGAGTTTGTAGCAGGTTTCCATATCGGTCAGGTTCAGATCGGTAAACATATTGGAAAAGAAGGTCAGCAGCTTATTCCCGATAGAATGCCAGAAAAACAAAATCCGGTGCGGGTTTCCGCCAATAAAGCGCGAACCGTAAACCACGTCAGCATTCCCTTCGGCAATGGGTTTCAGTAAATCGTTGTATTCGCGCGGATCGTATTCCAAATCCGCATCCTGAACAACGATGTAATCGCCATGCGCCTCTTTGAATCCGCGGTGCAAAGCCGCACCTTTTCCCATGTTCACCGACTGGTTATAAAGCTCCATTCTTACACCAACATGGTTCTCAATATACTTCGAAATTACTTCCACCGAATCGTCGGTAGAGCAATCGTTCACCAAAATAATTTCTTTTTCGAAACCATACGCCAATTCAACGTCCACCACGCGATCCAAAATAATATGAATGGTCCTGGCTTCGTTGTAAACCGGAATAATGACCGACAACAATGATTTTTTATTCATTTCTTATGATAACAAGTTAAGTTGCGCCCAAAGATAAATCAAAATCACACTCCACAAACTTTCAGTTACGAAAAGGTTGAGTTTTTTAGAGATGAGGTTTTAGAGATGAGAGGTGAGAGGTGAGAGATGAGAGGTGAGAGGTGAGCTTGTTTTGGATGGTACAAACCGGAAGACCTCTATTTTACTTTGATTAGATAATTCGTTCCCAATGATTCTTCGCGGGTTGCCGGATTTAAAAACGTTGGTCGCACCCGGTTCATTCCGCGCTGCCGTATTTGATACGTGGTATCGATATCAAATCCCATATTTCGGATATCGTTATATTTGATTTCATTGGTGTAGAGCCAAGTTCCAGACTGGTTCATCGCCTCCTTCAACTGGTCCCAATCTTTTATTTGATGCACCGAATTTTTAGCGTAAAAAAATAATTCGTACTCCTCCAGTTCAAAATTATAAAGTTGAGTTTTTGGAGATGAGTGCCTTTCATATATTTCCAATGCTTGTCGTGCACCTTGGTATTTATACAATCCCGGAATAACTACTGAATTGAAATACAAATTAACCGTGCCCGCAACAATCACCGAAAACAATACTAACGTTTTCAAGCTGTTGCTTTGGTTTCGAAGTATAGAATAGCTTAACACTGCAAGAACAGTTGCCAACACAACCACGAACCAAATTTTACCGGGAGAAAGCACGACTGCAACGGCTAAAAACAAAAAGAAAAACAATAGCAAAAAAGTTCCCTGAGCCCGAAATAAAACAGCTTTCATTTTGGTTGAAAAAAAATTAAAACGAATCAGCCAACTTGCCGTAACTACCGAAAGGGGTGAAAAAACAATCAAAAAATAGTTGGGTGCTTTTCCTTTTGCAATGCTCAACACGGCAATAAGGACAAGGGTGCTGCCTAAAAGATAAATTCCCCATTGGGATTCCGTATCTTTTTGAAACCAACTTCTCAGTTCGAAAATCAATGCCGCAAGCACAAAAACGGTCCATGGCAAAAGAGCCCACAACAGCGTGTGCAGGTAAAAAAAGTAATCCGTACTGGAGCCTGCGTAATCACCCGTTATTCGTCCAAAATTATTGGTGATAAAAAAGAATTTCAAACCTTCAGCCCCAAAACTTTGGTACAAATGAATTAACGCAGGAGAAACAATTGCCAACGACAAGAAAACCCCCAACAGCCATTTCGGATGAAAAAGTTGCCGAAAGTCTTTTTTTGCTAAAAGGTAAAGCAATACCGAAAAGAACGGGAGAACAGCACCAATGGGGCCTTTGGAAAGCATGGCCAAGCCAACGCCCGTAAAACCCCAAACAAAATTCACAGGTTTCCGAGTTTGCAAATAGGCAGCCAGTTGCCAAAGTGCCAGCACTACACCGGTTTGTAGTACCGAATCGGTATGAAAATCAAAAAAATAGAGAAAATAAATTTGCGATGTAGCAGCAATTAATGCAGCCAGTTTGCCTACTTCGTTTGAAAAAAGTTGCTTGCCGAGACGATAGGTGAAATAAATTCCGCCCAAACCGTAAATAAACGGAAAGAGTTTAAATGCAAAATTGCTATTGCCAAAAAGTTGGATACCCAGACCTGCCAGCCAGAAAAACAAGTGCGGTTTTTGGTCGTAGGCTTCATCGTTTATTTTGAGGTTAAACCAATCGCCACTTTCAACCATTTGCCGCGAAATAGCCGCATACAAACCCGAATCTGCTGTTAAATCAACGAACAAGCCAAAAAGGTAGGCCAACGCAATTAATAAAAATGCAAAGCTCCATAGGATATTTTCGGGTGTTCTTTTCAAATCGGAATTTTAAGAATAAAGCTGCAAATTAAGCGATTATAAGGGAATTTAGTTCATATATCACTTTTAAAACCACAATAGGCACATAGGGCGCAATAGGATTTCACTAAACTCCAAGATGCAATATACCCTGCTTACACTTCGTTTTGAGGAAAGAGTTTATAGTTTTGGATTTCAGTTCTCTTAATTTCCTTACTTTTGTTTCGAGGCAGATGAATAAAAAACACAAACTGTAGCAAAAAAGTAACCATGCAAAGAATCGCCATATTTCCCGGGTCGTTCGATCCGTTTACCGTTGGACATGAATCGATTGTGAACCGCGCCATACCCATGTTCGACAAAATCGTGATTATGATCGGGCACAACGCCAACAAAAAATCGTTTTATACCATTGAAAAGAGGTTGAGGTGGATAAACCAGGTTTTTAAAGATCGGGATAAAGTTGAAGTTAAGCTTCACGGCGGGCTGACCGTAGATTTTTGCAAACAGGTGGGTGCAAAATATATCCTTCGCGGATTGCGCACTGCGGCCGACTTTGAATACGAACGCGCCATTGCGCAAATCAACAAAAAAATGCACCCCGACATTGAAACTGTTTTCCTGCTTACTTTACCCGAACATACACCGGTGAACGCCACCATTATCCGCGACATTGTTTTTCACGGCGGCGATGCCAGTATGTTCCTCCCTAAAGGACTCGATCCCAATGAGTTCAAAATTGAAAAACCACTAAAAGAATAATTTCCATGCGCTTTGCTTTTCTGTTGTTTGGCTTGTTCTTTTGCGCCAAGCTAATTGATGCCGAAGTTATTATTCGATGCGAAAACAAGGAATATGCGGGACAACGGCTGGAATTTTTCAGTCGGGCAGATCCGATTACCGCAGAAAAAACACTTGCCTTTGTCCTCGAATTTGACCAGTTAGGCAAAAGCCGGGCAACAGTAAACCCCAGCAACTCAATAAATATTTTTTGCGATTTTGGTATTTACCGCGGGATGCTCCTGATTGAACCCAACTCAGCTTTGGAATTGAAATTGCCCCCGTTGCGCCGAAAGTCGTTTGCCGACGAAAAAAACCCCTACTTTATGCCGCTTACCTTTTGGTTTGCCACCAACAACCCACAGCAAACCAATAATCGCATTTCCGATTTTGACGTTCAACTTAACCAGCTCACCGACAAATATTTTGACCAATTGTATTTCCGACAGTCTCGCAAGATTTATGATTCATTGCTGTATTTTATTGACAAAAAGTTTGACGGCCCGGCTTCAGAGGCCTTTCAGTTTCATAAAAAAATGAAATTAAAAATGGTGGAAGTCGAAGCTTTTCGGTTGAAGCCTGAAGACTATTCGCAAACCTTTGCCGGCATAAAAATGGAATATTGGTTGCGCCCGTCGTTTACCGAGCTCTTCGGAAAGACGTTTGGCGGACAACTAAGCTTTGAAGCAAAAACCCTGAAAGGAGCCGAAATCCGTAAAGCAGTGAACAGCGCTAATCTGACCTTTCTTCTCGATCATGTTGCATTGAAATACAGCATTAGCGGTGAAATGGCAGAACTGGCTTTATTGAAAATGTTACACGACGCTTTCTATTCCGGTGATTTTTCGAAGGCTGCGGTTCAAAAGATGATAAAATCCGAACGATTCAGCAAAAGTAAAACGGCGCTTATAAAAGTTACTGCAAAAAATATTTCGGAAAAACTTTCACATCTGCAACCGGGCACGCTTGCAGCACCGGTTTGTTTGAAAACGATTGACGGTCAATCCGTTTGTACCAACACGAACAAAACAAAATTTAAATACCTTGTTTTTGCCGATACCGAAATGAGTGTGTGCCGCGAGCAGTTAAAGAATGTAAATGCGCTTTTGGAGAAATTTGGAAAGCACCTCGAAATTTTTGTGATTCTGAGAAACACCAATGCAGTTGCGATGAAGAAATACCTTTCAGAAAATAAGATTGGCGGCATAAAATTGCTTGACGAATCCGGAAAATACATCGAAGAATACAACGTAAAATCCTATCCGCAGTGTTTTTTGCTCGATGAAAACCACCGGGTAAAATTTGAGGAGGCTAAAGCTCCGTTAGACGGTTTCGAGCAACAATTCGGTGCTTTTTTGCAACGTGAACTTTTTGAGCGGCAGTAAGCCCCTTCCGACTCTCCGCCAGCCGGAAGGGAAAAAACATCTGGAAAAGCAATGTATAAATTGACTTATTGAATTAGGCGTTTAATCAATATGAATTTAAATGTGGCTAAAGCCCAGCTCAACAGCAGCTTATGCAAACCGTCAGCTAAAGCTGACAGCCTGCCCCGAAGCAATCGGGGGCAATAAAACAAGAATATCACTAATTGATGGATTTAATCTACGAATCTGTGGCAATTTTCAAGTGTTGTAGCCTTCAATAATCGGTTTTAAATTCTCGTAGGTGTTTTCCAAAACAATGCCTAACTCATTTTTTGCAAACCATTGCAATTTCGTGATATTTTCATCGGTTTGCGGAATTCCGCTGTTTACTCCTGAATAGCTCATTTCAAACCAAAAAGTTTCTTTTAGAATCCATTGCCCCAATGTTTTTTTATAGGGCGATTGATAGATATGAAAAGTGGAAGAAAGCTGTTTTGTGATTTTATGCCCCGAAATGCCGCACTCCTCTTCCACTTCCCGCAAAGCCGCTTCTCCGGCATCTTCGCCTTTGTCGATTTTCCCCTTTGGCAAATCCCACTTTCCGCCCCTGAAAATGAAAAGCAGCCTGTTGTTTCGTATCGCCACGCCACCCGCTGCAGGAACTGCCAAGAACACTGGAACAAATATCCTTTCAAAAAATTCCTTAGGATTTGGATCAGAAATAGTTACACATTGTATTTCGCCTTTCGAAAACTCATCGAACCAACGTTGCACTGCTTTTACTGAGCTTAAACCTTCTACTAAACAGCACGGTTTAGTTAATGTTATGTTCCCGGTGCCGACAATATTGATCTCCCGGTCGTTTAAAAAAACTTTATACATTTGTTTTGAATTTTAAAGTTGCAAATATCGCTATGGAATCGGTACAAATTGAAGTTACAAAGAAATTATTGGAGATCAACACTATAAAAATCCAACCCAAAAACCCGTTTACATGGGCTTCGGGCTGGAAATCGCCCATTTATTGCGACAACCGCAAAATCCTTTCGTACCCGAAAACGCGCACGTACATCCGCGACCGTTTTGTGGACCTTATCCGCGAAAGATATCCGCAGGCAGAAGTGATTGCGGGCGTGGCCACAGGAGCCATCGCCATGGGTGTTTTAGTTGCTGAAGCATTAGGGCTGCCTTTTATTTATGTACGTTTGAAACCCAAAGGCCACGGCTTGGAAAACCTGATTGAAGGTGATTTGGCACCCAATCAAAAAGTGGTGGTGGTGGAAGATCTGGTATCAACCGGAATTAGTAGTTTAAATGCTGCCGAAGCAGTAAATAACTTTGGTGGCGAGGTAATCGGCATGGTTTCCATCTTCACCTATGATTTTCAACACGCCAGGGATAATTTCAAAAAAGCGGGGATCGAACTGGCTTCCCTTAGCCAATACCAAACCTTAATTGACACCGCAGTTGAAGTTGGAGAAGTGACTACTGACGAGGTGGAAACGCTGATGCAATGGCGCGAAGACCCGGCCAACTGGGGAAAATAAAATAATACCATGAGCTTAAGCAAATACACCAGCGACGTAAAATTGGTGAACCACAACGAACAGGTAATTTTCAATTACCTGTCGAATTTTGAAAATTTATCGGGATACTTAAACTCCGGCCTAATTGAACGGATAACCAAGAAAATCCCTCAAATTAAAATCACCGAGTTCTCTTCCGACCGCGATTCCTGCAAGTTTAATATAACGGGCATAGGGATTGCCGAATTAAAAATTGTGAACCGTGAGCCGTTCAAAACCATAAAGGTGGAAAGTACGGGCGGTTTGTCTTTGAGCTTTACTTTTTGGATTCAACTGATTCCGGTGGATGCCTTCAACACAAAAATGCGTTTGACCCTGCACGCCGAAATGAGCATGATGATAAAAATGATGGCCGGCAACAAACTGGGCGAAGGCATTAATCATTTGGCAGAAACCTTGTCGAAATTGCCTTACCAATAAAAAAAACTCAAATCACAAACTCGACTTCCTTAAACATGTGGGCTGAAATCTCACCATTTTTCTTTTCAAGCTGAAGTTGACCAAATTCGCCAATACCAACAATTCTGGCTTCAAAAACAACTCCCTCTTTTCGATATAAACTCCATTCATTATTTAGGAAAAGTTGTGCCATATATGCGTTGTCGATTTCATCATACTTTCCAGCTTTCAACTTTTCGTACCATGCAAAAAATGAGTTGGTGATTTTCTTTAATATAATTTCAGGTTCATATTCCTTGCCCGTTATCTGTTTTAAAGAAATCGGGTTCGGTGCACCCGATACAAATTTTTCCTGATTTAAATTCAAGCCAACCCCTACGACCGATGAATACAGGGTTGCTCCTTTGATTGAGTTTTCAATTAAAATACCAGCAACTTTTTCATTCCCTATGTAAATATCATTCGGCCATTTCACCGAAACATTTTTAACTTCGCTGGCCAAAACACCAGCTATTGCTAAACTGATGATTTTCGAAATATGGAATTGTTTGCCAGCCGGTAAGAACTTTGGATAGAGGATGATACTGGCCAATAAGTTCTTCCCGGATTCGCTTTCCCAGCCATTTCCCTGCTGCCCTTTTCCTTTTTTCTGAAAGCGTGCCAAAACGACAGCACCTTCATCTGCCGCATCCGACAAAACAAGTCCGTTGGCATAGTTGTTGGTAGATTCTACCTCGTTCAAAAAGATGATTTTATTGCCCATTTTTTTATAACAAACAAATGTAGTAACCCATTTATTCAGTTGTTGGTTTTGTTATCATTTGCAAACAAACGAAAAATACTGAAAAAGAGGATAACGCAAAAAGATTATCTTTGCAAGGAATTATAGTAATCTATGAATAAAGGCGAAGCAGAAACAAAAATACTCTTGGAAAACATCCTGGAAGGGATAAAGAAAATTAAAGGGAAAGAAATACTTGTAATCGATTTAAACAGCATACATCATACCGAATGCGGATATTTTGTGATATGCCACGGAACCTCTACCACACAGGCAAACTCTATTGCACAATCGGTAGAAGAAACCGTTAAAGAAAACACCGGAATGAATGCCTGGCATAAAGACGGATACCGCAACTCAATATGGGTTTTGTTGGATTATGGTGAAATTATGGTGCACGTTTTTCAGAAAGATGCACGTGACTTTTATGATTTGGAAGGACTTTGGGCCGATGCCAAACGCACAAAAATTGAAGATGAAAATTAGAAACATATCATGACAGAGAATAAAGAAAACGATAAAGATCAGAAAAACAAACCTCAGAATAATCCCTTTGACATGTTCAACCAAAACAAAAAGAACGATGGAAAAGGGCCAAAATTCAATGCGTACTGGATTTATGGGATAATTGCGGTGGTCTTTATTATTGTACAGTTTTATTTGAGCAACAGCCGTGGTCCGGTTGAAACCAACTGGAACGATGTAAAGTCCACTATGCTGGCCAATCAGGACATTGAACGGATTGTGGTGGTTAACGATAAAGTGGCCAATATTTATATTAAAAAAGATAAGCTCGACAACTACAAGGCACAATTCGACGCCAATTTTTCCAAACCGGCAGAAACCGGCCCACATTTTAAATTCAATATTGGTTCTGTAGAAACTTTTGAGCGCAATTTGCGCGAAGCACAAGAGAATAATTCAACCGAGATATCACTTGAATACAAAGAAGAGCACAATTGGGTGAGTGACATTTTGTTTTCTATTGGACCCTTCGTGTTGTTGATCCTTTTGTGGTGGTGGATTTTCAGAAGAATGAGCCGTGGCGGTGCCGGGGGTGGTGCAGGCGGTATTTTCAATGTCGGAAAATCTCAAGCTAAAATTTTCGACAGAGACCAAAAAGTTACCACAAGCTTTAAAGATGTTGCCGGGTTGGCCGAAGCAAAACAGGAAGTCGAAGAAATTGTGGAATTTCTTAGGCACCCTGATAAATATACCAAACTGGGAGGTAAAATTCCAAAAGGTGCTTTACTGGTTGGTCCTCCTGGAACAGGTAAAACGCTTCTGGCAAAAGCCGTTGCGGGCGAAGCGAACGTACCATTTTTCTCCATGTCGGGCTCCGATTTCGTTGAAATGTTCGTGGGGGTTGGTGCTTCACGGGTGCGCGATTTATTTAAACAGGCCAAGGAAAAAGCACCTTGTATCGTATTTATCGACGAAATTGATGCCATTGGCCGGGCGAGAGGGAAAAACCCAAACATGGGCTCGAACGACGAACGCGAAAATACCTTGAACCAGTTGCTAACCGAAATGGACGGATTTGACACCAACACCGGCGTAATTATTTTGGCAGCCACCAACCGTGCTGATATTCTCGACCGCGCATTGATGCGTGCCGGGCGCTTCGATCGGCAAATCCATGTGGAACTTCCCGACCTGAACGAACGTGCGGAGATTTTTAACGTGCATTTAAAACCTTTGAAGTTAAGCAAAGATTTAAAAGTTGATTTCCTGGCTAAACAAACACCGGGTTTTTCGGGTGCCGACATAGCCAATGTGTGCAATGAAGCAGCACTGATTGCTGCACGCAAAGAACACGAATCGGTGGGCAAACAAGATTTCCTGGATGCTGTTGACCGGATTGTGGGTGGATTGGAGAAGAAAAATAAAATCATTTCGCTTGAAGAAAAGAAAACCATTGCCTTTCACGAAGCCGGGCATGCTACCATTAGCTGGCTGTTAGAATATGCTCACCCATTAGTGAAAGTAACCATTGTGCCGCGAGGAAAAGCACTTGGTGCAGCGTGGTACCTGCCGGAAGAACGCTCAATTACCACGAAAGAACAACTGCTGGACGAAATGTGTTCTGCCTTAGGAGGAAGAGCCGCCGAACAACTGATTTTCAACAAAATATCGTCGGGTGCACAAAACGATTTGGAAAAAATCACCAAACAGGCTTACGCCATGGTCAGCATTTTTGGCATGAGCGAAAAAGTGGGCAACGTGAGTTTTTATGACTCTTCCGGCCAATCCGACTATTCTTTCACGAAACCATACAGCGAAAAAACTGCTGAACTAATTGACGAAGAAGTGAAAGTGATTATCGACGCACAATACAAACGGGCTTTGGCAATCCTAAAAAAACATGCCGATGGGCATGCAAAATTGGGCAACCTTCTTTTGGAACGGGAAGTGATTTTCAGCGAAGATTTGGAAGAAATTTTTGGGAAACGCCCATGGGACAAAAAACATGTGATCCCCGAAAATGATGAAAAAGCGCCAGCTATTGCTAAAAAACCAAAAGTGAAAACAAAACCTGTTCCGGAGGCTCCGAAAGGCGATATTGGAATCAACCCTGCATTGGCCTAAGCCATGAAATCGGCGCGGCAAGAGATATTGGACAAATTGAAAACGGCCGTCCATACTGTGCCGAAAAAACCCGATTTTAACGCTCCCGTATATCCTTCCATTAAACAGCCGTTGGAAATTGCTTTCAAGGAAAATTTGGAAAAGATAAACGGGCACGTCCATTTATTCCCTTCGGAAAACGAGCTTTTCGTAGCACTGAAGTCGTTTTTGCAAAAATTTAATCCGGCGGATGTGTATTGTTGCAACGAAACTGCGATTCAAGAGCAGTTAAACCACTTTCAAATCCACTATTCGGAGTATACGGAGAACCACAAAAACTTAGAGGTCGGTATTACCGGTTGTGAATTTCTAATTGCACACACCGGTTCGGCAATGGTGAGTTCAGCACAAAAAGGGGGCAGGCAACTGTTTGTGTATCCACCGATACATATTATTGTAGCAAGAAAAAACCAAATTATTGATTATTTAGAAGCTGCCTATTCTGCCATTCAAAATAAATACCGCGAAAACCTCCCTTCTCAAATTGCCCTTATCACTGGGCCAAGCCGCACTGCCGACATTGAAAAAACGCTGGTGATGGGCGCGCACGGACCGCGCGAGTTGAGGGTGTTTGTGGCTGGTTAGTGCATATTCGACGCTAAAAAATTCAACGTGAAGAAAGATTAATGCCATTTTGCTCTCCAAATGGCACGTGAAGTCTCAACTTGCTTTCATACCTCACACTTATAAATCCTGTTCAATTTTTCCTATTTCCGACTTCCATTTATTTTTTACCTTTGCAGCATGGAAAAAGGATGGAAACAAGTATTCATGGCCGCTGTAGACTATAAAGCGGAAATGGCAAAGGATCTCTTAGAAAAACAGGGGATAAAAGTTGTTGTTTTAAATCAGCACGACACTGCATTTCAGAATTTCGGAGAAATCAATCTTTACGTTTCAGAAGAAAATGAAGCACGCGCCATCGAATTACTAAAAGAACTAAAGCATTGAACGAACTGCTAAAGAGGAGTTTGACAGGGCTGGCTTATGTGATGATCGTGATGGCAAGCATCATCTTTCATCCCTATGTTTTTGCTGGAGTCTTTGCTGGTTTCCTAAGCATTGCTCTTTTTGAGTTTTACATCCTGTTGGAAAAGATTGGAGCGAAACCACAAAAAACAATCGGCTTGTTTTCGTCGATAGTTCTTTTCTTTATCTTCTTTCTTTCTGCCAATAAGCTTGTCGCAAGCGGATTCCTTTATTCCGTTGTTTTAATTCCGATATTCATTTTCATACACGGATTGTTAAACAACCACCAACACAGTTTTAGAAATACCGCAGCAACCGTTTTCGGCATAGTTTATATTACATTGCCATTCGGCTTGTTAAATTACATTTTGACTCCGAAGGATACCGGCTTTTATCCGGGAGTTTTGTTGGGAATGTTTTTAATTATCTGGATGTACGATTCGATGGCCTACATAACAGGCTCATCATTCGGGAAGCATAAAATCCACACAAAAATATCGCCCGGCAAATCGTGGGAAGGATTAATCGGAGGAGCAGTTTTCGCAGTTCTCATGGGCACTTTAAATGCCTTTTTTTTCAACCTTTTGGATATTTTCACCTGGATAATAATTGCTTTTCTGATTGTAATTTTCGGCACTTTGGGCGATTTTTTCGAATCGAAACTTAAACGCGAAACCGGCGTTAAAGATTCAGGGATCATTATGCCCGGTCATGGCGGAATGTTAGATCGGTTTGACAGTTTACTTTTTGCAGTACCGGTAATATTTGTTTGGCTTCATTTATTTGGCAAACTTTAAAGTTATGGAAATTCATAAAGAAGGGAAGAAAATTATCCCGACAGCCTTTTTTTTGTTGGCCGTACTCGACGCAATCATCTATTTTTTCCTGAAAGATTTTTGGGTTTTTTACGTTTTAATAGCCGCTTCGGTAGTTTTGGCCGGGCTGATAGTTTACTTTTTCAGGGTACCATACCGCGAAATCGTAAAAAATGAAAAACATGTTTTATCCCCCGCCGATGGTAAGATTGTAGAAATAAAAGAAGTTTTCGAGAAAGAATATTTTAAGGATATGCGCATCCAGGTGTCCATTTTTATGTCGCCGCTAAACGTGCATCAAAACCTTGCGCCGGTTGGAGGAAGCATTACGTATATCAACCACATACGGGGGGCATTTTATCCGGCCTTTGTTGAAAAATCATCGGAATTGAACGAACGTAGCTCCGCAGTTTTCAAAACAAAAACAGGAGTTGAAATTTTGGCGCGCCAAATTGCAGGTACGGTTGCCCGGCGAATTTGCACCTACAAAAAACCAGGCGACACAATAGAACAGGGGGCCGAATACGGTTTTATCCGTTTCGGTTCGCGGGTTGATGTTTTTTTGCCGCTTGGCACAAAAGTAAATGTGA
Organism: uncultured Maribellus sp.; assembly: GCA_964572085.1. GTDB lineage: Bacteria > Bacteroidota > Bacteroidia > Bacteroidales > Prolixibacteraceae > Draconibacterium. The sequence goes on along the minus strand of CAZNEV010000040.1, from coordinate 12,955 downwards.
AACTCGGTGATAAACCGGTAGGCGGAATAACCGTTATTGCCATTTTAGCTTAATCTGTTGTGAGAAAAATAATTGCTCAAATACCCAATTTTATAACCGCATTGAACTTAGTTGCAGGTTCGTTGGCTACCATTTTTGCCATTGACGGCCATCTCGTTTGGGCAGCCATATTTATTTGCACGGCTGCCGTTTTGGATTTTTTCGATGGTTTTGCAGCACGGCTGTTGAAATCCTATTCCGAGGTTGGGAAGCAGTTAGATTCGCTGGCCGACGTCGTTTCCTTTGGCGTAGCACCGGGTGCTATTCTTTTCACTTTACTCGAATTTTCGCTGTTCGGGAAGAACGATTTGATTTACGAAATTTCCGCCAAATGGTACGAGTGGATGATTTTATTTACGGCATTTTTGCTTCCGGTTTTTGGAGCCATTCGCCTGGCCCGTTTCAATGTAAACGATTCGGGCGAAGAATTTTTTCGGGGCCTGCCTATCCCTTCCAATGGTTTATTTTGGGCATCGTTGGCTTTACTGTTAGAAGCACCGAAATTCTTCGATCTGCTTCAAATCATCTATTCGACAAAAAACTTGGTTATCCTCGGTGTTTTCATGGCGGGAATGATGCTCGTCCATTTGCCCATGTTTTCCTTAAAAATGAAATCGTTGAGTTTGAAAGACAATTGGTACCGTTATCTTTTTATTGGCCTGTCGGCTATTTTGTTATTGATATTCAGTTTTTATGGTTTAACTTTTATTATTTTGTTGTACATTTTATTAAATGTGATTTTTTACCTGTTAAAGGTCCAGTATTGAATGAGGAATCTCATTTAGGGCATAAGAAAAGTCCCTGGATTCAGAAGGTTATATTTTCCGAGGAAAACATTAGTAATACACCATGACAAATTACTTCCAAAAACAGGGACTTATTTCTAAAAACATCATTTAAACGATTATTTACTTTTTAGAACAACAAAAACGTAAAGATGTTTTTGCGGCTTTAAAATAAAGCACATAAGCCCTGCTTTGATTTGATTTGTAAGTTTGTCGTTTAAACTTTTCGAATTAGGCACATAGTCGATATTCGAAGTTTTGCACCGTCTCTTTAGAGCGGTGATCATTTATACAATGCAAAAACAGGCTTTAGCCTTTAATATTTATTTCAGGAGATAAGCCAGCTACCCTACATTCTCTTTCACCCAATTCTGAACATCTTCCATCAACCAATTGGGAGTGGAGGTGGCTCCGCAAATCCCCACCGATTCGGCACCGGAAAACCATTCCGGATCAATTTCACCGATGCCGGAAATGAAATACGACTTTGGGTTTTCTTCTTTGCAAATGGTGTAGAGATATTGTCCGTTTGAACTTTTTTTCCCGGCCACAAAAATGATGACATCGAAATTCACCGCAAACTTTTTAAGATTGGGCACCCGGTTGGAAACCTGTCGGCAAATGGTGTCCTTAATTTCCAACGGCACACCGGGATCAATCCGCGCTTTTACCAATTCAGCCACTTCATAAAAATCTTCAATGCGTTTTGTGGTTTGTGAATAGAGGGAAACCGGCCGAGTTGGGTCGAGTTTCTCGATCTCCTCTTTGCTTTCGATCACAATGGCATTGTGGTTGGTTTGGCCATTCAAACCTTCAATTTCGGCGTGGCCTTTTTTGCCGTAAATCACCACCTGCCCGTTTTGGTCTTTTTTGCCGTCGTAGGAGCGTTTCACTTTTTCCTGCAAGGTGAGTACTACGGGGCAAGTAGCATCGATCAGTTCGATGTTGTTTTTTTTCGCGTATTCGTAGGTTTCCGGTGGTTCTCCATGAGCACGAATGAGGACTTTGCAGTCTTTCAAGGTGAAGTATTTTTCTTTTGAAATGGATTCCAGTCCCATGTTTTCCAAGCGTTCCACTTCTTTTTCGTTGTGCACAATGTCGCCCAAACTGTAAAGTTTATTAGCATCTTTCAGCTCTCCTTCTGCCGATTTTATGGCGTTTATTACCCCAAAACAAAAACCGGATCTTCTATCAATTTCTACCTTCATCTTTTTTGTGTAATTTCTTTAACCTTCTCCAGGGTCCATTTCAACTGTTCTTCACGCGTCAGATCACTGTTGTCAAGGACCAGCGCATCATCGGCTTTTCTCAGCGGACTGGTTTCACGGGTGGAATCGATTTGGTCGCGGTCTTCCACATTCTGTAAAATCTCCTGAAAATTAACTGACTCGCCTTTCGCTTTCAATTCATCGTAGCGGCGTTGTGCCCTGATTTCGGGCGATGCGGTCATAAATATCTTCAATTCGGCATCGGGGAAAACTACGGTGCCAATATCGCGTCCGTCCATTACAATTCCTTTTTTCCGACCATTTTCACGCTGTTGTTTTACTAATTCATGGCGCACCTCGGCAATTGTGCTAATCGGGCTGACATTCTGCGATACCTCCAACCTTCGGATTTCATCTTCTACGTTTTCACCGTTTAAAAAAGTGGTGTTTTTTCCCGTTCTTTCATCCCACTGAAAAGTTATTTCAATGTCTTTTACCGCCGAAATCACTTTCTCAACGTCCGGTTTCCCGTCAATTATCAATCCCTTACGAAGTGCTACCAAAGTTGCTACACGATACATGGCGCCACTGTCAATATACGTGTACTCCAATTCTTGGGCAATGGATTTTGCCATAGTGCTTTTTCCGCACGATGAATGCCCGTCGATCGCTATTATGATTTTTTGGTCTGCCATGAAAGGTATTAAAGTAAGCAAAGATAAGGGATTTTTTAAATCAGACATAATTGTCTTTTAATTTCAAGGCTAAAAGCTGTTATTAAAGGTTGATGGAAAGCGAGAATAAATTAGAGCTTCCTGCAAGGTGATAGCGGGCAATCCCGTAATCGAGCCTAAAACGTTTTACTTTTATTCCAAAACCGGCAGAAAAACCCACCGTTGATGCACGTTCGTCGAATTTAAGTTCTTGTCGGCGTTGGTAATTGTATCCTGCACGCAAAACAAAATTTTCGGAAGGCAGAATTTCGACCCCAAAAACGATGTGCCGCATCAACTGTTTCCCAAAACTCTCGTCACGCTCGAGAAAGCTCAAATCTCCTTCTTCTTTCTTCTTTTTCGGCTCGGGGTTGGCCAAATCCCAATTATTGAGGTGCTGCAAGTTGAGCGAAAAAATTACCGGGGCATGTTTCAATCGGCTACTGATTCCGGCCTGAATGTTTAAAGGGATTTTTTCGCGTTCACCTTCATCGTAGTAGGTGGTGAGCTGCCCGCCTATGTTGCGGGCTACCAAGGCAACGTTGGTATATTTGCTTTTACTGGCGATACTCAAACCCAAATCAGCCGCAAAGCCAAACGACCGGTAACTTTCAAACGAAGACAATATTGGTTTGAGGTTTACGCCGTAATTCAACCTTTTGTAGTGGTTGGAATAAATCAGGTTCAGGGCATATTCTGCAGCTTTAAAATGGTTGCCCGTCAGTTCGCCAAACTCGGTGGATTCCCTAAAATCACCATAATTGATGTAGTGCATCCCCACGGCAAAATTGCCAATGCCGCCGAATGATTTGGAATAGGAAGCATAACCATAATTAATGTCGGAGAGGTAATTTACATAATTCACAAGCACTTTATTTTCCATGCCTTTGTGCAGCGTAGCGGGATTATGGTAAGGCAAATTCAAATCGGTTGTGTCGTAAATCGCAATCTGACTGCCTCCCAAGGCCGCAATCCGGGCGGAATTGGTGAGTTCTAAAAATTGATAGGTGCTTTCGCCGCCAATCTGGGCTTTGCCAGTGAAAAGTGAAAAACAAAACAGGAAAACGAGGTAGTATTTTTGCTTCATCCGGTCGTTCAAATATTCAGTAAAACGCCAAAGGTATTTATTTATTATCAGTGGGAGGGATTAAAAGAATTCAATTTTGTAGGGGAAATAGAAACTATTGACGAATTTCTGAACGCTACTAACCTTCTATTTTCTACCAATTCTCCTTCTTCAGTTCTTCAAAAATAGTATAAACTACAGGACAGGTTTCGCAATTTTTGTGCGAAAGGGCCAGGATTTGGTGGAAGCGTTTACGGTCGGTGTGCGGGTATTCGCGGCAGGCCTTGGGGCGATTTTCGTAAACCATACAATAATTGTCGGGCAACAAAAATGGGCAAGGATTTGCGTTGAAAACGAAATCGCCGTCCTCGTCCTTCACGATGTATTGGGCCATAAAATCCGAGGTTTTCATTTTCAGATGTTTGGCAAGTCGGTCGATGTCTTTTTCAATCAGCCGCGGCCCAATTGTTTTGCAGCAGTTGGCACAATCCAAGCAATCGAAAGCCGCAAATGCTTCGTGATGCAGACCGTGTACAAAATCGTCCAGGTTTTTTGGCCTTTTCTTTTTAAGTTTTTTGACGAAAGAAGTTGTTTCCGTACGGGTTTTGTCGGTAAGGAGTTTTAACTCTTCGGGAGATTTGTGGGATGTTTTTTTCATTCTTGTTGCTGGTTGCTGGTTGCTGGTTGCTGGTTGCTGGTTACTTGTTGCTGTGTATTCAAAGTTTTGAGTTTTGAGTTTCGAGTTTCGGGTTTCAAGTCCGTTTGAATGACGAAGTTGAGCAAGTCCCGTGTTTCAAGCTTTGTGGCTCTTCGGTCTTCGGTCTTCCGACTTCCAGCTTCCAACTTCCAACTTCCAACTTCCCCTCTATTCATCGCATGACTATCGCAACTGTGCAGAGATAGCCATACGATGAATTTTGCGGCTTCCGGCTTCCGGCTTCCGACTTCGGACTTCCAACTTCCTCCTACCTCCTATGCACTTCAATTGTTTCATCTTTCCGTGGCTTGCGTTTTAGTTGAGCGAGGAAGAGGCCGGCCACCACTACCACTATTCCGGCAATCTTTTGCAGGCCAAGTTCTTCTTTCAATATGATGAACGAAAGAATGGCCACGAAAACAGGAATGAGATTGATGAAGGTATTCGACCGGTTAACGCCGATTTGCCGGATGCTTTGCGTGAAAAACACAAAAGCGAGTGTTGAAGCAAAAACGGCCAACAAAATTATAGCACGAAATGCTTCGGGATGAAAAGGCCGTTGCATAAAACTATTGAAATCAACCACAAGCCAAATGGGCAAAAATAGCACAACGCCGATTATATTCTGATAAACAATTATCGTCAAGGTGTTATATCTTCCCACAAGGTTTCGCAACACAATGGAATAGGCAATGGCCGCAAAAACAGCAATAAATTCGAGCCCCACGCCGAGCGGCGATGCATCTAAACGGAACGATCCGTTGAGCACCACCATGCCTACGCCCATGAAAGAAAACAGTAGGCCTACAGCGTTCATCCAGCTCACCCTTTCTTTGTAGAAATACCATGCCACAACGGGCGAAATAAGTGGAATGGTTGCTACAATTACTGCTGCCACAGTCGGCGATACGTATTTCAATCCATAACTTTCGCCAAGGAAATAGATAAACGGCTCGAAGAAAGCCATTAAAACAAAAAGGCGAAAATCTTTACGTGTAGGTTTTTGGAGGCGTTTTGAAAAGTGTGCAATAAGTGTAATCAACACCGAGGAAATAGCCAACCTGAAGATGACCACCGTAATCGGGTCGTAACCGAGGTAAGCGATTTTAAACCATACAAACGAAAAGCTCCAGAAAAAGGCTGCACCGAGTGCCGCTCCGAAAGCCAGAATTTCCTTGTTTTTCATCGAAATTTAAAAAGAAGGCAAAAGTAAGGATTTTTCTCACCCGTGCAGTGGTTTTTATAGGGTGGTATTTGAGCAAAGTCGTCAAGCGGTAGAGAGCCGCTGGACAGCTTTCCCTATGTGAAATCGGGGTTCAATTCAAATTGCATGGGCGGATCCGAACGTTTCACCACTCCTTTTGTGAGCAGTTGATTGATGTGCGCAAGACCTTTTGAATTGGAAAGTTTGAGGCCTTGAACTACTTCCCCCATGAAACTGGGGCCGTTTTTGTCAAGGAATTGGATAATTTTTTGTTCTGTTTTGTCATTAATTTCTGTCATTGTTTTTTCTTGTTTTATTTAATCCGTTGGGATAATATTCTCGTCGAAGGCAATTCTTTTTTGCATCAGCTCAAAGCGTTTGCAATTTTCCCATCCTTTTCGTCCGCGGTTACAAAAAACATTTCGTATTAAAAAAATGGGTTTATCTATCCGTGGATTTTTATCGTTGTAAATCGGGCAATCGCCCGCGTATTGGCATAATTTTCCTAAGTTCATATCAAATGTGTTTATATAAGATGTTCATACTTTCGATGCTTCCGCCGATGTTAGTGTTGTTAATCAGCGTGCCGGTATATTTGTAGCCCGAATTCAAAAAAGTTTTGTTCATACCGGGCTGGTTGAGCCGCGCAATGGTGTAGCAGGTGCTGATATTGGCTGCTTTCATTGCCTTTTCCATGCGTGACAGGAGCCGGAGCGCTAAACTTTGTCCGCGGTATTCGGGCAGAACCGCAAAGTCGGTCATTTCGGCATTGCCATTCTGTACATCTACTTCGGCAGTGGAAATCCCAATCAGCTTTTCTCCGTCTAATACACCGAAATACTGCGTACCATCTTCCTGCATCGTTTTCAAAATATAATCGGGGTCGTGAACGGGGAAAGGATACGTTTCAAAAACTCGTTTAAAAATTTTCGTTATTGACCCGATGTGCTTTTTATCCAAACGCTCTGCAACGAATTTCAAGTTGGGTTTTATCGACGGCTTCTCATTGTTTTCAGCTCCCACCAACAGTTGGTTCATCAGTTTCAACTCTTTTGCCGGAACTTTCTTTCGCTTTTCGTCCAAAAACTTTGAAACCAAGAGGCAATCGCTTTCATTTTTATAAAAGTTTGGTATTGATGCCTCAATAACGTAATGGTTTGAAATAAAGAACGGTAGAACAGCACTCGGAATTTTTGCAAAAATTTTGGTATAGCCCTTTTCCAATGCCAATTCATCCAACTTTGGGATAATTGTCAAAGCATCTTCGGGCGCAAGTTTCATCACATAAATTCGGTTGTTTATTTTCCCATGCTGAACGAGCGAGTTGCCGATATGGAGTAATTTATCCCGCATCTTCCTCCCTCCTGTTGTGCCGTTCGTTATTGTCGGGCACCAGGGCAATGGTGGAATCATAGTCGGACAACAATTTTTCTATCCCAATTGCTTTGAGTTCGTCGGTAGCTTCCAGTTTCAATTCCAAATTGCAGTTATCACAATCGCGATCACAAAATTTAGACTCATAACTTTCTGGTTCGGTGTAGGTAGTGATAATTCCTTCATAGTTTCGCAATATAACTTTATTGGTGGACCACGAAATAAGGTAATTCGGCATCACCGGGATTTTCCCCCCTCCTCCTGGAGCATCGATAACATAAGTAGGTACCGCAAAGCCGGTAGTGTGGCCAATCAAACTCTCCATTATTTCAATCCCCTTGCCCACCGGAGTGCGGAAATGCGATAATCCTTCGGACAAATCGCATTGATACATGTAATAAGGCCGAACACGGTTCTGGACCAGTTTGTGGACGAGGTTTTTCATAATTCTGGGACAGTCGTTTACATTGGCGAGCAGCACCGTTTGGTTTCCAAGCGGGAAGCCGGCGTTTGCCAATTTCGCAAGTGCCTCTTTCGACGAATTGGTAATTTCGCGCGGATGGTTGAAATGAGTATTGATCCAAAGCGGATGATGTTTTTGGAGTACTTTAATCAAACTATCCGTGATACGATACGGTAAAACTACCGGCATCCTTGTTCCTATGCGAACAATTTCGACATGGGGAATCGACTCTATTTCTGTAAGCAGCCAGTCTAAATAAGCATCGGGCAACATAAGCGGATCTCCTCCGGAAAGCAATACGTCACGCACTTCCGGCGTGTTTTTGATGTATTCGATTCCTTTTTCCAATTGTCGTTTCGAGGGAATGGAATCCACATCGCCCACTTTTCGTTTGCGCGTACAAAAACGGCAATACATGGAGCACACGTTGCTCACATGAAGCAAAACTCGATCAGGATATCGGTGTGTAACTCCTTCCACCGGGCTGTCATCCTCCTCGTTCAGTGGATCTTCCTGATCCGTTTTTAGAACGGTTAGCTCTTCAATATTAGCAAAAGCCTGAATAAACACAGGATCGTTACGATAATTTTCGGTGTCGATCAGCGATAAATAATAGGGTGTTATCGACAAGGGAAAGTGGCCAAGCGTGGTTTCCAATTGTTTTCTTTCGGCATTGGAAAAAACTATCCCCGTGAGCATTCCAAAATCTTCGATGGTTCTAACTGAATTTTTTAACTGCCATTTCCAATCTTTCCAGTTGGAAATATTGCTTTCCGGCATCATTTTTTCAGCAATTTCTTGCTGCAAATCATTAAATATTCGCATATAATATAGTTTCTATGCAAACAAACCTAATCAATTTATTTTGTGCCGACAAATGACGCATCGCTAAGCACAAGCACAGACAACCATATAATCAGGGATATAGTAGCAATATACTGTTATCAATATACATTACGGACAAATCGGATAACTGCTTGATTTATAGAGATAGGGTCAAAAGTCCTGAGAATCAAGCCGTTTTTTATTTGTATTTGATGACAGTTCGTATTGTGTTGCAGGCAAAAACCTCGCAAAAATCCCTTTCAGCACTTTTTCCTCATTTTCCCAAGTCAATTCGCTTGCTGCAACTTTCAAATTTTCTTCCCAGAATATTCTTTGGTCGGAATCGTTGAGTGCGAAATTTATTTTTTCTGCGAGCCTTTCAGGTTCCAAGGAATCCGTAATCTCGCCAATTTTGTAATGATTGACGATTGCTGCCATTTCCGGAAGGTTGGTAACCAAAACAGGAACTTGTGCCTGTATGTAATCGAATAATTTGTTGGGTAAAGCGTAGCGATAATTCAGCCCTAAATCCTCTTCAATGGAAAGGCCAAGATCGGCTTTCGGGGTGAGCTTTTCCAATTCATCAATGGGCAAACGGCCTTTAAATTCTATTTTGTTTTGAAGCTTTTCTCCGGCAACCAAGGCTTCCAGTTCAGCTCTGATGTCACCATCGCCGGCAATTACTAATCTGGCATTATCAATAAAGTGCATTGCCAAAATTACTTCCTTCAGACCACGCCCAATATTTACTGCGCCCTGATAAAGGATTATTTTCTCTTCATCCCCGACTTTCTTTTTTGAGAGAGAATTATTTGCGGCAAACGGGATATTTCTAACCACCTTAAAATCGACACCATATTTTTCCTGATATACCCGGGCAATGGAATCGCATACTGTATAGGCGTGGTTGATTTTTGGTAACATTTTGCGTTCTAATCCTTCCCAAACTTTTTTCACTTGCGGACGGCCAATCAATTCCGGCACTTCGGTAAAATACTCATGGCTGTCGTAAACTAAAGCTTTGTTTTTGAGTTTTGAGGCGAGAAAATTGGCGGTGAGGGAATCCAAATCGTTGGATAGCAGCACGTCGAACCGGGGAAAAAGCAAAAACAAAAATAGTCTAAAGTTGTATTCGGCATAAAAAAGCACTCCGGTTTTAAAAAATAAGCAAAAGCGTTTGGTTGGGTAACTACGTTTATTGACAGGTAAACTTTTTGGCAATTTCCGACCTACCAGTAAAACAGCAAAACCCATGTTGGTGAGCGTAGTGCAAACCTTGTGCACCCGGTTGTCCGAAACCAAATCGTTGGTCACCGAAACGACAATCTTTGTTTTTGTTGATTTGCTCACGTGGGTGTTTATTTCGCCCTAAAGATACAATTCTTATTGAGTTGATGAGCCGAAAGTCATCAGCTCAAAGTCCTTTTTCCTGAGGAGAGCGGACATTTAACCTGACAACGTCTAATGGACACGCAAGCGTTAAAAGTCGGAAGCCATTCATTCCGTTTGTAATCTTCCATTATCTTTGCCGCAAAATTTTTATATGATCCGTTTTTCAGAAAATCATTCCTTAAAACAACATAATACGTTTGGCGTTGACGCCACTGCAAAGTTTTTCTTTGAATTCACCGAAACGGAAGATTTAACCGTCTTTTTAAACGCTAATAATACGTGGAAAGAAGAGCCGGTTTTGGTTATTGGCGAAGGCAGCAACCTTCTTTTCACCAAAGGTTTTGATGGATTGGTGATTCACCCGAACCTGCCCGGAATGGGCGTAGTGAAAGAAGACCGGCAAAACGTGTGGATTGAAGTTGGTTCGGGCGAAACATGGGACGAATTTGTGCAATTTGCCGTTGAAAACCAATTGGGCGGAATTGAAAACCTCTCGCTTATTCCCGGATCGGCAGGCGCTGCGCCCGTGCAAAATATCGGGGCATACGGGCAGGAAGTTGGAACCGTTATCGAACGAGTGAAAGGTTACGATTTAAACTTAAACCTGCCCGTTGAATACACGGCCACGGAATGCAATTTCGGATATAGAAACAGCATCTTCAAAAGCAAACTGAAAAATAGCTTCATCATCACCTCCGTGGTTTTCAGGCTTGAAAAATTCCCTGAATTTGTGTTGAATTACGGAGCATTGGAGGAAACCGTGAAAGCAAAAGGCGGAATTAATTTGCAGAATGTGCGCAATTCGGTCATCGAAATTCGTCAGTCGAAACTGCCCGATGTGGTGGAATTGCCCAATGCCGGAAGTTTCTTCAAAAACCCAATTGTCGAGATTGCTTTGGCTGAAAAACTAATGGCTGATTTCCCAACGCTCCCTGTTTATCCAACAGCCGATGGATTCGCAAAACTTGCCGCGGGCTGGCTTATAGAAAAGGCAGGTTGGAAAGGCATTCGAAAAGGCGATGTGGGTGTTCACGAAAAGCAAGCACTGGTGTTGGTGAACTACGGGAAAGCAAGCGGAAAGGAAATATTCGATTTTTCGGAAGAAATAAAACAGTCTGTTTTCAGTAAATTTGGAGTGGAACTCGAACGCGAAGTAAACTGCGTTTAAATAAATTAACACATGAAAAAACTTTTTGCTTACTTTTTACAAGGCGTTCTGTGGATAGCGCCAATGGCCATCATCGTCTATATTTTGTTCTCCCTTTTCGTGACTATCGATGGGTGGCTGCATATCAACATAGAGCAACTGATTGGATTTTCAATACCGGGACTTGGTGTGCTCACGCTTTTTGTTTCGTTAACTGTGCTGGGCTATTTGGGGCAAACTGCCATTGTGCGCCCGGTGAAACGGCTCGTCGGCAACATCATAAAAAAAGCACCGCTTTTAAACCTGCTTTACACCTCTTTCAACGACCTGTTATCGGCCTTCGTGGGCAAGGAGAAAAAGTTCAACATTCCTGTGAAAGTACTTATCAACCAAGAGAACAATTTGTGGAAAATGGGGTTTATCACCAAAGATGGATTGCAGGAAATTGGGCTTGAAGAGCTGGCAGCCGTGTATTTTCCACATTCCTACAATTTCTCAGGCGAATTGTATCTGGTAGCTAAAGATCGGATCCAAACCGTGGATCTTCCGTCCGCTGAAGCAATGAAATTTATAGTTTCAGGCGGAGTTACCCAATTTGACAAAATAGAAGAATGAGTATAGAAGTTGTTTTCACCCTACTGTTTTTGGTTTTTGTAGTTTTTGTGTTGATGGTGGATTTGGTTTTGGTAGGGCGTAAAGTGCATGTTATCTCTTCAAAAGAGGCTGCTATCTGGAGCGCAATATGGATCACGTTCGGCCTTTCATTCTATTTCTTTCTCCTTCATTTTGGGCATTTGCTTCACGGAATCGATTCCATGGAAAGATTAGTTGAAATCGCCGACAAATATAATCCTTACCTGGAATTCAGGACTGCCGGCTTTGATTCGATGCTGGCGGAATATCAAAAATCTCAGGCTATTAGTTATGTTTCGGGCTACTTTATCGAAAAAACCTTGTCGGTTGACAATATTTTTGTAATGCTGATGATTTTGCAAGGTTTCGCGGTTCCACTAAAAGACTACAAGTTCATTTTGTTCTGGGGAATTTTAGGCGCTATTGTTTTGCGCTTTGCATTTATTTTTGCCGGAGTTGCCATTGTTCAACGTTTCGAGTGGGTACTGATCGTTTTCGGGGTTTTTCTGCTTTTTCAGGGAATTAAAATCCTGCTGGAGAAAGATGCAAAAGAAAAGGACCCGAAAGATTCAAAACTCATCAAATATTTGAACAGGCACATCCGCATATTTCCCGAGTACACAAAAGACCGGTTCTGGTTCAGGGAAGACGGAAAGCTTTTTTTTACTCCCTTGTTTTTGGTGTTGGTCATGATTGAATTCTCCGATCTGGTATTTGCTTTTGATTCAATCCCGGCTATTTTCGCTGTTTCACGCGATCCGTTTATTGTTTTCTTTTCGAATATTTTTGCCATTCTGGGCTTGAGGTCGTTGTTCTTCCTGGTCGCTAACCTGGTGAATAAGTTCCGGTTTTTGAAACCCGGAGTAGCACTTTTGCTAATTTTTGTCGGCTTTAAGCTCATTTTTACCCACAAACTGAAATCGTGGGGTTTTCAGCCCGAATATTCACTTTACTTTATTGCATTTGTGATGATCGGAAGCATTGTACTTTCGATGGCTTTCCCTAAAAAGGGATAAGAAGAACCTTGTTATTCTTGCTGTAATCCATTAGCGATGAAAATTTTTTCAACAATGGCTTAGCTTGTCGTTTAAAGCTTTTCGAAACTCTAACTATGACTTTCATTTAAAAAATCAGAAAGCGTTTGTAATTTATTCCCTTTTTTTTTAGCTTTTTTAATCTCTTCAATTCCTTCATTTATAGAAAGAAACACCTTCAATTTATTTTGAAGCTTATGATTGTCTATATTAATTTTTTCCCATTCATCAAATGGAACAATGACAGAGGTTTTCACGCCTCTGTTATCAACGATATATCGAATTGTATTTTTCATAACCAAAGTTTCTCCAAATTTAATCATTAACATACAAAATCACGGAACTATTAATGTGTAGTTTCATTAGCCACCAATC
>CAZNEV010000039.1:0-47564 GCA_964572085.1 uncultured Maribellus sp. | reverse complement strand
TATGATAGATATTGTGAATAGCAGTAAACACATTTCGACTACGCTCAATGTGACGGAAGGTCATCCTGAGCGTAGTCGAAGGATGTTTTGAAGTCCGAAGGATGTTTTGGAATAAAAAATAATGAAAATGAAATTGTTCTACGTTTATATTGTAAAATGCCGCGATGAAAGTTATTACACCGGAATAACAAATGACATTGAAAGACGGTTGGAAGAACATAATTTTGGAGAAGCTCCTGATAGTTATACTGCCATCAGGAGACCTGTAAAACTTGTATTTTTTGAAACTTTTAATGATTTTGCAATTGCTTTATCACCCACCTAAGGGAGGGTGCAAAACGGCTCTTTTATGACGTCAAAATAATAACAGCGGTTAGAAACTATTTGCCCTCAATATGTAACCCTTTATTTACAGACATTTCTTTCAGGTACTCGTCCAATTCTTCTTTTGCCATGGGTAATTGCGGTCGCTCCGGGCAAAAACCCTTATTTTATATTTATCGCATGTTTTTATTCCTAAACTCGGAAGGAGTGTATCCTGTTTTTTGTTTGAAAATCCGGGAAAAATAATCGTAAGACTCAATCCCGATATTGTGAGCTATCTCTTTAATAGGTTTTTGTGTTGTAATAAGTAAATCTTTAGCCCTGTTTATTCTTAGTTGAATTTGGTATTGAGCGGGAGAAACGCCGGTATATTCTTTAAATTTTTTTCGGTACAATGAATAACCCATCCCAATATTTTTAGCAATTTCTTCTTGTGAGATGGGAAATTGAATATTTTCCATAATCACTAATTTTGCCTTTCTGATATGATCTTCAATAATTTTTCCATCGAATGAGTTGTATTTTTTCAATGCAAATATTTGTCCTAATATTTGGATTAACACCCCTGATGCAGTATATTGAAACCCGGGTTTTTCATTTTCAATTAAACTAATAATTTTCAAATAATTGGCGGCTACTTCAGCTTCAATTCCAATAGAAAGTACCGGATTTTGAGGGTTTAAAAAATTTTCATTTCGATAATGTTTAATCAATTCCCCATCAAACTCAACCCAGTATTCATCCCATCCGGTATCGTTGTCCGGCTTAAACCGGTGCCAGATATTTGGAAAAAGGATGAATATATCGCCGGCATTAATTTTTAAAGTGCCTGTTACTTCCGATTCAAAAGTGCCTTTGCCCCTGGTGATATACAAAACCTGATATTCTGATAACCTTCTGCCAACCGACCAATGAAAATAATGATGTGACGGGTCATCAATCAGCGGATATTCGGTAAACTTATCAACCGTAATACGGCCTGCCCCTGTGAGGTAGATGCCCCACCGTTTGTCCTCTTCACTAACGGTGAGATATTTATAAGTTTTTTTACTTGTAAATATCATTTTATGCAGTAGTTATGTCATTTTGTATGTTGAAGTTTCCCCACAACGATTTAATTTTACACACAGTTATCATTCATTTCCAAAAATATGGAAGGAAAATGAAACGACAAAAGAAAAAAAATAATTTCAGCAACAAGATTCAAATAAGTGTCAGTTTATTCATACTATATTATAAGTGAACCGTGTTAAAAAATCAATGATGCAACTATTTACAATTAAAAACAGAAACGGAATAAACGCAACAATTACGGACTATGGGGGACGGGTTGTGAATTTATTTACCCCTGATAAATCAGGGCATTTTGGTGATATTGTTTTGGGTTATGATAATTTGGAAGAATACCCGACTTCCCATGAAAAATATTATGGGGCGATTATTGGCAGGTACGGAAACCGCATTGGAGATGCAAAATTTACAATGGGAGATAAAACTTATCTGCTCGACAAGAATGATGGGGAAAATTGTCTCCATGGGGGATTAAAGGGATTTCATAACGTAATATGGGATGTGGTTCAATCGAATGAACAGACCCTTGAATTAACCTACTTTTCAAAAGACATGGAAAGCGGTTTTCCAGGCAACCTGAAAATTCGGGTGAATTACAGTTTATCAGACGCCAATGAATTAATTATTGAATATTTTGCTTCCACAGACAAAACAACTATCGTAAACCTTACCCATCATTCCTTTTTTAACCTGACAGGCAGCCCTAAAAATACAATTAGCAATCACCTTCTTCAAATCCCCGCTGATTTTTATACACCGGTAAATGAAAATCTTATTCCTACAGGCGAATTCATGAAGGTAGCCGGAACCCCTTTTGATTTCAGGGAGCCAACCTCAATTGGGGAAAGGGTTGATGCTGAACACGAACAATTAAAATAC
The DNA here is from genome assembly GCA_964572085.1 of uncultured Maribellus sp. Lineage (GTDB taxonomy): Bacteria > Bacteroidota > Bacteroidia > Bacteroidales > Prolixibacteraceae > Draconibacterium. The sequence continues at coordinate 45,290 of CAZNEV010000039.1, read as the reverse complement.
GGTAAGGGGTATGATCACAACTGGGTATTGAACCCAAAACCAGACAAAAAACAAATTCATTTGGCCGCCAGGGTTAAAGAACCACTATCAGGAAGGACAATGGAAGTAATCACCAATGAGCCCGGAATCCAATTTTACAGTGGAAACTTTCTAAATGGAAAAGATATTGGGAAAGGAAACATCCCGTATCGTTACCGTACAGCATTTTGTTTGGAAACTCAGCACTTCCCTGACAGTCCAAACAAGGAAAATTTCCCCACTACACTATTAAAACCAGGGGAAGAGCATTATTCAGTTTGTATTTACCGTTTTGATACCAATGACAAAACCATAATTTAAACCAAATAATTAATAGTTATGAATTTTAATTATCAAAAAATTATTTTAATACTGACAGTTTTTATTTTGTCTTTTCTTTACAATGGATTTTGCCAGGGGCAATCCCCCCCTAAAAAAATTTATTTGAGTTACATCCTCCATGGCAACATGAATTACGACCGTTATGTAAAATCAACTATTTGGCGCGATTTTCCGGTTATATATGACAACCTCCTTGATTTTATGGAGGAACGTCCTGATTTTAAGGGGCAACTTCAATTTTCAGGACAGACTTTTAACTCGTTAAAACAAGCTGCTCCTTATGTCATTGAACATGCGATGAAATTGCATAAAAGAGGGCAAATCAATTTCACCGGGACCTTTTATTCGGAGCCGGTAAATATCAGCATGGATGGGGAAACGAATTACAGGTGCTGCAAACTGGGAACCTCAATTATTTCAGATGCAGTGGGATTTACCGATGGGTTCTATACACAAGAAAGAGCGTATCATGCCCAGTTACCCTGGATATTCAATAATTCCGATGTTTCATGGGTTCCCGTTATTACTGATGACGAAACGTTCCACCCTTTTTATTTAAAAGGGATGGATGGGTCTGTTACTATTGGGGTTCCTAATATTAACAGAGGAATTATTATTGATGTAATAAAAAAAGCGCCTCACAATAGCCTTCTTTTAATTGAAGGCGATTATGAAATACCTCAATCGTTTAGTGGTCCTTACCAGCAAGTCAGTGATTTTGATGCAGAAGAAAAGGATGTTGAAATTGAATGGATTACGGTAAAAGAATATATCAGCAAATTTGGAGTAACCGAGGAAAAATATGTAGACCATTCAGCCAAAGCAAAATATATTGAGCATGGGACTTACTCCCGTTGGACGGCAGACCCTTTGGATATGGTTGTCCAGGACTATACCAACCATGCCATGTCCGATTTCAGGGTGGCAACTATTATAAATTCATTAACGGAGTTTTTATTTAAACATAAAATTGATGAGCCTTTTGAAGATTCAAAAATCACCCTTACAGATGACTATATATCATGGGATATCGAACATGCAAGTACCTATCCTGATGTTGAACCTTCGTACCTGAGCAGGGGGGGGCAGGTTACCATTATGTCAAAAGCAGAGCACCTTTTGCTCTGGGCAGTCAACAGTGATTCACGCGGGTGGTTCCCATTATATGAACGACGGAGGGAACGGATCAATTCATTCGAAAATAGCTCTGCCCTTTCCAAAGAAATTATCAACAGGGGGTTGGATGTCATTTCTCAAAAAATAAAAGTTGAAGGCTACGACCGGTATTTTATTGTTTTTAATGCCGAACCGAAACGTAAAAAAATAATCAAAATTGAAACAGGGCTTCCTTATAATGCCTTTGATTATGGAAATGGGGAAGAACTGAAAAGCAATATTGTTTCAACTGAAGGTAAGTACTTTACTGAATTTGAGGTAAACCTTCCAAGCTATGGTTATAAAGTAATAGGGCTGAAAAAATCAGGCAAAATTGGAAAGTTTCCCTGGAGAAAAGGGGATTCAATTGAAAATAGTGGTTTATTTTTAAAAGCATTGGAAGATAAAGTTATCTTAGGGCGAAATGGAGCTTCCATTGAACTCTCGCTTGATTCCTTTAAAGTCAGGGCACTGGCAGAGATGGATAATGGTGTTGGCGATAATGAATGGAGAAATGCCAAACCATACGGTAAAGCCAGGGTATCGATAAGGAATGCACTGTACCCACAACTCAGGGTCGAAAAACAAATTGACTGGCTTATCCACATGCAACAAACTTTTACGCTGCTTCCCGAACGTGTACTTTGCGATATTGATTTTTCATTCCCTCATCCTACATTAGTCCGTAAAGAGGGTGAAACAGGTCATGTTAATTTTGACCCCCGGGGGTTAACGCTTCAATTCAAATCGGGAAAGCAGGGAAAAGTTTATTACGATATCCCTTTTGGAATTTCCCCACACGAAGTAGATGGTCTTAGTTATTTTTGCTCTTTAAGTACTGGAATATTCCAGTATGACAAGGGAGGTGGCTTTATTATTGCAACCCGGACAGGTGAACAGGCATTTTATACAAAACCTGAAAAAGGTGAAGTTGGCCTTTACTTAGGAGCTTCCACAACTTCAGGCCCTATCCGGGATGTCGGTATGACATTGGTTAGTAAGGGGGAAGTAATCCATGAACCTGCATGGTATGCCGAACCTTTTCATGGATCATATAACCATCAATTGATGATTTATCCTTACGATGGGAGTTGGCAGGAAAATCATGCTCCTGCTGTTTCAAAGAGTTATACACAGGGAGTTTACTTTCGAGAATTTTATCCCTCTGATCAAATCGGGGACCAGCCAGCAGAAAAAAGCCTGGTATCCATTGGTCATACGGGAGTTGAAGTTACTTCAATGGACTTCTCCGGCCAGAATTTATCATTAAGGCTAAACGATAAAGAAGGTCAAGGTGCTGACATTAACCTTACTATAGGGGAGAAAACTAAAAAGGTATATCTTCCCCCGAATGGTATTGTTAATGTGAAATTATAGAAAAGTTTTTTATTAAATAAGCAATAGAATGGAATTTACACCTGTATTGAAAATTTATAGATGGGGACGTTTGCTTTCTTCTTTTATGACATTATAAAATTTTAAAAAATGAACAAAAAATACAGATACGTTACCGGCATTGCTCTTATAGCTTCACTTGGAGGTTTATTATTTGGATTTGACACTGCAGTGATATCCGGTGCAGAAAAAGATATTCAACATTTTTTTCAATTAAACAGCTTCTGGCACGGTTTCACTATTGCCATTGCATTGATAGGCACTATGACAGGAGCCCTTATTTCAGCAAAACCCGCAGATAGATTCGGCAGGAAAAAAGTACTTATATTCATCGCCCTGCTGTATGGAATATCTGCCCTTGGAAGCGCCCTGTCTTTTAACTGGATAGCTTTTTTGATATATCGTTTTATCGGAGGCATTGCTGTTGGGGCTTCGTCAGTTATAGGCCCTATGTATATAGCTGAAATAGCACCTCCTAAAATCAGGGGGAGGCTTGCCGCTTCGTTCCAGCTCAATATCGTGATTGGCCAGGTACTTTCGTATGTTTCAAATTTTTTAATTTCACAGGCATTCGAAACTTATGCATGGAGATGGATGCTTGGTGTTGAACTGATCCCTTCTGTTATATTCTTATTCCTTCTGTTCCTGGTTCCTGATTCACCAAGGTGGTTGGTTATAAGAAATAATACTTCAAAGGCAGAATCTATTCTTAAAAAACTGGGGTCTGCTAATCCGGCTAAGGAATTATCTGAAATAATTGAATCAGTTAAGGACTTTTCACGGATAACAAAAAATCATTTTTTCACCAGGCAAAATCGAACTCCAATTATTCTGGCGATTCTTGTAGCGGTTTTTAACCAACTTTCCGGAATTAATGCAATTATATACTATGCTCCGCGGATTTTTGAAATGGTAGGATTTGCAAAAGATTCAGCTCTTTTACAGTCCATCACTATAGGAATAACATTATTAATATCTGTAATGGTAGGAATGGCCTTAATAGATAAAGTGGGAAGGAAACGATTATTACTGGTAGGGTCAGTCGGAATGTTCTTCTTTTTATCAATGGTTGCAGCAACTTTTTATACCAAAGCAGAAGGGGGATTTTTTACTTTGTTCTATTTAGTTGGGTTCATTGCCTTTTTTGGAATGTCTGCCGGCACAGTTATCTGGGTTTATATTGCAGAAATCTTCCCCAATTCGGTGAGAGCCGAGGGTCAGACTCTTGGAAGCCTTACACATTGGGCAATGGCTGCAATGATATCATGGTTATTCCCTGTAATAGTTGAAGGCCATGCCTTTGGCGGAGGAATTGCCTTTACATTATTTGCTGTCTCTATGGTTTTTATGTTTTTTACTGTGCTGAAAGTTTTTCCGGAAACAAAAGGAAAATCACTTGAAGAGATCCAGAAAGAATTTATTCATAATGACAGTAAATAAAACATTCGATTTCTGGATTAAATTCCCGGATTCTTTTATTTGAAACGAAAGATAAAATACTAATGGCTAAAGGGACCATTTTTGACATTGAAGAGCTGGGTGTACATGACGGCCCGGGAATCAGAAAACTGGTTTTTTTTAAAGGTTGCCCCCTGCGTTGCAGATGGTGCCATAATCCGGAAGGAATCTCTTTTAGCAAAGAATGGATGACCGGGCAATCAGGAGAACGGAAAATGTGTGGTGTAGGATATGAAGCCAGAGAATTAGCAAAAAAATTGTTGAAAGGCAGGGATATTTTAATTAACAGCGGTGGTGGAATAACAATTACCGGTGGAGAACCACTCGCACAGCCGGATTTTCTTTTTGATCTGATAAGTTATTTGAAACCGGTAAATATTGCAATTGAAACTTCAGGGTATGCACCGGAGAAGATTTTCAGACGGGCTGTAAAAGAGGTTGATCTTGTACTTATGGATGTGAAGCATACAGATTCTGATATTCACAAGAAATATACAGGAGCAGATAACTATTTGATTTTGGAAAACCTGCGTTTTTTATGCCAATATGAAACTGATTTTATTGTGCGAATACCCTTAATTCCAGGAGTTAATGACACGAAAGAGAATATGGGGAAAACAGCACAATTAATAAGGGATGCGGAGAATCTTTTGAAGGTTGAATTGTTACCTTATCATAAAACAGCCGGAGCAAAATATAAAATGGTGGGGAAGGTATATGACCCCGGATTTGATACGACACAAAAAGTTAAAGCCAGGATCGATCTATTTAAGAAACTTAATATTGAAGTTTCAGTACTGTGAATAAATTTTAAATATTAACAAGTTATATTCAAATGAACGACAGAATTAAAATATTACTGAATAATGTTTTGCAGAAAAAACATCATCAATCAAGGCAAAACATTGACAAGGAAGAATTGAAAGCATTCACTGAATCTTTAAAGGATGAGGGCTTTTCAGATATTGCTAGAGCACAAAAAAGATTGAGCTGGGTATTGGCGAATGAAGTGCCAGTAATTCTTCCTGAAGAAAAAATAGTATTTACCCGCACTGTTTGTCAAATACCTGAAATTTTTACCGAAGACGAATGGGACAAAATAAAAGAAAAGCATTACATCCATGAACTTGGGAGGATATGTAATATTAATTCCAATTATGAATATACTATTGAAACAGGACTTGAAAAAAGGAAAGCTGAAATTGAGCAGGTACTGAATAGCCTTTTAGAGCATGGCACCCAATCCGGCACTGCTTTTTTACATGCTGTGCTTCGGGCTATTGATGATGTTTTAAAATTGACTGATAAATATGCAAAGCTGGCATTGAAAAAAGGGAGGAATGATATTTATGAAATTTTAAAGCGTGTACCCAAATATGGTGCAAGAACATTTCAGGAAGCTCTTCAGTCTTTTCGAATACTCCATTTTACATTATGGGCATCGGGAAATTACCATAATACTGTAGGCAGGTTTGATCAATATATGTTTAAATATCTGAAAAATGATTTAGATTCCGGTGTTTTGGATCGTGATTCAGCTTTTGAGTTACTAGAGGAATTTTTTATCTCTTTCAACAAGGACAGCGATCTCTATCCCGGAATGCAACAGGGAGATAATGGTCAGAGCATGGTGCTGGGAGGCATTGATAAAGATGGTAATGACGCTTTTAACCTGCTCTCGGAAATGTGCTTAAAAGCAAGTCTTGAATTGAAGTTGATTGACCCAAAAATTAATTTGCGTATACATAAAAATACACCTTTTGATTATTATGTACTTGGTACTGAACTTACAAAAGAAGGTCTTGGGTTCCCCCAGTATTCAAATGATGAAATAGTGATACCCGGACTACTGTCTAAGGGTTATAGTCTGGAAGATGCAAGAAATTATGTAGTTGCTGCCTGTTGGGAATTTATTATCCCGGGGAATGGAATGGATATCCCTAATATTGCAGCATTGTCTTTTGCTAAAGTCGTTGATAAAGGTATCCGTGAGTTTCTCGAGGAAAGCAATGATTTTAATTCATTCATGAAAAAAATTAAAGATATAATCAGGCATGAACTGGGTATAATCGTTTCGGAAATAAAAAATATTTATATGGAGCCCGCCCCTTTTCAATCATTGTTAATGAATGGCTGTATTGAAAATGCAAGGGATATATCATTAGGAGGCAGATATAATAATTACGGCATTCACGGAACGGGACTTTCAACTGCTGCGGATTCATTAGCTGCTGTCAGAAAATTTGTTTTCGATGAAGAATCTGTATCAGCCCGGGAAATTATAGATGCGGTTGATAATAATTTTGAAGGGTATTCTGACCTATGGCATAAACTAAAACACGATGCTCCTAAAATGGGTAATGACGATGATTTTGTGGATAATATTAGCATAGAGCTTATGAATATGTTTGCAGATTTAACAGATGGCATGAAAAATGAAAAAGGTGGTTGTTTTAGGCCTGGTTCCGGCTCGGCAATGTACTATTTATGGCATGTTAAGGGTATTGGCGCCTCTGCTGATGGCAGAAAAAAAGGGGAACTGCTTTCAGCCAATTTTTCACCATCATTAAATGTTAAAGTAGATGGCCCCTTGTCTGTTATCAGCTCATTTTCAAAACCCGACATGAAAAAAATAATGAATGGCGGCCCCTTAACTTTGGAATTACATGATACTGTTTTCAGGAATCCTGAGAGTATCAAAAAAATTGCTTACCTGGTTAAATCATATATGGATAAGGGAGGACATCAACTACAACTAAATGCCGTAAACCGTGATCGACTGATAGATGCAAAAAAACATCCTGAATTACATAAGAACCTGATTGTGAGAGTATGGGGTTGGAGCGGCTATTTTGTGGAACTTGATGAGATGTACCAGGATCATATTATCCAAAGGGTTGAATTAAGCATATAAACAATGGAGGTATTCGTTTTTGATTTGGATTTCACGATATGGAATGCCGGAGATACCTGGTGCAGCGAAACCAACCCGCCTTACGTGTGGGAAGACGGGAAATTGCATGATCAGGAAAAAAGGTGGATAAGGCTCTATCCCGAGGCGATTGATGTTTTGAAAACCCTCCGGCAACAAAAAAAAATAATTGCTGCTGCATCGCGCACTTATCAGCCCGAATGGGCTAAACAATTGCTTGATATTTTTGATATTAACAAGTTTTTCGACATCAAAGAAATTTATCCCGGAAGTAAAATTAGCCACATCAAAAATATTCAAGCGCAGGTTGGCAGCCCGTATAATCAAATCGTTTTTTTTGATGACGAACAGCGCAATATTACAGAAACCATGACACTTGGCATAACAAGTGTCAAAATAGATAATGGGATTTCACTAAAGACAGTGAAAAAATTCATGACATAAAATATTTACTGTGCAGATCATTCATTACTAAAAAAAATTCATGAAGGACAATCGTAGAAACTTTTTAAAAAAAGCTGCACTGAGTTCGGCAGCAATTACATCTGTAGGAGGTTTTTCTTTAGGCGCAAAAAGTTGTACTGTATCAACAGATGATAAAAAATCAAACAGTATAAACCCATTAGAATCTAAACCTTTATCTACAAATTGGAATGTACAATTCAATGAAGGTACAGCCGGGTTGTCATTGACTAACGGATCGGTTGATATGAATGGGCAAATGACTTTCATGTCAGGAAATCAGAAGTGGATTTTATCTAATTCAAGAGATGGGGTTTCTGATCGTTACGCTCTTGTAGATAATAATGGAAACGTACAAGGATATTTTGTTGTTAATTCAAATTCAGGACACCTAAATTTATTGTTTTATCACAGAACAGCCCAGGCTTTTGAGGGTGAGTTGTCGGTAGAAGGTGAAATAAGCTACTTTGCCGATAGTTTTGCCTGCAGAACAAAGGCAAAGCAGGGCGAAAGGGTTTTATCCCTAAGTTCTGGAAATGCCGATTCATTGCTGAATGATTCGCTTTTTTCTCCGGAGAAGGACTGTGTATTTCGGTTGGGAGCCTCAAATTTGAACATTAAAATGTTAAGCCCAGGGAAATATTCTTTTGTTCTTTCAGGCAGGATACAAAAATCTGAAGAGGCAGTTTTCAGCCTTAATTTTGTAGAGAATTATTTCAAAAATCGTTATGTACCCTATTACCATGCTTTAGACCGCAAAAGGGTACCCAAAACTCCCACGGGCTGGATGTCGTGGAATACCTATTTCGATAAAGCTACTGCGGAAGATAATCTTGCCGAAGCAAAAATCGGACAAAAATATCTTCAGCCTTTTGGTTGTGAATTTTGGTCTATTGAATCCTGGCAAGGAAATTCAGATCAATTGCCCGTGCGCGATTTTTACAACATGGACCTTGAAACGAATAAAAAACAATTTCCGAAAGGGATGAAACAACTGGCAGATGATATCCGTAAGCTGGGATTTCGCCCCGGCCTTTGGATGGCCCCTTTTGGCACAGGCAACACTGAATTTTATGAGGCACACAAAAACTGGTTTTTACATGATAAAAACGGCAAACCTGTTTCTTCCTGGAATGGCCGCTATACACTCGACCCTACAGTATCTGAGGCACGCGAACACTTAAAAAATATTTTTCATAAAGCTTCCCGCGAATGGGGATATGAATTTTTTAAAATCGACGGTATGTCAGGAAGGGGACATGGCTATTGTGCGCACCTGTATGAACGTCCTGAAATCAGGGCTCAATTTCAGGATCCCTCTTGCCCGAACCCATTTGAGCTTTGTGTTAAAACATTTCGTGAGGGAATTGGTGAAGACCGTGTACTCCTGGCATGCCAGGGGCACACGTCGGGGCCGGAAGCCCTTTATGCAGATGCATCCCGGATTGGGGCAGATATTGTACATCCCAATAAACCCGTAAAATGGGCAAATGTTTTTAACCAGGGAAGTTGCACCGTAAATCAGATTTTTACCCATAACATTGTAATGATAGCCGACCCGGATACTTTGTTAGTACATGATTTACCTTTGGAAGAAGCAAGGGTTTCTACCACAATTGTCGCGTTGCCGGGGCAGTTTACCTTCTTTGGCGATAAACTGGCAAGTTTGTCTGATGGGCGCATGAAAATGTTGCAACAGACATTGCCGGTTGCCGATGTGCGACCGGTGAGCTTGTATCCTTATTTTTCCATGTTGCCTGTTTGGAACCTGAATATACGCCATGAATTATTGGGCGATTATAATGCTGTGGCCCTCTTTAATTGGGAAGACGAACCCCGGGAGATATCGTTTACACCTGGAGAGTTAGGGGTTGATCCGGATGCAGAATATCTATTGTATGAGTTCTGGACAGAAAAATGTTTCGGTGCAATAAAAGGCAGTTTCGCTATGGATATTCCTGAGCATAGTGTCCGTCTGCTGGCAATGCACAGGTCAAAAACAATCCCCCAATGGATAAGCAGCGACCGTCACGTTGCCCAAAATGCCATGGAATTAAAAAAGCTTGAATGGAACTCCAATAACCATACGTTGGAAGGTGAAATTCAACTTATCGGGACATTCCCATTAACCATGCGTTTGCATATTCCCGATGGGTATTCATTAAAAAAAGTGGACTGCCCCGGTGCGAAATGCTTTGCAAAGCACGAGGCAAATAACATTTTAGCCGTTACTTTCGAAGCGGAAAAAACAGGTGAATATGCGTTTAGCATTGAGTAGTTTTATTTCTTTTTTGTTATAGCGAAATTTATTTGCGATTAAACTGCCGCAAGGAGGCCTCCATCAACATAAATCATTTGCCCATTTACATAATTGCTTGCCGGTGATGCCAAAAAAAGCAATGCACCAATTAATTCACCGGGTTCTCCCCAACGTTTGCTCGGTGTACGACTGCAAAGCCATTGGTCGAATTCGGGGTTCTTGTACAATGGTTGTGTCATTTCTGTTTTAAAATATCCCGGACCTATCCCGTTTATTTGAATATTGTATTTTGCCCACTCAACTGCCATACCTTTTGTGAGCATTTTCAATCCGCCTTTTGAAGCTGCATAAGGAGTAATTCCAGGACGGCCCAGTTCACACTGCATGGAACCAATATTAATAATCTTTCCTGAATTCTGCGCAATCATGCCTTTAATAACTCCTTTTGATACTTTATATGCGCCTGTTAAGTTTACCCCAATGATAGTGTCCCAATCGTCATTGTTAAAATTTTCCAGAGGAGACCGAATCGTAACGCCTGCATTGTTCACCAAAATATCGACGACACCTATGTTATCGTTAATATCCTGAATGGTGCTCTCAATTTGTTTGCTGTTGCGTAAATCAAAGGGGTACCCATGAACGTTATATCCTGATTCACGAAATTTCCGAACTTGAGCCTCAAGTTTTAGTTCATTCCTTCCATTCAGGATAACAGTGGCTCCGTTTTCGCATAGGGCTTGTGCAAATTCCTGTCCTAAACCGCCTGTCGAACCAGTAACCAAAGCTAATCTCCCTTGAATATTAAATAATTCATTAATTTTCATTTAGAACAATTACATATTTATGGAAATTGAATTTATATATGGCAATAATACAGTACATATTTGTAATGTTTTCTTTTCAAGAAGTAGCAAAACTACATGTAAGTTCCGCCATTTACACTTATTGTTTGTCCTGTTATGTATGACGCTAAATTCGAAGCGAGAAACAATATAGTGGAAGCAACTTCCTGGGGCATCCCCATCCTTCCCATTGGAATATTGTTCATCAGAAAATCCATTTGTTCAGGAGGTACTCCGTCTTGCATACTGGTATCAATAATTCCTGGTGCCACTGCATTGACACGCACTCCGTGAGAGGCAGCTGTTTTTGCCAACGATTTTGTCAAACATTCAATGGCCGCTTTACTGGCAGCATAATGTGCGCCGGCTATTAACCCCCCAACTTTTCCTGCAACAGAGGCCAGGCTGACAATCGAACCAGATTTTTGCTGCAGCATAATCCCAAGTACCGCTTGTGATAACAAGAATACTGATGTGAGATTAATATCCATTAATCTTTCCCATTCCGCTTTGGTAATATCCTTTACAGGTGTTCGGAGGTATATGCCGGCATTATTAACCAAAACATCGATCCGGCCTTCCCTGTCCATTATCCTGTCAACAAGGTGGTTGATAAAATCTTGGTCTGTAATATCACCCTGGATAAATTCATCGCCATTCCCTTTGGCAATATCAGTCTGATAAACTTTTGCATTATATTTGGTAAATTCACGCACCAGCGCATTTCCTATTCCGCCCACAGCACCTGTTATCAAAACAACCTTATTTTTAAATTCAGAAAACATTATATAAAAATTTTAAAATTGTTATAATTTATAAAACCTCAATGCATTATCGTAGAAAATTTTATGCAATTCAATCTCAGAAAGTTCGGAAAGGGCCCAATCAAGCGTTCTGACCCATCTTGAATAACCCGATGCCTGAATGACAACAGGCCAATCTCCACCAAATATTACCCTATCAACTCCAAAACATTCAACAACATGGTCAATATATGGCTTTAAATCTTCTTTCTCCCAGTTTTTGTGATCGGCTTCCGTTACAAGCCCTGACATTTTGCAATATACATTTTCCAGTGCAGCCAACTCTTTCAATTCTTTTTTCCATGGCTCAAACATCTGGTTTTTAATATCCGGTTTACCTATATGATCCAACATAAACCGAACCTGCGGACATTGTTTAACCAACTTAATGGTTTTACTTAATTGGGAATGAGAGATACAAATATCGAAACTCATATCATATCCAGCCAACATTTGTATTCCACGAATAAAACCCGGCTGCAGACAAAATTCAGGATCAAGTTCGAACTGAATTATTCGGCGAATCCCCTTTATTAATTTATTTTCAGAGAAACGATCAAGGATATCCCTTGCTTTTTCCCCTTTTTCTAACGGCGCCCAAGGGACAATCCCCTGTATCCGGTCATCTATCCCGGAAAGTTCTGTAACCCATTCTGCTTCCCGCTCGCATTGAGAGAACAGGCATTCACATTGCACAAAGACCATTTTATCAATTACAAAGTCTTTTGTCGCATCATTATATTCATCCAATAAAAATGGTCTTTTCAGTAAAGGAATTTCATCCAGCCATGGATAACGTAAATATTTGGGGTCCCATAAATGTAAATGTGTATCAATTATTGGAAAAACCAGCATGCTATATTGTTTTTCAGGTTATTGTCTTCCTGTTGTTTACTATGTCTTCACCTGATTCAAGTATTTTAAACCAGGCGAATTTTATTATAATAGAAGCCCTTACATGCTCCCTGCAAAAGTGGAATTTTCGCCCAATCCTTCACTTCCCATTGTCAGGTATCCACCGTCAACAAATAGATCAGCACCTGTTATAAAGCTGGCTTCATCGCTAAGCAAAAAAGCTGTTGGCCCGGCACACTCCTTGGCATCCCCCAACCGTCTCAATAAATGAAATTTTCCCCAAACCGGTTCCCACTTTTCCTTGTTACCATTTGCTGCTTTTGCAACTTCACGGGTCCAAATCCATGCCGGGCTAACCGCATTGACCCTGATTTCCGGGGCTAAATCCATGGCCATGCATTTTGTAAGCTGCGTTACTGCACCTTTGGCCGAGCTATAAGTCCAACGGCCAGGTTGTGCAATATGCGCAGAAATACTGGACATGTTTACAATTGCACCTCCTTTTGCTTTCCGCATATAAGGAACAGCATATTTAGCCATTGTAGCATAAGCCACGGGGCCTGCATGCATCACCCGGTCCCAGTCATCCCTGCTTGCATCAACATCTTTTGAAACGAAAGAAAAAGCATTATTCACCAAAAAATTTAGCGTTCCCCATTTTTTGATTGCCTCTTCAACAAGCTTTTTGCAAAACTGCTCCTTAGCCATATCTCCTTTTACAAATTGTACAGCATATCCTTTTGAAAGCAATTCCATTTCAGTCTTTTCCCCGAGATGACTGATTCCTGAAAATGTTACAGAAACCCCTTCTTCACAGAGCCGTTCCATGCACGCTCTCCCAATTCCGGAAGAGCCGCCAGTAACAATAGCCGTTTTTCCTTTTAATCCTTTCATATTTATTTTACACTTAACTTGATGTAAAATTAAATTAATGTTTACAATTAAGAACACACAAAATGATATGCAAACTGTACAAAATGACATTAAGATCGCCTTTAAGAAGTGCCGGAAGATTTGCCCTCTCAAACAAGGGCAGGTTGGAAAACTTGCGAGTTGGATGTAGTAGCCAGATGGGTATAAAATAATACTGCCATGTAGAAGTAGGAGCCAAACCGGTAAGTAAAAATATAATCAGTGATAGGATAAAACTGATATACATAGGATTTTTCATGCTATTAAATTTTAAATTATCTATCAAAGTACCATTAGAATTCAATCTCGATTATTCCGTTAGGATATATTGAATAAGGCTTGCTATGGTTGTTTGTTTTTACTACTCCTTGCGAGTTTTTATTATTTCGTTCATTCAAGCGGACAACAAGGTTTTCTGACCGATTATTACTCCATGTCCGGCTTGCTGTAATAAAGTAAAGTTTTGCATGCAAACATAATTCGGGCTGGGATAACCATGGTCGGTCACACCAAATGGCACATCATAAAATATTTAAATTTGGTTTCCATAATTATTGCTGATTTTAATTTTTTATAATTTCCAAGGCCTCAAATTCACCGGCAGTATTCCCCGGTATATTGATAGCCTGTAAAACTATCTCATACTTTCCTTTATTAAGTTTCATTCTCCCTAAAGGCAGTAATGCCCATGATTCCTTTATGGAAGGGGATAACTCGTTGACCACGTTTGGTAATTTAACGAATCCGGAAGTGTGGGCATGTAAGATTGTTCCCTGGATTTGTTTGTTATCAACAGATAATTGCATTTGCGTACCAATGCTGGTTTCATCGCAGGTATATTTTAAATTAAATTCATATATACCGGAAGTGTAAACTTCAACAGGCCAAACAACGGAATCTTTTGTTTCCCTCCAATTCTGAATCCATCCTCCAGCCCAACCATGTTTATTATTGTATTCAACATTTCCTTTTAGAATAGCGTCCGGCGCAACAGCCATTACCGTGTCTTCTCCGGGAAACCCAATCGGCACTGGTGGGGGGACTGTCCTTTTGGCAGTAACATCCCCAAACCACTCTTCATAAGCTCTTTTTAATTTCTCCGTAACTCCGGGGCTTTTAGTGGCAATATCTCTTTTCTGGGACGGATCAGTGTACATATCATACAGCTCATATTGGTCGCCATTGTTAACCAACCTGTATCTTTGAGTACGGACTCCCCCCGGTGCCTTCCGGGTATCTCCAAATACAGTTTGATGGGTAAATATCATTCTTTCGCTATTTTTTTGATTGGTTTTACCGTTAATCAATGATACCAGACTTATTCCATCCATATCAATATTATTTGGGACTTTAATATCGGTTAGTTCAACTAAAGTTGGTAAAATATCCATAACAGAAACAATATCATAGATATGCATATTTTCCGGCAAATGGTTTTTCCAGCTTAAATACAGTGGCACGCGGATGCTTCCTTCGCTTACTTGTCCTTTTATGCCTTTTAAACCATCATTATAGCGGCCAAATTGCGGCCCGTTATCACTAAGGAAAATTACTATTGTATTTTCATCCAGGTTCAATTCTTCAAGTTTGGCCATAACCCTTGCGATATTACCATCCATGTTGTCAACCATGGCATATACTGCTGCTGCCCGTTTATCGCTTACCCCTCTTTCAATGTATTTTTTGTAGTATTTTTCGGGAACCTGAAACGGATGGTGCGGGACATTGTACGGAATATAACAAAAGAATGGCCGGTCTTTATTTTTACTTATAAAATCTATAGCCCTGTCAGTCAGGAAATCAGTAATGTATTTATCATCAGTGGTAAACTTTTCCCCATTGTGTTCCAAATGGCTGTGAAAATAGTTGTTCAAAGCCCCCTCAAGAAAGCCTGTAAATTCATCAAACCCCCTTTCGTTTGGATGATAGGGGCGGTATAAACCTAAATGCCATTTCCCAAAACAACCGGTTGCATATCCTGCCGACTTAAATATATCGGCCATGGTTACTTCATCAAGGCCCAGCATTTCTGTTCGCCTCCCAACCCAGGAGGTGCCACAGCGAAGATTGTATCGCCCGGTTAACAGACTGGCACGTGTTGGTGAGCACATCGGGTTCGCATGAAACCTTTCGAATTGTACACCTTCGGAAGCAAGCTTATTTAAGGTTGGGGTATCAATAACGTTGTTGCCATTTAATTCACTGTCTCCCCATCCTTGGTCATCTGACATTATAAGGATGACATTGGGCCTTCCGGCTATTTGGGAGTGGTTTTTACACGAGTTGTGAAAACTTAATCCAAAAAGAATTCCTATCACAACGATATAGATACTAAACCGTTCGTTTTTTAGATTAACCTTTTTATTCATATCTATCATTTTTTTTATAATTTCTACTATACCGATATTGGTTTTTTAAACTGTACCCCTGCCGCTCCCCAACAATTTATTTCCAATCTCCTCCAGTGACTTCCCTTTGGTTTCAACCAAAGCATATCTGTAAAAGAACAGACTTAGCATTGTTGCAAAAAAGAAAAATACAAATATATACCCTACGCCAAAGGCAGCGACTGCTACCGGAAAAGCCAGCGATATTAAAAAGTTGAAAACCCAATGTGAAAAGAAGCCAATAGCTGTTCCTCTTGCCCTAATGTTATTTGGAAATAGTTCGGACAAAAGCACAGAAATAACAACTCCCTGCGATGCAGCAAAGAAGGCAATAAAACCAATGAGGCAAATCAACAGTATGAAGCCTTCCGTGTATCCCGAAATGTACGACCAACTGAGTAATCCCAAGAATACCGGCATTCCGATCGCCCCTATATAAAGAAGGGATTTCCTCCCAATCCTATCAATAAGCGACATCCCGATAATTGTGAAAGTCAAATTGGTAAGCCCAATGAGGACTGACTGAAACAACGCGGATTCCCCTGAAAATCCGGCTTCCCTAAATATATCCGTTGAGTAATAATTTATGACATTTATCCCTGACAACTGGTTGAACATCCCGATGCCGATAGCGATTAAAACCAATTTAAAATAAGGCTTGCGGAAAAGGGAGCCGTTATGTGTGACGCTGCTTTCTTCATCTAAAGAAACTTGGATTGAATGGATTATTCCCCTAACGTCATGTTGACGATTAATACTTAGGACAACTTCACTGGCTTCATCAACCCTGCCTTCTTTAACCAGCCAACGGGGTGTACGCGGAATGAAAAAAAGCAGTCCATAAAATAGAACAGACGGTATTACCCCAAATAAAAACATCCACCTCCAATTATTTTCCCCTTTGCTTAAAATGTCGATAACGTAATTGGAAAAAAAAGAAATCAGTATGCCAAATACCAAAGCAATCTGATTAATGGACACCAGCCTCCCCCTTATTTTAGGTGGCGAAACTTCGGAAATATATGTGGGCGTGACCACGGATGCCCCGCCCACGGCAATGCCACCTATAAACCGCCCAAATACAAACACCCACAGGTTAGTTGCCAGCCCAGTGACAAGCATAGAAAAGAGAAAAATAACAGCAATATACTTTAACATGTACCGGCGGCCGTATTTGTCAGCGGGTTTCCCTATAAATAATGCACCTGCAATACAGCCAACCAGGGCGATACTCACAACAAACCCTTTCATGGCGGGAGTAAGTCCAAAATATTTGGCTACGTAAAAAATTGTCCCATTAATTACCGCTGTTTCAAACCCAAACAGCAAACCACCCAATGCAGCTACAAACGTGATAAAGTATAAGTGTCTCTTCATTATTTATTGAATTTAGCCCGTAGTCTCAGTTATTGCCCCCGTTAAATTCTTTTATGGCTTCAATCATGGCCACAACGTTTTCAATCGGCACATTTGCCTGAATATTATGTACGGTATTAAACACAAAACCTCCGCCTTTCAATAAAATTTCGCATGAGCGCAATACTTGTTCGCGTACTTCTCCGGGGTTGCCAAAGGGTAATACTTTCTGGGTGTCGATTCCACCTCCCCAAAATACTATTTCACTACCATATTTTCCCTTTAGTATTTTCAGGTCCATCCCTGCCGCATTTATTTGAACAGGGTTTATAATGTCAAAACCGGCACGTATAAAATTGTCCATTAAACCCTCAACTGCACCACAAGAGTGTTTAAATGTTTTCCACTGGGTGTTTTCATGGATCCAGCCGTTTATCTTTTTGTAATAAGGCAGCCACATATCGTCGAATTGCCCCGGGGAGCAGAACGTAGAGCTTTGGGTGCCGAAATCTGTACCACATACAAAAACGGCGTTAACTTTGTTTCCAACGACTTCAAAAATCCTTCGCAAGTTTTCAACCGCAATTTCAACCTGTTTTTCAAAAACTGTTTTTATGTAATCAGGACGCAGGATTGTGCTCATGTACCATTCTGCCACATCGCGTATTCCTTTAGGGTGTTTCATCTGAATACCGGGCACCAGGGCAATGTCTCCGAGGGCTGTACCCCCAAACCCCGCAATTACCGCCCGCCCGGAAGAATATGCCCGGTTAACTTCATCACGCCAATGCTCCAGTTCTTTATTGCTAATCAACTCGAATTCTTCAAGGTTATTTTCAGGATTTAGTTCTTCTTCAACTATGGGTTGCTGCCTGATGATGGCATCAAAAAAATATCCTGACCGGGGCATCCGTGCCGATGGAACAACAGAAGTATCGCCGCCTGGGTACATAAGGATATCTCCACCAAGACTGGTAGTTACGTTAAAGTTTTGAGGCACCAAAACTTTCTGTTTCCATGGGGTCACCCATTCTTTAAACGGCATATGGTTGTAAAACCCAAACATACTGTCCCTTGCCCAGGCACCGGTAACATCAACACCGATTGCATCGGCCAGTTCCCGGCTCACCTCTCCCAACATCTGGTATGGTTCAATAACACGGATAGGCATTTTGCCCAATCCATAAAAATCAAGTAACCGTGCCAGGGTTTGTACATGTATGCCAGTAACAGCCGTAGCCCCCATATCGAGGATAACCCGGTCTGGCTGAATATGGTTAACGGTTTTTAGAAACTGTTCGCGTGAGTCCATTATTAAATTTTTATATAAATTAATCAACAACCCCGAAGTAAAATATTGATGTGTAAATAGGCATTTTTTTATTTGCCCAAAAAATTCGAAACAAGGAATACCCCCCATAGGTACTTATAGGCCTTGGACAACCAGAATCAGTGAGGAACCCCAACCTCGAACAATTTACTATCGTATTTTTGCGTCATTTTAACCTTAAATCCTTTTTCAAACAGATCCTTGCCAGACATCCTGGTTATTTCTGTATTGCCTGGGGCCTCTTTTATAATATATTGTTTTTTTTCATCTAACCCGGGGATAGAGACTATCCGTTCGTCATCCAATGAGCCCTGTTTGTAAACCCCGACAATACCACCTTCTTTAGTGTCGGTGTTTATGCGCGACCACCCGTCCCATGATCCTTCCATTGGCTCTCCAAATCCCGGTAAATCCTGACGGAACAAATCATAATCATATTTATTTTGCATGGCCGAAATCCAGTCTGTCCATTGCCGTATTTCAACCTTCCTTTCTTTTGTCAATTTGCGAAGGTCTCCCAATGCAATTGGAAATGAACCTATCAATGTTTTAAGTTCATGGATAAATCCGGGGCTATCCATCTGCAGATTGCCAATAATTAACGATGATGCCGGTATTACGGGGGATTTCCACCAGGCTAAATTACGGATACGAAAAGCCCCTACAGGAAAGGGCTCTTCAATATTTGTCAGCCAATTACCTTCGGCATGTTGACAAAAAGCATAATCAATCAATTGCATCTTTCCGGCAGTTTCAAAAGTACAGTCAATAAATAAATCAGGTGCTTCTTCGTGCAATTCATCAAAAAGCTTAAACAATCTCTCATAAATAACGATTAATGATTCCTCCCGATCTTTATGGGCAGGATGGTCTTTGGCAGAACACCCTGCTTTTTTAATGTCTGTAACATAAGCACTTGTTACAACTGCCAAATCGAGTTTAACGTAACTTAATTCCAAATCCTTAACCAAGTCCAGTATCTTCTTTTTAATGTATCCCACCCATCCTGTACCCAAGCACATGGTATAGGTATCCCCTGGCTTGCCCGAACTATGGAGATTTACTAAGTCCCCTTTCTCATCCCTAACAACCCATTCAGGGTGATTTTGAAAAACTTCTGATGTGGTCGCTGCTGTCGCTATGCTTATCCATAAACCCGGCTCCATTCCCAATTTCCTGATTTCATCACAAACAGGTTTGAGCCCACTTGAAAATTTTGCTGTGTCCACAATCCAATCACCCACATTACCGTGATGAGACCTCGTAATTTTCTCTTTACCAATATTCCCTTTCGTTATAAACCAACCATCGTCAATAGTAAAGTGTGATACTCCAATTTCTGAAGCCACTTTTGCAACACTTAAAACTGAATCGTTAACTTCTTGACGAAAGGAACGCCAGGTGTTGTACATAAATATGGGCCTTTCCCTTATATGGTTGATGCGAAGCCCCATGTGCCGGCGTACGAAATCCGCCAACGATGTATTCATTATACTCCATGGGTCTGAAGTGTTAGCATAGGGGATTGTAAACACGCGGGGGCTTGCCCATTGTTCAGTATTTTTGATATACTTTCTAAATGGGTAATTTTCATCTTTATGTGTTAGCCCAATTTCAACATTGTTATATTCAGTATTGTATGCAGTCCTTTTCAAAATACCTGGAGATTCATTGCCTAAAAGGATTCCTGCGTTGTAGCTATATGAATGAATTGCAATAACGGGATCATCCCAATCACTTATGTAGGTGCTTAAATGCTTTTGCCTCCCATAATTGGTATAGGCAACCGCACTGATAAAACCAAATCCCAATTTTAATTTTTCTACGTCCAAGGACTCTACCATTATCTCCTTCCCTGTATTGTTCGATATGCTTATCTGCTTCCGGATAACGGGCAAATCCGGGTATAACAGGTATGTTATGTCCACCTCTATACCCAAAAAAACTTTAGTGCCCCGGAGTTTTACGATAGCCCCATTGCCTTTATAGTTATCGTTTGCTGCTGCAAATGATATCAAATCCCATTCTGATTGCCCGTCACAATACTTCCCGTCTATGTATAGGGAAAACTCTTTCGACATTCCAGAATTGAAATTCAAATCGTTGCCCTTGAGTTGAAGGCTGTTGGTAAAGATCCGGCCATTTTCAACAATTATTTCCCGATTTACAATTCCATTGTCAAGCACTAATTTATTGTCCTTCCACACGGCAAAATCCTGTGCCGAAACTGAAGGGACAATCAACAGACAAAATAAATACCCTAATAACTTTTTTTTCATAATTTCATTTATTAAATGTTGAGTAAAGTGAATCAATCGTTAATCTTAGTTCTTTCACATTTTCTTTATATTCTTTGTTGTCAACAACATTCTCGTTTTCATAAGGATCAAGTTTATGATCGAAAAGCATCTGTGCATCATTGTACCTTTCTTCAAACCAATAGGTATAAGAATACCGATCTGTAAGGATTGTCCTTGCCCCTTGCCATTCAGCAAAAGCTGTATTTTTCCAATTTTTGTGCTGCCCGTTCATTAATGCCACCATACTTTTCCCCTGGAGGTGAGGTGGGGTTTCAATCCCAGTCATCTCACATAAAGTTGGATAAATATCGACAAACTCTACAATTTCATCTATTTCTTTTGTACTGAAACCAGGAGCTTTTACAATCAGCGGCACATTTAAAGCATTGTACATGACGTTATGTTTTCCCCAAAAATTGTGCTCTCCAAGGTTCCAGCCATGATCTCCAAATATTATTACAATTGTATTGCCTTCAATATTTAAATCCTTAAGCTTCCGTAATAAGAGGCCTACCTGGGCATCAATAAAACTTACACAAGCCAAGTAAGCATGTCTGGCCTCGTAATGAAAATCTAACGTATTGTAATGGCTGAGGCGCCCGTATCTAAAAATTTCCCTTGAATTCCTCACCTGCTCCGGCAGGCCTGCCGGCCTAAATCGGTTATCAGCAATAGATATACTATCATAAAGATCGTAATATTTTTCAGGTGCATTAAAAGGTAAATGAGGCTTGTGAAAACCAACTGCCAAAAAGAAAGGTTTTTCTTGTTCTGACAACCTTTTCAAATCCTCAATCGATTTTCGGGTTACTATTCCATCAAAATACAGAGAGTCGGGAATATCTGCGGCCTCAAAGTAGGGTCCGGATCCTGTTTTCGGATTTATATACTGAAGGGAGGCTGAATCAAAATAATTTACATTCGTTGGATTTGTGAACTGTAGTATTCTCGTGGTAGTATCAGGCTTCCAGGGAGATTCGGACCATACTCCCTTCTTATCCTCCAAGTGGTGAAAAACTTTACCATTTGAAACTGTTGTGTATCCATTATTTAACAGGTGCTCCGGTAAGGTTAAAATATCCGGACATTCTTTTTCAACCCATGTATCGTAGTTTAAAAACCTGTGCGGCCAAAAAGGCCTCAATCCGGTAAGCAAGCTTGCCCTCGAGGCCCCGCATACAGGTATATTACAAAAGGCATGGTTAAACTGAATTCCTTCAGAAGCTAACCTGTCAATGTTTGGGGTTTTTACATCAGGAAAATTGTAAGCGCCTAATGATGGACGAAGATCATCTACAATAATAAAAAGCACATTGAGTTTTTTAATTTCCTTTATTTTATTTTCTTTTTGAGCACATGCGCTCAAGGCATATAGCAACGATATTAACAACAGCTTTTTCATATTTTTCAAATTTTAATTAACCGACAGGTTGATATTTTTTACTTTAATGCCAAGAGAAAAGAAGAATCGATGATTACTCTTCGTAGAGTTCCTTTAACCTCTTTCTATTTATTGCCAATTCAGATTGCATTTTTTTTAAATGTTCTTCCTTTTCCTGATTATTCAACAACTCCCACCTATTAGGCGACATCCAACCTGTTTCAACCGCCAGGACGCCAAAGTACGGGGCCTGTTCAAAAGATTCGGTCCCTGTTCCGGTTAGCCGGGGATCGTTGGTTTCCCGTAGCTTGTTCTTCATCTCATCAACTAAGGCCGTCAAGAGTTTGGCATAACGGTTGTCATTCGCGATATTGTTCATTTGGAATGGGTCTCTTTCAACATCATAGAGTTCGTATTCCGGGCGTTTGCCAAACGAGAGATCATAATAATCGATCCTATTGCCTTTTTTATTCTTTTGTTTCATTATTTCGGTTTTTGTCGGGCCGTTATCAACATCGCCAAATGGCCACAAATTGAAATTAACTTTCGGGTCAGGATGTCCTGCGGGCCACATATCAGGAAGTATATTCCATATAACCAACCAGTTGTCTTTTCTGTAGCCCCTTACGGGAGTGCATTGTCCATTTGGTTGAACCCAGGCATGGCGTTCTTTATACAATACTACGTTGTTTCTTTCCGGGTCAACCTGTCCCGATTTTTTAGATTTCAGGATATTATAGAAACTTTTTCCGCTCATGCTTTCAGGAACCGGAATATTTGCTGCTTCCAGAAAAGTAGGTGCAAAATCAGTAAAACTGATAAAATCCTTGATGATCCGGGGAACCATATTCCCCCACCGTATAGCGAGTGGCATATGTGTTCCGTATTCATATAAGTTTGCTTTCGCCCGGGGGAATGGCATCCCGTTATCCGAAGTCATAATAACAATGGTGTTGTCCAGTTCGCCAATGCTGTCAAGATATGACATCATTTTAAGTAAATGTTTATCATACCATTCTATTTCTGCCAAATAATCCAGTATATCGTTTCTTACTTCCCCGGTATCAGGGAAAAAATCGGGTACTTTTATCTTGGAAGGATCTTTTCCCGCAAGTTTTCCTATCCCTTCCTGATAGTCCCTGTGCGGTTCAAAAGCCGAAAACCAAAAGTGAAAAGGTTGATCTTTCGTTCTTCCATTCAGGAATTGTTTAAAATTGCTGAAATAGTCTATCCTTGAAATATTAGATACCTCGCCGAATGATAATACTGGATTTGTTTTGATTTCATTATATGAAGTTCCTGCAGGATTTACTTTCCGGTTGGCGATATCTAAATTACCGGGTCCCCAGCCTTTACCTGTATATCCTATATGGTATCCGTATTGTTGCAGGATATCAGGATAAACCTGAAATTTTTCAGGTAAATAAGACCATAGTACCGCACCTTCCTCTAGTTCATAACCATTCCTGCCTGTCAATATAGAAGCCCTTGAGGGGGAACAAGAAGAGGTAGAAACATAAGCATGGGTAAAAACCATGCCTTCATTTGCAATTTTATCGAAAGCAGGCGTTTTAACTTCCGGGTAGCCATCATAACTGGTGTGCCCATAACTCATATCATCGGCAATGGCAAAAAGTATATTGGGCCTTATTTCTTCCTTTTCGCATGATAACAATGTAATTCCAATTCCAAGTAGAGGAAATATGATAAACTTATTAATTATTAAATCTTTGTTCATTTAATTGAATTCTGATTAGATTGTATCATTACTTATTTCAGAAAAGTGATAATATTTCAAACACTTCGCGTCAAGACTGGATGTCGATCCGTTTTTAATTCTAACCTGCTGTTAACCCCCGGTAATTTCTATTAGAATTAGAAATTACCGGGACCATTTATTCAAAATAATTACCAACCTGGATTTTGAGTCAAATTCGGATTTAATGTCAATTCGTTCTGAGGGATTGAATATAAATAATCCTGCCCTTCCCTGAATTGATAACCATTTGGCATATCTTTAGCATAATAATCAATTAAACCATTTGCATCAATCGGCTTATTGTAAGCAGGAAACTCTTCACTGTTAAGAGGATATCCTTTGGGTTTTTTCCCTTTAAAAAGAGAATGGGCTGCCCATCGCATTAAATCATCGTCTCTCAATCCTTCAATGGCCATCTCGACTCTCCTCTCACGCCGGATTTCATATAATTCATCTGAG
Organism: uncultured Maribellus sp.; assembly: GCA_964572085.1. GTDB lineage: Bacteria > Bacteroidota > Bacteroidia > Bacteroidales > Prolixibacteraceae > Draconibacterium. Next base: position 20,881 of record CAZNEV010000039.1, on the reverse strand, counting down.
ACGGGATATCCGTAATCAATTAAATTGGGATCTGAGTTTTTTATATTCACAACAAAATCCGGCATACCTGCTCTTTCCCTCAGCATGTTAAGTTGCTCATACGCAACTGTATTTTCGAGTTCATATTTTGCTTCTGCGTAATTCAACAATACCTCTCCATAGCGTAAAATAATATACCCCGTTTCACTCAGCACTTCAAAAGGTCTTCCGGCAGCGGGAGAATTTGGGTTGCTTGATTTCTTTACCTGAAACCCTGTTGGGCACAATTGAATAGAACCTTGGTCAATGGGAGGCTTATCAAAATAATTATCGTAGCTCGCCGACATTAAATCACCGGGCATCCAAACCGTGGATTTTAGCCGGGGATCACAATCGTTTGCAATTTTATTTAAGAAGTCATTCCCTTTCTTTGTTTTACTCACCTCTATATAGTTATAAGGTTCTCCATTCTTTCCAAGATAAGATGAAATTAGCCACCACGTAATTCCACGCTCAGCAGGATAAATATTGGAATGATACTGTGCGCTGTTGCCAAATCCCTCTGCAGCATTAAAGGATTTGTAAAGTATTACTTCGTCTATATCCGACATGTTATCAAATCCAAATAATTGGTAATAATCCTTATCCGAATTGCCTGTGCTATAAATACCTATAGTATAATTTCCATTTATTAATTCTTCGGCAGCATCGACACATTCCTGGAAATATTTATTGGGATTTGCACCAGCCGTCCCAAAGGGCGTATTGGCATGGTATTTTTGCCATGTTCCTTCATATAAAGCTACCCGTGTTTTAAACGCTAAAGCAGCCTCTTTACTGATTCTGGAATTTCCTGTTTTTGTCCGGAAATCCAGATAAGAAATGGCCTTGTCCAGATCCTCTAAGATTCTGTCGGCAACCATTGTGCGGAGATCACGTGGGCGCATCAATGCCTCTTCGTCATCCAATTCAATTACCTCTGAATACCAGGGGAGATCCCCATACTTTTCTAACAAATTAAAATAAAACCATGCCCTGAAAAAATGTGCCTCTCCCACATAATGCCTGTAACTATTAAAATCATCCTCACATTTCTGATAATTTTCAAAGAAAATATTGATTCCTCGGATTCTATACCATTCCCCCCTCCAGCCACCTGTGCTAATCGTTCTTTCCCCGTTCATTATTTTACTTATATCAGCATGAATCATATCGTCTGTATGATGAGCGTTGTCAGAAAGCAACTGTTGGTCTTCTGTCAACAAAGGATAAAATTGATACATATATTTTTCTAAATCTCTGGATGTTTTCCAGTAATCCAAAGTACTGATACGATCTAATGGCTTTAAATCTATAAAGCTTTCACATGAGTTGAAAAGCAATACAGAAAAAGTAATAACTACTATTTTATACATATTTTTCATGATATTCCTTTATTTAAAATTTAATAAGTAATAGTAATACCCAACGAGTAAACCCTGTCAGCGCCATACGTCAGGCGACCATATTCAGTTCCCCAATTCCAGCCACGGAGTGCCACAGCATCGATACCATTAGGTAATTTAGTAAACGTGAGCAGGTTTTCGCCTGAAAAATATAGCCTGAATTTCTGTATATTAAGCTTTGAAGTTAATTGTTGGGGCAAGTTATATCCTAATTGAATGTTTTGTAATCTCAGATAGGAAGCATCCTGCAAGTACCTGGTATTAGGATTACTTTTATTTTTGTTTTCTTGTCCGGCATTTAAATATGGCCTGGGCCAATAGGCGTCTGTGTTAATATTCGCATCGCCTTCGTAAAGTCCAACATATTTTGTTCCCGGCTGGTCCCTGAAATAGTCAAGATGGTTTGTTGATAAACTTGATTCCCACCATCCATGGGTAAATCCCCAGAACATGTTTGCCCCTCGACCGAAATAAATATCTTTCTTTGCAACTCCTTTCAATAGCATAGAGAAATCGAAACCTTTATAATTCAAACCGGCCGATATTCCATATTGCCAGTGCGGCTCAGAGTTTCCAATGATTGACAGATCACCGTGGTCATCTATTGTATTGTTTCCATTGTTCACCTTGCCATCATTATTGATGTCTTCGTATCTGACATCACCTGTCCTCCACCTGGTGGCAATATGTGATAAATCAACAGATGCCAAATAATCATCCAATTCTTCCTGTGTCCGGAATAAGTCATATACGGTATATCCCCAAATTTCACCCAGTTCCTGTCCTTCGTACCAGGTAGATAATGTTCCAAGGGGATTAAAATATTTTGTTACCACCGATTTGTAATCATACAAGTTTACATTTGCAAAGTATGAAAAACCGCTGTTCAGGCTCTGTTTCCAATTAAGGCTTAATTCCCACCCTCTTGTCCGGAGATTGGAATTATTTTCCTTTGGTACATTTGCCCCTAAAACCCCTGGTCTTGCTTCAGAGGGGCCTACCATATCCGTTGTAAGCCTTTCAAATAAATCAAAATCAGCCTGTAACCTGTTGTTTAAAAATGCGATGTTTGCCCCTATATTTTTGGTGGTAGCTGTTTCCCATGTAAGGTTTCTGTTAACAATGCCCGGTGCCGTGGTATAGCCTAAAGGTCTGTTTTCGCCAAAATTGAAAATCCAATTCAACCTGTCATTTTGGATCGGGATTAAATCAATGTCACTATAGGGCGATACATTCTGGTTTCCCAATTGTCCCCAGGAACCTCTTAACTTTAAAGAAGAGATATAATTTTCCGGTATATTCCAGAATGATTCCTTGTGGATGTTCCAGCCAAGCGAAAAAGAAGGGTAAAACCCCCACCGGTTCCCTTTCCTGAAAACATAAGAACCATCATATCTAACATTCGACTCAACCAGGTATTTTTCCTTAAAATTATAAGTGAAACGTGAGAAATAACCCTGCGTGGCGCTGTGGGGTAAACTCTCAGAAAGGATCGGACTTCCTGTTGCCGTTTCCAACGAAAGGACGTCGTCAACAATTAAATCCTCTTTGTACCCACTAAGCCTGGAGTTTTTCCTTTTTTCTAATTGCATCCCGGCCATAATAAGAAATTGGTGGTTGTCCTTTATTTCAAAATTATAAGAAGAATAAATATTGGTTGTCCAATAATAATTATCGCGATGAATTCGCTCAATACTGGTTGGAATACTTTGCCCTGTAATGTATGGCTGATTATGAACATCATACCAATAAACAGACTTGTTCTCCAAAGAATTTAAAGCAGAAAAAGAATTATAGGCAAAATCGGCATTTACTTTCCACCCTTGCGTTGGTCTAATTTCCATTTTAAAATTATTCCAATGATCGGTTTCTTTGCTTAAGTCTGCCCCACCCTGTAAAATTCCTGGAATATGAGATTCGGAGTGGTAATTTCCATATCCATCGTATAATGGAGTTATTGGATACTCCCTGGAAATTTCACGAAATATCTGTGAGTAATCACCAATATTCGTATAGTTGGGTTTGTTTCGGAGATTTATTGTTGCACGCATTTCCCAACCAAAATCCCACCAGTCGGTAATATTAAGATTGAACTTCCCCAAGGTGCTAATTCTTTCAAACTTATCGGTTCCATAATTTAATACACCTTCCTGAGAAAGATATCCTGCCGAGAAATAATAAGATGCATGTTGTGAGCCCCCTTGAAAATTCAAGTCGTGTTTCTGATTTACACTATGCCCATACATAACATCCCACCAGTCAGTGTTTGCATAATTCAAATTGCCGTTATTCCAAAGATCTCCTTGAGGAAGCGATCCAAAAATCGTTGCTCCCTCCGGCCAATCCATCGATTGCCTTAAATAGTCCCAATCTTCATTTTGATAGGCAATAATACGGTCAACTGTTTGATTTGTAAACGGTTGCCCTCCTAGATTCCTTGCTGCCTCATTCTGCATGCGTACCCAGGTATAAGAGTCCAAACTTTCGGGCAATGGCTGTGGCGTATTGACAAAAACATTTCCGGAATAAGTCACACTTAATTTTTTGTCTTTCTCCCCATTTTTTGTGGTCACAAGAATGACACCATAAGGAGCCCGTGCCCCATAAATTGCTGAAGCAGCGGCATCCTTTAATATGGTTATAGATTCAATGTCTTCCGGATTAAGATTGTTGATATTCCCGGGAAATCCATCAACTATAACGTAAGGTTCCCCTCCATTTAAAGAACCAACACCACGAATAGAAATGTCCATAGTAGCCCCAGGTTGAAAGCCGTCTTGATTATTAATCTCTAAATTTAAACCGGGCGATACCCCTTGTAATAATTGAGAAACGGTGGGCGCTGAACGATTTACCAATTTTTCATTTGAAATAACATCTACAGCACCAGTTAAATTCACCTTCTTTTGCGTTCCATATCCCACAGCCACAACTTCTTCAATCCCAATCGCATCGGCAACCATTTCAATATTTATGGTAGTTTGGTTCCCAACAACAACTTCCTGTGCCCGCATCCCCACAAAAGAAAACTGCAAGGTGGCATTTTCAGGAATGTTGGAAATGGTATATTGACCATCGGCATTTGTTACAGTTCCCTGAGTGGTACCTTTCACTACCACGGCCACTCCCGGAAGGGGCTGGCCGGTATCGTCGGTTACAGTGCCGGAAACTTGGTTTTGTTGCTGTTGTTGTTGTTGCTCGCTTGCCAGGGCGCGGGCGGTATGGCTGGCAGCAGGGAAAATAATAATGTGCCTGCCCATAGTTCGGGTGTTGATTTGTCCGTTCCCGAACAATTGCGTTAAGATGACATCGATCTTTTCATCTTTCACTTTTATGTTCACCTTGCGGTTGACATCCACTTCGTTGTTATCGTACATAAAGGCAAACTCCGAGTGGTTTTCGATGTAAAGCAACACCTCTTTGATGCTCGCATCTTCAAAGGCAAAGGTCAGCTTGGTGGCCTGTGCGTATCCGTCTTCTGCCAAACTGCTGAGAAGCCCCAATCCGCATATCAGTATCAGTATTAGCTTCATGGTCAATAAAAGTTTTAATGCGGGGGAATAAAACCTTGCCCCCAACGCGTTTTCATAATTTTTTTCCATAATTTTGTCGTGATTTTTTTCAGTATCGTTGAAAAGGCACAAGCGGCAATTTGTTTCTTTTTCAGGATACTGTGATTAAACAATTTTTCGAATTACAGGCTTGCCCCGTGCAGGCCTGTTTTTTTGATGATCGTTTAAGCTATTCCATAGGCAATTCGTTTTTAATTAGTTAGCATATTTTATTTTCACCTCTTTTCCATTGATTTCATATTCAAGCGGGGTCATCACTTTCATCATTTCCAGCATTTCGCGGAACGATTCGGTTTTCACTTTGAAGGTATAGCTGTGTTTCCCCTTCATGGCGTTGTCGATGGTAATGTGCACCCCGTACCAGCGCTCTAAGTATTTTATGGCTTCTTCTAACGGGGTGTTGTCGAAAATCAGCTCGTCGTTTTTCCAGGCACTTATGATCCCGGGGACGTTTTTTGTAAATGCAATTTTATTGGAAGCCTTGTCCAATACCGCTTGTTCGCCCCGCGTCAGTTGCCTGATTTCACCGCTTTTACCGGCTATCCCCACCCGGCCTTCGGCCACTGTAATTTCCTGGAATTTATCGTCGTTGTGGTTTTTAACATTGAATGCCGTGCCATAAACGTCAACATAAAGAATTCCGGTTTTCACCCTGAACTTTTTCGATGTATTTTTATGCACTTCAAAGTACGCTTCCCCTGTTAGAACTACCTCGCGTTCTTTCACATTAAAACTTCCGTTGTATTTCAGGGATGAACCGGAATTCAACCAAACTATTGAACTATCGGGTAAAACCACCATGGATTTTTGCCCCATTGGAGTGACTACTTCTGTTTGTTGCTGAAGTATTTGGTTATTTTTTACGCCAAGTAGGAACCACGAGGATAAAAAACCAATGAACAGAATTGCTGCAATGGCAGCGGCATATTTTATTTTTAGGGCCCATTGTTTTAACGGAAGGCGGCGTTGTGCAATCCGGCGGTTGATTCTTTGCCATGCTTTTTCCAAATCGGGGGACATGGGTTCCGGCACGGAATCGGTAACAGTGTAAACATTGAACGCATCGGCCAACAGGATTTCGTTTTCTTTATTTTCTGCCAACCATTGTTCAAGCTTTGCCAATTCTTCAGCCGTTGCCTGCTTTTGGAAATACTTGGAAATAATATGCCAAGGTGTATTTTGTTTCATACTTTATTATCGAATATAATAGTATGGCACATAACTTTGGGCTTACCCCTATGTGAAAACGGATTATTTTCGTTTTGTTTTTATCCAATATGAGTACCCGTTTGTTTGCCTAATTGGCTGTGGAGTTTGTTTAGCGCGTGTCCCCCTTTCAGGAAAGGGGGTGGCCGACGCAGGAGGTCGGGGGATTATTTACGTTTGGAATTCAGTAGTCCTTATTTTGACGAAATCCCCCTTTGATTCCCCCTTTGATAAAGGGGGACGAGGAAATAACAAACAGCTGTTGATAAACAAGCGGATATTCATATTATTCAAACAATTCATTGTAATACGGCCGGAGCAACTCCCGCAGTAACTTCAGTGCTTTTCCCATCTGGTTTTCTACTGTTTTTACGGAGAGGCCTAACCGGTTGGCAATTTCTTTGTAGGTAAGATTTTCTTCTTTTGCTAGAATAAAAATTTCGCGGCATTTTTCCGGCAGGCTGTTAACGCTTTTGTTAATTATTTCACGGAGGTAGTTAGCATCCATGTTGCTTCCGGGCAATTCATCGTAGTTGGTTTCGGCAACTTTTGCCAGTTTTTCGTGAATGTTTAATTTGCGCTTTTCGTTGCGGAGGTAGTTGAGGCTTTTGTTTTTGCAGGCTTTGAATAAGTATGCTTTTACTGAGGCGTTGATTTTGATATCTTCCCTTTTCTCCCAGAATCCTATAAAAATATCCTGCGCGATTTCTTCCGATATTACCGGGTCGCGGACATAAAAGTTTATCAGGTTGCACAAATCGGCATAATATTTTTCAAAAAAGAAATGAAAAGCCGCCTTGTCCCCTTCAACCATGCGCTTGAAGATAAAAAGTTCTTCGTAATTTTTTTCCGTCATCAGCCGTTGATTTGTTTCACTGGTATTTGCCGGTTAGTTTTTTTGTTCTCCTCAACCTTCGGGATACACAAACATACATAAAAAGAAATGAATTGATTAATAGCATAGACAAAACCCAAATAATTAAGCATCAATAATTCGGCTTTCCGGTTTTCCCGGAAAGGAAACAATTCTTGTTTTATCCGGTTTTTGTTAGCAGGTTAAATTTTATAATTCGTGATGACAGGCAGCGCAAAAGTGATGGCCTTTCTGATCGATATCTTCAACATAGGTTGTGGAACGCATAACACACACCGGGTTATAACAATGTTTCAATCCAAACAAATGGCCCAGTTCGTGAATGATTACTTTCAGGAAACGTTCGAAAAGCAGTTTTTCGTTTCGGGGCAGGCCATACTGTTCATTTCTCAGGCGATAGCTGGAAGCTACCCCCGTTTTTCCATTAAAAATGGCTTGTCCGAACAGGAAGGTCAGGATTGGAATAAAAAGGTCAACCTGAAAAAGCCCGATGGTCTTTACAGCTTCCGGTGGCGAACCGGAGTCGATGAATTTAAGCAGTTGGTTGGCATCGTATTGGCGACGCGCCGGATCGTAAAACACTGAAATATCGGCAAAGCCGTTGCGAATGTCAACAGGCAAGTTGAATTCATGTTGAACATCCAATACAATTTTTTCGAGAAAATCTTTCTCAAAATGCCCGTGCGAAATCAATAAAATTTGTTGCGTATCCAATTCAAAAAACTTTATTGTTTAGTCCTATTTCTTCTTAGGTGATTTCAGTTTGTATTTTTTGATTTTGTTGTACAAAGTAACACGGTCTATTTTTAGCACTTTTGCCGTGCGGCTGATGTTCCAATTGTATTTTTTCAAGGTTTGTGCCACGTATTTCTTTTCGATTTCGTACAAACTGTCATTAGAGTCGCTGATAATATCTTTCTCCAACGGTAAATCCTTCAACCTGATTTCCTTGCCATTGCCGATAACAATGGCACGTTCAATCATATTTTCGAGTTCGCGGACGTTGCCGGGGAAATCGTATTCTTCGATGCGTTGCAGTGCTGCTGCATCAATAGAAATAAGGTTGCGGCTCATGGACGTGCAATACTTTTTTATGAAATAATCGACCAGGATTGGAATGTCATCCACCCGCTCGCGCAGCGGCGGAATGGTGATATTTACCACATTCAGCCGGTAGTAGAGATCTTCGCGGAAGGTACCTTCTTCCACCATTTTTTTCAGGTCGCGGTTAGTGGCGCAAATCACCCTGAAATCGGATTGAATTTCTTTGCTACCACCTACCCGCATGAATGCTTTCGATTCAAGAACACGCAACAATTCAATTTGCATTTTGCTGGAAATTGTGGCAATTTCATCCAAAAAAATAGTCCCGCCGTCAGCCATTTCAAAACGCCCTTTGCGGTTGTATATCGCTCCGGTAAATGCTCCTTTTTCGTGGCCAAACAACTCGCTCTCCAACAAATCTTCCGACAGGGCGCCACAATGCACGGTTACCAGCGGAAAAAATTTCCTTGTCGAATTGGAGTGGATAGCCCGTGCAATCAATTCTTTTCCGGTGCCGCTTTCACCCGTAATAATCACCGACGAACTGGATTGCGCCACGCTTTCAACCTGTTTCAATACTTCAATCATTGCTTTGCTGTTGCCAATCAGATCTTCGATGTTTTCCAGCGAAATCACTTTGTTTTTAAGCGTTTCGTTTTCAGATTTCAGCGAAATTTGTTGGGCTGCATTCCGGATTAAATGCGAAAGATCGTCAGGGTCGAACGGTTTGGTAACGTAGTCGAACGCGCCATCTTTCAATGCCTGAACAGCAGTTTCAACCGATGCAAAAGCGGTCATGATAATCACAATCGCCTCCTTGTTCAAGGCCCTGATCCGGCGGTGCATCTCCAATCCGTCCATTCCCGGCATTTTAATATCGGTTATAATAATGTCGAAGTCTTCGGTTTCTATCATCGCAAGCGCTTCCTTTGCATCAGCGGCGCACTGCACACGAAAACCGTCTTCGATAAACCAATTGTACAATGAATCGCGCACCGATTCTTCGTCGTCAACAATCAATAGCGAAATACTTTTTGTCATTTTATTCCTCCTTAATTCTTTACTAAAGACAACAGTACCGACATGGTTGTGCCTTTGCCAGGTTCCGATTTCACCTCAATTCTACCGTTGTGGCTTTCCACAATTCCGTGAACGATTGCCAGCCCAAGCCCTATTCCGTTCGCCCGCTCTTTAGCGGAGAAAAAGGGTTGAAAGACCTTCGAAATATCTTCGGGCGGAATGCCCACGCCGTTGTCCGTTATTTCAAACTGGACATGTGTGTCGTCGGGGTTGCTGGTTTTCATCAAAATTTCGGCATTCACGGTAACGGTAACGGCTTCGAGGGCATTCACCAAAAGTGCCACACAAACCTGTTTTATCTGGTTTTCGTTGCAATAAACCAAATCATTTTCTGCCTTAAAATCGGTGTAAAAATGAATGTTGGCCATACGCATCTGGTGTGCCATTAAATTGTAGCTTTCTTTTAAGATTTGATTCAGGCGCTTGTTTTCGAAATTCTCCTGATCCTTCCGCGAAAAATCGAGTAAGCCCTTTACAATGTCACCACAACGCTTGGTTTCGGTTTCAATTACGTTTAAATATTTTAACATCGATTTTGTTGACTCGGGTTCAAGTCCTAATTTGTTGATCTGTTTCGAAACTAATTTTGAATACGTTAAAATGCCCGAAAGCGGATTATTAATTTCGTGGGCAACAGACGATGAGAGCTTTCCCAACGAAGCAATCCGCTCGATGTGAATGAGTTCGTTTTGAATTTCAGATAACTCTTCCGATTTTTTCCTGACTTTGTATTCCAACTGTTGCGACCAGTTTTCCAATTCTTTGTTGGCCGCGTCCAAATTGTCGAGCATGTTGTTGAACGCCTGCGAAACTAAGCGCATATCGTCTAGCAAGTAGGGCGTGATTTCAAGGCGGCGGCTACGGTCTCCGCCCGAAACTGCTTCGCTTGCCACCACAATGGCATCCAACGGTTTTCTTATTTTGTTGCGGGTGAAATAGGTTAAAAGCAACACCGCAAGAAAGGTTATTATTGCCGCCAGGATAAAAAACTGGGTTGACGATTTCGTCACCGCCGAATCCAATACATCAAGCGGGATTTTGATGATTAGCGAACCCAGAACTTCGTCGTTCTGGTCGTGTGCATGACAGGCACTTGTGTAGCATGAAGTTTCGTTTAAAATGGGCGTACGCACCAATAACTGCCGATGCGCGTTGTTGTGATTCATCATGCAGGCAGTTTTGAAATCGATAATTTTGTAGGCCTTTTCTTTTTTCGGGAACATTTCGGAAAAATCGGTGTGGCAACTCAAGCAATCAAGGCTGTTTTGTTCCTCTGAATCGGCAGGGAACGACGAATAAACCAAATCGTCGCTACTGTTGTACAAACTTACATCATCGATTCCCGGCAGGGTATTGATGATGTCCAGGGTGGTTTGGAGTTCACTTTTATCGTTCTTCAGCATCGAATGATAAAGGGAGCTCTCGATAATAGAACCGATGTTATCGCCGCGCTGCCGGATAACCGTGTTCAGGTAGTCGCCATATACCGATTTAAAAATTGCACCGAATGCGATGTAGAGGATGACGGACAGCAATGCGATAATCGATACCACCCGTGCATATATGGATGAACGGAACCTGAAATATTTCCGAAAGAAGAAATTTTCAGTTTTCTTATGCGCTTGTTTTTTGCTTTTAAAAGAAATCATTCCCGCCGTTTTAATAATTGAAGTCCAATCAAAAAAGATTGTGTTGAAAACTTCGACAAAATACAAAAATAACGGCTTAACCCAATTCGGCGGTGTCGATAAATTTTTTCTGAAAATCTTCCCAGACCTGTGGACCTAAATCGCTTAAAACCTGTTCGTACAATTCGCCACCTTCCTGAAAAACAAGATGCCCCGTTTCGCTTTTTGCGGCAACTGTTTCGGCCAAAAAGTCTTTCAATCGTGCGAATTCATTTTTCAATGCTGTTTTGTAATTTTCAGCCATGCGCATAAACTGAATTTCGCGCAGCCAGTTGGAGGGTTCAATTTGATAGACCCAACCTTTTGAGTAGGGCGAGCGGTTGATTTCGGCAGGGTCGGTCACCAAATTATCATTGATTTCTTTGATAGTCCCCGAAATTGGAGCAGAAATAATGATTTGTTTTCCGTTTTGGATGAGCGTTAGTACCGGTTCGTTCCGGGCCACCTTTTCACCGGGGGCCTTCATTTGAACGCGCGTAAATTTTCCGGTAACGTGCTGCAAAAAATCGTCGATACCAATCCTCACCGTGCCATCTTGTTCCATAAAGCTCCAGGTGTAGGTTTTGTCGAAATACAGTCCGGCAGGAACTTCAATTGAGTTTTCATTTAAAACCTTAGCCGGGTGTTGGAATTTAACTTTTTCTGTTTGGGACCTCCGGGCTTTTCGCACGAAAGCATATACTACAAAACCCGCTAAGGCAATCCCGACAACAAGGAAAATAACTTTTGAAGCACTGCGCTGCGGTTTATTCATATCCACCAAAGCGATTTCGGGTTGCAACTTTTCCAGATTCGATTTCCGCTCATTATACACCAATTCGCTGTATCCGTTGGACATGATGTGTTGTTGGCCATTCGTGACCACCCAGCTTAAAAACCGGGTAACATTTTCGTTTTCAGGAGCAGCGTTGGCAACTGAATAAACATTATTAATCAGTGTTTTCGGATATTTACCAATCCAAACCCCACGTTTAAAATTATCTAAGGAACCATAAATCTTTTCATGGTATTCCAATTGCCCGTTTCCGTTTTTGTCGATTGGAAGGATTTTTAAATCAGATACTATTTCCTGCTGATCTTCAGAAAGTATCGTATTCAATTTGCAAAAACCAAGTGCAAGCGGATCATTTTGAATGGCAGAAATAATTTCATCAGCCGTTTTGATTTCAATTTTCGCAAGCACATTTTGATTGACTTGAAGGAATCGAGCAACATCCCGTTGAACCGATTCATCGGGCAAAACAAATAACGTTAGTTTTTGGGCGTTTTGATTGTCGAGAAGTGTGCCCCAGTTTTGACTTTCGGGACGACTGAAAACCGATGCCATTTTTTCAGCTGAAACGCCCTGCTTTTCAAGTCTATCCAAAAATGGATTCTGCGCATTTATCACCGGAACAACCACATCCCTGCCAACCAGCATCTTCCAGCTTGCATCAAAGCTGCCTGATAAATACGACTCTTCCGAAACGAAGCCTATCCCGTTAGATTTTTTTAAAGATTCCGGAAATTCATTAGCCGCAAGCGACTGAACCTTAAAGATGGCATCGGACTGTTGAATGCCGTATTCACTAATAAATGTGTTGGTAAGATTTTCAAGATCGGGCGTGCACAGGACAGTTATTTTTTCGGTTTGCGAATCGCCCGGGTTTGCGAATCCCAAGTTGCAGCCTATGGAGCAAGTTAGAAATATCAGCAAGCCAACGGAAGAGACAAATTTATTATTCATGATTTTTTATTTATTAATTATTATTATTTTGAAATTAGAGCATCTTGTGTACCTCTATTCAACTTCGATGCCAAACAAAAAATAGACACATAACAATCAATCTGTCAATAGGTTGGAGAAACTCATGTTGAATAAGAAAACAACATGGAATGTTGAATAATTAAACACATAATTTCAATACAGCTACATCATAGTGATTCGCAACACCTTACACATGTTGTAACGATATTCAACACCTGTATAGATATGCAACACTGGCATCAGAAAACCTCCTAAAAACAACAAGTTTCGTAAGAATTGGAAGTATTATTTGATTAGGAGTAAATTTTTGTCGGTGCGCAAAATCATTTTGTTGTCAACAAAAACGGGAACTGCTTTTACCGTGCCACTAATCTCATTTTCGGCAACCAACTGGAAGGAATTGCCGGGCTTAACAATCGTACACATGCCTTTCACGTTTATGAAATAAAGGTTTTCACCGGCATAAATGGGCGACGAATTGAAATTCCCTTTCAGTTCGTGTTTCCAGATTACTTCGGCAGTTTTGGCATCGATACAGGTAAGCATTCCGCGATCATGTACCATATACATTCGTCCGTCAACAATAACGGGTGTTGGAATTTGCGGCACTTCTTCCTCGAACATCCACTTTACATGCGATTTTGTCACATCGCCCGTGCCTTTCGGATCGACAGCATACTGACGTGAAAAATAAGGTTTGTTATCTTCGAAAATCCAGCCCGAATTTACAAACACCAAACCGTTATCATACAAGGGCTGACTCACCGTTGAATCATGGCCGTATTCGATGGTCCATATTACTTCACCGGTATTTACATCGTGCGCAAAACACATAAATGCGGCATTGCTGATTAACAGTTCCCTGCCATCAACATCAATCACAATAGGTGTTTGGTAGGATTTGCGGTAAACTGGTTCCAATGGCTCATAAATCTTTGCGGGACGGACACTTTTCCAAATGGTTTCACCCGTGTTTTTGTTAAGTGCAGCAACGTAAGGATCTTTTGTGCCTTCCAAATGCACAATCAATTTATCGTTATGAAGTATAAGCGAAGATGCCGGTCCCTGCATATGATCGCAGGGCATATCGGTACGTTTCCAAACCACCTGAAAATTTTCGGTATTGATACAGGCTGTCCCAAAAGTTCCAAAATGGACATAAACCCGTCCTTTTTCGATACAAGGAGTGGGTGTAGCATACGAATTTGTGCTGTGAATCCTCTGTGGTTCCTCAGCCGTAAAAATTGTTTGCTCATTCAACAGCCTTCCCGTTTCAAAATCGAAACAAAAAACATAAAATTCCTTTCCGTCTTTGGCTGCCGAAGTCAACCAGATTTGATTGCCATAAACAACGGGTGAAGAATACCCCAACCCTTTCACCGGAATTTTCCAAGCCACATTCACACTGTCGTTCCAGTGTAACGGTGCGGTTTCAACTTGTGCATGGCCATCCATGTTTGTACCTCTAAAATGTGTCCAGTTTTGAGTCTGGGATTGGCAGGACAAGAATATTGCAAACGTTAGGGAAATAAGCAGCATTACTATTTGTCTGATCATAAAAGTCGTTTTTTTGATTAAAAATCTAAAGTTAGTTGAAAATGCAGCTCGTTTGCCTGTTCATCCAAAATAAAAACCAATCCATCCCTTTTATTGCCAGGTTAAACAAGGATTTTGGGCCCGCATGTATCATGGAGAGGCACTGTTTAAATGGCTTTTGGTAGCATCCATGAGTTACGGGAATGAATTTAAGTATAGCAGTGAACACTCATTATTATTAATACAAGTTGATTAATTTACCAACAATTTGTTTTCCATTGAGGGTAAATTTGTAAATATAATTTGACTGGTCTAAAGTAGATAAGGTGAAGTCCACTATTTGTTTGCTTCCGGTATAAATATCCCCTTCGAAAACAGTGGTCACTTTTTTACCTAATAAGTTGTAAACAACCAACGAACCTTTACCTGAAACGGTTGATTCAATATTGAATTGAACCCTGTCTTTAAAAGGATTAGGATAAGCTTTAACATCAAATCCAGCTTCAAATGTTGAATTAACTTTCCGGTCAGAACTTACAGGTATATTGTATTCAAAAGCACCTACATCAATTGATTCATGTATTACTCTTGTTTTTTTGTTTCTTGGATGCACATATTCATTGGTTGGTTTTAAATCATATCCGTCACTTGTCACTCCGGGTTCAATACCTTTATTAATAGCCGGAGAAGTTGAAGTCAAGTGGTAATCAAATTCTTTACGATTAACGAACCCTGCCTCTGCCACATTTGGAAAAACATTATTATTATTCATCTCAGTCTTAGTGGCACTTCCGCTTAATACACTTCCAAAACCGGCAAAAATATTGTTGCATACTTTAAATTTTTCTGTCCCTGGTTCAAGTTGAACAAAACTACCCTTGCCTGGTTTATCATTTACTAACGTATTATTAATTAAATACAATTCATGCGGTCCGGGATTTGAAAGTCCTTCAAGTCCAAAACCTATCAGATTTGAATTTGAGGTTTGATTTCCTTGTTGTATCTGATTCCCTATAATAATAGCTAATCCGCCATTAGGAAGGTCGATCTCCCTGCTTGCTGTTCCATCAGACTCATTTCCGATACGGTTATAAAGAATGTAGTTTTTATAAGCACGGCTTTTTAGTTCTTGTCCAACTTTTGCATGATGAGAGTAATTATAGGAAAAAACAAGGCTTTTTACATGGCCAATATACAGGTTGTGCGAATAACCGTCACCAAATCCATTATAAGCAAATTCGGAAAATTCGATGACTATATCGCTTGTTTTATTAGCTCCCGCAAGTATTCCATTGTCATTGTGATGAAAATAGCAGTTTTTAACATGAAGTCCGGCTCCTTCCTGACGAATACCTGCCCAATTTTTATCATTTTCCGAAGGATCCGCACAATTGGAAAACTCTATATTTTCAACTGTAGTGTTATTGCCAGAAATTACCCAGATTGCCTTGCGTCCATACGCTTTTCCCCCTGCATCAAGATGAGGCCGTCCTCCAACGCCACGTAGAACTAAATTGTTTTTTGCCCACTTAGCAACATCTTGGTAATAAGTTCCAGGATCAATTTCAACGATATCACCATCTTGAACGAGGTTGGAAACCGCACTCGGTTTCGTGTATGTTCGGGATGGGCCAACCTTCCATACAGTGGCATGAGCATTAATGTAGAATAAGAAACTAAAAATTAATAGTGTAAAAGTAGTTTTCATTATCTAGTGAATTTAAATGATTATAAATTAAAATTGTCTTTTCAAAATAGAACATGAAAATATAGAACTTATAATAACAATACCTTCTAATCTTCCGAGAAAAGCCAGGCGGTACCTTTTATTCTGCCATAATTTGAATGTTTCTTACCCCTAGCCCTTTATCTTCAAAGGATAATACACCTGCAGTGGTGGTTTTGAATGTACCATTGTACTGATTGTTAATGATGATTTTTACATTTTTTTCAGGTTCCATCTCGGCAAGAATGTGCAATGTAGGTGCAGATGCATTCAACTTGTAGTGAACCGGCGGATTAGCCTTCTGAAAACTATCACCTCTACCGTCTATACTGTTGCTGAAAAGCACCGCTTGATTAGTTTCTCCTGACAAAAAAAGAACACCCCCCATCTTGTTATCCTCTGATTTGATATATTGAGTTTTCACCATTTCTTTTTTGTTCACATCAGTTATCTCCAGTGCATGCAGAAAAACAGTTTCAACTTCAGCATTTGCTGTGCTTGTCTCCATACGCCAGTTACCTGGTTCCATAACCGGATCAAAAGGTTTTGAATTGGGGAAATTCTTATTTGCAAATCGATTAAAATACTCATATCCAGGACCTCCAACGATTGTAATATTCCTTTTCTCAGGCAACAGTGATTTTATAAGAAGTGCGCCATAATTCTCCACAGTTTTTCCGCCCATTTCCAATTTATCTGTACGTTCAGAGCGTACTTCGCTGTTTCCATCGTAATCAGTTATTCCTGGAACAGGAGTGTTGCCATTGATTTTTGGAGTTTGTTCAAAATGAAGTAGCCAGTATTTTTTCATGGGTTCACTGGAAATAATCCGATCCTTTACTACCAGGAAATCCACATTTGGCAGATACAATAATTGCCTGTCCATCCAGGTTATCTTCTCTCCATATGCTTTTGTAAGATCACTTTTAATATAGTTATATTGATTGGATTGGTGATCATAGTCAAAAGCAAGTACGTCAGCCGTATTCAGCCCCTCAATATCTTTTTTATTCATGTATTGCTGCCAGTTTCTGTGGTTTTGTTTTCCTACCTGAATTTGTTGTCCGCCATCAGGATAAATTAGAGTGCCAGTTGATCCTTCCCATGGTCCCTCCTCCGGATCATATACAAGCACACAATTATGGGCGATAGTTCTGGTAGAGTAATTTGCCCAGTTATCTCCATACATGGGGCTTCCGTACCCTCCACCATCAACTGTTAACCCTCCCTTTTTATAAATAAGGAAATGTCCTTTGTCCAGATGCTGGTGATGAGTGTATTGATCTCCACTAATATACGATATAAGTGTTCCATCTTCCTCCCAACTATTCCTGAACATAATGTGTTCATATGCATTTTTTCCAAGTCGCATCGCCAGAGGCAGGGTTTTGTAAGATGGTTGCACAGGTAGCTTCGAGTCGTAGTTTACCATCATCGCCCATCTGCTGGATGAATTCACAGTAGAGTTCGGGAAGTAGTTTTCCATTTCCTGTGAAAAAGAACGAACTTGCCCCTTTAGTACATTGTCATCTATTTCTGAGGCTAACAATTCGAGCAGAGGACGCATGAAATGGTTCGTGGGTACAACCGTACCTAATACATCGCCAATCCGTTCGAGTGTAAAATCAGGCCTGAAGTTCGCAATTATAAACTTTGCCATGGGTTTAATGAAGTCACCATACTGATTTCGAATCAGACTAAAATAGTCAGTAGCTGTTGCCGTAGTGAGGCCTCTCATTGCCATTAGAAACGGATAATAAACAACAAACGGAGTATAATGATTGCCTTCTCCCCAAACACCCTCCTTTTGCTGAAAGGTTTCAAGCAACATGTAATCATTTGTCAGCATGTTATCAATTAATTGCATATACTCATAGGACTTCTCCGTCATTTCTTCGCTCTCTCCAAATATTGCAATAGCAGCCATGGAAAGGCCATAAAGAGATACAATGGAATAATTGTGATTGATAGAAGGCGAACGGACCCCTTCTTTTAGGTGTTCAGCTCCTTCAACCAGTTTTTTTGAAATCATGGTTGCCATTTCATCAGTTAAGGCATTCCTGACCCAGTCAAATGCAATGGCACTATGGTAAACTGCTGCTGCTGCTGATGTGTGTTCCTTGTAAGGAATCTCTATATTGGCTAGACGCTCTCCTACATATAAAGCCAATTTCTTCTCTCCTGTTAATAAATATTGCATGGCCAGGGTTGTACTGCTACTTTTACTACTTTCGTTAGTTATACGTGCCCAGTCCTTATACGCCGGGTCATTTAATTTTGATTTTAATTCGGAAAGAGTAAGTCCTCTTCCCAATTTTGCATTATCAGCCCTTACAAAGAGACGAGGCCGAAGGTGAGAAATGTTTTGGTTTGGATTACTTTGCTTTAAATCAAAATTATTGGCGCTGATTGTCATGCAATTGCATAAAAGAACAAGCACAGGATAAATAATAAATTTTTTCATAATAGTTATTAAAGTTTAAAATTAATTGTTGATTATCGCCATACGCCCACTAACTATTTTTGGTTTTAGTTCTTCCCCGTCAGCCCAGACTTTGGTTTGTTTACCAGGTAACCAGGCTCTCCCATTGGCAGGTAATGGGGGCAAATCTTCCCGGGCCTGGCGTTTACCCGTTGCATGCAACAGTTTTTCATCTGCAGAGACCGACCAGGTTCGATCACTCTGCACCAATACTTTTCCTTTGAAAACTAACTTTGTACCATCTCCTAATAAATAGCCAATCACCTTATCCTCATTATTGATACGAACTACAGACAGAAATGCATCGGTGACCATTTCGCCGCAAGTGAGTTCAGCACCGGGCTCGTCAAGAGTTTCTTCGGACTGCCAGAGAATATAGTCGGTGAACCCGTCGCCTTTAACTACAAGACTTTGAGCATTTTGATTTCCGGTTGGTTGTGGCCCTTGTTCAAACTTAGGTTGAGCCTGACCTTTCTCCCAAGCTGCTCCGATAGCAAAAAATTGCACCCGTGCCCCATGTTGTCGAACACTGGTTAGTCCGAGTTTGGTTTCACGACGTTGTCCGCGACTGGTGGCCACCTCGAAGTTGTAAATAGGTTTATGAGGTGTTACAAATCCCACAGCACAATTCGCCTTTTTCCCGGGAATGATTAACGGATTATCAAGAGTTCCTTCTCCGCCAGCTAATTCAAGAGCTTCACTGTACCATAACCAGTCGTAATTATGTGTGCCGTCTTCACTTTTTTGGATGTCATCTACCATAATCACATACGGATTGGAACCCTGTTTTACGAATACGCCATACCGATCTGCCCGCACGGCAGGTTCTGATTCCTTCAATGACCTATCCTGATATGACCTGGCCGCATCACCGCGCACATAATCGGCGAAATGGCCGGTGCTTACACCAGTCATGTAACCGTTAACCGAGCAGTCATCCCCTGCACCATTGATAGCATCGTGTCCGGGTGCTCCACCACCATCTATTATTACTATATTATGTTCCCAATCCACACCGTGCAAAGAGTCCTGATAAGGATACAGGTTCGCATGTGTTGCAAACTCCTCACCGAACGCTGTGAACAGAAATGTATTCATGTCGGTATGCTGGTGATTTGCAGGTGCATATCGGGTTACAAAAGCAAAATAAGCTGCGTCTTCATTGTCCCACTCCGAGCGGCTATAAAGATAGCCAGCCTTATTGGGCGTAATTTCGAAATAGTAGGATGTGTAAAGATCTTGTTGTCCTGCACTCAGCGGCTCAAGGTCTTTTGGATAAAAAATGAAAGCCTCAATCGGGTTTAACCGTTCACGGTCTGTCCATTTCAGGAATGTGTGGAGTCCTGCCTCGTCATTTAATTCATCTATTCCAAAAAGATATATGGATTGAAACACCCGTCGGCCATAATTGGTATTGTCTCCGATAGGACCTTCCCCTCCATGCGGCATCCATTGAAACCGTTGATAGTGCATGGCGTTAACAGCACCACTGTTCGTGATGATATCAGTACCGCCGTTCCGGCGAAGTGCCTCCCCGAACATGGTGGGATTTTTATGGTAATGTGCATAACAAGGACCTTCATAGCAAATACCATTCTGACGCCAGCTCGTTGGGTAGAAATTATCCCTGATACGTTTCAGGGCGCTGTCAAACCACATATCAAACTCGGGGTGGTCAGTATCGGCCAGAATAGCGACACACAGCAAGCCAAGAGCGCCAACCGGAATTGCCCCGCAGTTATAGCTTGCATTCCGCCACCAGTTGTCCTCTGTATGTTCGTATAGCGCCTTGCACCAGAGTTCCAGCTTCTTTACAATTTCGGTACGCTCATTCTCACTCATCAGTGGATACAGCCAGTCGTAACCAAAAGCCAAAGCTTTGGGCCAGTGCTCGGTATCAAAAAAACTGATCTTCTCTGCGAAATAGTATTCATGGGGATCTATCTCATCAAGCACCATTTTCATCTGCCTGAGTGCCTCATAGCCTGCCTGTTCATCACCCTCTACCTGATAGATCAATGCCTTTGCATTAATGGCCATTCCGCGGTTGATCCACTCACCATCCACGGTCCAATTATTTGCCTGCTGTTTAATTTTTTCCCACATATACCGAGGCAATCCATCGCCATTAGCCTTTTTCTTTAATTCTTCTATCTCCTGGCTGGCAAAGAGCAACGAAGGATGTGTCCCTGGCTCTACTACGATATAACGCTTCGCCTGGGATGATTCTTCTTGTTTTATCCCTGGTGAACAAGCTGTTGTAACGAACAATAAGCATATCGCACTCCAGGCAATGATGACTTCTTTGAATGATTTATTTTGCATTTTAAGTTTCCTCAAGTTATGATTTATTTTTTAAATAGAGTTTCCTGTAATACGTTTAACGAAAAAAGGGCCCGGGTAAAACCAGGCCCTTTTTGCTATAAAACTAAATTAAGCACCTAATTTAAAATCAACCTTTTACCTGCGAATCACTTTATACTGTCCAAGTAAGCGTGAGTC
>CAZNEV010000038.1:0-49668 GCA_964572085.1 uncultured Maribellus sp. | reverse complement strand
TATTTTTTTTAGCAAACTAATTTAATACTTTTTATTTGTGTATAAAGAGTAGCCTCCTTCGGAGGGGGTTGGGGGGAGGCTTTCTACTCACACCTTTCCCCTTGAGGTTCTTTTGCATTGGTCGGATTCGAGCCATTCAGCGAAATAACGAAACTGGCTACTTTCTGGATTTGACTGTCGCTAATTTGTCCTTTAAAGGCGGTCATTCCTTTGGCAGGAACTCCGTTTTTTATCACGTTGAACACGCTCTGAAAATCACAGCCGTGCAGCCAATATTCGTCGGTTAAATTCGGGCCGATTGCATTCCCTTCGCCGTTCATACCGTGGCAGGCAAAGCAGTTCATATCGTTATAAACCTTTGCTCCGTCGTCCAAATCTGCTGCGTCGATAAGCAGTGTCAGTTCATCGGACGACAGGCTGGCAATCTGGAATTTCTCATCGTGTTTTTCGGATTTGCGAGTATATTCGGTAATCTGGTCGTCGCCCACATCCAACCAAAAATAGTAGGCTCCGTAGATAACTGCGAATGCAATGGTAATGTAAAACAGTGCCATAATCCAGCGTGGTGGCGGATTGTCCAACTCTTGAATACCATCGTAATTATGGTCATCGATTACTTCCCCTTCCTGCGGTTCGATTTGCTTATTCTCTGTTGCCATTTTCTTGGGTTTTTATTTTATTGCCGGATATTGTCTTCCGTTTCATCGTCATCTAAAATTGAATTTTTTATCTCTTCCGTTTCTTTTCTAGGCATCCGAATGGTTCTTATCAGAATCACTACAAACAACAGCACAAATATGAGTAGGCCGATGATGTAAAAAATCCGGATTCCTTCGATATTTTCCAAAACGTTGCTTACTATCTTCATTTTTTATTCAAGCTAATCAGGATGTAGCTGGTTAGTTGTGTGATCTGTTTTTAGTTTCAGTGCTTTCAGGAGCTTGCGCCTCTGCATCTTCGGGTGTGTTATAAATGTCTTTCCCCAGTTTGTGCATATACGCTATCATGGCCACCATTTGTTTTGTGGGTTCAATTTCGATGTTCGATGCCTTCAGGTCGTCAACTATCGTTTGAGCTTGAGCCATTAGGTCGGCAACAGCAAGTTGGTCATAATCTTCCGGATAGGGTACGCCCAAGGTTTGCATCGCCCTGATTTTATTCGGGATCATATCCAGATCCATGTCTTTTTTCGCAAACCAGGCATAGTTGGGCATAATCGATTGCTCGTTCATTTTTTGCGGATTCATAAAATGGTTATAATGCCAGGCAGCGTTTTTATACATCGGACCGCCAACCACGCCCGCCCGGGCCAAATCGGGGCCAATCCTGCGCGAACCCCACTGGTAGGGATGGTCGTAAACAAACTCCCCAATCTTCGAGTAATCGCCATAACGGTCGGTTTCCCAACGGAAGGGGCGAACCACCTGCGAGTGGCAGGTATAACAACCTTCGGAGACATAAATATCGCGCCCTTCCAGTTCTAACGGCGTATAAGGCATTACCGAGTCGATAGTGGGGATGTTCGATTTAATAAAAATCATAGGAATAATTTCTACTGCACCCCCAATTGCCAGCACAATGAATGCGAGAATTGAGAACCGGATACCATTGCGTTCTAACCAGCGGTGAGGCGTTTCGCGCGCCGGATTACGTTTGCCCTGGAAAACCAAAGCAGGTGCCTCTGCCGCTTCGTTGTCCTCCACTTTGCCCGATGCCATAGTTCTATACATATTGTACACCATGATGAGGAAGCCGGTGATAAACAATGATCCGCCCACAATCCGGATGGAATACATCGGCAAAATTTGAGTAAGCGTTTCCAGAAAGTTTGGATAGGCCAAAAACCCTTCGGGAGTATATTCGCGCCACATCAGCCATTGTGTAACAGCCCCCCAATAAAGCGGGATGGCGTAAAACAGGATGCCCAAAGTGGAAATCCAAAAATGGAGATTGGCTAATTTTTCAGAGAAAAGCTTGGTTCGGAACAGCCTTGGAACCATCCAGTACAACATTCCGAAAACAATTCCGGCGTTCCACCCCAGGCCCGCAATGTGAACATGTGCGATGGTCCAGTCGGTGAAATGTGTCATTTGGTTTACAGTCTTGAGCGACATCATGGGGCCTTCAAAAGTTGACATCCCATAAGCGGTAACGGCAACAACCATGAATTTTAACCCGGCATTGTCGCGAACTTTATCCCAGGCTCCGCGCAGGGTTAACAATCCGTTTATCATTCCACCCCACGATGGTGCTATCAGCATTATTGAGAAGGTAACACCGAGAGCTTGCGCCCAATCCGGCAATGCCTGGTATAATAAGTGGTGCGGTCCTGCCCACATGTACAGGAAAATGAGCGACCAAAAGTGAATAATCGAAAGTTTATAGGAATAAATGGGCCGGTTTGCGGCTTTGGGCAGGTAATAATACATCAGCCCCAAAAACGGTGTGGTGAGAAAAAATGCAACCGCATTGTGGCCGTACCACCATTGCACCACCGCATCCTGTGCACCGGCATAAATCGAATAACTTTTAGTTAGCGAAATAGGTATCGCAAACGAGTTGACCACATGCAGAATGGCGATACCGAGAAAGGTGGCAAGGTACCACCAAATGGCAGCGTAGATGTGCTGAACGCGGCGCCTTACAATGGTAGCGATCATGTTCCAGCCGAAAACAATCCAAACAATGGCAATCAAAATATCGATGGGCCATTCCAGCTCGGCGTATTCTTTCGAGGTTGAAAAACCAAGCGTAAAGGTTACAGCCGCCAAAACAATAATTAATTGCCAGCCCCAAAAGTTAATTTCGCTTAGGATGTCGCTATACATGCGCGCTTTAAGCAGTTTTTGCAGGGAGTAATACACCCCCGCGAAAATGGCGTTTCCTACAAAAGCAAAGATAATTGCGTTGGTATGTAAGGGGCGCATCCGCCCAAAGGTGGTATATTCGAGGTCAAAGTTGAAGAGCGGAAATGCCAGTTGCAGCGCAATCAGCAACCCGACAAATACTCCTACTACGCCCCAGGTTATGGTGGCGAGCACAAACAGTTTTACAATTTTGTTGTCATAAAAAAACTTCTGATTTTCCATACGTTTATTGCTTATTTCGTTTCGCTTTCCGGATTATCTGTCCCCTCTTCTTCCAGCTCGTCATCGTCGAACAGAATTCGCATGGATGGCGTCTCGTTATCATCGAACTGGCCCGTGCGGACAGCCCAAATGAATGCGGCCAAAAAAATTAAAGCTGCAAACAAACTTACTCCTATCAACAGATAAAAAATATTCATACTCGTGGCTTAGTTTCTGCTTAACCGTTTTATTTTAATAATTTGAAAAACAACATAGCCAATTGTGCCCCATGCCAAGGCTACTGTGCTAAGGTAGGTAAGCAGCAACCAGGTTTGAACGTTTTCGTTGGTTGACCACAGTACCTCTTTGCGAATAAGTTGTGGCACTACTTTGTTTTGCCCTACCTTGGCTTCGTCAAGGGTTACTTCGTCTGCTGCAAAGCTTTCATCCAAAGCCACTACTATATTTACGTAGCCTTCTTCGTCGCCAATCAAGGTTTCAGGGATGGTAAATTCCGCCCGGCCATTTTCATCGGTATTTACTTTTCCGATTTCAATGTTTCCGAAATATTTTTTAGCGCTAATCGTTATCGGAGTGTTTTGCAAATCGCTTAACACTCCGTCTTTTTCGGCTTCGGCAAAAACCTCTACCTTTTTCTTTTTTTCGTTTACCGAAGCAAGAAGTTTTGCTTTTGCCGGTTCAGCCACTACTAAAACGGGGTCTCTTTCCGGATCGAAATTCAGAATGTAATTCACAATTCTCCATCGTTCGTCTTCGGAAAGAACGGAAGCGAACGAAGGCATCCCACCACGACCGGTGCTGATTTTATAGAACATTTCGCCTTCGGTATTTTTCTGCATGATTTCGGAGCTGATGTCGGGTGGGGGAGGAACAAGCGGCAAAGCATTGTTTTTTCCGGGATCGCCATGGCATGATTTGCAGTTTTGCAGGTATAAATCCATCCCTTTTTGCACGTTCGACAGGTTGTATTCCAAAGCGCTTTTTACATCTTTTTCGCCATCGGGAACCAACCATTCCTGGCCGAAAAGTGGTGCAGAAAAGAAGAATAGTGCAACGGTTAAAAAATAGAGTTTTCGTTTCATAACGATAAGTTTTCCGGTTTTTCTGAAAAGTATTTTTTATCGATGCCTTTTTGCTCCGCATATTCCCAGATGGTTATTACCGGAAACATCTTTGCCAGAACAGTAATGATGAGCAGCGCGGCGAAAAATGGAAACAGGGTAATCATCACTTCTGTGCTCGTGGGTGAATAATTATGAAAGTTTTCGGGCACGTTTTGAATGGGCAGAAAGGGGTGCTCTAAAGTAGGAATAACAATTAAGTAGCGTTTAAACCACGCCGAAATCAACACAAAGAATGAAATTATAGAAATGGGCAAGGGTTTCCTGAAATAGGGAAAAAGCAACAAAACGATGGGTAAAACCAAACCCACAATTTGCACTATCCAAAACATGGTGGAATAGTTGCCCACGAACAAATTATTTAAATGAATGCCTTCTGCCAATTTCATTTTATAACCCGGTACCAAAAATTCGTTGATGTTGAAATACAAATACACTAAGCAAACAAAAACCAGCAATTTTCCCATCATGTTGAAATGGTAATCTTCGAAATATTCTTTCAAATTGTAGCGAAGGCGGTAAGCGTACATCACCATAATCACTGCTGCCGAGCCTGCAACAAAAGCACCTGCAACAAAATAGGGTCCCATAATGGTGGTGTCCCAGCCCGAGCGGAGCGTGGAAGCAAATAACCAGGATGTTACGGTGTGAATGGACAAACCCACAGGGATTATTAACAGCATCAGCACCCGCATGGCGTGATAAATGGTTTTGAATTGCTCCGCATTCCCCTTCCATCCTAAGGCTAAAATGGTGTAGATTTTATGTTTCCATTTTGGAATTTCGTCGCACATGCGGTCGCGCAATAGAGCCAAATCGGGGATAAGCGGAAGATAGAACAAAAGTATTGAAATGGTTAAATAGGTTGTTATCACGGTTACGTCCCAAATAATTGGCGAAGCAAACCTTCCGTGCAAAAACACATTTAAAAAGCGGTCGGGCCGCCCCATGTCCATCACTATAATCAGCCCTGCCAGTGCAACGCCTGCGATGGCCACCTGTTCGGCCACCCGCGAAATGGGGTGCGACCATTTTATTTTCAGCAAATGCAAGGAGGAACTGATGAGAAAGCCAATGAGGCTGATGGCCACAAAAAACACAAAGTTGGCGATGTACATCCCCCACGAAACGTAATCGCGCATCCCTGTAACGCCAAGCCCGTTTTTGATTTGAATCATCCAGCCCCAAAAACCAACGCCTGCAAACAGAATTAAAATGAAGAACCAAAAACGGGTGCCTTCATCTTTGTGAACAATCGACCGCGTTAGGTCATGGGTGATTTTGTCCAGCAATTTCCGCGATTCTTCGGGAGATTTTATAGTGTCCATCATTCAGTTTTTAAAAGGATTAGGTATGATGTTGTTCCGGTGCAGCCTGGAACGGATATGCCCTGTTTTTTGCCGGCAAATAGTAAACGCGTGGTTTAGTGCCAAGTTCTTCCATGAGCGTGTAAGCAGCGTTGTCTTCCACAAGCTTGCTGAAACTTACCGTTTCTTTTGTGGTTCCGTTGGTCACGGCGTCTTCGTTACGGTCGCCAAACCAATAAACTCCATTGGGGCACGCAGAAACACAGCTTGGCAATTTCCCGTCCCTTAGGCGGTCGGCACTGAACAGGCATTTCGACACGGTCCCTTTTTTCTGCGGGACGTTGGCTTCCATGTTGTAGGTTACACCTTCGTATTTTTCGGCATCGCGGGGTTCAAACCAATTGAAAATCCTCGCGGAGTAGGGGCAGGCTGCAATGCAAAAACGGCAGCCGATGCAACGTTCGTTGTCAATGAGCACAATCCCGTCCTCACGTTTGAAAGTGGCGTTTACAGGGCATACTTTAGTGCAGGGAGGGTTGTCGCAATGCTGACACGGTTTCGGCATATAATACGGAGCGGTGTGTTCGGCATCCTGCATTTGCAACACGTTCATGTGGTGCTGCTCCGGGCGCAACTGGTGATGGTTTTGACAGGCTTTCATGCACTCGCGGGCATTGCGGCACTTGGCCAGGTCAATTACCATAACCCAACTTTTACCGGCTAATCCTTTCCGGGCGCGTTGCTGATTTTCGGTCAGCGAGGGCATGTCGGCGGGTTTTAATTGTGCTCTGCCAACTTCAACCAATTCGCCGCTGGAAGTAAGCAGTGTGATTTTATCGCCGCTCGCGGCCTCAACGTGGTTGCAAGAGTTTAAAATGCTCGAACCGCCAACTAATCCGGCGGCCCCTAACGAAGCTCCGAGCGTTTTCATAAAATTCCTGCGCGTGTTTTTATTTTTGTCCATAAATCAATTTTTTTACAAAAAATGAGGGGGTTTTCCAGTTCTTTTGACGACGAATATAATTAATCTAAGTCAACAGAGCAATTCATAAACTCCATCTAAAATAGAATACATTAAGGGGTTTATATCCTGAAAATGAATAAGTTGAACGAATGTGTTAGAGACCCTGTCAGGTGTCAAATTGTAATGTGTTGATTTAGAATTGAAATCTTTGCAGAAAAGATATGTTTGAAATTCATTAGTGTACTTTTACTGTATTGGGAATGAGTTTTTTGAATTTGTATTTTAGTGGAAAAATTGTTTTATAAAGAAACTATCTGTGCGTTGGGAAACTTGCAGATTTTGAATTTGTTTAATGGTTATTTCGGTGAGATTCAACAAATTTAGACTTGAGATAAAACATTAAGACTTGATGGTATTGCACACTTGTTTACATATTTCATGAGGTACAATCGGAATGGAGCGATGAAAGTCTATTAAAAAAACCTTTAAGGCTTTATTTTTTTCAAAAATTGCTTGTGGCATTAAACATTAACCCTGTTTGGTGGTTTTTAGAGTGGGTTGTTCTAAAAACCTTAAAGTTAAATTTTAAAAACCGGAAATCGATATATGGAGTTTGTTCAAATAGGTAAAATCAAAGCGTTGTTGTTAACCTTCCTGCTTCTTCAGGCAATTTTAGTGAAGGGTCAACCGTCCAAAGTTGCCAATGTGCTGAAGAATGATGTGGAAATAGGGGTAGTGGAGCACCTTGATGAGTTTCTGCCCGACAACATTTCACTGATTAACGAAAACGGGGAGCAGGTCTGGCTCGCCGATGTGATTGATAAACCAACTATTATTAATTTTGTGTATTACCGTTGCCCCGGAATTTGTAGTCCGCTAATGGAAGCTGTTGCAGGGGTGATGGACAAATCGGAAATGGTAGCTGGCAAAGACTATCAAGTACTCACCATCAGTTTCGATCCCACCGAAACCATTGATTTAGGGGTCCGCAAAAAGGCCAATTATTTAAACCTGATGAACAACGAACAAAAAGCCGGGGAAGCGAAAAAAGGATGGTTGTTTTTTACCAGCGACAGCGCAAGCATCGCGTGTGCAACTAACGCCACGGGTTTTAAATACAAGCGTACCGGAAACGATTATCTACATGCTGCTTCATTAACCGTTGTTAGCCCCGAAGGAAAAATTACACGCTATTTGAAC
This sequence comes from uncultured Maribellus sp., assembly GCA_964572085.1. Classification (GTDB taxonomy): domain Bacteria; phylum Bacteroidota; class Bacteroidia; order Bacteroidales; family Prolixibacteraceae; genus Draconibacterium. The sequence continues at coordinate 41,987 of CAZNEV010000038.1, read as the reverse complement.
GGAATGTTTTTTCTTCCCTTCGAATGGAAAATGGCCATTGTTGAAGCCTCAAAAGGACAAAGTGGCGCAACGCTCAACAAAGTGTTGCGTTTTTGCTATTCGTATGATCCTGTAGGGCAGACCTATGTAATGAACATCACTAAAATAACGGGTACGTTAATTATGTTTTTTGCCGGTGTGTTTTTGTTGGTAATGGTTTTTAAACCCAAAAGAAAAGAAATATAAACTGGACTCTCTATGATAAAAGATCAAGCTCTTAATGAAGCAAACTACTTGAAGTATAAGGGAAAGTACAAAGGTTTGTTCGGATGGATTTTTTCAACCGACCATAAACGGATCGGTTTACTTTATTTGTATTCTATTATGACCATGTTTTCGGTCGGGGTATTGCTTGGTTTGGCGATGAAATTTGAATTGCTGGCGCCGGGCAAAACCATTATGGAAGCACAGACCTACAATGCCACCTTTACGGTGCATGGGGTGATCATGATCTTTATGGTTGTGATTCCGGGGCTTCCAGCGGTTTTTGGCAACTTTCTGCTGCCGATTATGATTGGCGCAAAAGATGTGGCTTTCCCGAGACTGAATTTACTCTCCTGGTGGTTGTATGTTGCCGGCGTTTTTTTGGTGCTGGCGGCTTTGTTGTTTGGCAATGGTGTGCCGGACACAGGATGGACATTTTACGCACCCTACAGTTTTAGATCGGGCACCAATCTCCTGCCTGCGGTATTTGGGGCATTTGTGCTGGGGTTTTCTTCCATTTTAACGGGATTGAATTTCCTTGTCACCATTCACCGCCTGCGTTGCCCCGGGATGAAGTGGACAAAACTCCCGCTTTTTGTGTGGACACTTTACGGAACAGCATGGATTCAGCTTTTGGCTACGCCGGTAATCGGTATCACATTGGTGTTGATTGCTTTGGAGCGTATTTTCAACGTGGGGGTTTTCGACCCTGCTCTGGGTGGCGACCCGGTTTTGTACCAGCACCTTTTCTGGATTTATTCCCACCCTGCCGTTTATGTGATGATCCTTCCTGCTATGGGTGCCATTTCCGAAATCATTCCAACTTTCTCGCAAAAACAAATATTTGGCTATAAAGCACTGATTGCTTCTACCATGGCCATTGCTTTTGTGGGCTATTTGGTTTGGGGGCACCACATGTTTACCGCCGGAATGAGCGGAACGGCACAATATTATTTTTCGTTGCTCACGTTTATCGTGGCCATTCCGAGTGCTATAAAAGTCTTTAACTGGATTTCAACCATGTATAAGGGCGCAATAAATATGCAAACTCCGTTGTATTGGGCTGCCTCGTTCATATTTGTTTTTCTGATCGGCGGATTGAGCGGACTTGTTTTGGGCGCTTTAGCTGCCAACATTTATGTGCACGATACAGCCTTCGTGGTGGCACATTTCCATTACATCGTGTTTGGAGGAACAGGTTTTGCCTTTTTTGCGGCCATTCACTATTGGTTTCCCAAAATTTATGGAAGAATGTACGATAGTAACTGGGCTAACACCGGCTGGCTTATTTTTACCATCGGTTTCCTGACCCTTTATTCGCCCATGTTTTATCTCGGAATGATGGGGATGCCACGCCGTTACTACGATTATCTCGAAGAATTCCACAGCGGCAATATACTGAGCACCTTTGGTTCCTGGATTATGGTTACCGGCTTAATTATTATCATCGTGAACCTGGTGCGTTCGGCCCGAAAAGGGGAACCGGCAGGCATGGACCCCTGGCACGGCAAAACGCTGGAGTGGACAGTGACCTCGCCCCCGGCATTGGAAAACTTCGACGAGCTGCCGGTAATTGCCGAGGACGATGGCCCATATAATTACAAATAAATCTGACTTCGATTATGGAAAAAGCGAATCATGCAGAACATCTCCACTTTGATGCAGAATCCTCGAAAGTAGGGATGTGGTTGTTTATTTTTACCGAATTGATGCTTTTTGGCGGCTTGTTCGTCATCTATGCGGTATATCGGTATATGAATACGGAAGCCTTTCACCTGGCGGCGGAAGAACTGAACCGGACAATGGGAGCGATAAACACTATCTTGCTTTTAATCAGTAGTATGACTATTGCCATGTCAACTACCGCGCTTCAGCTTAGAAAAAAAGGGCTTACAATGGTACTGTTGACAGTAACGGTGTTACTTGGTTTAACTTTCCTGGTGAACAAGTATTTTGAATGGGGTGTGAAGTTCGAACATGGAATCTGGCCGGGGTCGGAACAAATGCTCAGCCAATTCAGCCAGGGCGAAATCCTGTTTTTTGGACTGTATTTCACCATGACGGGGCTTCATGCACTCCATATTATTATCGGATTGATTATTATCGGCTTTGCAATGGTGAGGGTGCAGAAAGGCATAGTTAACGAAAATCGCGCCTCCTTGCTCGAAAATGCCGGATTGTATTGGCACCTTGTTGACCTGATATGGATTTTCTTGTTCCCTTTATTCTATTTAATCACCTAAAAAACAAAACTTATGTCGGAAGAAAAACATCACGTTATCCCTTATCGGGTTTATATAATCGTACTGTTGGCATTAGTAACGTTAACTCTTGCATCAATCGAAATAACAAGCATCGAATTAGGTGCATACGCAGTGGCCGGTGCACTTATTTTTGCCTGTATCAAATCATTTCTGGTGCTGACCTACTTCATGCACCTGAAATACGACAAGCGATACATTAAAATTATGGTTGCGTTCGTGTTTGCCATTTTCGTGGTTGTTTTAGTGGTTACCATGTTAGATTACATTTACCGATAACGTTAAGCTATGTATAGTCCAGAAGTCACACAGGCATCCAATTTCGTTCAAGGTGTCGATTCAGTTTTCCTACTCATCTTAGGGTTTTCTTTTTTATTCCTGATCGCCTTAACGCTGGTTATGGTGTATTTTATGTACAAATATAACCGCAAACGGCATCCTGTGCCCGTTCAGATTCATGGCAGCGTAAAGTTAGAAATCATTTGGACAGTTATCCCGCTTATCCTCACCCTGGTAATGTTTTATTATGGGTGGGCAGCCTGGAAGCCGATGCACAAAGCTCCTGCCGATAGCATGGAAGTCACCGTTTACGGACGGATGTGGAATTTTAGTTTTGAATATGAAAACGGAAAACGGACCGATACTTTATTCCTTCCGAAAGACCAGCCGGTGAAATTGAATTTGGTCGCCATGGACGTACTTCACAGCTTGTTTATCCCGGCTTTCAGGGTGAAGCAGGACATGGTGCCCGGGATGGAAAACAATTTTATGTGGTTTGAACCGCAACGTGTTGGTATGTATGAAATGTTTTGCGCCGAATATTGCGGCTTGCAGCATTCCTATATGTACACCTATGTTAAGGTGATGGAGGAAAACGATTTTAATTCATGGATAACCGACACTACCAAAGTTGTAGCCGTCAATATCGATTCGCCGGTTGAAACAGGGAAACGGATCATGCAAAACATTGGGTGTTTCGCCTGCCATTCACTCGATGGGAGTAAACTTGTAGGCCCCAGTTTTAAAGGCGTTTGGGGAGAAGAGCAAACTGTGGTTACCAATGGTGCAACCCGAAAAGTTACAGTTGACGAAGATTACATCAAAAAATCTATTTACGATCCAAATGCCGATGTTGTGGAAGGATTTGGCAAAGGTCTGATGCTTTCCTACGAAGGACAGCTCTCGGATGAGGATGTCGCGAACATTGTTGAGTATTTGAAAACGTTGAAATAGGAAGAAGTCGGAAGTCGGAAGTCGGAAGCGCGAGGGCATTCCTTAGGAGAAGATGGGAGACCAAAGACCGAAGCGCCCAGCGGTTCTAAACCGCTCGGCGCGTAACACAAGACGTTGAAGCATAAGTTTGGCAAAAGCTAAAAAACGAGATTTGAAACACTATTTTAAAATTATTTCAGAACTGGGCAAAGTACGGATTTCTTTGCCCATTTCTTTATCGGCTTTAACCGGTTATGCATTATTTATGGGGTTTCTGGATGCACAGGCCTGGTGGTTGGCAATTGGCGTTTTTTTTATGTCGTGCAGTTCAAGCACGATTAACCATTGGCAGGAACGCAAAACGGATGCGCTTATGCCACGAACGAAAAAACGGCCTATCCCTTCCGGAAAAATCAGCGCAACAGGTGCCTTCGGCGTAGCTATAGGCTATGCAATCCTTGGTTCAGCCATTCTGTTGCTCACTAACCCGATAAGTGCGTTGGTTTTGAGCTGGCTTACCCTGTTCTTTTATAATATCGTCTATACACCCTTAAAACAAATAACAGCATTTGCCGTAATTCCCGGTTCCATGGTGGGTTCCTTACCTCCAATGATTGGTTGGGCAGCGGCAGGTGGCAGTCTGCTCGCGGAGCCGATTTTACTGGTGGCCACATTCTTCTTTATCGGTCAAATACCCCATTTTTGGTTGTTGCTGATGATGTTTGGTGACCAATACAAACTGGCCGGAATGCCCAGCTTAAATCAGATTTTTAACGAAAGCCAGTTGAAACGGATCACTTACACCTGGATTCTAACTACCGTTGCCTCGGCACTATTGGTGCTTTTTCATGTGTTTACAAATAAGATAGTCATGTTCGTGTTGTTGTTTTATACTTTTTATTTGCTCTTCTCCTTAAGCACGAACATACTCGTTCAAAAGGAATTAAAAGTGCGCCCGGCCTTTTTCAAGCTAAATCTGCTTTATCTTTTTATGATGCTGTTTTTGATTGCCGATGCTTTGGTGAGAGGTTAATCGGATTGAAAGAATAATTTTTCGAGTAGTTAAAAATATTAGCTGAACTTCAGAAAAGGCTTTGCTGCTGAAAAATTGTCGGGATGATTAACGCCAAAGGCTACCGGTTATCTTACGGTTACGTGCATAAGTTATTGAACAACCAGGGTTTTGCACGCTTACACCGAAAAAGCCGCCAGGAGAAAGAAAAACTGGAGCGGAAAGAGAGATAAGGTCCTGTCGGGCATGGTAAAACAAAGCCTGCTTTTATTATTTCAAACGACTTTGATATCCCTCTCCAGAAACAGGTTATCCTCGGCAATGGTTATAAAGGTAGATTTTGATTCGACCATGTCAATACAGTCGTACTGAACGCAAGTGTTACAGACTTATCTTTTGAATCCTCTGAAGGGTAGCCACTGAAATATACAGCTTTATAAAATTGTTTTGCCATTATGAAATAAATATCGGCAGGGTAATTCTTCAAGGCGCGTGAGTAGTCAAGAAAATCCTGACCTTTATCAATCTCTTTTATCAGCAGATTACCATCATCGCCACGATCGGTTGCCGTGTAGGTAGTGCTGATCTTTTTGCGGTGGATGCGGGTAAGATTGCAGGCATCGAACGAAAAATACCTCATTTCTGATTCGCAATGACAATTATTCTTATGTGTTCTTTCTTACTTCAACAGAAAACTATAGCTTTAAAGTCTGAAGTTTTTAATAAGAGTTTGTTTCGAAACCAACAAAAATAATTTACCATGAACAAAAAATCGAACTCAGAATTATCGCGGAGAAGTTTCCTTGAAACAGCGGCCATTGCCGCTGCAGGTTTCAGCATTGTGCCGCGCAGTGCAGTAGCCGGATTGGGGCACATTGCTCCGAGTGATAAACTAAACATTGCGGGGATTGGAATCGGCGGAAAAGGGAAAGTCAATTTGAAAAACATGGTCGGCCAGAATATGGTCGCCATGTGCGACGTGGATTGGGATTATGCCGACGCTGTATTTAAACGTTATCCCAACGCAAAGCGCTACACAGATTTCCGCGAAATGCTCGAAAAGCAAAAAGACATTGATGCAGTGGTTATCGCAACGCCCGATCATACCCACGCTATTCAGGCAATGATGGCCATGCAGATGGGAAAACATGTGTATTGTCAAAAACCGTTGACCCATTCGGTGTGGGAATCGCGCCAACTGACCGAGGGAGCGAAAAAATACAAGGTAGCCACGCAAATGGGCAACGAAGGCCATTCATCCGATGACGTTCGCAAAGTTGCCGAGTGGATCCAAAGCGGAGTGATTGGCGATGTCACCAAGGTTTACACCGTGACCAACCGCCCGATTTGGCCACAGGGATTGCACCGTCCAAGCGAAATTGATCCAATTCCGACGACGCTGGACTGGGATCTGTTTATCGGTCCTGCTGAATATCGCCCCTACAATGAGGCTTACCATCCGTGGAGCTGGCGCGCATGGTGGGATTTCGGTACGGGCGCACTGGGCGATATGGGCTGTCACGTTGTGGATGTTCCGTTTTTTGCCCTCGACTTGGGTTATCCCGTAAAAGTGCAGGCCAGTTCAACTATGGTGAATACAGAGAGTGCACCACAAGCTTCGCGGGTTGAGTATGTTTTTCCGGAGCGACAAAGCAGATACGGAAAAACCATGCCCGAGGTGAAAATGATTTGGCTCGATGGTGGATTATTGCCTACGCGCCCTGAAGAATTGGCCGATAGTGTTGAAATGGGCGATTGGGGAAACCTGAACCTTTACATCGGCACAAAAGGTAAAATCATCAGCGATAATTATGGTGCAAACGCAAAAATCCTCACCGGTAATCCGGCAACAACTACGGTAACAATGGACCGCGTTGCTGACGATAAACTGGGTGGCGGCCGCCATGAAATGGACTGGGTGCGGGCATGCAAAGAAGATGCTGCATCGCGTAAAGAAGCATGTTCGCATTTTGGTTATTCCGGCCCGCTAAACGAAACGGTGGTAATGGGAAATCTGGCCATCCGTTTACAAGGCTTGAACCGCGAATTGGACTGGGACGGCAAAAGCATGAAAATTACGAACATTGGGAGTAACGAAAAACTCAAACTGATTACCAAAAACGAGTATAAAAAAGTGAACAAGCAACCGCAGTTCAATACGGAATACAAGGAAGTGAATGCATTGGAGTTTGCCAATGAAATGATAAAACACAATTACCGCGATGGTTGGGGGTGGTAAGGTTAATCCAAACTATAAATCACCGCAAAAAAGTGCATAATGCTGCCCGCTAAAACAAATAAATGCCAAATGCCATGGCCGTATTTCAAACTGCGCCAGCTATAGAACACTACACCTATCGAATAAAAAATTCCGCCCAGTAAAAGGAAAAGCAGGCTGATGCCCGGAAGATTTTTCATCATGGGACCAATAGCAACCACAAACATCCAGCCCATGGCAAGGTAAAGCCCCACCATCAGCTTTCGGAAACGGGTTAAATAAATGGAACGGATAACCACTCCGGCAATGGCAACGGCCCAAACTATGCCGAACAAAGTCCAGCCGAAGGTTCCCCGGATTGCCGTCAGCAGGAATGGGGTATAGGTTCCGGCAATCAATAAAAATATAGCGGCATGGTCGAAACGTGCAAACAGGTTTTTTACTTTTTCTTTTGTAAAACTATGGTACAGTGTTGAAGCAAGGTACAACAAAACCAGCGTGCTCCCGAATATGGTGAAACTAACCACGTGCCAGGCATTTCCTTTAATGGCTGCAAACACAATTAATAATACGAGCGCGGCAATGCTCAGCAAAGTGCCAATTCCATGTGTGATGCTGTTGAATATTTCTTCCCCAATGGTGAGTTTCCGATAAACTTCCTTCCCCTTCTTATCTTTCTTCATCTAATTCTGTTTTGAATGAACTTTAATTTCGGTCGAAATTACAAAAAATAAACCGTCTTCCTATCTCGGTCTGATCAATTCAATAAAGATCCCGTCCCGGTCTTGCACCAAAACCCCTCCGATTATTTGCTGAAAAAAATAAATGCCGTAGTTTTACCGCAAATTTCAAGAATGAATCTACCGCAGATTAGTAATAATAATGTTTCCAGCCATTTAAACCAAGCAGAAATTGTAAACGAAACCGCCGCACAAATTATGAAAGATTTTGGCATGTTTGGCGTGGAAATAACCTTTTCTGGTGATGTTGATAACGCTTATGACGAACTGCACCAGCAACTTATCGGGCAAGTATCGGTTTTGATGGAACGAAATTACGAGTTATTAATGTCGGTGCTCTACCAGGTTGATATTACCGAACGCGAAATTGCACAGGCCGATCGCGAGTTACCGCATTATAATCCCATCGAAATTTTGGCACACCAGATCATTGTCCGCGATCTGAAAAAGGTTTTACTGCGCAGGCATTTTAAAGCACAAAGTTCTTCGACCGACAATTCTTTAAATCAATGAATTATAAAAGAACTATGATAATCGTTCTTTCGCTGATTATTTTATTTTTCGCTGTGGGCATTATTGTGTTACAGCATCCTAAGTTTGGCAAAAACCCAAAAGGTGAACGTTTGGAGCGGATTAAGAATTCACCCCATTACCGCGAAGGGAATTTTCAGAATCTTCACACTACGCCACAATTGACGAATGAATCCGGCTTTTTTTCCATGTTCAAGGATCACATCTCGGCTAAAAACAAAAAACCGGCGAATGAAATTCCTTCTCTTAAAACCGATTTAAAAAGTCTCTCCTCAAGCGAAAATGTTTTGGTTTGGTTCGGGCATTCCTCTTATTTCATGCAAATTGACGGAAAAACGTTTTTGGTCGATCCGGTATTTTGTGGCAATGCTTCTCCATTTTCCTTTGCCATTAAAGCTTTTAGGGGAACCGACCGGTACACTCCTGACAATATTCCTGAAATCGATTTTCTGGTGATTACACACGACCATTGGGATCATTTGGATTACAAAACCTTGAAGGCTTTAAAACCTAAAGTGAAGCAAATAGTTACCGCACTGGGTGTAGGTGCTCATTTGGAGCATTGGGGCTTTCCGCCAGAGTCGATGGTGGAAATGGATTGGTTTGAAACAGTCAACTTTGGCGATATTACTTTCCACGCTACTCCCGCCAGGCATTTCTCGGGAAGAGGGTTGACACATCGGAAAACACATTGGGCCTCGTTTGTTTTGGAAACTCCCATGAAGCGTATTTTTATTGGTGGTGATGGAGGATACGATACTCATTTTTCCGAAATAGGCGAAAAATTCGATGGGTTCGATTTGGCAATTCTTGAAAACGGTCAATACAACACCAGTTGGAAATACATCCACATGATGCCCGACCAGGTTTTGCAAGCTTCGGAGGATTTAGGGGCAAAACGGTTTTTTCCCGTCCATAATTCAAAATTTGCATTGGCCAATCACGCTTGGGACACCCCCTTGAAAACCATTACTGAACTGAATAAAAAGCAAGGGTTATCCATAGTAACCCCCATAATTGGAGAAAAAGTAAACCTTAACGACTCTACAGAAGTTTTTCAAAACTGGTGGGAAAGTGTAAAATAGCCAATCGCACAACCTTCTAACCTTACTAAGCTTCTAAGGCTCAAACTTCTTCCTGAATCGCTATTTGTATCCATTCTAACATCGTTATCTTTGCTGACGTAAAAATAATTGTGAATTTTGTTGTTTTCCAAATTAAATGATAACACTCAAAATAAATAATCAGGAAATTCAGGTCGAAGCGGGAACTTCAGTAATGAAAGCTGCACAACAAATGGGTATCGAAATACCAAACATGTGCTGGCACGATGAACTGGAGCATTTCACCTCGTGCATGGTTTGCATGGTGAAAGACCAGTCCACAGGCAAACTTTTCCCGTCATGTTCGGTGAAAGCCAGCGATGGGTTGCAGGTAATTACAAGCGATACCGAAATTACGGAATCCCGCAAAACCGCACTTGAATTGCTGCTTAGCGAACATGTGGGCGATTGCGAAGCACCTTGCCAACTGGGCTGTCCCGCGCATATGAATATTCCCCTTATGAACCGGCTGATTGCTGCGGGGAAATTTGACGAGTCATTAAAAGTGGTGAAAAAAGACATCGCGCTGCCGGCTGTGTTAGGCCGCATTTGTCCGGCCCCCTGCGAAGGTGCCTGCCACCGCAGAACAGTTGACGAGCCGGTTTCAATTTGTTTGTTGAAACGCATTGTAGGCGATGATGGAAATTTGGCGGAAGTTCCGGAAATTCAAAAAACGGGGAAAAAAGTCGCCATAATTGGTGCGGGCCCTGCCGGGTTGGCGGCCGCTTATTACCTTCAACTGAGGGGCGTTCAGGCAGTTTTAATGGATAGAAATGAACACGCCGGCGGTTTGCTCCGTACAGCAATTTCACCGGAAGTTTTACCGCTCAATGTGCTGGATAAAGAAATTGAATTGATTCTGCAAACCGGCGTTGAATTCCACGGCGGAAAAGCAATTAGTGCCGAAGTTTTTGAACGGCTTAAAAATGAATACGATGCGGTGATTTTGGCAACAGGAACGCTCCCGGAAAATGCAGAAGTTTTTGGCTTAAAAGCTACTCCAAAAGGGATTATTGCCGATAAAAATTCGTACCAAACCTCTGACGAAAAAGTATTCGCCATTGGAAATGTCTTACGCTCGTCAAAACTGGCAGTACGCTCTGTGGGGCAAGGAAAAGAAGTGGCCTTTTCGGTGATGCAATATTTTGAAGGAAAGGAAATCAAAGGTGAACCGCGCATGTTTAATTCGCGTTTTGGCCGTTTGGTGGCTGACGAATATGCCGAATATATCAAAGAGTCGGTGGAAGGGAAACGGTTGTTTCCCGCAGCGGGAGGCCATTCCGGTTTTACCAGGGAGGAAGCCATTGCCGAGGCAGAACGTTGCCTGCACTGCGATTGCCGTGCCATCGACGATTGCAAATTGCGCGAATATTCGGACCAATACCAGGTGGACCAACGGCGTTTTAAAACCAGTGAACGCAGTAAAATCACCAAACAAATGAATCACGGCACGGTGGTTTACGAATCGGAGAAGTGTATCCGTTGCGGTATTTGCGTTCGTCTTACCGAAAAATATGGCGAAGATTTGGGGTTCACCTACGTTGGACGCGGTTTTGATGTTCGTATCGGCATTCCGTTTAACGAAGATTTGGAAAAAGGATTGACAAAAATTGCCGTAAAAGTTGCTGATGGTTGCCCTACCGGGGCAATTTCGTTGAAGAAATAATTAGTTTATTCGATGAATCAAAGCAAAATATTCAATAGAAACAACTACGAAAGTCTGTTGTCTAAAATATCAGAAATTTATTTGCAGGGGAAGCAAAATGCTGTTTCCGTTGTAAACAGAGAGATTGTGAATACTTATTGGAAAGTTGGTGAATATATTGTGGAATTTGAACAGAAAGGGAAACAACGAGCGGAATATGGAAGAAAGCTATTGGATCGTTTGTCAAAAGATCTCCTTGTGCTACATGGGAAAGGTTTTAGCTTGAGCAACCTAAAAAGAATGAGACAGTTTTATCTTGAATATCCAATTGGTGCGGAGCTTCCGCACCAATTGAGTTGGACTCACTTTGTTGAACTGTTAAAGATTAGTGATCCCCTTGAACGTTCGTTCTATGAAAAACAGGTTATTCTTGAAAAATGGAGTACCACAGAACTTATTAGGCAAAAGAAAACTTCTCTTTTCCTTCGGCTTGCCGCATCCAAAAATAAAAATGAAATTTTGCGCTTGGCTAAACAAGGTCAAATGAATATGTATATGGGGTATTTCGAAAATGAAGAAAATACATCTGGAGATAATCCGCCCATTGGGATTGTACTTGCCCGCGAAAAAGACGAATTACTGGTGAAGTATGCCATGAATAATATAAGTTCGCAGTTGTTTGTGTCGAAATACCAGCTTTATTTGCCCAAACGGGAAGAGTTGAAAGCGTTGATAGAGAGACAATTAATGACTGAATAAAATACGATTTTTATGATAAAAACGATAAAACTTGTTTTTTTGTTGATTTGGTCTGCAGCAGTGTTGCAAGCCCAGCCCACCGATTCCTGGCCTATTTTTCGTGGCAACCAGCACCTGACGGGTGTTACAAAAGCCACAATTCCCGCTGTGCCCAAGTTGCTATGGACCTTTGAAACGGGCGACAACATTAAATCTGCTCCGGTAGTGGCCAACGAAAAAGTAGTTATTGGTTCTACCGATGGATTGGTGTATTGCCTGGACATGAACGGCAAACTTCTCTGGAAATTCGATACCGGAAATTCAATCGAAGCACCGGCTTTAATCCTCGAAAACATAGTTTACATTGGCAATTTAGACGGAATGTTGTTGGCATTTGACCTTAATTCAGGCAAAAAACTCTGGGAATACGAGTGCGAAAACCAGATTATTGGTTCTCCAAATTGGTGGACCGAGGGCGGCACCACAAGTATCTTAATGGGGAGCTACGATTATTACCTGCATTGCGTGGATGCCAAAACCGGGAAATTGCGTTGGAAATACGAATCGGATAATTTTATAAACGGGGCGGCAGCCTGTGCCAACGGGATGGCTTTGTTTGGCGGCTGCGACGGATTTCTGCATTTGGTTGACATTGCCACGGGGAAGCTGGTCAAAAAAATTGATGTGGCTACCTATGTAGCCGGTTCGGTGGCCGTTGAAAATGACAAAGCCTACATTGGCGATTACGACGGACGATTTTTTCAGGTCGATTTGAAGACCAACCAAACTGCCTGGGTGTGGGAACACGAAACTACAAAGTTGCAGTTTATTGCTTCGCCGGCATTATTAGGCGATAAGGTTTTAACCGCCAATTACAATAAATTTTTGTATTGTTTCGACAAAAACAACGGCAAAAAACTGTGGGAATACAACACCGGAAAACACGTGGAAGCATCGCCTGTAATTGTTGGAAACAAAGTGATTATAGCCAACATGCGGGGTGATTTGGCCATACTAAACCTTTCCGACGGAAAACTCCTATGGACGTATGAAATCGGAGGTCAAATTATCAGCAATCCCGCCGTAGCCAACAGTAAAATTTTCGTGGGCGGCTACGACGGAAACGTGTATTGTTTTGGTGAAAAATAAAAATTAAACACAAAGACTCTAAGGCACAAAGTTTTCTTCGTGCCTTAGAGTCTTTGTGTTGAAAAAGAGGAATATGAACATCATACAAATCATACCAGGATCAGGCGGCAGTTTTTACTGCGGAAACTGTTTGCGCGACAGTAAATACGTGGATGCACTGCGCAACCAAGGGCACCAAGTGGTGAAAATCCCCATGTATTTACCTTTGTTTTCTGATGAACACGACATCGGTGAAGTACCAATTTTTTATGGTGCAGTTGCAATGTACCTAAAACAGGTTTATCCCGTTTTCAGGAACATGCCTGATTGGGTGGAGAAAATGCTCAACTCAAAACCGATGATGAAAATAGCGGCATCGATGGCAGGATCGACCCGTGCAAAGGGACTGGAGGACATGACCATTTCGATGTTGCTTGGTGAGCAGGGGCAGCAAAAAGAGGAGTTGGACAAAATGGTGGATTGGATTGTGGAACACTGCAGCCCCGATGTTATTCATATTTCAAATGCCTTGCTTTTGGGTTTGGCCCGCAGGCTAAAGGAGAAAACCGGTGTCCCCATAATCTGCTCTTTGCAGGACGAAGATGTTTGGGTGGATGCCATGCAACCTCAGTTCCAGCAAAAAATCTGGGATCTGATGCACGAACGTTCCAACGATGTGGATGCATTGGTAGCAGTGAGCAATTTCTTCGCCGAAACAATGAAAAAGCAAATGAACCTCCCAACTGAAAAATTACATACTTTCTACCTCGGAGTCGATCCGGGAGAATACCATTTTATTTCAGTAAAAGAAAAACCGCGGAATGTGGGATATATCTCGAGAATGTGTCACGAAAACGGTTTCGACATTGTGGTTGACGCTTTTATCGAACTGAAAAAACAAGCGGGTTTCGAAGATGTGAAACTCATTGCAACCGGTGGTTCAACAGGCGACGATGCGAAATTCATAAAAGAACAAAAACGGAAAATAAAAGCGGATGATTTGGAGGATGATTTTGAAATTATCCCCGAATTTGAAGGCGATGAACGACATGAGTTTTTTAGAAAAGTTGCCATTGTTTCGGTACCAGTTCGTATTGGCGAGGCGTTTGGAATGTATCTGCTGGAGTCGATGGCATCGGGAATACCGGTTGTTCAGCCTGCTTTGGGCGCTTTCCCCGAAATCATCGAAATATCGGGTGGCGGAGTTATCTACCTGCCCAATATACCCAAAAAGTTGAGTGAAACCTGGGCGAAGCTTTTAAATGATCCGCAAAAATTGGAGAAACTGAGCCTGGATGGATGGAAGGGAACAAAAGAAAAATTCAACATCCACAACCACGTTACGGAGATTATTGGTTTATACGAACGTTTGACAGTTCGACTCCGCTCACTGTGACTCCGTCATGCTGAGTCACCACCCATTTTTTTGAATGGGCATAATGAGGAAATGACAGGTTGTTGAAGCAACCATTCCCACGCAGGTGGGAATCCCTTCCTTTGATGCTGGGATTCCCGCCTTCGCGGGAATGAAGTACATTTAGAATCTGTCATTCGTATTGCATCTAATAAACAGGTAATGATATAAACTTGTTATAATATAAAATTTAAATGAGAGTTATTGCACCAGAATAACAAACGAAGTAGAGCTCTACTGCGTTTATTGTGACACAGTTGTCATACTGAGCGTAGTCGAATGTCATACTGAGCGTAGTCGAATGTCATACTGAGCGTAGTCGAAGTATGAATAATGAAATTAAAAACAAATTAAATAAATTCCCTTTGATTTTTCTCAGGGTGACAAAATTATGCTGTTACAACTAAAAAACATATCAAAAGGCTACGGCGAAATTGGCACCCACAGTTTTCGCCCCGTGCTAAAAGGCCTAAACCTTGAATTCGGTAAGGGCGAAAAAATTGCGATAATCGGTCCAAGTGGTTCAGGAAAAACAACTTTGTTGAATATGATTGGTGCTTTGGATGTTCCCGATTCAGGAGAAGTTTTTTTCGAGGGGCAAAATATTACCAACTATTCAAAAAAGGAGCTGGCAAACTTTCGGAATCAGCACCTTGGTTTTATTTTTCAATTGCACCATTTAATGCCGCAACTCACGCTTCGTGAAAATGTGTTGCTGCCGCTGTTGGCGCAGGGGAACAAAATTTCAAGAGCACAAAACGAGTGGGCGGAATACCTCATCCGGAAAGTTGGGATTTGGGAGCAGCGCAATCAAAAACCATCGGAAATGTCGGGAGGTGAATGTCAGCGCACAGCAGTAGTTCGGGCATTAATTAATAAACCCGAACTGATTCTTGCCGACGAACCCACAGGCGCACTTGACGAAAATAACGCCAACGCGCTCTCGGAGTTGCTGATTCAGCTTAGTGATGAAGAAAAAATTACATTGGTTACGGTAACACACGCTTCGGAATTGGCTGGAAAAATGGATAAGAAGCTAATTCTTAAAGGGGGAAAGTTGGTTTAGCTCACATTCCCACGAAAGTGGGAATCTGATGCAAATGAATATGAGATTTCCACCTTCGCAGGAACGACAGATAAGAAATATGACACGACTTCAATATATACTAAAATCTTTCATCCACTATTTCAAAGCCAATCTGTTGGTGGCCTTGGGCGTGGCAATCAGCGCCATGGTTTTAACGGGCTCGCTCATTATCGGCGACTCGGTGCGCTATAGTTTGCAGCAAGCTACTTTTTACCGTTTGGGCGAAACAACGCATTTGGTGTCGGTGGTAGAGCGCTATTTCAGGCAAGAAATGGCAGCCGAAATTGAATCTTACAATCCCGATATCTTAGCTGCCCCGATTTTATTGTTGGAAGGGATGGCCGTTGCCGATGGTGGCGAACTGCGCGCCAACAAAGTGCAAATTGTTGGCGTGGATTCTAATTTTGAGGAGATTGCAAAAACACCCTTGTTTGCCGAACTTCAAAACAACGAAATTGCAATCAGCAAGAATCTGGCCGAGCGCTTGCAGGTTGCGGAAGGCGACAATATTCTGGTTCGCATTAAAAAAGCCAGTTTGATTCCGATGAACGCGCCTTTTGTTTCTGCTGAAGAAACGAGTGTTTCGCTGCGGGCAAGCGTAAAAAAAGTGGTTTCAAAAAATGAACTGGGGCGTTTCAGCCTCAAAAATTCGCAAACCGCGCCTTTCAATATTTTTGTTTCCATCGACCGCTTAAACCGCTTGATGGAGTTTGAAGGAAAAGCCAATCAGCTTTTGATTGTCACAAATCTGGAAACCCCTGATGTGGCTACTGCTGTTAAATATAGTTTGACTCCCGCTGATGCAGGTTTATCATTGAAAACAATTGAAGCCACCAACGAAATAGAAGTCTCTACTGAACGTGTTTTTCTCGAAGACAAAGTTGCCGAAACATTGGGGAAATTGCCCGATGCCGATTTGATTTTGACGTATTTTGTGAATGGGATTAAAGCCTCCCCTAACCCCTCCGAAGGAGGGGGACAAGAAGCAGCCAAACGTACGAGCCGAGAAGCGGGAAGCAGGAAAACCGAAGACAGAAGCGGCGGGAAACTCGAAACTTTGAACTCAGAACGAGCAACTGACAACGAGCAACCAGCAACCAGCAACGAGCAACCAGCAACTTCTTCCATTCCCTACTCCTTCGTTTCCTCCATCCCCGACGCGCAACTCGCCGATAATGAAATCATCCTCAACCGCTGGGCTTCCGATGATTTGAATGCGGAAATCGGTGATTCGATTACTTTAAAATATTTGGAAATTGGCCCGCTGCGGAAGTTGATTGAAAAGGAGGCATCTTTTGTTTTGATAGACATAATTCCGATGGATTCCGAATGGAACGACTCCACCCGTGTTCCGCACCTGCCGGGGCTTTCGGATGCTGGCCATTGCCGCGAATGGGAGGCGGGCGTCCCCATCGATTTGGATGCCATCCGCGAAAAGGACGAAAAATACTGGGACGATTACAAAGGAACTCCCAAAGGCTACGTATCGCAAAATGCGGCATTGCAAATGTGGAGTAACCGTTTTGGCAACTACACTGCGGTTCGTTATCCCGCCGCTTCGTTCAACGAAGACAACTACAAGCAGCTTTTTGCTCAGGAAATCAGTCCTGCCGATTTGGGAATGGCCGTTGAGCCCATTCGCCAGCAGGGGATTCAAGCGGCGCAAAACGGCACCGATTTTAGTGGGCTCTTTATCGGATTGAGTTTTTTTATTCTCGTGGCAGCCATTATTTTAACCGCACTCTTGTTCCGTTTCAACCTCGAAAACCGCTCGGCACAAGTTGGGCTGCTTGCTGCTTTGGGCTTTCAGGATAAACAAGTCCGCAGTTTTTACCATTGGGAAGGGCTGGTAATTTCTGCTTTTGGTGCTTTGGTCGGACTGGTAATTTCGGTTTTTTACACCCGGTTGGTTTTTAAAATCCTCAATTCGCTGTGGTTCGAGATTGTTCGTACCGATGTTTTGGAAATTAAAATATTGCCTTTCACGTTGATTATTGGTTTTATTATCAGCGTTTTAGTTTCCCTATTGGCCATTTTTGTCTCGCTGAAACGGTTTCAAAACCAAAAAGCCGTTGAGCTTCAAAAGCGCCTTCAACCTAACGCAAAAAGATGGGGCGGTTTGAAAGATGCCCTGTTGTATGCCTCGCTTATTCTTGCAAGCATCATTTTCGTGCTTCAACTCTTCGCCGAACAATCCAATCCATCCATGTTCTTTTTGTCGGGCGGGTTGTTGCTGATAGGTTTTATTATGCTTTTTAGTAAAACTATTGCCCGGGTGGAAGGTCGCCGAAAATCGGAAATTCGCTTGGGCCAACTTGCACAAATCAATTTAACCCGCAACACAAGCCGCTCTTTAACGGTGGTGATTTTGTTTGCACTCGGAACATTTTTGGTAGTTTCCACCGGATCCAATAAATTGGATTTATTTGCCAATGCACAGGATAAAACCAGCGGCACGGGCGGTTTCCTCTATTTTGCCGAAACAACCATGCCCGTATTGTTCGATATCAATAATCCTGACAAACGGGCGGAAGAAGGCATTATTGAAGATTTTACCGCCGTGCAATTCCGCAAGCTGGAAGGCGACGATGCCAGTTGCCTCAACCTCAACCGCATTGCCCAACCCGCCGTTTTGGGCGTTGACCCCGGGGATTTGCAAGGCAGGTTTTCCTTCGCCACAAAACTGAAAGAACTGGGCGATACCGAACCCTGGCAAATTTTGGAGGAAAGGTTCGACGACGGGACAATCCCCGCCATTGCCGACCAAACCGTTATTCAGTGGGGTTTGGGAATGAAAGTTGGCGATGTGCTCTTGTATCAAAACGAAAAAGGCGACACGCTAAAATTGAAACTCATTGCCGGAACGACACCTTCCATTTTTCAAGGATTTTTAATTATCTCCAACCAAAATTTTATTCAGAACTATCCTACAAGCAGCGGTTCAAACCTGTTTTTAATTGACGGCGACCCTGAAAACGCGGTATCAATAGGGGAGGAGCTGCAATCGGTTTTCCGCGATTACGGGTGGGAAATGAGCTCCACCGCCAAGCGTTTAGTGGAATTCTATTCGGTCACCAATACCTACTTGTCCATATTTTTGGCACTTGGTGCGCTGGGCTTAATACTTGGCACTATCGGTTTGGCGGTAATTTTGGCACGCACTATCCTCGAGCGCCGCCGCGAAATCGCAGTGATGCAAGCCGTGGGGTTTACCGCCGTTTCCATTTTCAAAATGCTGATTGGCGAATATTTTATCCTGTTGTTTGTGGGCGTTTTAATGGGTTTTGCAACCGCCCTTGTATCAACGCTCCCTGCCTTTTTATCGTCCAATACCGGCGTTTCGTTTTCCACCGTTGCCCTTGTTGTGGCATTAATTCTAATTAACGGAGTTATCTGGATAGTGGGTTTGAGCTGGTTCTCCCTTCAAAAGAAAACCCTGGTAACGGGCTTGCAGGTGGAGTAAAACTGATTTGCACCGAAAATGAAAAATAGGAGTTATTAAGGATTTCCAAAAGGGGGCTCAAGAAGCGCCATATTCAGCGAGCCACCATTTTTTTAGATACATGGAAGGTCAGCCCGTCCGACTGGCGTCAGCCCCGTCTGGATGCATAGAACAGGCGGGCGGGCAGCAACGAGCAACATCTCTCCTACAAACTCGCCCAAATCCTTGCCAGCGAAAAACCGGGTGCTTTAATATTCAGGTCGAGAAAATAGCCGAAGGGCGTTTGTGCTGTGGTAAATGCTGCATTTTGCAATCGTATTTCAGCTAAATCAAATAGTTCTTTCGTGAATTCTACGGATGCTTTCGATTCGGATAGATGAGCAAACGAATGGAGTACCACATTTTTGCAATTGTTTTTCCGTGCCGTCCATTTCAGGTGGTTAACCAGCTTTTTTTCGCGGCTTTTGACATCATATTCCTCGTCGCTTTCTTCTACTTGAACAAATGCAACAATGCAGTCGTTGAAAGTTTGACCTTTGGAAACATCTTCAATGTTTTCCAAGTTTTTTTGTGCAGGCTGATACGAAAACTCCTCCATGTACATCACCAAAACCTTCATAGCTCCTCGTTCAATTTATTCGTGAGTTTTTCGCTTTGTGCTTTCGTCCACGCGCACAAGGCATCAACTTCTTCTTTGGCGAGGCGGGCGTTTTTATGCACTGCGCGGTAGGATCGGATGGGCATAGTTCCGTTCTCAACCTCCTTGTAAATGTCTTCGTAGGCACTGATTTTATCGAAATCGTCGAGCTCGCCCCAGGTTGAAAAGTTGAGTTCCTCTTTTCCTTCGGTGATGTGTCTTCCAACCATCCAGGAAACCGGGGCAACTCGATGGTACCATAAATAATTGGTATGATCCGAGTGACAATCCATGCAGGCATTATTTAACGTGAGCTGCACATTCTCCGGAATTTGTTCGTTTTTGAAAATGTGCATGTCAGTCGATTCCCCACTATTTTTTTCAGGTTGAAAAAACTGTATGGCAATCAAAATAAGCACTATGAGCAGTGCTAAAATATTCAGTAGGAAACGCATGTTAAAATGGAACTTAATTTTATTTTTCCGTCAATGATTTCGATTCTGTTTTGGCCCAGTTGAGCAAGATTTCCTTTTCGGCCCCGGTAAGTTTCTTGTCAGGGTATTTTTGCAGGAATTTTTCCGGAGGCATTTCATTTTTGCCCACCATCTTGTGGATTTCCCGCAAAGCACGTACCTTCTCTACTTTTGTGAGCTGCCCCAATGTTTTGAAGTCCAGATCTTCTTTGGCATCTTCGTTCTTCGAATCAGTGTTATGACAGCCGAAGCACGATTTTTCGATGATCGCTTTAACATTATCCGGCATCGGCTTTACTGTTGTTTTAACCGGATTGTCGGTAGCCGAAACCAATAGGGATGAAAACAAACAACCGGCGAGAAATAGCGAAAAAAGATTTTTTTTGTTCATGTCGTTCTTTTTTTGAAGTGAAAGTGTCTAAGATACTATCTTAATTTTTCTTTTAAACACCTTATGTGCTTATTTGTTGAAATATTCGTCTCTTTGCCATTCATCGACGGACTTTTTAACTTATATTTCCACCTTTTAAAAATAAAAATTGTTATGGTTCGGGTATATGTAATCGGGATATTCTTATTTTTTTTAATTTTTCTGCCGGGGGGGGTGTATCCTCAAATCTCGCAGGGCGGCGTGCCAATGGAAACCAAGGAATTGAAAAGTTCGAGATTTTCAATTGTCGAAATGCCTGTTGCGGAGATAGAAAAATCGATGCGTTTAGCGGTAACTGATTCAATAGAAGGCATGCCTTTGAAGCCCTTTCGTTTTGCACATCCCTTTGAAGTGAATTTATCGCCGGACAATTCGGGGGAATGGTTCGAAGCCGGAAATGGGTATCGTTGTTGGAAACTCATCATTCGGTCAAAGGGAGCAAAGTCGATCAATTTGATTTTCAATCGTTTTAATTTGCCTGAAAACGCACGCCTGTTTATATTTAACGATCAAAAAGTACTTGGGGCCTACACTTCGGCCAACAACAAGCAGTCGGGCAAATTTGCCGTTTCTCCAATCGAAGGGGACGAACTCACTATTCAATATGAAGTTTCGACATTGAACAGCGTTTTGCCACCTTTTGAAGTTGTGCGAGTGAATCATGATTACATTGGAATTTTGAAAGCCGGCGACCGAAGGCCGATGGGCATAACTGCCGGGGCGTGTAATGTGGACATAAACTGCGCTATTGCAAAGGATTGGAACGAAGTTAAAAACGCGGTTTGCCGGATGATTGTTCACGGAGTTGAAGTTTGCACCGGAGTTTTGATAAACAACACAGAGAAAAATGGCTTACCCTATATTCTGTCTGCGGCGCATTGCTACGATCGAAAGGAGTATGCGGAAACAACCGTTTATGTTTTTAACTACGAAAGCCCGTTTTGTGCGCCATTGGACGGCGACCCATCGAATTCGGTTTCCGGCGCATTGATGAAAGCCCAGTTCGACAGCCTTGATTTTGCCCTGACCGAATTGAGTATTATCCCGCCTCCTGGTTTTCGACCCTATTATGCAGGCTGGGACCGTTCTGGCAATTTGCCCGACTCTACCGCAGCTATCCACCACCCGCAAGGCGATATTAAAAAAATTGCGATCGACAAGGATAAACCGGAAATATCCAGCTTCAATTCGGACTATAAAAAAGACGGATTCCTGAAAATTGGCAGATGGGATGCCGGGGTAACCGAAGCGGGTTCGTCGGGCGGACCTTTGTTCAACCCCCAAAAGCAAGCGATTGGCACCTTAACCGGTGGCGTTGCAACGTGCCGCGATCCGGTGAAGGATTATTTTGCGCGCTTTGATTTGGCGTGGGACTATCAAGCTGATTCTTCGAAACAACTAAAGCACTGGTTAGATCCTGTTAAATCGGGTCAAATGCAGTTGGACGGCGCCAATTTTAATGCGGACGAGAATCTTTGCGGTGCTTTTACCAATTTGTCTGACACGGACGGGTATTCCTTGGTTTCGATTAGAAATAATGGTGTTTTTCAAGGCTATTGGGGCGGAAGCAACAGTGTAGGGATTACCGAATTTATGGAGCGTTTTTCCGTTCGAGGGAACGAACAACTTTCAGGAATATCCATTGGAGTGGGTAAAATTAAGGCATCGGGATTGAAAGGCAATAGCGAAATTACTGTGAAAGTATATAATGGAAACCAACTGCCTGAGCAATTACTGTATTCGCAAAAAATTGAAATCAAAAATCTGACTGTCGGTGCAATGAATTTTATAGGTTTTAGCGAAACGGTAGAACCTGCGGATAATTTTTTTGTGGGCTTTGAGTTGAGTAATTTACAGCCGCTTGATACTTTTGTGGTGTATCAATCATTACGCGAATCGTCGAACCAACCCAACTCTTTTTACCTGAAGCAAAACCAAAATTGGTTGAAGTTTAACGATGCGAATCCCGACAAGAAATCTATGGCGAATATTTTCGAATTGGTGGCCTGTAATATCGATAACATTATGGTCGATACACCATTGATAAACCATCCGATGCACATGGTACTTTTCCCTAACCCGGCCAATTCATCCTTTGTATTGGAAGCCGGACAGGACATTCCCGACAACAGCATTTCCGTGTTCAACCTCCTCGGGCAAAAGGTAAAAGCGAATGTGGTTAAAATTCGAAGTAGAAAAGTAGAAGTTGACTTAAACGGCAACATTCCCGGAGTTTATGTGGTGCGTTTTCACTATGGCGACGGTTTTATAACACAAAAAGTTTCTTACGTTCCGTGGTGACCAAAGCCTATTTAGCCAAAAACGGCATGGATGAATGATGCAATTGAATTTTTATTTCCCCCTCTTTTGTGAGGAAATAGCCAAACGTATATTCTACCTTCACAGTCGTGTCGTTATAGTCGGTGAAGAAGTAGTTTCCCATGGCCACCGCCCGTTTGTGCATTAAAATAATCCCTTCATTTTTATAGCGCACTCCCGCCCAGGGACGTAAAGCAAAACCCTGATCTTCGGGGTATTTTTCGTTGCCTGCAATAAAATAGGAGAGGGCCTTTTCCGCCGTGTCGCGAAACTGTTCTACGGAAGCCAGTGTGGGTTTGAACAGCACAATGCCTTCCCCGTAACCATAATACCGGTTTAAAAATTCCTCGGCGAGCTGCCGATAGTTTTGCTTTTTGCTGTATGCTTTTCCAATTTTGATAAGCTCTTCGCCCCACGATTTTTGAAATGCGCGTATGGCCCTTTTGGTAAGAAGTTTATTCATTCGAAAATATCAATTGTAGATTTAAAACACATCATTTAAAACACGGAGCTGTTGTTTTGTTCATCGTGTTGAAATTAAATTGATTGTGTTAAATATATAGTATGTTTCTAAGTGTCTAATTATCAGGTTGCCTTTGATCTATCCGTTAACTAAAAGTTAATATTAAATGTTTGCCATGATCAAGAAAGAGCGTACTTTTGCATTTGTTAAAAAAAGATATTGTGGAGAAAATATTTCTACCGAAGTTTTTTACGGTATTAAAAGGATATAACAGGAAACGGTTTTCAACCGATTTACTTGCAGGTATTGTTGTTGGAATTGTTGCACTGCCTTTGGCCATTGCATTTGCGGTGGCATCGGGCGTTTCACCCGAAAAGGGATTGGTAACGGCGGTGGTTGCCGGATTCATCATTTCGTTTTTGGGTGGCAGCCGTGTTCAGATTGGCGGGCCAACGGGCGCATTTATTGTTATCGTATATGGTATTGTTGCGCAATACGGAATAAACGGCTTGCTGATTTCCACCATACTGGCAGGCATTATCCTGGTCATTTTCGGTTTGCTGAAATTGGGTTCCTTACTCAAGTATTTTCCACATCCACTAATTGTTGGTTTCACCAGTGGCATTGCGCTGGTTATTTTTACCACTCAGGTAAAAGATGCGCTTGGACTGGATTTGCCTGAACTTCCGGCAGCATTTATTCCCAAGTGGAGTTTGTATTTTAATGAAATCGCTACGTTTAGCTTTTATTCGATAGCGATTTCGGCCTCTACTATTTTGATTGTCCTTTTCTCTAAACACCTCTTTAAAAAAATACCGGGTTCCATAATTGCCATAGTATTAGGTACCTTAGTGGTGCAACTGTTTCAGCTTCCGGTAACCACTATCGAATCGTTTTTTGGTGAAATACCGAGTTCCTTTAGTTTCGCCATGCCAAAGATTACATTTAGTGAATTGGGAAACTACGTTCAACCAGCGGTTACGATTGCTTTATTGGGTGCGATTGAATCCTTGCTCTCGGCAGTGGTATCCGACGGAATGATTGGAAGCACGCACCGATCCAACACCGAGTTGATAGCGCAGGGCTTAGCAAATATTGCGACACCTTTTTTTGGTGGAATTCCTGCCACAGGTGCTATTGCGCGCACAGCCACCAACGTGAAGAACGGTGGCCGGACTCCGGTAGCCGGAATTATTCACGCCATAACCTTGTTGTTAATTATGTTGTTTTTTGGTCGCTGGGTAAAACTTATTCCGATGTCGGTGCTGGCCGGTATTTTAATGGTGGTAGCCTATAATATGAGCGAATGGCGGACTTTTATTTCTATTATGAGAGGCTCTGTTTTCGATACAATTGTGTTGCTTTCTACTTTCATTTTGACGGTATTGGTAGATCTCACGGTGGCAATACAGGTAGGCGTTGTACTTTCCTCCCTGTTGTTTATGAAACGAATGGCTGACATAGGCAAAAGTATCCCCGAAACTGTTGATTCCGATGTTATTGACGATTATTCCGATTTGCCTTCAGAAATCGGCACTTATGAGATTAGCGGCCCTTTGTTCTTTGCATCGGCCAAGGAGTTTTGCGAAGTGTTGAAACAAGTAGGAATCCGAAAGGACGTGATGATCATCCGTATGCGGCATGTGCCGTTTGTGGATTCTACCGGATTGCAGAATTTAAAATCGGCATTGAAAATCCTGGCTGAGTCGCAAACGAAAATTATACTTTCAGGAGTGAACGAAACCGTTTGCAAAGAACTGGAAGGCAAGGGAATTGTTGATATGGTGGGTAGGCAAAATATTTTCAGTTCGTTTGACGAGGCCCTGGAAGGAGCAAAAATACTGGTCGGCAAATAGAAAAGAAGGAAAAGGAAAAAGCTCATCCCTCATTGCTCACCTCTCACCTCTCACCTCTCTCACCTCTTTTTTCACAGTCCCATTTTCACGAACTGTACAACCTGTTCCACAGAAAGTTTTTTGGCGATGATTTTCTTGTTTTCGTCAAGTAGATAAATTCCAGGAGTTTTGCGCGCATCGTAGGCAATTTTGAATTTCGAGGCGTGGTGCTCGTCCCACACGTTTATCCACCCGTATAAATTATAATCGTGCAGGAATTCCACCCATTCTTCTTTTTTATCCATCGAATATATGGCGAAAATTTCCAATCCTTTGTCTTTAAACGGAAGATATACTTCATTGTAAAGTTGAGGCACAAACTCTTTACAATGCGAACAATTGGGTTCGTAAATCAGGACTGCTGTAATTTTTGCTTTTATTTTATGAAGGTTTACAAATTCCCCATCCACATTTTCGAGCGTCAAGTCGGGAGCGGTTTTGCCGATTAAGTTCTGTTCGAAAAACAATACGTTTTCGCGGATAGTTTTCATGCTTTCATCGCTTGCCCAAAAAGCATCGCCACTTAAATAGTAGGTTTTGGCTAGGTCAACAAACAGGGCATCCATCCCCAAAATATTGCTTTGAATGGCTGAATTGAGAAACCACGAAGTAGCAAATTGGAAAATGCGTTTGTTCGCACGTGTGTTTTCGATGAAGTTAAAAACCGGACCACGCACCGAATCATAGTTTTGGTAAAGTACTTTCGTAAACCAAGTTTCGATTTTGGGTTTCAGCAGGGGAGTGTATAAAAACCGTTCATCGCTGTAGTCGAAATAATCCCAAAAATGCTCTTGTTGAAAATTGAATTTTGAAATCAGCAACAATGAATCGTTTTGTTGAATTTCCGTTGGTAGCGAGGTAACATCCAGCTCGGGCACATAATTGGCCAATAAGAATTTCGATAAAAAAGTATCCGGAAATTTCCTTTCTGTTTCGAGCCAATACTGATGGATGTTTTTGGTCAACCCGTTCATTTCCGTTTGGAGCGCGGTTTTTTCTTCCGGTGATGCAGTTTCCATTTTTTTACGGATTTCAGCCCCGTTGCTTTGCATCCTTTTCAGGAACCCGATGTATTTTACAAATTCCTGCGATTCAACGGCACCATCTATTTTGGCGTTGATAGCATCGTAATTTTCATTGGAAATGGAAAATTGTTGGTCGGTGCCCAGTAAAAAATCGAAATGGTTTTCGCTGTCTTTATAAATTTTGTATAACCCTTGAGGCAACAGCGTGTCGCGTATAAAAACCCCTGTTCCGCCGGCATCAAGTTTCACGGAATCGTCTAAATAAACATTGTCCAAATAGTAGTGCGCGAGATAGGCCTTTTGGTTGGCATCCGCATCGAGTTTTATAGTTAATTCAAAGCCTTGTCCTGCAACAAAGCCCGAAATAAAAAACAGGAGAAGTGTCAAATATATCTGCATGTCATCTGAAATTATCGTCCAAATTTAAAATTTTAAAACAAAGCTGTGTGCCTTAAAAGGTTTATGAAATCTGTTTATCTTCGATTCTTTATGTAAATTCAGCCGCTATAAATTTTGAGTTCATGCTGTCAATTAACATTCCTGTTTTTAATGTTGAAATTGTTGCTTTGGTTTCGGACCTTATTGCTCATGCTGAAAAGTTGACGATTCCTTATGAAATTAAGGTGTATGATGATGGTTCGAAAGACAAAATCAAGTTTATAAATAGAAAGGTTCAACAAATGCCAAACGTGGTGTATGTTGAACTTCAAAAAAATCTGGGAAGAGCCGCCATTAGAAATCGTATGGGATTAGAATCTAAGTTTAAATACTTGCTTTTTATCGATGCTGACTCGAAATTGATAAGCGAAAACTACCTCGCCACTTTTGTGGAAAACGTAAAACCAAACCGTGTTTTGTGCGGGGGGACTGCCTATTCAAAAGAAAAACCAGTCGAACCCGAAAAATTGCTGCGCTGGGTGTACGGCACAAAGCGCGAAGCCGTTCCCGCAAAAATCCGGAATGACAAAAAAGGATTCATCATTACCTCCAATAATTTTTGGATTGAAAAATCGGTGTTTGAAATCATTCATTTTCGTGGTGATTTGAAAAAATATGGACACGAAGACACGCTGTTAGGCTACGATTTGTTTTTAAAAGGAATTGAAATTTTCCATATCGATAACCCGGTCGAGCACACAGGTTTGGAGAATTCTGATGTATTCCTCACTAAAACCCGGATGGCCTTGAAAAATCTCCATTATATCGCAAACGAATTGCTTGACAACGACAAAAACTTTTTGGAACAGGTTCATTTTTTAAATCGGTTCAACAAAATAAAAAAATGGATCCCATGCTTTTTGCTCCGTTTTTTTCATCGTATTTTCCGTTATTCGATTGAAAAAAATCTAACCGGCAAATCGCCCAATCTTTTTTGGTTTGATGTTTATAAGATGGGGGAGTATTCGATGCTGCCCAGAATATAATTCGGCAGTTTGAAAAAAAATATTCATGTAAGTGTTTTCAATCTTTCGATTTCCATCCTTATTTCATCAATAACTTCTTTGTTTTGTATCACCTTTTTGTCACCCGTTCTAATGGAGAAAATTGTAAATACTTTTCCGCCAAATTTGTCTTCAAAGTTCTGAAAACTCGCACTCATTCTTTCCGATATTTTGTAATTTCCGAAATTTGCATTGGCAGTGATGGGTTTTATTTGAATTCCGAATGCTTTTTCACCTACTTTCCCGATGTAATCAATATCTCCTGCGTGGTCGAGTTCAGGGTCGCTTTCCTCAAATTCAATTTCAGGAAAAAGTTTTGACAGCCATCGTTAATGACCGATTTTTCCAATAAAAATCCATCAAATGTTCGCACGATTGTAACTTGATAGATGTAATCTTTACAGTCCTGTAAAGTTAAATCCTGGAAAGCGGCAGTCCATTCAGGAATTACAACTTCAGTAATTTTAGCGTAGAGCCTTTCTCCAAGTTCATCTAAGGTTCCTTTTGTAATTTTAAGCTTATCCTTGTTTTTTGCTACTGCATTTTCAAAATAAAAATCCTCCCAATCTGATAGCGCTTTGGGTTGATATTCTCGAATAAGTGCCATTACTGTACCAACTTTATTTGGCCGAGTAAGTTGATAGGTATTGCTAGTGTAATTTAGCACTTTCTCTTTCTTGCCAAAAGGCTTTGCATGCTTTTGAACCATCCTGTTATGTTTTTGGTTTAAGTTCTGGTTTTTTTAATTACAATGCGGTTTGGGCATCAGAAAAGTATTCGGAAAATCGAGCTTTATTTTTGAAATCATAGGTTTTATCAACATCTGCGAGTCCGTTTTTAATTAGATGAGCATTAATAAACGTTTTATTCTTCAAGTATAAATAAACCATTAAATGATTGTTTTCATCGTGTTTTATTTCATCGAATTTCAAGAATACTTTTTGTCCACTCGTTTTGAGTTGTAAAAAATCGATTGCTTTTTCGTTAACGCTTTTATTTTCTTGCACACCAATTAATCGCACAACAAGATTGTTATTTAATCTTAAAAGTTTAGGACTGATGATTTCTGAAACTGTATAATATTCTTCACGTTTATCCGCACTGTTTTGGTCTATTTTAGAACCGAATTGTAATTTTTTCGGATCCGTAATTTTGTCGAACCCATGAAAGTCTTTAAAGATGTAAGGAAGCTGATTGATTTGGTATGAGAAATCTAAATCAAATTCTTTCTGCTGAATGAACTCGTAACTCGAGTTGAAAATGTCTTTTTGCGAAATTTCCAACTTCTTTTCTATAAATGGAATGAAACCAGAATTAATTTCATAGCCAATTGAATTTCTACTTAAATTTTTAGCGGCGAGCGATGTCGTACCACTACCGAGAAAAGGGTCGAGAATGGTGTCGCCAACAAATGAAAACATTTTAATTAACCTTTTAGGCAATTCTTCGGGAAACATGGCGATGTGTCCGTCTTGTTTGGCCCCACCAAAATTCCAGTGCCCTTGAAAATATTCTTTCCATTCGTCTTTTGAGATTATGGATTGTTCCTTGATTTCGCGTGTAGGTTTTTTTGATGTTCCCAGCTTTTTAAAAAGTAGAATGAATTCATAGTCGATTGATAAAATTCCGTTTTTCGGATAAGGATAGCTTCCCATCAAGGATGCCCCACCTGTTGTATTAGAGGTTGTTCTTTTTTGCCAGATTATTGCTCCCATGTAATCGAAACCGATTGCTTCACAAAATTTAATTATTTCTGTTCGGATGGGAATTACTTTGTACCTGCCATAATATACTGCACGTGCAAACTGATCACCAATGTTAATACACAATCGGCTCCCATTGTCGAGAACGCGGTAACTTTCTTTCCATACAAGATTTAGGTTGTTAATGTAGTCTTCGTAACTGTCGTTATATCCGATTTGATTATCAGTACCGTAATCTTTTAATTGCCAATAAGGTGGAGAAGTAATAATCAGATCAACCGATTTATCTTTTAGTTCCGACATCCTCCTGCTGTCACCATTGATAATTTTATGATTTGTTTTAAAATTCATCCTTAATTACAATTATTGTGCAAAGTTAATCAATAAAACACCAATTAAAATTCTGTTTTTCTATTTCCCCTTCCTTTGCCAGAAAACAAAAAAATGCAATAAAAAGGAGCCGCCCTTCCGAACAACTCCTCATTTCTTAATTTCTTCCTCCGCCTCCGCCTCCGCCTTTTTCCTTTCTTCCGCCCCTGCCTCTGCCTCTGCCTTTGCCTTCGCCTTCCCTTCAGTCGTCCAGCCTAATCTCCCCATATCGGCTCCGTATATAGATTGTTCTGCCTCCGTTTCCTACTTTTCCATTTATGGTTTGCGTGTTCCGCTCCTTCATTTTATTTCCCTTGAAATTGCTTTCGGGATATGAAATGCCGCAATATTCGCAGCTTGCATCCACAGAATAGGAGGCTTTGCCCAGCCCGAGGGAAATTTGGCCGTAAGCATTTGTGACGGAAACTGATTCAAAATCAGCAGAAATTTCATTTACACGGATACTTCCATAACCTGCTTCAATTTTGAGGCTTTTTGCCAGTTTTTCAATCCGCACTTGCGTATATTTTGTAGTTGCCAAAACAGATATGACTTTTCCAAAATTATATTTGTCGTACTTCGAATCAATGCGGATGCTGCCGCCTTCCTCCAAATCAAGCGAGGAATATTTCGATTGGAGCAGCAAATCTTTCATTTTGCCCACTGTGATTCCAGAATATTGAAGGTCAAGCCTTAAATCGTTTGCCGTTTCAATGCTTGCCTTCCCGTAGGCTAACCTCACGTTCATATTGTTGGTGCCGGGAGCTTTCAACTCGTTCGCGGTCAGATTCCCGTATTGGATGTCGAATTGTCCATTGGCAAAAAGTTGGTTCACAATGGTGTTACCGTATTTATTCGAGATTTCTAAGTTTTTGTCTGCCGGTACGTTCACCACATAATCGATGCTGAACCGTCGCTGGCTGCTGAAATTGTTTTCGATAGTGGTTTTTGCATAAACCGTTTTGCCATTTTTTTGCATTGAAACGCTGATTTTATCCAGCAGGCCGATGGCTTTGTTTTCGCTCGACGCTTCCACAGTTACCAGCACGTCGATAGTGATTTCGTTTCCGCCCTTGTTGGTGATTCTCACCTCGCCAAATTTATTGACAATGTTCACCGTTTCAATTCCGCTCGCAGCCCATGAATCGTGGAATTTCTTTGTTTTTTCTACTGCCAACGCGTTTGTGGCGGAAAAGACTATCGTAATCAGCGCAAGCAGCGCAATCCATTTAAATGTCCGTTTCATGATGATTGTTTTTTTGTTTTTTCACTTCTTCCAATTTGCCTACAATAAGGTTGATGATGCCCAATTTGGTTTGGTAATATCCGAGCATGGCATTAATCACCCTTTCGTCGTTGGGGTTGGCCGCCAAATCGGCTTGCAGGGTTTTAAACCGGTTTTCAAATTCGGCCAACTCACTGTTCATTAATTGCTGTTCATTCTCCGAAACAAATCCTTCTTCTTCCAAGCTGTTCCACTCGTTCAGCCCGACACTGATGGCATTGGTGAAATAGAATTCCACTTCTTTGTATTCGGGCGAAACGGTTGCCAACGAAAAAGTTTCCGTGCTTTTGGTTTCTGCAAGCGTAGAATTTAATGTGCCTGGTTTCAAATAAAGAAGGATCTGGTTGGTGGCGAGCAAGATGAAAACTACTGCTGCCGCAACTTTCCAAACTGTTCCGAAGGAAATTATTTTCTTTTTTTGCTCCCGTTTCAGCTTTGCCTCGAAACGCTCAAAATGCCCGTCAAGTGGTTCTTGGTCGTTCAGCCCGTCCAGGCTATTTCGTATCAGTTCCTCTATATTGTCTTTTGTTTCCATTTCAAAATAATTAATTGGATGTATAAACTTCTTTGTCTTTCAGCAGTTCCCTCAATTTGTTTTTCGCCCTTAAATATTGCGTTCGCGAGTTGGAATTGCTGATTCCGAGAATTTGACTGATTTCCTCGTGGTCATAACCCTCAATCAGAAACAAGCTCAAAACCACGCGGTATCCGTCGGGCAATTGCTGAATTGCTCTTCTGATGGCTTCCATATTCACCTGTTGAAGTTCCATTTCGTGCTCGCCAAATTGTGCGCTTCGTTCGTTTATTTCCTCGAATTTCACTTTTCGTTTTTTCAAGTAGTCCAACGAACGGTTGATAACGATTTTTTTCAGCCAGGCCCCGAAGCTCACTTCGCCTTTGTAGGTTTCAATTTTGCGGAATGCGCTTAAAAATGCTTCCTGCATAATGTCTTCGGCCTCCATTTCATCGTTCACTATCCTCAGGCAAACGCTGTACATGCCTTTGTAATAAATTTTATACAGTTGGAATTGCGCCTTTTGGCTGCCTTCCCTGCACTGGTCGATTATTTCCTGATGGATATTTTTGTACAGTGTTTCCAATTCCGTTTCTTTTCTGAGTGAATGACGACAAAGAAAATAGGATGTTACAATAGAGGTATTTGCTTTTATAGGGAATTATAAAACTCAACCAATTGTTTCAAACTTTCGGGGTCGTTGGTTTTGGTTTTATTCTTTTTGATATAGGTTTCGATCTCATCCGCATGATTGGAAAGAACATCCAATAATTCTTTTTTATTTCCTGCCAATTTTAGCTCGGCATCCCCAACACCGATAAAATACTGATCGGGTCTTCTTTCAAACGCGGGTGGTTGAGCATCTTTGTAGGCAGCCGGTTCTACTGCTTTCTTGAAAAAAATATCGGGCTTAGCGTAGAGAGATGCTTTCCCTTCGAGCAAAACGATTAAAAAGCCTTTTTTGGTTCTTTTGCCGATGGAGTAGGGCAGGTACACCATTTCTATTTGACCAATTTCTACTTTTTCCAACATTTCGGGCGCCGCCAAAACTTGCACTTCTTCGCCCGGAAGATTGAATTCCACCTGGTCGTTAAAAATATTGTAGCGCAAGTCTATTCCTTCATATTTTTGATTTTGATTCATGTAAACCGTGCCGGGGATAAACTCGTCGTTTAAATAGGGCGATCCTTCAATGTCCTCTGCCGAAAGTGTAGGGTTTAAACCTTTTTCGTGCAGTTTATTGAGTTTATACAAATCCATCATTCCGAATTGGACGGATTGAGCATGTGTAAAACCAAAAAAGGTTATGAAAACGGAAAAAAGGATAATGAATCGCATGGTGCACGGTTTTAAGTTTGAGCAGATCAAGATCTATCTGAAAAATCAAAATTACGTTTTTCCAATGATTATTACGAAAGCTTAAGCAAAAAGGTACTGTTGAAAGGATTCCAAAGAAGTTAATTCAAAAATTTATTTGATTTTAATACGACAAATTGAATTTAAAAATATATAAATATCTTTTTTTATTCGTAAATTTAATACCCCTATTTGGTTGAACCTCTGAACACCTTTTATACTAATATTTTTAAAGATTTAAGAAATGAAAAAGACAAATTTACTTTCGATTGCTGCGGTTTTTGGGATCGTTCTCATCTCCACAATTTCAGCAGAAGCCAAAATCTGGCGCGTTAACAACGGTTCCAATTATAACGGAACAACCCTTTGGGGAAGTAATTATGGCGGTACTCCTGCTTATCCGGTTTTTAAGCAGGTCAATCAGGCAATTGCCTGGAGTTCGCTTGTTGATTCCGACACCATTCATGTGGAAAGCTCGCAGTTTATTTACGATGCAGCAACAATTACAAAAAAAGTTGTACTCATTGGTCCAGGATTTTTTCTTCCTGATAATATGAAAACAAGCAATAATTTGTTGGATGCCAAAATAAAGCGGGTCAACTTTAATGCAGGTTCTGAAGGTTCGTCGGTATTAGGCTTAAATGTAGTGGGCAGCGGTAATACTGCTGATGGTTACATTCAAATTGCAGCCGATTATATAACGATTAAGAGATGCAGAATTGAACGAAGCATTTATTTTCATATTACTGGAGGTTCGGAAATACAGCGCGTTACAATCCTTCAGAATTTTTTTCCGGACAACTATGCTACAAACGCACTGTATTTTACCAATAGTTACTATGTTCCACCTGTTGAAGTAATTTTCAACAACAACATTTGCCAGAAAACGCTGTTGTGGGAACGTTCTGCCGCTGGGCTTGCTTGGAATATTACCCAGTGTAAAAACAATATTTTTGATGGGCCTGATAATCTTGCAACACCCAACCTAAGGTTTACTACTTCTGATTTCAGCAATAATATTTTAATGCCGGTTAACGCAAAAGTGGATATTACTGCAACTCCGGTACAAATTGCGTATAATATTGGAACACAGGAGGCTCAATTTGGAACTTCAAACCATAATCTCGTGGTGCCCGATGTCGCTACTTTATTTGTTGGCGGAACTTCAAAGGATGGGTTTTACCAAATAAAATCGGGGTCACAGGCTTATCAGAACGGTAGTGACGGCACCGACAGAGGAGCATTCGGAGGTGCAATTGTTTCAAGCCGCTACACTTTATCAGGATTGGCACCAGTTCCGGTAGTTTACGAGGTTTCCACAACAGGTGTCGTATCCGCTGAAACCGGGTTGCCGGTTACCATTAAAGCACGTACCATTAAATAGATTGAGATGAAGAAGCTGATCACGCTTATTGCATTTGCTGCGATAGCAACAAGTGCCTTTTCGCAAAATATAATCAAGGGCGAATATTTTATTGATACAGATCCCGGATTCGGTAGGGGCACAGGGTTTGAAATTTCGCTTCCCGATTCCGATTTTGCACAGGCAATCACTATTCCGTATGCATTATTTTCCGGCCCGGGTTACCATAGTTTGTTTGCGAGGACCAAGGATTCTAACGGCAGTTGGAGCCAAACAAGCCGGAGCTTTGTTGAAGCCGATGATAATTCTAAGTTGTCAAAAGTTATAAAAGTTGAATATTTCTTTACTACTGATAAGGGTTTTGGAAACAATTCCTTTGCACTGCTCGATGCATCGCCCGATAAAACATGGGATTTTAAAGTTCCATTTAATCAACTTCCGGCTGAATGGAAAGTAAATGATACGCTTTTTGTTCGTGTCCAGGATGATACATTTAGTCGCTGGTCGCAAACTACATTTGTTGATTCCCTGAATTTTGTGATGGTTGGAATTAATAATCTTAAAGAAATTACCGGGCTTTCTGTTTATCCCAATCCATTTTCGGATGAAATAAATGTTTCATTTAAAAGCGAAGGTATTGTTCGATTGGTGTTCTATAACGACCGTGGACAACTTGTTCTTGATAAAGAAGTTGTAACATCGGATAAGATAAATACACAATTATTCGCACCAGGTGTTTATCTGTTGGTGATTTATGCCGATAAAGAAAAACTGTACGCAACTAAAATTATTAAACAATAATCGGGATTTATCCAATCAGTTCGTTACAGACCTTGAAAGTGATACGTTTTAAATTACATTCTTCAAAAACTTTAGCGGATTGTCGCGGGCGATGATGTCGAAGTCGGTACCAAAAAGCTGCCTAAACTGTTTCACGTTGTTATCGAAATCGTTTTCAAAAAACAACAGCAAAGTATAATCGGAGCCGTATAGAATGCGGTGTTTAATTTTGGGATAAGCTTTGCTCAAAATCAGGTTCGTCAGCACATTGAAATCGGAAAAGCAGGACAAATCGGTGTAAACGTTGTACCGATCGTCTTCTAACAAAGCAATGATGCCGTTGGACCACAGCATGTCGTCGTCGGGGTTTTCCACCGCTGCATTCAATTGTTTGCCGCCCCCGAAGTGTGCCAGGTTCAGCAAAAGGTTTGGATATTTCTCGGCCACTTTGCGCCAAATCATCGGATGGTTTAGCGTAACGGCCCTTTCGTAAACGGCATCTTTGTCGAGGATTTTTTTAGTGAAAATCAACCTTTCGTTGTTCAAATTATGCAGTTGCCCGTTCACATGGATCAGCCCGCTGACAAAAACACTTTTTGAGAGGGTGGCGAAACCGCCGTCGGAGTTGTGTGCGGTAACCGGGATTCCGTTTTCTTCGCAAAAAGCATAAAGTCCGTCCTTGTTTCCGTTGCTGCCAAAAAGTAGGGGATCGGTAGGAGAATAGCCGTTTGGCGTGTAGAGTTTTATCCCTGCAAATGGTTTCCCTTTCCCCACGTTGGTTTTGGCATAGTCGGCAATACCCGGGCGGCGCGGATCGATCGCCAGAAAAGGATAGATTTTGTCCGAATACTTGGGATTGTTTTTCAGCTCGATGATTTGACGGAGTTGTTCCTCCCAGCCGTCTTTGGCGGTGTGTTTTTTGAAAATGCCCCGCTCGTCCGATCGTGTTTCAAGGCTAATTTCAATGTCGGTTTCCTGTTTGAATTCCTCGGTATTCTTTCTGAAAAGTTCCTTTTCTTTTAAATATTCCTCCCACAGTCCGCTGTCTTCGTCGTCGGTTCCGCGCGATTGTGATTGTTGTTCCACTTCCTCCAACATCGCGTTGATTTCGTTTTCCGCCACTTCCATTGCCGATGGTCCTGCATCGGCATTGGCATCACGGTCGGCAGATTCGGCAAAACAGTAGGTGAGGTCGAAGGTCAGCGGAGTTAGAATGAACTCGCCTTTATAAGTCTTGTCCAATTCCTCGTAAACCGCAGTTGAACTTTGGCGTGTGAAAACTTTCAGTGCTTTTGAATAGCGGCGTAATGCACCGATTGTTTTTTTCAGGCCACGTTCGTCCTCGCCGCGTGTTTTTTCCTCTTCGCCTTGAATGAATTGTTTCATTTCCTTCATCAGGCGGTACATTAGTTCTTTTGCCAAAAAATGTTTGTTGAACAAGTGGTTGTGTACGTCAAAATGAGGTGTCATAATTTTATGTTTTAATGGTTAAAAATTACATCATGCTTTTCAACTCGCTTACGAGCTTTACAAGTTTGTTTTTCAATTGTGCTGTGTTTTTGTTGATTTCAATGGATAAAACGTCAATCAAAAACTCTAAGTGCTCGATTTCGGCAAAACGTTTGCCTTTTGACCCTGCAATGCGCCAGAGGCTGCTGATTTCCTGCATGATGTCATCCAAATCGGTGCTTCCCTTCGCGGCAGAAAATTTTACGGTATAGACGCAAAGTTCAATGTTTATCCCGGCCAGCATGTCCCAATAACTCATCCGATCGGTTTTTTCGGCTATTTCTTTTTGAAGTTCGGACAACATTTCCAATGCCTTTTCTTTTGTGGGAATTTCATAAGGCACCGATTTGTTCTTCGTTCCCCATTTATGCACACCCGAAAGGATTAACGCACTTTCGAGCGTAAGCCAGTTGGTGAGCGAATACCAGGTTTTGAAATTGGCGTAGGCACGTTGATAATATTTGGCAGCTTCCATATAGGCCTTCTTCTTCTGTTCTTTTTCCTTTTCAACTTTTAGTGAATACAGCACCGCTTTCCGTTTGTAGGTACTGGCTAAAATATTGAAGCGTTGGGCCGTGGGGCTCAGTTTGTTCAGGGTTTCCAAATCGCCGATCACTTTCGAGATTTCTTTCAGGTATTTGGAATTGTTTAGCGATTGGCCTGCTTTCACAAAATCCTGAATAACTTTTTTTGCCCGTGCATTACAGTATTTCTCGGCTACCGAAAATGAAAACGAGGCATCCTCCAACTTCAACAATTCACTGAACTTGTCGCAAGCGTAGTCATACTCTTTCAGCTCGAAATAGATCAACGCTTCCTTTTCGGTGATAATTGAATTACGGATCTTGCTTTTATCTATCGCTTCCGATATTTCGTTCAGCTTTTCTAAGTAATCTTTTGTTTCAAGTTTACCGATTTCGACGTCATATAGCAGGTTCACCAGGTCCACTTCGGCTTCCTGGGCAATCAGGTAGTTTTTCTTTTTTCTGGATTTGCTCGATTTCAGATGGTCGAATTTATAGAACGGGTCGCCGTAACATTGATAGGCGCCCCAAGTGTTGTTGTGGCCGAATTTCTCGAACACTACGTTGCGGGCATCTTTCACGGCATCGCCAAAATTGGAGCCGTCGAACATCCGTTGGTAGAATATCCGGGCGAACTCGAGTGCCGCGTCGTCGTTCACTGCCCATCCGGCGGCAATCACGCAGCGCACACCGTTCTCGATGAGCTGTGTGCCGATGTTGGCGGCCAGCTTATAGCGTTCCTGAAACAGTTCGTCGGCAACGCCATCGGCTTTTCCAAGGTGGCAGCAATTCACAAAAACCAGTTCGGGCACGGTACTCATTTGTTTGATTTCGCGTGTCGATAAAAACATGTTGTCCCCGATTACCATGCCAGAGCCTTTGGAAATGTCTTTATTGTACACGCCGTGACCGGAAAGATGGATAATTTTGTAATCGTCGCAAAACAACTTCCGGATGATGTCGGTGTGCGTTTCGTTCAGGCTTTTAGTGGTGCCAATGGAATGGGATTGGAGCAATTCCGAAACCAATTGGCCTTCTTTTAAAGCTCCTGGAAGTTGATTGATAAAGCCCTTCAAGTCGGGGTCGGCAACCACGAGAGCAGTGTTTTTGGATACGGTTTTCACTGCTGTGCGATAATTTTCGGTACTCAGTTGCCGGATCATCCCCGCTGAAACACAAAGCGGTTTCGCGTCCCTCACGCTTTCTTGCAAAAGCTCCCAAGGGTAGGTTGCCGTGTATTTATCGACAACCCAATTGATGTTGCCGTGGCGTTTGAGCTGTTCCTTGAACCCATTCGGAATTAGCAGTTCAAAAATGGTTTTGGCGTCTTCGGGTGTCCATCGGTTGTTGGTTGACATGTCTTTTATAATGCTTTCCATCAACGCCGGCGTACTGAAAAGTTCCTGCTCTTCGGCACGGGAGCTTTTGGTGGAGGCATTGAAAATCAGACTTTGAACGCTTTTGTCCTTAATATCCCTGCGCCGGTAAACGTTGATGCGGTTCCACCATCCCTCGGAGGTTTCGTGCGGGATGCGTTCGCTCGATCCAAGTAACACTTTGATCCCCCTTCCGTCCATGGCAATTTTGAAGGTATTTGCCTCTTCTTTTTCGATACGGCTGATGGAAAACAAGCTGGTAACGGCTTTGTCTTTGAACTTTTCAACAAATTCAATTTGTTCGATCACGCGTGTGTTTTCGAGTTTTAGGTTTCGGATTTTGGTGTTGGCATTGTGAACGCCCTGGATGATTGCTTTTATCGAATTTTCGATAGACAAACCCCCATAGCCGCAACCGATGATGATGGAAGAAATCCCTATTTTTTCCGTTTCCCCGATCAACGAATTTGCAATTAAGGTGCTGTTGATGATGCGCAGCAGGTAATTGGAAACACCTTGTTCCACTGTTTTTGTGAGTTCCGATGCAGTTAAAGTTCCAGGATCGCCAAGTCCGATTACTACTGCCCCTTTGAAGCCTTTTTGGTCGGTAACAAAGAGTTCGTTGCTCCCAATTTCTCCGGGATAATTCCCCAATTGAAGTTGCTGGTTCAGTATTCCGTTCAACGATCGGTCGATGGCTTTTTCGGCATAAAGGATCCCGTCGTGTTCAAAATGACCGGCCAAAACAGGAAACCTGGCGTAGAACAAATCGCCCTGGCTGACAGAAACCAGAAGCGGCGGCTCGTTGCTCACTGTTTTCGTTTTGGTTTTGCGCCCGAGTATCGTGTCTTCGATGCCCATCAACGAAAGGTCGAAATCGCGGAATTCGG
This sequence comes from uncultured Maribellus sp., assembly GCA_964572085.1. Classification (GTDB taxonomy): domain Bacteria; phylum Bacteroidota; class Bacteroidia; order Bacteroidales; family Prolixibacteraceae; genus Draconibacterium. Next base: position 2,860 of record CAZNEV010000038.1, on the reverse strand, counting down.
GCGAGCGGAAGAGTTTTTCTTCCCCTCTTACCGTGGGCCTTATTTTGCTGAAAAGATTCGTGGCCCCCTTATCAAGGAGTTCTTTGATCCCCTTAAACAAGTCCGGCTCGCAAGCCAACGATCCGTGTGAAACATCAACGTAATAAACCAAATTGTTGTCGGCCATTTTTTTCGGGATGCCGGTTTCCCAGGTCACGCTTTGGTCGCCTTCGGAAGTGCTTAAAAATACCAACTCTTTTCCGGATGATTTTTCGTCGATACGAAAGCCGCAGGGAGTGGCGTCGTCGTGGCCGGCAATGTAAACCGCATTGTCGAAATCTTCCGGGCGCGTATTGCCCAAAATATTGTCGCGGTATTTGCCAAACCATTCCAAATCGGTATCAGCAGGCACGGGCCATTTGGGATTGTCGAAACCTTCCAGCATTTTTTTCCAGGTTTCGGGTTTCGAAAAATCATTGTCTTTATCGGTATTAAAAGGTAGCAGCCCCAGAAGTCCTTTAAATCCTGAAAAAACTTTGATCAAATCTTCTTCTTTATGGAATTTGTCAATTTTATCTAATTTGTGGGTCAAACCGTCTTTGCCGAAAAGCACGAATGGAATGCGGAACGATCCGTTCAACGGAGAGCCGAGAAATATCAGCCGGAAGCCTTTTGAACGGTTCAGTTTTTCCCATGTTTCGGCGCGGTGGTTCACTATAAAATCGCGGAACAAAACGCCGCCCATGGAATGGCCGATCACTTTTATGGGTTGACCATACTCCAAAAGGTCTTCCATTTTGTCGTTCAGTTTTTTCGCAGTCTCGTCGATGGGCTGGCGCCAATCAAAAGGAAAGGTGACCACGTCGTATTCATCGCTCAAATATGCAGTGATTTTTTTGTAGGAAGTTGAGACCAGCGATGTTGCTTTGATTTTGCTGTCGTTCAAATGGATGAGCCCTCCGCTGATGAATTTCCAGTAATTGATCCAAATGGTTGAGTCGTTCAGCGACAGGTTGGAACCCATAATTCCCGGCAACAGCACAACAATTGGCTTGGTTCCCGAAACGTCGTCTTTGAAAACTTTTCCGCCGTCTAAGCCCAGCAAGGCGTTCCTCTCGGCTTCCACGGTGATGCTCAGCCGCTCTTCGGTGAAACCGGGCAGCTTTTCGCCCCAATTCGATTTCAGGGCTTGAAGAATGGCGCCATTGGTCGTCCGGTTTTCGAAATATTGAAAATGGTTGATGTCGCTGCCTTCGTAAAAAAACTGCTGCACCAATCCCGACCGGCGCGTGCCAAGGCTCATGGATTCGGAATTTACCACCAGGTCGTTTTTGGTGAAGAAAAACAGTTTGCTTGCAATAACAAGCAAGGCACTGAGTTTGAGTGCCGGTTTTACATTTCCGCCAATAACCACTAACGAGTTGTTGATTACAACGGTTTGGTCGGGGTTGGTGAGGTCGGGCACGGCATTGAGCACCTTAATGAGCGGCGACTTTGGACTTTGCACTTCCAGGCCGGGCAAAACTTCGATATCGTTTTTTGAATCGACAACAGCGGCAACGAGATTTTTGAAAGCAATATAGACAGGGGTGGCACCTATGCCGGTTCCTGCACCAATCAGGTTCATCAAAAAATTAAGGAAAATGTCCATTCGTTTCGATGCCAATGTTGTCCCGTCGGCAGGGCAGGCAACGCGAATGAACTTTTCGATTTTTATGTTTTTGGAGGAAAGGTTTTTACGGATTTCCTCGATGAGGCTGACCAGCGTTTTATAATAGTCGGCAGGGTAATCGTTTTCTAAGATATTGATTTCGGCAGGCGTAAAACCTTGGTTAGCAGTGTGGCTGTTGCAAAAACGCGACAGCAATTCGCCAACCAGGCCTCCGCGCGAGGAAGTCATCAGGTGAAGCGTAATATTTTTTGGCAAGGCTTTAACAAGATCCAGCATGTTTTGCAGCGGATTTTCGGTCAGGGTGCGGTGCTGAAATGCCAGTGCCCGGTCCGGGTAGGTTTCGTTGATGTTTCTCAGCAGTTCGGTTCCTTTCATCTTGTCGAACGAACCCCGAAACGAGGAAGCGGTGCCGTGAATGAATAGCAAATAGGGCAATTGCGGATCAACAATTTTTAAATCGGTAAAATGCAAATCGGCTGTCAGTGAAAATAGCCCAACATTGTTTTCAAGCTGTCTGTTTTCCAGCGTTTCTGCCAATTTTCGGACTTCATGTTTCACAAATTTTTTGGTGAAAATATTGACGACTTTCAACAAAACTTTGTTTGCGATTCCGCGCTCCGCACCGGCCAGGCCCAGTTCCACCGGAATTTCAACCACATTATCCGCCGAGCGCATCGATGAAGCCAACATTTCGGGATAAATGTCGTCCAGCGTATCGGGGCCGGTAATCCATGTTGTGCCATCTTCATAAACCAACTCGATAACCTGTTCCGGTAGCAGCTTAACGTTTATTTTCTGGCTCTCGTCCCGCGCCATGGGTGTAATTTGAATGGAACGTTCGAGTGTGAGGTTTTCGTTGGAATACTGGTCTTTCACCAATTCAGTTTGTTCGATGCCATTTACCGCAATGTTGCTGATTTTCATGTTGATTTATTTTTGCCCATACAAATTACGACAACTATAGAAATAAATCAAGACGAATTGCTCTTTTGTTTTACGTTAATCCTTCTATTAGGCAACACCAACCAATTAATTGCTTTCAATAAGTACCCTGTGTTCCGGACCTGCAATTCCAATCAGGTTAACCGCCCGAAAGGTCAAATCATATTTTTCTCCTTAAGATTAATTTCGCTGATATTATCAACGCTTACCCAGTATAGGTTTGCGCACTGCGTTCCCGCGTTGTTCCGGTCTCAGGGTCGGCGTCGA
>CAZNEV010000037.1:0-51154 GCA_964572085.1 uncultured Maribellus sp. | reverse complement strand
CGAAATCAGTGTTTTGGCTGCCGCCCAAACGCAGGTACTGTTTACATTCCTTGAAGCAGTTATGCAAAGCTTTGCATAAACTGTTCCGGGTACTTAAAACCGACCTCGACCTCCGGCCCATCTACCACAAAACCGACGATGCTTCGGTGGCACACCTGCACCTGGGGCTGCTGGCATACTGGCTGGTTTCAACTATCCGGTATCAATTAAAACAGAAAGGGTATAACTCAGAATGGAGGGGGATTGTCAGAATCATGAACACCCAAAAGTGCGTAACCACAAGCGTTAAAAACATTGAAAACCAGATAATATCAATACGAAAATGTACTGAAGCCACTAAGGAGGCAAAAAAGATTTATGACCTGCTAAATTTTAAATATGCCCCGTTTTATCGAAAAAAATCTGTAGCCCTACCTGCCAAAATTTTTAAAAATGACTCTTCTCAGTATTAGAACGTTACAGGGGTGGAGCTGCAATGTGGGTTAAGGTGACCTTCCATTTTGGCGGATAAAGCCGTTTCCAAAAACTCTTTGATGATAGACGCAAAAACGCCACCTTTACCTATCAGCGATTAATTGTTCCAGTGCCAACTCATGCATGGCAATTTACTCCGTTGATTCTTTTCTTCTGTTCGCCATAAGTTGCAAATTTAAATGTTGACTACTTTTAGACAGAGTTCAGTTTACGGTCTCACCTTTTTAGACTGGACTCTTTATTGCCTTTATTAATCCAAATATCAAAACGTGGTACATCCCAATTATAAGGTTTGCCCACGATATCAAAAAAGCCATCTCCATTAAGGTCAACTATACGGGATTCATGATTCCCAAATCCTTCCGAAATAATATAATCTTCAAAATTTCCTCGTCCATCGCCTAAAAGAATTCGCATTTTAGAATAGGGATTGGCATTATTTAGTCGCATTTCTGCAATGAAAATGTCCAAGTATCCATTCCCATTAAAATCCAATACATCTAAAGAATGTCCATTTTCAATCTTTTCACCCCCAAGCAGCTCCTTTCCAAACCAAGTTCCTTCTTTCCATTCATAAAGCATTATGGGAGCAAGGCCATCTCCTGCAACAAAAATCACTTCTGGCCTTCCTCCTTCAACAAATTGACCAGCAATTGTCCGTGAAAAAGTATATCGTACATCAATTATATTTGCTTGAAATTCTCCATTGCCTATATGTTTAAACCAGTATCCTCCTCCAACAATGTCGTCTATTCCGTCTCCATCGATATCGATCCTAAACAAGCCTTCATGTTCATTAACACCTTTCCAACCGGGATAACCTTTATGTCCAATTTGCTCCATTTGGCTATCGCTACCGTACTGATAAATTGGACGATACTCCCAACTTGAAGCATTTTTAACATTTGCAGGAATTTCTGCCAGCATTAATGCCTTCGCTCCCTGATTCCAAAACACTAACTCACCCTTTCCATTGCCGGTAAAATCACCAAACAACTGGTCGTGTTGTTTATTACTGCCATCATTTTTAATATATCGTCTTTTCCAAGGTGTATTCCTATCAAACTTAGGATAAGGATTTTCCCACCACCAAACCTGGTTTGAACCTGAATCACCTCCAAAAACAATATCTTTAAAACCATTACCTGTAACATCCCATGCTGTTGATCCTGCTTCTATTCGTAAGGGTTCGTTGTCGATTATGTATCGAATCCAAGAATTGTTTTCAAACTTATACATTACTATAGAAGGAGCTGATGTCCTTTCAGAAAGAAAAATTTCAGGGATACCATCGTTATCAATATCAACAACAAGGCTCGAAGTTTGCTGTTGCCCGATAAAAGGCAATTCAAAATCACCATTTATCGTTGATAAGTGCTGCCAATTGGCTTTATCATAAGTTTGATTCATTTGTGCATTCAAGCAAAAAGGTGCTAATAAAAATAACCATAGATTTTTCATAACATAGAATTTATATATTAATAATTTTATTGAATTAATTCTTTGGGGTGATAGCCCCCCCTGCTTTTAAAATAAAAATGTAGTACAATATAGGATAACAACATTATCAATGGTAAAATTGAAACCGATTTTAGCGCATTTCTTTGAGCTTTAATCTCCACTCTATTAATTATCTCCTTTTCCTCCTTCAATGCGGCAGCAAGCTTTTGGTAATCCAATGACTTGTATGCACCAAAAATGCTTTCTTTGCTTTCAGTAACATATTTTTCATATAGAGAAGTATTTTGAGTTTTATCGTATGCCCTTAATTGTTCATCAATGGCCCTATCTTGAATGTAACCAAGGAAAACATTTCCTATAACGCCTACTGCAAGCAATCCAACCCCTAAAGTAACATTAACTGTTAATGCCCCACCTTTCGGGAATTGTTCTCCCGCGATACCCAGCATTACAGGATAGAAATATGATTTCCCAAAACTGTAGAAAGTAGCGAGAAGAAATATAGTTAAAGCCGTGGTGGCATAAGAAAGCGAAAAAAGTCCAATAGCAGCTATTGCCGAACACATGATGAGTAATCCCACAGGTTTGAAAATCCGTAAAAGAGGACCTGACATAAAACGAAATATAAGCATAATAAGTTGGGCATAAATTAAAATCCATGCAGCTTGTAACCCTAATGAATGCATTTCTTCACTCATTAAATCAATTATCCAACTATCTGTGCCAAGTTCTGTTGTTGCCAACGGAAACATGATAAGCAACAGAAATATGAACAGGGGTTGGCCAAGAGATTTGGTATATAAAAAATAACCCAAAGTGATAAGGGCAATTATCAAAATATTTAGCCAAAGAGGTGCACTAAAGAAATTACCGATCTGAAAAACGAATACTGCCGAAATAATCAAGGTTCCAATGGCTCCTACTTCTTTCAGCATGTCTTTATAAGATACGCCGGCAAGAACCCGTTCATGAATTGGAAATTTTTTTGGAATCATCATGATACCATAAGCGATTATCGGCAAAAGTGTTAAACCCACTTTCAATTGCCAGTTTGTTCCTTCGCCAAGTATTATGCCCAAGATGCCACCCAAAATCATCCCTCCCGGCCAACCTGCGTGTAGAATAGTTAACATTTTGGCTTTTTCTTTTGGATACATAGAGGCTACCAGAGGATTAATTGCACCTTCGACAGTTCCGTTGCCCAGTGCCAAAATAAAGGTTCCCCAATACAATGTTGAATAATCGTGAGAAAACATCAAAATAAACGTTGATGCTACATGACATGCAAAGGCGAACACTATTGCACTCCTATAACCAATGCGATCGATAATTAAACTGAGCAAAACTATAGAAAGCGCGAAGGGCCATAGTCCTACTCCCATTATTTCACCCATTTGAGTTTTAGTAAGATTAAATTCATGGCTCCATTCTGAAATGAGCATGGCACGCACCATAAAAGCAAACGAGGTGGCCATAAGAGCTACAAAACATGACCAAAAGATAGCTTTTTTTCCACGTTCACTAAAAGCAACCCTATTTTTTGTATTTGCTATTTTATTCACATTCATATTCTGTTTTTTTTTCAGGTTTTAATGATTTCTAAGTTGACAATAAACTCACTCTTGGATTGAAAAATTTTATTCCAGACCAAGTATTTTGCGGTTTTTCTTAATGTCAAACACAGAGCCTGCAAAGTCATCAAAGGCTATCTCAGTTGCTTCAATAATATGGTCATTTATAAATCGTGCTCCTTCAGCAGCACCTTGTTCCGGGCTCTTGATACAACATTCCCATTCGAGGATGGCCCAGCCATCAAAATCCTTCTCGGTTAACAATGAGAAAATCCGATTAAAGTCAACTTGTCCGTCACCGAGCGACCGGAACCTCCCAGCACGGTTTATCCAAGGCTGGTAACCTCCATAAACGCCAACCCGCCCGGAGGGCCTGAATTCAGCATCCTTTACGTGAAATGCTTTTATCCTTTCCGCATAAAATTCAACAAATTGAACATAGTCAAGTTGCTGTAGCAATAAGTGGCTGGGGTCATAAGTAATGCAGGCTGCCGGGTGGTTATTGGTATGTTCAAGAAACATTTCATAGGTAGCTCCGTCAAAAAGATCAGAACCCGGATGAAGCTCATATCCAATAGTTATACCTTTGTCGTGCGCAAAATCAAGAACGGGTTCCCATACTCGTGCCAATTCTTTGAATGCTACATTAATCAACCCTTCAGGTCTTTGCGGCCAGGGATAAAAAGTATGCCAGGCAAAACTGCCGGAGAGGGTAGAAATATTTTTGGTGCCCAACTTATCAGAAGCTTTTATAACTTTCATTAATTGACTGGTTGCCCAATTCGACCGCTCAGATGGTACCATTCCCTGCGGATAAAATTCCCCGAACATTGTTTCATAAGCCGGATGCATTGCCATTACCTGCCCCTGTACATAAGCAGCCAGTTCTATTAATTCAAGGCCTTTCTCTTCTAGTGACCCTTTAAATTCATCGCAATAGTGTTTTGAATCGGCAGCTGTATCCAAATTGAAAACCCGCTTGTCCCAAGTAGGCACCTGTACTCCTTTGTAACCTAAGCCTGCTACCCATGTGGAAATTCCTTCCAAGGTGTTATAGGGAACCTCATCTCGTAAGAATTGCACCAAAAAAATTCCCGGTCCTTTTATAGTTTTCATTGTGTTGAATTTAATTCGTTAAATTAACCCATCTTTTGTTTTTTGACGATTCGGTAACGGCATCGAGGACTTGCTGGCATTTATACCCATCGTAAAAATCAGGCTTAATTTTTTTGTTTTCGGCTAATGCAAGCAGAAAATCGCCGATTTCGTGGATGAAAGTATGCTCCCAGCCTATAATGTGCCCCGGCGGCCACCATTTACCGATATACGGGTGCGTATTTTCCGTAACGATTATATTTCTGAAGCCCTGCTCTCCCTGTTCATCGCTTCCGGAAAAATATTCCAACTCATTTAGCCGCTCAAGGTTAAAGATTACACTCCCTTTACTTCCAAATATCTCCAATCGCAGAAAGTTTTTTCTCCCAGTAGCAAAACGAGTAGCGATAAAATTGCCGATGGCCCCACTTTCAAACCTGGCAAGAAAACTTGTCGAATCGTCCGCTGTGACGTTACCAGTTTCATTTGACCCGCTTTTTTTCCGTTTGCTGATAAATATTTTCTCTTCTCCGCAAACTGATTCGATTTCGCCAACGAGGAAACGTGCGAGATCTATCGTGTGGGCATTCATATCGCCATGAGCGCCCGAACCCGACAGCTTCACATCGTTTCTCCAAACCCATGGAAAGTCTGGATCTACTAGCCAATCCTGATAATAAACAGCATTAAAATGATATACTGTTCCCAATTTACCTTTATCAATCATTTTTTTTATCAGGGCAATTGCGGGTACTCTTCGGTAATTGAAAGCGACCATATGATTCACGCTCGATGACTTGGCAGATTCATACATTTGTTTAGCCTCATTGACATTCATTGCCATCGGCTTTTCGCAAATAACATGTTTGCCTTCTTTAATTGCCATGGTAGCAATTGGTCCATGTAGCATATTTGGAACACAAATGTCTATAACATTGATGTCTTTCCTTTTTACCAGTTTTTCCCAGGAAGTTTCGAAAGATTCCCATCCAAGGCGTTTTGCAAAACTTTCCTCACTTTCCGGGTTGATATCACAAGCAGCCTTTAGTACAGGGGTTATGGGGAGATCGTAAAATCTTCCAACGTCTGACCAGGCGTTGGAATGTGCACGGCCCATAAATTGTGTGCCTACGATTCCAATGTTGATTTTCTTCTTCATGATAAAATGCATTTAAATTACTTCCAGTTCATAGTTAAAAATTCCTGCAATCAGCTTAAGGGCTGCCTTTTGATGGCCTGCCATAACGATGTAATGGTGCGAAACAACTTTATCCACAAAATTTTGCCCGTCTTTCACTTTGATAATGCCCCCGTTCAGGCAATCAGAATTTTCGTATTGGACATAGCCTGTTAATTCGGCTTCTGAGATCGAAATTTTTTGAAGGAAAGGCTGAAATTTAACTAGGGTAATGGGGCCGGTTGGCATGGTGGCATCAATAACTGTTGCATTTTCATCGACCATAGCAAGTACCCTTTTCCGTAAATTCCATTTGTCTGAGAATACTTCAGGCAACAAACCGAAATAACCGCAGTGAGCAGCAAGTATATGGTTTTCGGGTTCATCTACCTCCGGGAAATGAGGAATCCGTTCGTGTGCTAGAGCCGCCTGTCCCATGATAAACGGATACAGGTTGGTCATGAAAAAGGGAACTTTAAGGATCTTGTCTGCTAAAATTTCTGTAAGCATTACCATTGTATCGGCTTCGCATCCCCAAACAAGATTTTTTTCCTCGTACAACAGATTCCATGCGAGACATGGAGTTGTGTCGCAACTTTGGGATTCATTCAAACAGTTCAATCCAATTGCCAGAACATTATCTTCTTTCTTGTAATCCTTCTTTATTTCCATGTAAAGTTTAGTTGCGCTCAACAAAGGTTTGCCTTGAATACTTTTATGTTTGGATCTCCAGTTATCTATAACCACCTGTGCATCTTCATCAGAAATATTTGCAGCTCTTTTACCAAGCTCCCTAAAACTTCTGTGTTCTATTTTAATCCCGTATTTCTCAAACATCTTTTGATTCGATTCCTTTTCAAGCCAATAAAACCGCTTGAAAATATCCGACTGTTTTCCAGTCGGCCCAGCAGGATCGTCCTGATAAACCACAAATTTGCTTTTGGACAAAAGTCGACGAACCAATAGCGCCCTACAGGCCAATTTTGTATCTTCAAGGCTGGGAGGACAAATCGTTTGAATTCCATTTAATCTTAAGTAATGGACCACCTCCCAGTCCCACATATTTACCGTTCCAAATTCAGAGGTAATAACCATAATCGGCAGTGAAATAGCCTTAATCTCTTCAATTTTACTGTATGCCTCACCAAGCATTTGAGGAAAAATAACAGCATCGGCAGGTGGGAGCGGTTTACCCAAAGCATACGGTTCAGTAAATTCTGTTTCTTCCTTGAGCAAGCCTTTTACAATGGTTAAGTGTTTATCGAAATTCTCATCACGTCCCGGATCAAAATAAACTGGTATTAACATGGATTTCATAGTTTGATGCTTTAAAATTTAACTTAGTCTTTTTGTAAATATTTTGTAAAATTTGTATCTATAACCCTTTGCTTGTTCAACGCAAAAAAGTCCAATTCGTCTTTCATAATTTTCTGGGTGGCACCCTTTTGTGTGGCGACTAAGGCGCCCATTTTATTGCCCTCAATACAACTATCAACAAGTGGTTTTCTTCGCAGGTGGTTATAAATAAATGCGGCGGAGAAGGCATCACCCGCACCCAATGGATCTTCGAGATTAATTTTAAATCCGGGAACATAATGACTGCCTTCCGAACGATCGTACAGGAAGACCCCTCTTTCTTCCATGGTCACCAAAACTGTTTGAATATTGTTTTTGTGCGAAATTTCTTTGGCAAGGGAAGGGATTTCACTACTGCTGTAATGCAACATCCCTTTTATTTCAAACAGTTCGAGATAATTGGTTTTCAGAATATCCGCATACCTAAGCGATTGACTAACGCTCTGCAGATTATAACAGTCTTTACGGAGATTGATGTCCAAAAACTTAATTGCTTTGACAGAAACATTCAATAATTTAGTAAGGGTGGCACGCGTAATTTCGGAACGCTGAACAAGTGTCCCGAAAGCTATTAGATCCGCTTTCAAGATTATACTTTCCAGCAGTTGATTAAATTCGATGAAGTCGTAGGCAACCTGCGGGGTAATGACATACGAAGGATTTCGGTGATTATCGAAACTAACTTGTACAGTACCAGTTGGGTAATTGCGGTCAATTTGGATAAACGAAGTATCCAAACCCAGGTTTTTTATTTGCGACATGGCCTGCTTCCCCAGGTTGTCAGTACCGATTCTTGAAATAAGGTAACACTTTTCACCCAGTGAATTCAATCGGTAGGCGAGGTTGGCCGGCGCCCCTCCCAATATAGTTTCATCAGGAAGGATGTCCCACAACAATTCGCCAATAACAACAATCGTATTATGATTATCTCCCATACTTTCTATGCTAATCCGCTTTTTTTCAATTTTCCCCATGCTACATCAAATTCGTCTAATGCTTGTTTGGTTTGTGGATGTTCGAACATATCGAAAAAAATGTTTTCCGGTAAAGTCACAATGTCTACCCCGGCTCGCATGCAATCTATCACATTAACCCGGTTTTTTATGCTGGCAGCAAGTATCTCACCCTTAAACTCATAATTTTGTTTAATTGTGATGGAATCATTTATCAAAGCCAAAACATCTCCTCCAATTTTGTCGAGCCTGCTAATTACAATACTTACAAAAGCAGGATTGGTTTTAAGTGCCAACAAAACCTGATCGGGGGCAAAAACCATTGTTACATTGACTTTGATTCCCTTTTCCCCAAGTATTTTTGCTGCTTTTAACCCCTCGATATTCATAGGGACTTTTATAACAATATTGGGAGCTAACCCTGCTATAAGCTCTGCTTCTTTAGCAATGTCTTCTGCTTTGTCTGCAACTGCTTCGGCACTCACGGGGCCTTTCACGATATCACATATTTCCTTCACTACTGAATGGAATTTTTTTCCACTTTCCAAAATTTTACTCGGATTGGTGGTAATACCGTCTAATAGTCCGGTGTCATTTGCCCGCTTGATTGATTCAACGTTCGCAGTATCTAAAAAGATTTTCATGTTTCTATGTTTTTAAGTTTTTCTATTGTTTCTTTTAAAGTTCCAATGGTAATGATTATGTCTTCATTATCGCCCAATTCCCCAACCACAATGTCCGCCTCCGAAAAATCTTCTTGTTTTGTATAATCGTTTGTAGTTACAATACAATTAAACCCTGCTGCTTTGGCAGCAAGCAGACCGTTACGATTGTCTTCTATAACAAAACAGTTGCGTGGGTTGAGATTCAATTTTGAGGCACAGAGGTTATAAATTTCAGGATCGGGCTTTTTTCGTGACACCACGTCTCCTGCAAAAATGCCATTGAACTGGGTTTTCCGGTCTTCACCAAGAAGCTTCTTTACTATCAAGTTTACACTTTTTTCATTAGAGGTTGAACATATAGCAAGTTTTATTCCTGCAGCAATGGCTTCGTCAACTATGCGCATAACTCCTGAGCGGAGTGGCAGTTTTCCTGTTTCGATCAATTGCATAAAAAATTTTGTTTTTTGAGAATGAAGGTCAATAATTAATTTTTCTTTATCGAAAAATTTTTTCGGCCATCCAAACTTGTCAAAATAAAATTCCATCCGTTCTTTTCCGCCGGCAACTTTAACCAATTCCTTATATTCCTGAATACTCCACTCAACCGGTATCCCCATTTCCTTAAAAGCCATGTTGAACGCAACTCTGTGCCCGTCGCGTTCAGTATCTACCAAAACCCCATCGCAGTCAAATATCAAAGCTTCCATTTTTGTTTAATTATGTTTATGAATAATTTTCAATATCTTCTTTTATCTTACTTAGGAATTGTGATGCCATGGCTCCGTCCACCGCCCTGTGATCACATGCGAGGCCCAGTGTCAGGCTATCGATTATTTTGATACCGTTATTAGCAGGCATTACCTTTTTTTCAATTGATCCTACACTTAAAATGGCACATTCAGGAGGGTTTATTATAGGCAAAAACCTGCTGATGCCATACATCCCAAGGTTGCTGACCGTAAAAGTTCCGGGTTTTGTAAAATTGACGACTCCTCTGCGGGCATCTTCTGCGTTTTTTTTTGATGTTTCATGGATTTCGCCAATGTTAAGTTGGTTTGCATTTGGAATAACCGGTACGAGCAAGCCCACAGCGGTTGAAACGGCTACACCCATATTTATATCAGGCTTGACAACAATTTTTTCATCGTCCACATGTGCGTTCATTTCCGGAAAAACATTTAAGGTATCTGCCACGACCTTAACGATAATATCGTTGACAGATATTTTCAACCCCAGCTTTTCATTGGTTGTTTTTCGCCATTCCACAACGTTTGAAAAATCAACATCCATAAACAAATAATAATGGGGAATGGTCATTTTACTAAAACCAAGTCTTTCTGCAATACGCTTTCGCATCTTATCAAAATGTATAACCCTATCTTCTGACGAGGGGGCGATTATGTTGGATTTTCGCATAACAGCAGAAGAGAGAATATCTTGTTTCACAACTCTTCCCTCATGGCCGCTTCCCGATATTTCTTTGTAATCCAAGCCAAAATCTTCGGCGATTTTTTTTGCAAGTGGTGTAATTCTTGCTACTTTCGGCTTTTCTTTTAAAAAATCCAGCACATCTTTTTTTATGATCCTTTTATTTGGACCAGTACCATAAACTTCAATAAGGTCAAGATTATTTTCTTTTGCTATCCTCCTTGCAGAAGGACTGGCAAAAAGTTTTCCATTTTGCTGACGAGGTTTGTTATCTTCAATTAATATTTCTTTCTCCTGATTCTTTTCTTTCCATGCAACTTCAATGTTTTCTTCTATGGTTAGGGTGTCCATTTTTTCCCCTTTTTGCCCTATCAGGGCAATCGGTTTTAAAACCTCAGCTTCATCACCTTCTTCGAAAAAAAGTTCCAATATAACTCCTGGCTCAAATATCTCAACCTCAAAACTGGCTTTATCCGATTCAACGGTGGCCAGAACATCGCCTTCCCTCACTTCATCTCCGGGTTTGAAATGCCATTCGATAATCCGTGCTGTTTCAATGTCTTGCCCCACTTGGGGCATGTTGATTGTTGTGGCCATGCTTATGCTTTTTGGTTACTTCCAAATAAAAGTATATTCTCTTCAACTGCCTTTTTAAGCATATCATATTGTGCGTCAATCAAGGTTAGTGGGTTATACTCTTTAGGGTTATCGTTAAAATATTGCACGAATCCATCGATAAAAGCATATTTTAATTGAGTGGAAATGTTGATTTTTGCACAACCCAGCGAGATGCATTTTTTGAATACTTCTTCTGATAATCCGGTTCCGCCATGCAACGCCAAGGGAATATCAGTCATTTCGCCAATTATTTTTAACTTGTCAAAAGCAATGTTGGGTTTCCCTTTGTAAACGCCATGTGCAGTACCGATAGCTGGCGCAAAACAATCAATTTCAATATTTTCAAGAAATATTCGGGCTTTTTCAGGATCAACGGTATGCGCATCTTCTTCATTAACAACAAGATCATCTTCAACACCTCCAATTTCCCCTAATTCGGCTTCAACACTTACCCCAAGCGGTTTGGCCATATCGGCTACCTGTTGGCTGAGTTCGAGGTTTTCCTCAAATGGCTTAGAGGATGCGTCAATCATTACTGAAGTCCATCCTGCATCAATGCAATTCTGTATAAAATCGATGTTCTTGCAATGATCAAGATGAATGGCAACAGGAACAGAAGTGTTCTCAGCCAATTCCCTTATCCAAGAAACTATAGGCTTGAACCCCCAAAAGCGGACGGTTTTTTCGGAAGTTTGTACAATTATCGGGGATCTCAATTCTTCAGCAGTTTCAATCACCGCTTTCATCGAATTGTAATCAAGAATATTAAATGCACCGACTGCATATTTATTTGCGCGGGCTTCTTTTAACATCTGAGACATATTTGTTAGTGCCATCTTCTCATTATTTTAAATAATTAACTCTTATATACTACTTCTTTAGCAGCTTTAACAATATCTTCCACTTGTGGGATTATCAGTTTCTCAAGGTTTAAATTAAAAGGGCAGGGCGTATTTAAACCTGCCAGAATTTTCACAGGTGAATCCAAGTAATCGAAAGCCTCTTCCTGGATTATGGACGAAATATCAGATCCAACCCCACCTCGTCTCACAGCTTCCTGAACTATGAGAACATGTTCAGTTTTCCTTACAGATTCTAAAATTGTCTCTTTATCTAAAGGAACTAAAGTCCGTGGATCGATAACCTCGGCATCAATACCTTCTTTAACTAATAAATCAGCGGCTTCAAGAACCTTAGGAACCATCCCTGACCATGCGATTATGGTTAAATCCGCACCTTCCTTTTTTACTTTTGCTTTTCCAAGGGGAATTGTATAATCTTCTTGTGGAACATGTGCTTTGTTCATATACAATAATTTGTGTTCAAGGAAAATAACGGGTTCATCACAACGGATAGCAGATTTCAACAATCCTTTTGCATCGTATGCATCTGAAGGCATTACTAATTTTAATCCGGGTATATGATAATATAGCATCTCGAGACTTTGCGAATGCTGTGCTGCCAATCCATTGCCAACCCCACCTTGAGTGCGCAATACCATGGGAACCCTTGCTGTTCCACCCGACATAAATTTAAATTTAGCAGCCTGATTTATGATTTGGTCTAAAATCAACATCGAAAAATCGATAAAAAGTATTTCAACTATCGGCCTCATACCTGTCAGGGCCGCTCCTACCCCTGCGCCGGTAAATCCGTTTTCAGAAATTGGCGTGTCGAACACTCTTTTTTTGCCAAATTCTTCAAGTAACCCAACTGTAACCTTGTAAGATCCACCACGCTCTGCGATACCCTCCCCCATAATAAAAACACTTTCATCGCGCCTCATCTCTTCTTTTAAAGCTTCATTTAATGCTTCGCGGTACATTATTTCGCGTGTGGCAGCAACAGTATTTGTTTCATTCATTTTAATATCCCTCCACAAAATTTAAGAATTCTTCTTTAGTCATTTCTTCAGCTTTTATCGCAAAATCTACAGCTTCTTTAATTTCTTTGATAACATTATCTTGAAGCTGTGTGATTTGTTCCTCATTAACCCCCGCTTTCTTAAGATACCCAACCCCCAATTTTAAGGGATCGTGTTTTTCATAATACTCCAGTTTGTCCTTTGGCAGATACAATCCAGGGTCGTTGATGTGGTGTCCGCTTTTTCTAAAAGTGACACATTCCATCAGGAAAGGTCCTTCGTTCTTTCGACATCTGTCGGCAAAAGATTTTGCTGTTTCATAGACTTCTAAAACATCATTACCATCAATCCTGATACTTTCAACGCCAAAACCAGGACCACGTTTGTAAAGTTCCGCTTCTCCTGTTGAATCTTCTATGGGGGTGGAAACAGCATACTGGTTGTTTTCAATGACAAAAATCACTGACAAGTTCCATGCTGAGGCCAGATTTAATGCTTCAAGAAAAGAACCGATATTAGAACCACCATCGGATATAAACGTGGCGGCCACCTTTTTCTCACCCCGTATTGACGCCCCTAATGCGGCACCTACAGCAATTGGGGTGCCGGAGCCAACAATTCCATTCGCACCTAAATTCCCTTTTGAGTAATCGGCAATGTGCATTGATCCTCCAAGTCCTTTGCAATAGCCTGCCTTTTTCCCAAGCAATTCGGCAAACATCCGACCTGTATCTGCCCCCCAAGCTAAACAATGCCCGTGTCCCCTATGGGTGCTAGTTATATAGTCATCAGAGTTTAAGGCAGCGCAAACTCCTGTAGCAATTGCTTCCTCACCCCAATACGGATGATAATAGCCCCGAATATGTCCTTGACGGTATAATTTCATGCCTTGTTCCTCAAAAATCCTTATTTTATACATCGTTGTATAAAGTGAGACTAAAAAATCTGTCTGATATTTTTTCATGTTATGCAAATTATTATTGTTTAAATCCTAGTGGGGTATCGCTTGCACCGAAAATTTGTATTTGTCACCACGGTATATTGACTTTTCACATTCCAAAACTGTGTTGTCCCCACAGAATGTAACTCCTACTATTTTAAATCCTGGAATATCCTTTATTACTCCAAAATGGGATTTGGAAGTTTCATCTACGAAAATGGCACTGATATCCTGTTCAATTCTTCTAACGTTCAAATGGTATTCCTGAAAGTATATTTCATAAAGCGATCTTTCAAGGTTGAATTGTGAAATGTCAGGACATTGCCTCATCGAGATATACCTAGTCTCAAACATCATAGGAACATTATTCGCAAGACGTAGCCTCTGAATTTCAAAAACCGGTTTTGGGATAACATAACTTTTGCCCGAAACAGTTAATGATACGTCTTTATCCAGTATGTTTTTTTTGAATAGGTGGGTTGTGGGAGTCAAACCCTGATCGGTCATGTTTTTTGTAAAGCTCAATATCTTATTAGCTGATCTTTCAACAATGAAATCTTTAACAAACGTTCCTTTTCCCCTGACTTTTAGAGCCCACCCCGCGTTCTCTATTTCTTGCAATACTTTTCTGGCTGTGGTGTTACTAACCCCATGTACACTAATCAATTCATTTTCAGAAGGAATTTTAGAGCCAGGCAACAACTCCCTTTTCTTGATCCGCTCAATGATTGAGTTGGTAATAGTTACATAAATTGGAATTTTTAAATTATTATTCATAAAAAGTATGTATTATAGCGTTAACGCTCAAACTTAGTCAAAGATATAAACTTATTTAAAGCTACAATGAGTTCTATTGTTTTTTAATCGTTTCATAAGTATTTTTTCTATCCGGACTTGAAAAAGCAATATGTCGCCGTGTCCTACTTCCCAGTGGGTGCGGGCTCATTCATAAAAGAAATAATTATCATTTCCTGCCTTATCTGTTTATCATGCTTTCAATTTTTTCTTTAACCCATTCATGGTTTTCATTAGAGGTTATTTTTTTACTCAAAAATCCGATTCTAAAAGACATTTCGCTTTGTGTCAATAACGGTATTGCCCCTTTATCCCTGCCAAAACCAAAAACGACCATTCCATCTGGTGCTTTTATCCCATCACTTGTATCTCCCATATAGGCAAAATGATCGATTAAGTTATCTGTTTTATCTTGGGCTACAAAAAATATCCGTTCTGTTTCATTATCTCCAAAATAAGCCCATTGCCAATTATCCAAAATATATTCACCATGGTTTAATGATGGCATTTCATTTCTGGGGCCACCAAGATTTGTTCCCCAATATTTTTGGTTTGGATTGAAACTTCCTGCTACCGGCCCTTCATATAAAAACCAATAGGCACGATCGGGGTCTGCTTTGTCAATCGTTAATCGGGCGTAGTCATCAAAAAATTTCCAGTGCCACTCCCATTTTCCACTTTTGCTATATGTGCGAATAGTATGATCATCCACTATTTCACTAATACATTTATCAAAACCGGGATGGCCAGCCCCTCCATCTTCTAAGCGAAAAACCAGGTTTGGAATTCCGCGAAATCCTCCTGAAGCCCCAGATGGTGCTTTTGCATTAGGATCACCATTATAATTCACCCAATCAATACCATTTATATCAATTACGCTTGAAAAACCTCCTCCCTCTTTATCATAGTAATATGTTGCCGATTTAGTTTCAATTTTAAAATGTGGCCGATCCTGGTAGGTTTCAGTAACGATAGATATGTTTGCAGAACGGATGCCCTGGTTTAACCATATATCAAGACGCGGAATACCTTTCATGAACGGTTTCTGAATAATGTCGGGACGGCCGTCACCATTCACATCACCCATTTTTGATTCATGGTCGCCAATATCAATTGCTGCATTTAGAACTTCTTTTTTGAAATTACCTTTTCCGTCACCGTATAAAATCCATGTTTTGGCACCGGGGTTGCTTCCGTTATGCCATAGAACCATTTCGCCTGTGAAAATATCCAGGTTACCGTCACCGTCAACATCAAGTATCTGGAGGCTATGTCCGTGTACAACGGTTCCAATTAATACCGTCTTCTCCCATTGGTTGTTTTTCCATTGATACATATTTAATGGTCCAATTTCATCGCCGGAACCAAGTACTATTTCCGGTCTCCCTCCTTTAATGAGATCCCCAACGGCTGAACGGGATGATCCGTAATCATCAATTTTATGCGCCTTAAAATTTTTCCCGCCAGTATGTTTAAACCAATAACCTCCACCTACAATCTCCTCTTTGCCGTCCATATCTATATCTCCTTTCGCCAGGCCTTCATATTTCATGTTGCCATCCCAGGACCATATTTCGTGAAATTCCCAGGCATTCTTATCTTGCGGCTTGTCGGGTATGTCTGCTATAAAAAGTTTTCTTGCCTGTTGATTCCAGAACACTAACTCTCCTTTTCCGTCACCATCAAAGTCCCCAAAAATCTGATCATGATGCTGTTTTGCACCAAAGTCTTTGATGGTGTGCTTTTTCCACGGTTCCTCCGGATCAAAATCGGGATATGGATTTTCCCACCACCATATTTCATTGGTAGCCCAACTCCCACCATGTAAAATATCTAAATCGCCATCTCCATCTATGTCGTAAACAGCACCCCCTGCTTCTATATGGCTGTTGCTATTGTCAAGAAGGTAATTTGCCCAGGAATCACCTGTTTTTTTATACCAAACCATGCTGGTATCGCCCCAGCCAGCTACAACTATTTCATCTGTTCCATCCTTGTCAATATCAAAAACCAACAAAGCTGATTGATTACCAACCCCCGGTGCCTGAAAGTCGCCTTTGGCACTAGAATAATGTTTCCATTTCACCCGTTCTCCGGCTGCTCCTAAAACTCGATTATCATTACGCCAAATATGTAGGTATTCATATTGATCCCAGCCAATACTGACAATATCCAAAGCCCCGTTCCCATTAAGGTCTGATACGCGTGAACCCAAATGGCTTTCTTTGTCTTTGTCAATTACTTTTTTTCTAAAATTTCCATTTCCGTCATTTTCCCAGATTTGTACTTCTAAACTACTACCTTTATGTTCAGCTGTAATAATATCCGCATGTCCATCACCATCCATGTCTGCAACATCCAGGTTATTCATTGAGTATTGCGTTACAACCAGGTGCCTCTTCCAATTTTTTTGAGCCGGATTATCAGGTTGTTCAAACCAATAGAGGCTTGCATCCGGTTCCTTCCCGGGATATCTTTCTTCTGTTACAACAACGTCTGCTTTTCCGTTACCATTTATATCTGCTACAACAATTCTGTCAGCATCAAATTTTGTACTGCCCAAAGAATATGACTCCCAATTTCCTTTTCCATTCCCAGGATTTTTCCACCATATAATTTCCATACCGCCCCCTTCTTCTCCTTCCTCTCCCAATCGTAATCCGGC
The DNA here is from genome assembly GCA_964572085.1 of uncultured Maribellus sp. Classification (GTDB taxonomy): domain Bacteria; phylum Bacteroidota; class Bacteroidia; order Bacteroidales; family Prolixibacteraceae; genus Draconibacterium. The sequence goes on along the minus strand of CAZNEV010000037.1, from coordinate 34,092 downwards.
CACAATGTCAAGCAGACCATCGCCATCAATATCCCCTATTCCAAACCCTTCATCGGAAGCTTCGGGAGCGGCATGGATAGCAGTCCAATTTCCTTTTTCCGGATTTTTATCAGGTATCTCAAAATAATATATGCCATCTCCTGTGGCTAAAAGTACCTCCTCTTTACCTCCGGGAATAATTTGGGCTGTGGCGTATCCCTGACCGTTTACATGCGATGTTGCAGGAACCTCGCCTATTTTGACACCTTCCCATGCATTACCCTTTTTATCCTGGGCTTCGAACCAATAAACATCGGGAAGTGCCGTGGCAATAATGTCTCCAAATTCATCACCATCCACATCAACGAATAGCATTCCGTCAACATTCATTCCCAAGTCAATCCGTTCCCATTTGCCGGTCATATCTCCCCCGGGATTCCGGTAAAAATATCTTCCTGCCACGATGTCTTTGTATCCATTCCCTGTTACATCCTTCATGTCAAGTCCGAAATATCTCAACCAATCTGGTTTGTCCCAGTCTCCCCATTTTGCCCTTTGGTTGTCAACTTCAATATAGGTCCAGAAGTCTAGTGCAAGTTTGTGATCACTTGTTTTGTTTTCCCAAATTCGGATTGGACCCGTAAAATAACTTAATGGCCCTATGATGTCCATATCTCCATCCGAACCCAAATCACCCAGGATACCTGCATAAATACCCTTTTGATCAATGTCCTGCCTCACCCAAACAGATGCATCTCCCTTCTTATTGTAAAATACTGAAACCGGATATGGGGGATTGTTATAACTCCCTTCTCCGGGTTTGTCATGTCTGCGAAACTTTGCTGCCATAACATCTAGAGTACCATCATTATCTACATCTCCAATATCCACTGTTTCACACCAATCGAAAACTTCAACAATGATATGCTCCTCCCAAGGGCCACTTTTAACCATATCAAGAGAAGGTACAGAATACCATGCCAACGGATAGCCTTCTTTTTCAGAGTGGGACAAGATTATATCCGGTATTCCATCCTGATTAAGATCTGCTACACCAACATAACAGTTATTGTCCTGCCAGCCGCCCTCATTCTGTGTGTACCATTTATCATCGATATTATGAAATATAAATTCATCTTTTATTGGATCATCTGGTGTTTCAAACCAAAAACCGTTCAAAATAATGTCAAGATCACCATCTAAATCAAGATCTGCTATTTCTAGCCCTTCCTTTGGTGGATGTATTATTTTCCTATAAACCCAGGATTTATCAAGCTGGAAAAACAGACTTGTAAATTCATGTGATCTTACAACGATATCCAATTTCCCGTTTCCATCTACGTCACCAACTTTAATATCCTTTACAGCACCAGTATGCTTCCCAATAAAATGCCCCTTCCAGTTCTGAATATCAATCGGAGATCCGCCGGGCATGGGATTTTCATACCAGCAAATATCCTTGGGGCCTTCATAATCACTATCCAGAGCAACAGCTGATATAACATCTTGTGATCCATCTGAGTTTATATCTTCAACAGCAAACCTGTCACCCATAAAATTGGCAAATGCGATAGTATAATTTGTATATTCCGGGTATTTGAACCATGAAAGGCGTGGTTTACGACCATCAACTTTAATATTCATTGGATCATTGTGTTCATGTAAAACAAGATCATTCTGCCCATCCCCATCAATATCAGCAACCATTGTATGACCAATATAGTTATCAATAGTTTTATATTGAAAATCAACCTGACCAGTTGATTTCTCATAGAATGATAAGCAAACAATTATCACGCATAAAATTATTCCTGTTTGATTTAAGTATTTCATAGAAGTTTATTATTTATTGAATTAGGTAAATGAATAAAACTTGAAAGGATAAATAAACTGGGAACTACAATTCCCCAAATAATTGACATATATTTAATTCTGCTTTTCATATTCCTTTAATTTATCAGTTTGTTAATATAAGTATAATAAGCTCCAAATTCATCACCATTCTTATCAATGAACCATGTCTTTAATTGAGTTTCCCCATTGGGTATATAAATATTAAATATTGACTCTTTGTCTTCTGGATTAACTTGGATTTCCTTGATTAATGAACCTATTTCAATACGTGCTTTTATAATATCCAGAACTTTCCCTTTTTCTAAATTTCCCCCATAATCAGAGTCGTTTCCTATAAATGGATCGTAAGTTTTATAAGCAGGAACGCTCCCTGTTATTTCCATGTCGGCTTCTTTGGGCCACCTTCTAAGAGATAATTGATATTTTCCTTCTTTGTTGAAAATGATTCGATATTTACCATACCCCTTATCACCTCTTCGTATATGGGGAAAATTATAAACGCGGGGTCCATCATACCAATCATAAGAAGTGAGCATCACTTCTTCTTTACCATCAATTATATATGGCTGCGGTTCTGATACAATTTTTTTCCACCAAATTTCGTAATGTTTTAACAAAGTATCCATAATTTCGGGCTGTTGATCAGCAACATTTGTTTTCTGCGCCAAATCTTGTGATAAATCATATAATTCTCTACCGTTTATTAAGCGCCAATTTTTATACATCACAGCTCCCTTATATTTTTCTTCGCTAAACTGAACAACTTCAATTCTATTATTTTGATTAGAAAGTTCTTCCCCTCTAAACAAATTTGATATGTTTTCTCCACTTAAATTCAGAGACTTACTTACTTGCAAATTACATAAATCAATCAGAGTTGGCAATATATCCTGAACAATAGTTAAGTTATCAATATCCCGTGCTTGGCCAAACTTACCATTTGGCCAGCTAAAGAAAAGCGGCACCCGATGACCTCCTTCGTATATTGAGCCTTTTTTCCCTTTCATACCTGCATTATACTCTTGATGCCAAAGTGTACTGCCATTATCGGTTGTAAAAATGAAGATAGTATTGTCCCACAATTTTTCATCTTTTAAAAACGAAATTAAATCACCAAGCCTGTCATCAACGGCATTGATCATTGCAAAAAAATTAATACTTTCTTTATCCAGATTTTTATTTAAATAGGGTTTCCGATATTTTTCTGGAACCAGCCATGGTAAATGAGGTGAATTTACCGGTAAATAAAGAAAAAAGGACTCTTGATTTGAACTGCATTTCTTAATAAAATCTTTTCCTAAATCAAACCAAGTGTCATTAGCATATCCTTTAAATTCTTTAATGATACCATTGTGGAAATATTGATCATCGTACAAATCGTTGTTCCAATAGTTCGGGCAAGACCAAATTCCGCCGCGCAGAAAATATACCGCATCATCAAAACCCCTTTCATGAGGACGGTAACCAATGGAGTTTCCACCTAAGTGCCATTTCCCATAAAGAGCAGTTTTATAATCATTTTCTTGAAATATTTCTCCAATTGTGGTTAATCCCTTGTTTAATAAATGTAACTGCCCGTGCGGTATATAAGCTCCATTATGCATTGCATCAATTCCAGTCATCAACTGACTACGGGTTGGTGTGCATACTGGTGCAACATGAAAATTCGTAAAACGAATGGATTCGTCATATAATTTGTCCATATTTGGGGTCTGGACGACAGGATTGCCAAATATTGAGAAATCACCATATCCTTGATCATCAGTCATTACAATAATAACATTTGGTTTGGTCTCTTTTTCCTCACTTTTACAAGAAAGGAGAGATAGTAAAAATAAACAGAAATAAGGCAACAGTTTTATTTTAACTTCTATTTTCATTTGAGCTGTTTTTTATATGTTAATTTTTTACATTTTATTCAATAGCTTTATTTTCATACACCCATATTTTGGGATTATACCAGCCAATTGAAATAATATCCATGTCGCCATCTCCATCCATATCAAATATTTGAGTTCCGTCATGATGATCGATGTCCGTGTCCAAACCATAATCTATTACATGTGGGCGCCAGTTTATGCCGCCAAGGTTTTCGTAGATAATTACCCGGTTAGATGGTTTGCCCCTGTGTTCTCCCAACACCACATCCATTTTTCCATTTCCGGTCAGGTCAGCCGCATCCATGCTGAAACCCCCGCCGACATCAACTGCCATAACCCGTCTGTGCCATGGTTCGGTTGGATTTTCCTGAGAACTGAACATGAGTATATCTGTTCCATGCTCCAACCCTACTACTGCATCAAAGTGACCATCTCCTGTAAAATCGTGTACAGCAATTCTGTCTGCAAGACCTTGTGTTGTTTTCCCGATTATATGAACTTTCCACTGGTCTTGAGAATTACCTGGATTTTCAAGCCAGCTTGTGCCAAGATACAGGTCAGGGTAACCATTATTATTGATGTCGGCAACACCAAGGTCTTCATCTTCAGAGTGTTCTGATATTTTTCTCCACTTCCAGCGTTCATTTACAGGGTCATCCGGTATTGTAAACATTTGTAATCCCTGGTTGGCCCTGTGCCATGAAAGGGCAACTTCCAGCGGTCCGTCTGGTATAAATCTTGCAACGGCAACTCCCTGTAAAAAGTCACCCTGGGCAACAGGAATATTGTCATAGACTTTAAAATTACCTTTGCCATCATTTTTTGCCCATACAAATTCTGGATTGGCACTGGCACCTTGCCCTTTGGTGCCCAGAATATCCAGATGTCCATCGCCGTCAAAATCATAAACAAGTGCCATATTGTTCAATGGTTTACCTATTTCCCTTCTAAGCCATTTACCTCCCAACTTACCTGGATTTTTATACCACCAACCTCCTGTAATAATATCCTTAAAGCCATCTCCATCAATATCTCCTGCTGTTATATAAATAGCCCTGTAGGGCAATTCTTCTTCAATTAAATGTCTTTCCCATTTATTAAGAGGAAGTCCATCCGATTTTGCAGTTCCATTATTTAGCCAAATATCAATCCTTGGTGTATCCCATGTATAAGGTTTTGTTAAAATATCAAGGTCACCATCTCCGTCAAGATCTGCAAGGCGGGATTCATGGTTGCCAATTCCAGTTGAAATAACCGAAAGCTCAAAGTTCCCCCTGCCGTCACCGTAAAATATTCTACAGGTTGCGTTTTCATCATGCCCTGGTGTATGCATTTCTGCATTGAATATGTCTAAAAAACCATCACCGTTGATATCTTCAATTTGCAAACTATGCCCATGAATAACAAGTGTATCAAGCAATTCATGACCAATCCAGGACTCAGTGTATTCAGGGTTACCGGTTGCTTCGTACCATTTTAGTGGACCATTTGCGTCGCCTGCCACAAAAACAACTTCAGGGAAACCACCTTCCTTTAATTGCCCTGCTGCAGCACGTGAAAATTGCTGGTCTTTATCTATGATAATGGCCTTGAATGTGCCGTCGGCCTGGTATTTAAACCAGCATCCTCCACCTATGATATTCAAAATTCCATCGCCATCAATATCGGCTTTGGCAAGGCCTTCATGTTCCAGCTGACCTTCTTCCCAGGTAAATATTTTTTCATATAGCCAGGGAGAATCGGTTTTGGGGTTTTGAGGAATTTTGGCCATACACAGAGCCCTGTCCCTTTGATTCCAAAAAACCAGTTCAGCTTTCCCGTCACCGGTAAAATCACCAAATATCTGATCGTGATGTTTATTTCCTCCGGTATTTTTAATTATCCTTCTTTCCCAGGATTGGTCAGGACTATAATCCGGATAAGGATTTTCCCACCACCATACTTCATTGGAAGAGGCATCACCTCCAAATACTATATCCAAATCCCCATCACCGTCAATATCGTAAAAAGCACCACCTGCCTCAATAGGAAAAAGTTCCGGTTCAATCACATACTTTTTCCAACCGTTAGTTACCCGCCGGTACCATAAAAGTGCAGGGGCTTCTTTTCTTGCCCCAATAATGAAGTCGTTGATACCATCTTTGTCAACATCCAATATCAAACTGGCGGTTTGTTGTGTTGATGGCCCAGGAGCAGGGATATCACCCATTTTACTGGATAAATGTTTCCACTCAATTTGTTGAGATAATCTTTCTGTCCCTGATTGTCTTTCTTTCAAATCAGTGCATGCCCCAGAAAGAGCAAAAACAAAAAATAAAGTATAACTTACTATAGAAAAATGAAGTATTAATTTCATGAAATCAATTTATTTAATGAGTAAATTTTCCAACCAATCAACATGTTCTTTCCCCCCATTTGAATTTTCCGGCCAACGGTTCCATATTTTGGAAGCGATATCGATATCTCCATCACCGTCAATATCACCAATGCGTGCATCATGCCCGCCTAACCCTTTGTCAAGGATTACTTTTTCTCGGAATTGAACCTTGGGCGTTCCTTTATTCTCAAAAATGTACCACCGTGGTTTAGCTCCGGAAGGTAAAATGCTGGGATCTTCCTGATCAGCAACAAAAATATCCAAATAACCGTTATTGTTAAAGTCGGCTACTGCTAAAGAATGAAAAGAACCACGCTCACCTGTGGCTTCTTTTTCCAGAAAATGAGGCTTAAAGGAAGGGGGTTGCTGCCCATCGTTTTCTAACCATGCCACCTCTGATCTTATCTGGTCGCAGTCTGCCATTACAATGTCAGGGAATCCATCATTATTTATGTCCGCAATCCAGCTACGCGAGGATAAACCCCACGGCCCTCTTTTCCTTGCAAAAGGAAGAGGGTGGTGGATCCACTCTTTTCCCTGACTCCTGTTCTCCAACCATCTATCCGGCAAAACGATGTCTGCATACCCGTCACCATTTAAATCTCCAATACCGGAAGGGAAAAAGCCACCGTGTATTCCGTCTTTTTCTTTTAATACATCCATTGTTATCACATGCCTTTCCCAGTTTTTATCTTGTGCCGGGTTATCTGGAATTTTGTACCAAAAGCAGCCCTCTTTATCCCCTAAAACAACGATGTCTAATTGTCCGTTCGCATCAATATCTGCTATAACTATGTCATGTATTTCATTAAGAATTCTGTCATCATACACAAATTTGTTAAATAGCTTATTTCGGGGATTTTGTGGGTTCTGATACCAAACGCCGCCAATGATAATATCTATCCAACCATCTCCGTCCACATCCAGCGATGCGCCTCCCAAATGGGCAGTTGAAATTTTCCCAACCGTGTGTCTGATCCATTCCTTTTTATCATTATTTTCAAACCAATATATACTGTCTTGTAAAACACATGTTACATAGTCAGGTTTCCCGTCCATATCTATGTCCGCCAGCACGGATACTCCATATCCCCATCTTTTATCTTCAGGAAGATCAGACGAAATATAATGGTGCTGAAACATGTTAACTTCAATACTCTTATTATTGTCTTCTGTTGAATTACATCCCCCGAAGGCAAACAGTGTTATTAAAAGGAATGGCAATATTTCAAAATAATTCAATTTCATATTGTTTGATTTTTAAATTAACTGTTATTTTATTTGATTTATTTTTGCAGCTGAATGAAATGTAATTGGTGAGAATCCAACTGGAAATATGTTTATCCACAATCATTTCTTTCGTTCACATTGAAAATTAGATCTAACTTTATCGACTTGTGTAGTGCAAGTTTTATTTAGAGCAGAAATATCATTTAAACTCTCAATACTTCTTTTTCGTTTTTAAAGAAGATAACAAACATTATAGTTACAAAAAATGCTATCATGGCAGGTACCATCATTATAATTTTCCAGTGATGTCCTATAATTTGAGTTGTTTCATCGGTAATTTGAAAGGTTTGTAGTAAAGTGCCACCGATATATGAACCTATTAACCATCCAACCCCCCAAGTAAGAAAAGTAAAAAATCCCTGTACACTGGATCTTAGATTTCTGGGAGCTCTTTTATCCATATAAATCTGCGCAGTTACAAAGAAGAAATCATAACAGACACCATGCAGAAGAATTCCAATGTAGAGAAATGAAATTAACGCATCATTATTGCCAAAAGCAAAAAGAGTATAACGAATAACCCAAGCTATCAACCCCATTAACACCATTTTCTTTATACCTAATCTTACAAACAGGAAGGGGATCATCAGCATGAAAATTAATTCTGACATTTGAGCAAGAGTCATTTTACCTGCAACGTTTTCTACTCCTAATTCATTTAAATACATGTTGGTAAATGGGTGGTACATGGCAAATGGAATGGTGATAAACAAAGCACTGATATTCAAGATCGCAAAAGATTTGTTTTTCATTAGTCTCAATGTGTCCAAACCCAGTATTTCTTTAAAGGATTGAGCCTTGCCTTTTGAACGGGGGGGGGTAATGGGCAGGCTGAAGCTGTATATTCCCAAAATAATAGAAAATACTGCTGCCAACCACATTGGTTCCACCCCGCCTTCAATCTTAAGAATACTGATACTTAATCCGGCAACAATCCATCCCAATGTTCCAAACACACGGATGACCGGAAATTGTTTTCCTGGTTCTTTACAATGCTGCATCCCAATTGCCGTGGTAAGAGCCAAGGTAGGGGAATAGCAAATGGCATAAGCCAATAATATCCAGAAAAACAATTGAGGATTTTCAATGGTTGAAACAAAATACATCAAAACTCCCCCAATAATGTGCAAAATTCCTATAAGTTTCTCGGCAGGAAAAAATTTATCAGCAATTAGACTTACGAAAAAAGCGGAAATAACGGCAGCCCAAGCTATGGTGCTGTATGCACTTCCAATTTCAATTCCCTGAAAACCAATATTTGTCAGATATGTGCCCATAGTTACAAACCATACCCCCCATATAAAGTATTCAAAAAACATCATCGTTGATAATCTTGCAATTAATAACTTTTTCATGATTTTGCTGGAATAAAGTGTTAGCTCGATACCTATTTTATGCCAATTACTTTTTTTATCTGCTCACTAGCCCATTCGTGGTCTTTTTTAGAAGTTATTTTTCTTTCTAAAAAACCCATATAGAAAGTTACCCCTATTTCCTGCATGAGTGGCCTTGCTCCCTTCTGCCTTCCAAAACCAAAAACAATCATACCATCTGGAGCATCCCTCCCCTCACTTGTATTTCCCATGTATGAAAAATAATCGTAAAGTGTATCCTTAGGTTGCTGGGCAACAAAAAAAACCCTGTTCTGTTCTTTATCCCCAAAATAAACCCATTGCCATTTTTCATTTATTCCTTCTCCATGATTGTGGGACGGTGTCTCAAAACGAGGACCTCCCAAGTCAGTTCCCCAATACTTCATATATGGATTGAAATTGCCCCCAATAACTCCTTCATATAAAAACCAGTAAGGATGTTTAGGGTCTACCTTTAAAACAGTAAGACATACATGATCATCAAAAAACTCCCAAAACCATTCCCATTTTCCACTAATACTTTTAGTCGTTATTGTTTTTCCATTTTTAATTTCACTAAGACATTGGTCAAATCCAGGATGACTCGCCCCTCCGTCATCAGAACGATAAACACTGTTTGGTATTCCTCTGTATCCTCCGGATGTACCCGATGGAACAACCGCATGAGGATTACCATTATGGTTAATCCAGTCAACATCATCCTGATCAATAATCCTGGAAAGTCCTCCACCGGCCACATCGAAATAATGGGTAGCTGTTTTAGTCGTTACTTTATAATGAGGCCGACCTTCATAGGAATTGCTCTCGATTTTAATTTTAGTACATGAATCCAATAAAAAACACGAAAGACAACATACTATATAAAGAAAGTACTTCATAAATTTTATTTTTAAATTGTTAATTAAATTGCTTAATTAAAATTTGGCTCTATTCTCCTAGTTCTTTATTTAATAGATGATTTTTAAATACTTCTCAAATTCATTGGATATGAAAACATTATTTACTCTAATCCCTTAGCCCCATCATTGCGCCAAATAAATAAATTCTGGTAATCAGTGTACCCCACAGTAACAATGTCGGAATTTCCATTCCCATTCAGATCAAAAACTCGTGTACCAAGATGGCTTTCCACACCAGTAGAGATAAGATGTTCTGTAAAATTTCCATAACCATCATTTATGAAAATCTGAAGTTTCTTTGGTGTATTCTGGCGTGGAGTATAGTGTTGTCCAAGTATAATATCAACATAACCATCTTTGTTAATATCAACAACATCGAGGCTATTAGACAGTGGCTGCACAATTACAGTGTGTTTCTTCCAATTAGGCTCACGTGGATTTTCTGGTGCTTCAAACCAGTACACTCCATCCTCCGTACCGTTGGCAGTAGAAATTACAATGTCTTTCCGTCCATCGCCATTCACGTCTGCAACATAATGACGATCTGCATATTGAGCTACTGTTCCCACCTGATGGTAAACCCAATCTGCGCTTCCGTCGCCAAGATTTTCATACCAACCGACCGCGTTTGGGACTGCATCCTTATTTATGCAACCGGCAATATCAATAAATCCATTATTGCTAACATCTCCTGTCCCTAAACCTTCTTCTGAATTTGATGACTCAATAATTCTTGTCATAGGCCAGTTGCCTTTTTCAGGGTTCTTTGGTATCTCAAAGTAATATACTCCTCGTGAACCTAAAATTATTTCAGGTTTTCCACCAGGCACGATTTGAGCGGTAGTATAGCCTTGGGAAGAATTCCCATGAGGCCCGCGTGGAATCTCTCCTATCTTTGCACGAATTGACCAAGAATTCCCCTGAATATCATCGGCTTCAAGCCAGTACACCCCGGGCAGGTGTAGACCAATTACATCACCATATTCATCTCCGTCAACATCAATAATCAATACAGCATCAATGTCAGGAAATCCTGGCAGTATAGTACGTTTCCACTCTCCCGTCATATCCCCACCAGGATTTTTATAAAAATATTTTCCTGCTACGATGTCTTTAAAACTATCATTCGTAACATTTCCAGCACTTAGTCCAAAACTTTGAGGCTTTTCCCTTTTATTATCAATTTGTATTTTATAGAAGTTTGAAATCGGTTTTGGGGGGTTAGTCTGATTAAGCCACATTTCAACGACAGGGGGTCCTGAACTTCCATGATTGGCCCCAAAAATATCAATATCTCCGTCGAGATCAACGTCAGCAAATTGATTCCAGTGAGATCCAAACAGCGAAATAACCTCCTTTGTCCATGAAGTTCCATTTCCATTATTGTAATAAATACGGACTTCATCTGGATCATCACTTTGTTCCATTTCAGCTGTAAAAATATCCGGCCACCCATCATTGTTAAAATCATAAACCCCAAGTGAATGCGTAACACACTGGACGCTATCTTCTATTATATGCTCCTTCCAGTTTCCTTGTGTTGGGTCAACAGGGGCTTCATACCATGCGGTTTTGTACATCTCAGGGTACTGTTCGGTAGGGGTCAACACAATATCATTACGCCCATCCATATTGATATCCGCTACGAATGGATAGGCACAGTCATGGTTCCAGTTTTTACTGAAAACATATTCTTCCCAGTTAGCGATTCTAACTGTACCGTCATTTTTATACCATTTATTGGCAACGACAATATCCATCCTCCCATCACCATCCACATCACCAATGTTAAAATGTTCACCAGTGCCTACATCTCTTCTATTGATTCTATCTCTTTTCCAACCGGTAGGATTAAAGGGATCTGTACCATGTTGTTTCCATATATATACTTCTCTGCCTACACCGCCGGACCATAACTCAGAAGCTCTGGTAATAATTTCCAGTTTACCATCGCCATCAAGATCATAAAGATAGGTTGCATCCGTTTTCGGGCCACCAATCGGGTGAATATTCCAGTTCCCTTTACCATTACCTGGGTTTTCGAGTATATATAGCGTATGCATATGATAACTTCCAATTACAATGTCAACATGTCCATTGTTGTTAATATCACCCGTGGCACAACCTTCAAAACCTACATCGGTGCCACTATATATAATATGTTTTTTCCATTTCGTATTCTCCTTACCCGCAGGATTTTCATACCAGATAACAGTTCCGCGTCCGGCAATCATGAAATCTATATACCCGTCTCCATTAAAGTCGCCTTTTCCCTTAGCCCAAATTTGATCAATCGCCTCATCATCAATGACTGTTCGTTTGAATCCTTCCGATACCTGCGACATGGTATCAGGGATGCTCCCAAATAAAATTATAGCTAGTAAAAACAACCTCAAATTTTCCATATTAAAATGATTTTTTCTTTAAGTCTTTGATATCGAATTTTACTGTTTCTCCTCAATTTGAATAATTTTTTTTATTGTATTTAACTTGCAAATAAAACAATTGAAATAAAAACCTAAGCATTTCTATTTTGTTTGATTTATCCACATTTTTAAAATGCCCTCTTGATGATTTCCTCCAACGATATCTATATCTCCATCCCCATCAAAATCATATAGAATCATACTGTGAGAACCTTCGGTGCTAAGAACCTCCTTTTCCCATTTGTTATTGCCCATATTGTAATAAACGGCTACTTCTTGTGGATATGCTCCCTGTTTCATATCTGCAGTTATAATATCCATCTTACCGTTCAAATTTATGTCTGCCGCACCAATAGAATGCACTACAGTTTCAATAGAATCGACGATAATGTGTTCTTGCCACTTTAAGGTTGGGTCTTCTGGTTGTTCAAACCAGGAAATACGGTAATATTGGCCGGCAAGTTCTGCCGGAGAATAAATTATGTCGGGTTTTCCGTCATTATTAATGTCCGCGAAGTCGATATACGTGTTTCGCCATTTCCATGTATCCGTGAATCTATGATCAATCCAATAACCGATATTCCCAGTGTTTTCCAACCAATATCCGTTGATTATGATATCCTGTTTCCCGTTACCATTAACATCTGCAACTTTTATTCCTTCTCCGTTAGCTATAGCTTTGGTATATTTACTCCATTCACCAATAGGCCCTTGAATATAAAAATAAAGCGTATCACCACTTCGATTGCCAAATTCGGCCTGATTTCTGGCAACAATATCCAACAGTCCATCGTTATTAAAGTCTGCAACCTTTGCGTCATGCAGGGCTTTTAAATCAATCTGGTGATATTCCCAACTTGGGCCTCTAAGCCAAATCAAAGCCTTATTTCCATTATCAATGGTAACAATATCATTAATTCCATCATTGTCTATATCGCAAATTTGAGAATCAGTTCCAATATGTAATGAATCGTTAATAATAAATTTCTCCCAATTAGGGGACAGATAGGCAACAAGTCCTCCTGAACGTGCCCCCCCTACCAAGATATCGGTTTTTCCATTTCCGTTAATATCACCGAATGATTTGGTCCATAGATGCTGAGGTGCTTCATCATCCAATATAATCTCTATAAATCGGGGTTCATTTATTATAGGAGATTTGTTAGAGCAACTAAATAGAACGCATCCTACAATTATCAAAATATAATTTTTTCTCATTGTTGTTATGTTAAAGTATTTTTTATTATTAGGTATAGGCGCTCATACCTCACCCTTGTTTCGCTATATCCACACATTTTAATATGAAACGAGCATGTAAAACATTTACATCCAAGATGATGATTAAAATACATGCGAGTTCCATACTATACCTTAAAAATAAACAATTTTAATAGTATGAAAACTGATTTATAAAAAATGCATTTTGAACATTACCCATTGATTTGACTATAAAAACAATCATAAATAGTTAATTATGAGTAATTTAAAATCGTACTTTGAGCGCCTATACCAATTAAATTATTTATGTCAGTTCTTGCAACGTACAATATGATAAAACATTAAGAATCAATCTGTTCAAAATTTATGCCCGCTATAGCAATTATATTTATTTAATAAACCTTTTAAGTATTCCTTTGATTCCTTATATCTTTCATCAATAGTTTGTATCGTTCCCAATTGATGGCCCTTCACTATTACCGGTGAGCATATTTCAGCAGATAGAAGCCCCTCATAATTGTTCTCTTTTAATGCTTTAATAAATACTTCCCACTGCATAGTATCTTTTTCCGAACCAGGTGCAACTTCTTCCCAACTATAGGGAGCACCTCCGATCGTTAAATTTTTTGCCATTGAAATAGTATGTGAATACACCATATATTCCTTCATGTTACTAACAGTTTGTTTGATAAATTCAGGATCTTGGGACTCCAGTAATGGTAAGTCGAGGCCAACCTTTAGATTAGGATTACCAACCTCCTCAATCATTTCGATTGTTTCTTCATTGTTACCTAAAATCTCAGGATGTGTTTGAAGTGCCAACATTATTCCGTAATCCTGTGCGTATTTTGAAACTTCGGCTAAGCCGTTTCTTACATCGTGCCATGCTTCAAGCCAGTCCTCACCTCTTGAAACTCTTCGCGAGCGGGATTCAAAAGCAGGAAAGCCATAACCTGTATTTGCGTATGGATTTTGGAAATAACCATAAAATGCTGAGAGAACACGAACAATAGGAGAACCTATTTCACTGGCCATTTTAATGCATTCTTTTACATACATAATCTCCTTTTCCTGCGGATACAATAACACATGGTTACCTTTCATAAAATTGGTACAACATACTACCGCTCCCATCTCCAGATCAACTTCCTTGAATAAGTCCACAAGCTTTTTACGTCTTTCAGAACTTAAATCCATTGGAAACCCTAAAGGTCGATGTGCATAAATGCAGACCGCATCATAGCCAAATTTTGCAGCTCTTTTTACTGCTTCTTCAAGGGCAAGCTTTTCACCAAAAGCAGTGAAATATCCGCCATAACCAATAACATCTAAACTTAACTTCATGTTTTTTTTTATTTATTGATGAATTATGTAACATAAACACGGAGTTATATAACTCCGTGTTTATATTTGTCCGAGCATTAATATCCCGGATTTTGATTAATTAGAGGATTTTGCTGGATTTCATAGGCTGGTATAGGCCATAAAACTTCATGTTGCTCAACGCTAGCGTGTGGACTCGCCAGTTCAACCCTTTGTTTTAAGGTTTCATAACCCCATCGGCGTAAATCCCATAAACGTTGACTCTCTCCTGCCAGCTCTATAAATCGCTCATCCTGAACAGCTTTTAGAAATTCGTTATAATTATAATTGCCACTTAGATTTGGCAAACCAGCCCTATTCCGGACTCGGTTTATAGCGTCAAATGCTGCCGTGGTTGGTCCATTATTCTGTTTATTTAAAGCTTCAGCGTATATCAACAACATATCAGCAAAACGTATATAATGAAAATTATTTCTCATGGCAGCTACTCCTCGCGTATATACTGGATCATGGAATTTAGTTAAATACACCTTATTTCCACAATCAATCATTCTCTTAGGATCACTTTTACTAGGTACTACACCGGTTATGTAAGATTTCTTTCTTTCATCGCCTGGTTCAAAACTGTTCCACAACAGGGATGTAGCGTGAAACCTGCTATTTCCATAAGTACCATAATAATTGCGAGGCACCCAATCTTCAGCATTTCTGCTTCCGGCCCCTGGGTTATAGAATTGATACTCCCAAATGCCTTCAACAGAATTACTATAATCAGGCAAAAATGGTTTTTCATATGCCGTATAAATTGTATCTCCATTTTCATCTAGATCAGGTTCTGTAATTAAAGCGTGACCACTGTTCTCGACAACATCTTTAGCATATAACACCGCATTTTCGATATCGCTGGCCACTGCTGAAGTAGTGTATGACCTTGTTAGATATACTTTTGCAAGCGTTGATTTTACAGCGGCCATAGTAATCCGGCCTTTGTCCGCTTCAGGTAGTTGGGTATATGGTGGGCATAAATTATTGTCAACAATTTCCTTCAAATCAATAATAATCTGATCATAAAGTTCATCAACAGTACTGTTTGTATGATTTGAACCATCAGGAGGATCTAGTACCAAGGGAATTGGTCCCCATGCACGTACTCCAAGAAAGTAATAATAAGCTCTGAAAAACAATGCCTGCCCTTTGAACCATTTTAAGCGATCCCATTTAGCACCAAAATTTTCTTCTAGAAAGTCATATTCGCTCAGAAAAAGATTAGCCCTTCCAATAGGCCACCAAATATAGCACCAATTCCTAAAAACATTATATTGTTCCGGATTAAAAAAATGCTGGTCATATTCCTGTCCCTCTGCGTCAAAAGATGTTGAATGATTGAAGCCATCCGCCGGAACTTCAGCAAACCAAGGATAGCGCCTATCCCAAATTGTCCATATATCAGCTATATAAATACCATTTATAAATTGCTCAACGCCAATTTGTGAGGTTTTAGAACCAAAGAAATTTTCTTGAGTTATGTCAGATTTGTTCGTTTCAGTCAAAAATTCTTCTGAACAACTGCTGAATGCGACAATTAATATCAATACAATATATTTTTTCATATTAACGTAATTTTTGATTATTTAAATTCCCAAATTTATTCCTATAAGATAAGTTTTCACGGCAGGATAGTACGTTGTATTCAAAGGCAAAAGTTGAGTGCTCCCACCCATTTGATTTATCTCCGGATCAACACCAGTAAATCCCGTGATAGTAAAAAGGTTTTGTCCTTGTATATAAATTCTCATATTGTTAATACCAATCCGCTTGATCAATTGTTCAGGTAGATTATAAGCCAACGTTATATGCTTGAGCCTCAAGAATGATGCATTTTCAACCAACACATCAAGAGCACCATTTGGTCCGTCTGTAATATTAACCGGGTTATAGCCTGCCCTAGGAATATCATTTGATGTTCCAGGTCCTGTCCATCTTTTAGTGGCCACGTCTTTTAGCTTATTAAATTCAATGGTTGATAGGCCATATTTCCAGGTGTGAGCATCATAGTTGAAAATGGAATGGCCTAACATAGAAAACAGAAAAAATGAAACGTCGAAATTCTTGTAAGAAAAACTACTGTTAAAGCCACCAAAAAATTTAGGAATAGCATTCCCAAGAATCACAAAATCATCTCCTGAAATAGCTCCATCACCACTTGTATCAACATATTTAAGATCTCCTGGTTTGGCATTTGGTTGAGCAGACCCATCCACCTCAGCTTGACTCTGATAAAGACCATCAGTTTTATATCCAACATAGTTCCCATACGGCATACCTTGTTGTAATATTTGATAATTACGTCTGAGGTTGTCTCCAAAGTACAACGCATCTGAGCCTTCCGGCAATGCTAAATCGGTTAAAATAGTTTCTTGAAAAGTCCCATTAAGGTTCATTGACCATCGAAAATCGGAGGAAATATTAACAAAGTAATCTATACCGAACTCAAAACCGTTATTTTCCAGACTCCCTATATTGCTTAGAATAGAAGGTTCATGATTCCTGAATGGAAAATTCACAATGCTAATATTTTTATTTAACAGCAAATCGGTTGTTTTCTTATGGTAATAATCCAGTACTATGTTCAAGCTGTTATTCATGAATCCTAGATCCAAGCCTATATCGGTTTGTGTAGTTGTTTCCCATTTCAGGTTTTTATTGGCAATTCCTATTGGTTGTCGTAGGCCTACAGATACATCATTAAAGGTATATGAATAACTTTCATTGCCAATTCGTTGCATCGTTGCATACCTGCTAATGCCATGACTGCCAATGCTTCCATAACTAATCCTGAGTTTGGCGTTATCAAAAATATTCAGATCGCGAATAAAACTTTCATCTGAAAGTCTCCAAGCAACAGCAGTGGAAGGGAAAAATGCCCATTTATTTCCTGAAGCAAATTTTGAGGAGCCATCATATCTGGCATTTAGCTGGATAAAATATTTACCGTTATAGTCATAGTTTACCCTTGAAAAAACAGATTGTAACGATTCTGTAGAAAAACCGGAACCGACCCCTCTTGTTGTTATTGCCCCAGCTCCAAGGTTATGAAATTCATAGCTGTCGAAAGGGAAGTCTCTTGCATTTGCTGACGTTGATTCGGCTTTGAATTCTTGAGCTGAAGCTCCTGCAATAGCAGTAACGTTATGGATGTCACTAAAAGTTTGATCGAACGTGAGTAAGTTTTCAACAAGCCATTGATTATTTCTGTTCAAACTCTTTGATGCATAGTTAAAGCTCTGTTTACTCCAGTCTTGATCCCAAACAACTTCTTTTGGGCGAAAGAAACGATTTTCAAAAAAAGTTGGTTCCCAACCTACTTGCAAATCATATTTTAGGAAATCAGCAAATTTATATTCACCTGTAAAATTAAATTGCATGTTATTTCCTAAATATTCCCTAATCTCATTTTCTAAATTATACAACACGTTGGTGTTTAAATGAGGATTTCCTTGTTCGTATGGATTTGGAATTACTCCTGGTATTAGTTGACCGCTCTCATCGTAAGGAGTTTGAGTTGGTCGAAACCGTAATCCAGCCATAAGAGGTTCAGCTTTCATCCAGCTAGAGTCAAAATAATCATTTTGGGTTGTCCCGGAATAGTTAAAAGTACCGCCTAACTTCATCCTATCCGTAACTTTTCCAATAATACTAAACCTCACATTTAATCTTGAATAATCAACGTTTGATAATAACGCGTCATTTTGCAGGTATCCTACCGAAGTGGTATAGGTAACGTTTTCCGTACCACCATCAAGAGAGAGATAATATTGTTGTTGCGTACCCGTACCAATCATTTCATCCCACCAATTAAATCCTTCACCTATCTGACTTACCACCCCGTTGATATCCGGATATGCCAGTTGATCATTACTTTGCTGTTTAACATCATTTACATATTCCATATACTCTCTGGCATTCATCATTTCAATTACATTAGTAGGTTGAGAAATTCCATAAGATGCATCAAACCGTAGTAATGGCTTTCCAGGTTTTCCAGTTCTGGTGGTGACTAGTATAACTCCGTTAGCCCCTCTTGATCCGTAAATTGATGCTGCGGCAGCATCTTTGAGAATATCGATGCTTTCTATGTCATTTGTATTAACACTATTGATATTTGCACCAATTATACCATCGATTACATAAAGAGGGCTGTTTGAGCCACTTATTGAATTTATTCCTCTGATAGAAACTGTCTGACTACTCCCAGGCTTGTAATTGCCGGATCTAACCATTACCCCCGCAGATCGCCCTTGAATAGCTTGATCAAAACGTTCAACCGGAGCAATTCGAATGTTTTCTGATGAAACAGATGATACAGAACCTGTTAAGTCTCTTTTCCTGACAGTCCCATACCCAATCGCCACCACCTCTTCAATCCCAATCGCATCCACCGCCATCTCAATGTTTATGGTAGTCTGGTTGCCAACCACGATCTCCTTTGTTAGCATCCCCACAAACGAAAACTGCAAAGTGGCATTTTCGGGTATGTTCGAGATGGTATATTCGCCGTCGGTGCTGGTGACCGTACCTTGCGTGGTGCCTTTTACCACAACAGTTACTCCCGGCAGCGGTTGGCCGGTATTATCAGTTACAGTTCCGGAAACAGTTCTCTGTTGTTGAGCCGTTATTTCATTTCCTGAAACTTCGACGGTTGTCAGTAAAATAAAACGATCTTTCACCGTGTATTTCACATTGGTTTTGGCGAATAGGTCGTCTAAAACTTCATCAATTTTCTGATTTTTTATGTTGACAGACACTTTTCGGTTTACATCAACCAACTTCTCGCTGTACATAAAATAAAATTCGCTTTGCTCCTCGATTTTTAGAAGCACCTCTTTAATGCTGCTGTTTTTCATATTGAGGTTTAGATCTTTGGTTTGCGAGTATGTTTTACCGGCAAACACACTAATTACAGAAATCAGTAATAAGAAAGTCGTTAGTTTCATAACTCTCAATAATTTTTGTAATTCGGGAATTTTACATTCCCAAATAAAAAAGTTGTTTTTTTTCATACTTTTGTATTGTTAAAATTAGAAATTGCCCTGTACTATTTATTTTACAGGGATGATTTTTACATTCTTCAGGGAAGTGTTGGCGCATTTCCCTGTTTTTTTTAAACTGTTCTCATAGGCAAATCATTTTTTAATTCGTATTAATTTTATTGTCTTTTTTCAATTCGTATTTTTTGTTTTGAAAAAGTACCGTCAGCTAATTTCTTACGTGGAAACGCTTTGTAACTTATGTCTGTTACTTCTGTCATTAAATCGAGGATGAGGAAAAGCGGATCATCAACAAAGGTAACCGTATAGCTATAATCTTTAATATTCTCTGCAACTTCAATGTCCACGTAAAATTTTCGGCTGAGTTTCTCGGCTACACCGGTTATGGATTCGTTATCGAAAACAAGCTTACCATCTTTCCATGCAATATATTTCTCAATTCTACCCTTAGTCGAGTAAATTTCACCTGATTTTAGGTTATAATTTACGTGCTGCCCCGGTACGATTGCCCCAACTGGTTTGGCTTTTTCTCCCGGCATTGTTTCTTCTATAACTACCTTCCCTTCTACCAAGGTAGTCTCTACCACATCGTCATAAGCCTGTATGTTGAATTCGGTCCCCAATGCTTTTATATCTAATTTCCCTGTTTTTACAACAAATGGCTTATCAGGGTTATGGGCAACGTCAAAATAGGCTTCTCCTGTGAGGGTTACCCCCCTTGTGTTTCCCGAAAAACGTTGAGGGTATTTAATTTTACTCCCGTAATTCAAGTTTACTTCTGTCCCGTCAGATAATTGTACGACTGCACGGGAGCCTATCGGAGCAATAATTTCCAAAGAGTCAACGGTGAGATCAGTATAATAATTATCAGTCTGAAGGTTGTTGTTTGAAAGCAGATAAAATACAATGCCCAATAAAGGGATAAACAGGATTGCCGCAGCACGGCTCAACCATGATACCACTTTTCTAATGGTTATTACTTTACTTTCCCTCTGAGCTTTGAGGTTGATTTCATGGTGTATTTTATCTAACAAAGCATCGTACTTTTGTTTATCCTTCGCTTCCAGATCAGGTTTAAATAATTTCCAGTCGCTGAACCCCAAACCTTTGCCTTCCTTATCAAACGCTTCGGTTTTTATCCAGTTGACAAATTCATCAAACTCTTCTGGAGTGCAACTGTTGTTTAGATATTTTATGAGTAACTCTTTGTTCATGCCTACTTTTTAATTGTGTACCTCCCCATAATCAGGGAGGTACTACAAAACTAATTAACTAACCAAACTAAAACTATGAAACCAATGCGTTCTGTGCAATTAGCTTTAACTATAATACGCACGAGGGTTAAAAGGGGACTAATGATAAGTTGGATTTTTTTACTATAAAAACAAACAGAGAAATAAGACATTGACCGCCAGGCTGCTATCGATATGTGATTTTAAATATTTCAGGGCAGTTACCAAATGGTTCTTTACGGTATTTTCAGAAATATTTAATTTTTGGGCAATTTCTTTGTGGATAAGGCCTTCTTCGCGGCTAAGAAGGTAAATTTCGCGCTGCCGCGGGGTTAAGTTTTCGATCAAAGATTGCAGCTTATGGTTTAATTCATTATAAACGATTTCGTCGATTATGTGTTCAGTATCATCAGATTGTTGAAGCGATTTCAAATGCTCCAAGGATTTAGTTTCACAAACCTTTTTACGCAACAAACTTATAGTGGCATTATAGGCAATCGTGAACAGAAATGATTCGAAGGATGCATAAACATCAATCTTACTTCTCGCTTCCCAAATCTTTATAAAGACTTCCTGGACAATTCCTTCAGTATCTTCTTCTTGTTTTAAATACCGCAACACAAATCCATGCAGCCTGTGGCAATACATATTGTAAATGGCATCAAAAGCAGCCATGTCTCCTTTTTTCAGGAGTTTTACCAGCTCTATATTCGATTTAGTGTTTTTCAACAACAGTTAAATTGGTTGTATCTACAAAGATAGAATTTATTCTGAAAGCATTGTCTGTTAACCACATTATCCGTATGCTACAGCTTTAGTATTCTCCGAGGTACTTACTTCGGTTTGTTTTCCTCCTCAAACTGATGAAGAAGCCGGGCGTATTTACCCCCTTTCTCCAGGAGCTGCTGGTGGTTGCCCCTTTCAATGATTTTTCCTTCTTCCAAAACCAGAATCATATCGGAGTTTTTTATGGTGCTGAGCCGGTGCGCCACTGCAATCACGGTTTTTTTTGAAAAAATATTCGCAATGGCCCGTTGAATATATTGCTCCGTCAGCGAATCGACCGCACTCGTGGCTTCGTCGAGAATAATGAGCTCGCTGTTGCCGGCAATGGCCCGCGCAAAAGAGAGCAACTGTGCTTGTCCTTTTGAAAGATTATCGCCGCCGTCCTGTACAACAAATTGGTACTTTCCGGGCAGTTGTTCGATGAAATAATTGGCATAAACGAAAGAGGCTGCCTGCTCCACATCATTTTTTGTAATATTCTTACGCCCCAGCGAAATATTGAATTCAACCGTGTCATTGAACATGTAAATATCCTGTTGCATGATTGAAATGGTTTCGCGAACCCGGACAATCGGAATTTCTGCCAGTTCAGTTCCGTTAATTTTTATCGACCCACGATACCCGGTGTATGTTTTTGCAAGTAACCTGATAATGGTTGATTTACCGGAACCCGTTGTTCCAACCAAGGCCAGCCGGTCGCCTTTCCGAAGTTTGAACGAAATATTTTTCAACACATCGGGAGAGTTTTCAGCATAGCGGAACGAGACATTTTTAAATTCAATTTCATAAAGGTCCAAAGGTTGGGACGAGTCTTTCTCAACATCGAAAGAAGGGTCTTCCACTTTTTGGTCGAACAATTCGCTGATGTGTTCAAGCGCCGACATCGCACGCTGAATAGTGGATATTTGCTGGGCAAATTGCTTCACAGGAATGAACAGCCGTTCCAGGGTAGTAACAAAAACGATAAGTACACCCATGGTATAGCCGTAATCCCAGATTTGGACGGCTCCGTACCAAATCACCAGTGCGGTTGCCACCATAGTAATTCCCTCAACAATGGAGTACAAAAACGAATCATAAATATTCGAACTGTTTTGAGCATCGCTGTACTCTTTGTTCAAATTATCGTATTTTTTAAAAACCTTATCTTCGGCCGAGAAAAGCTGAACGGTTTTCATTCCGTTCAACGCTTCCTGTAAATACGCTGCTGATTTAGCCAAACTGGTGCGCGAGATGTTGAATGATTTTCGAATTTTTCGTTGCAGGATACTTATCACCAAAACAATCAACGGAACAACCAGCAGCAATACCAGCGTCAACCTCCAGTTCAGGTAAAAAAGATAGCCCATCAGCGTGAGTGTAGTTATACTGTCGGCCAGCAAGCCCAGTACCCCGGAAGCAAACGAATCCGAAATGGACTCCAGGTCGCTGGTCAGGCGCGATAAGGTAACGCCAATGGGTTTTTTATCGAAATAGCTCAAGGGGAAACGCAACGATTTTCCAAATAGTTTTTTACGAAGATCAACAATGGCGAGGCCGCCAGCTTTTGAAAAGGAATAACTGTAAAAGCCGTCGAAAAGAATGTTGATAATCAGTGCCAGAGCGAGAAAAACAGTTTGCAGAATTAGTCCGTCAACATTGCCTGGAACAATGTAATTGTCCACAATATTTTGAACCAGCCAAAGGAACATAATGCCGGCAGCCGTGGTCACCGGAATGGAAGCAATGCTTAAGAAGAACCACTTTTTATGAGGCACAAAGTAGCCGGCAAACTTGCGAAAAAGTTGCCAGTCATGGTTTTTAACTATTTTATTTATTCCCATTGCCATTTTTACGTTCAATCTTTTGTTTGTTGCAACTTTAGGATGTCGCGGTAAAAATCCGATTGTTTCAATAATTCCTGATGGTTGCCTTTTGCCGCCATTCGCCCGTTTTCCAGTACAATGGTAAAGTCCGTTTTTTCCAGTACGCTAATCCGGTTGGAAATAACGATGATGCTTTGAACCGCATGCTTATCAAAAATCTGTTTGATTAAAAAGCGTTCGGTATCGGTATCAACAGCCGAAAAAACATCATCGAGAATCAGCAGTTCGCCGGGAGCATAAAGCGACCGGGCCAAACTAATACGTTGTTTTTGCCCTCCTGAAAGCATGATGCCTTTTTCGCCTACCATGGTTTTTTCCTGCTTGGTAAAACGCGCCAGTTCATCCGCAAACGCGCTTTTATAGACCACATCTTCAAATCTGTCCTTCAAAACATCATCCCCTGAGGCAAAGCCAACATTGTTTTCTATGGTGTCCGAAAAAAGAAAAACTTCCTGGCTGACGGTTTTTGTTACCGAACGAATGTCTTCACTTTTCAGGTCGGCTGCATCTTTTTCGCCGAAGAAAACCTGCCCTTTTTCAGGTCGCAACCAGCCGTTTAAACAATTCACCAATGTTGTTTTCCCGGAGCCTACTTTGCCGGTAATTCCCACCACCTGTCCAGGTTTAATCGAAAAGGAAATATCTTTCAGTGCCGGTTTATCGCCGTTGTGATAGGTAAAGTTCAGATTTTTTACGTGGATGCCCTTTTCAAACAGTGCTGCTCTTTCACTTTCCGGCAGTGCTTTTCTTTCGTCATCAGTCCCTTTTCGGTCCATTATGGTTTGTATGCTGCTGATGCCCACAAAGCCCTGCTGAAAAACAGTGAGCACCCAGCCCAGCCCCATAACCGGATAACTTAAAAGTGCCGCATAAGCAATGTATTCGGTAAGTTGCCCAATAGTGAATGTCCCGTTGATTACATAAATTCCGCCTACAAAGAAGATGATGATTTTCAGGAATTGCCCCATATTGGATAGCAAGGGCATAACAAACGACCGGATCCACGAGATTTTCATTGTTGCATCAAAATACGAAAGGCTTTCTTTATGCACTTTATCTTCGGCATGGTCATATATGTTATAGCTTTTTATCACGCTGTTGCCCGCAAGGAATGAGATTACTTTGCCTGAAAGTCTTTGCAAGGTATTCATCCTTTCACGCGTGTTTTTAACCATTATCTGCATTCCGTAGCGCACAATAAGGAACACAACAACCATGGGCACAACGCAATACAACGTGAGCATGGGCGATAATTCCCACATCTTATAGGGGGTAAGCGACAAGGACAACAGTATGTTCCCGATTTGCAAAATGCCAAAACCGGTAATCATGCGCACTCCGTTAATGTCATTATTTACACGTGAAATAATCGTTCCGGTAGGATTCATGTCATAGTAATCTTTCCCGAAAGAGGCAAGCTTTGAGAACATTTCGCCTTTAAGTTTTCGTTCAATCAGGCGGGCAGGAAAAAAAATCAGTATCCGCGAAAAGGTTCTCACCAGCATCAGCCCCATGGCCAATGCGACAATAATCAACACATTTTTCTGAAAATCGGCTTCATTTCCTGTCCGCCCTTCCGCAATCAGGTCAATGCTTTTTTGAATGAACCCGGGAATGCTCACTGAAATCACGACCGTTAACACCAGAAAAATAATCCCACCGGTGTACCACCATCGGTATTGGTGCGTGTATTTCAATAAAAACTTCAGTTTCGAAAACATGATGCGGTATGCTGTTTATGCCTCTTGTTCCTTGATGAAATGACGCATTTGTTCCTTCTGCCAATTGTAAATAAATTCGGGTAAATTATCGTTGAAACTACTATGATATAAACGAAGAAGCTTTTCAGCCTGCGTTAAGCCGCTTCCCGTTATTTCGCAAACAGGAGCTAAAAATCGGATTTCATTTTCGATACCAAAGGTCTCCGAACGCCGGACTAAACCTTCTGAGGCAATCCGGCAGATTTGTTTGGAAATGTTTCCGACACGAATGTTTCCACTTGTTGCTTTCAGGCCCTTTTTCGGGACTTGCGAACGTACTTTCTGCATCGTTTGGATATCCCATTGTGAAATAAGTCCGTGTGCTTCTTCAAGGCTTTGACTGTCGTATAACAACCCTACCCACAGTGCAGAAAGGGCTGCAATGTGCGACACACAACTGGCATCCGCTCCACGCATTTCAATAAATTGCTTGAGCCGCACATCGGGAAAAACGGTAGAAACATGCGTTTCCCAATCTTCCATAGTTGGTTTTAACGAATGTTTTCCCTGAAAAAACTCCCTGAACGTGAGCCCATTTGCTGAAATATATTTCTCATTTCGATAAATAAAATACATCGGTACATCCAGGAGGTAGTCAACCCATCGCTCAAATCCAAACCCTTCATCAAAAATGAAAGGCAAAAACCCGGACCGATCGGGATCGGTGTTGTCCCAAATGTGCGCCCGGTAGCTTAAGTAGCCATTGGGTTTCCCGACAGAAAACGGGGAATTGGCAAAAATTGCGGTAACTATGGGTTGCAAAGCTTGTGCTACGCGCATTTTTTTCACCATGTCGGCTTCACTGGCATAGTCGAGGTTAACCTGAATGGAGGCGGTGTTGGTCATCATTTCAAGCCCGAGCGTGCCTTTGGTCGGCATATAATTTCTCATCCACCGGTAGCGTTCTTTAGGCATCCAGGGAACGTCAGCCGAACGGGTCAAGGGATCAACTCCCAGCGGAAGGCTAAAAAAACCGTATTCCAGACAGATTGCGGTCAGCTCTTCAAAATGCTTGCGGGTTTCGTTGAAAGTTTCCTTCACCGTCTTAATATTTTCTCCTGAAAGTTCGAATTGCCCACCGGGTTCCAAAGTGATTGAAGCACCGTTTTTCGTGAGGGCGATGGTCTCATTTTCTTCATTAACAGGCAACCAGCCATCCAATTCCATGTGCTTAAAAATCGCAAGTATCCCCTTTCCCTCGTTGTAGCTTAGTCGTTTTAGATTCGATTTCTGAAAAAGGAATT
This sequence comes from uncultured Maribellus sp., assembly GCA_964572085.1. Lineage (GTDB taxonomy): Bacteria > Bacteroidota > Bacteroidia > Bacteroidales > Prolixibacteraceae > Draconibacterium. The sequence goes on along the minus strand of CAZNEV010000037.1, from coordinate 7,538 downwards.
TCTCGTGCTCGGTACCGATTCCCCATTTTTCAGGCGGTTTGTTTCCCTGCCGAAAATATTCTATAAGTTGCGATTTATGCTGTATTTCCATGGTCTTTTCTATTGTTATCATTTACTTGATATGTTGAATTGTGGTCAGAATTTATTACTTAGAGTTCAAAATACTATCCAAAACATATTTCTCCACATGCCGGTTTTTGCCGATGTAGGGATAGTTGTGCATCGACAGCATAGCCGGGGCGTTCATCTCCACCACAATATAATTTTCGGGCGAAGGAGCAGCCTCAAGATCATTAATAATGATATCGATGCCGGCAATTTTCAAACCTGCCGACTGGGCTGCTTTTACGGCAAGGTCTTTATAGTATGCGGGTATGTCGTCTGTTACATCTATGCTGTCCCCACCTGTGCTCAAGTTTGAATTCTGGCGCAAATATACCTTTTCTCCGTCGTTCAGCACCGATTCGGTAGAAAGAGATAAAGGCTTCAAATGGCGAATGACCTCTTCATCCACAATAATTTTCAATAAAGGGTGTCTGTAATCGGTTCCGCGACCTATATTTTTCTTGTCAATAAGCTGGCGTATTGTGTGCTTACCATCGCCCGTTACGTTGGCAGGCTCCCGGCAAGCAATGGCCCTCACCTGATAATCAATTACCAGAAAACGATACTCCTGACCTGCGAAAAACTCCTCAACAATTACTTTATCCGAATAGTTAAAGGCATTGCCAATTGCAGAAATAAGTTCCTCCCGGGTTGTGATGTTTACACTGACCGCTATTCCATGATCCGTATTCACGGGTTTTACCACTGCCGGAAAATGAACCACATAGAGTAAATCCAGTTGATACTCCCGCTCAAGCAGAATACCTTTTGCCGTGCTGATATTTTTCCGTTCAAGGAACTGCCGGGTCATCCACTTATCATTGGATATCCAATAAGCAATCAGGCTGTTGGCATCCGAAATGGTTCCTTCGAGAATGATGAATTCCTTGTTATTGTACATTACCGAAAGCAAATTGTTGTCGCTATCGATAATCTCAAAAGGCAGTTCCCGCCGAAGGATTTCAGCAATAATGATTTGCGTGGTGGCTTCAAAATTTTCGTAGCCCAGCAGCGGTGTGAAATTATAGGTACTATTTTTCATATCTTCTGTCTTCCGTCTTCCGTCTTCCGTCTTCCGTCTTCCGTCTTCCGTCTTCCAACTTCCTCACATTTGCATGAAAATAACATATTCACCGGCAAATAGTTCCAATTTCACACAACAGATAGCTCAATTCCTCATTTCATAACATACCGGGATATTGAGCGGAAAACCCATCGGTTAAGATAATCTGAAGTTTGATTTAAGATATATTGAAGTATTACTTCAGATTATCTTAATTTTTTACGAGAATAGTTCCGCAATATCATTCTTATCGAGTTTTTTCAAAACGCTCTCGTCGGTTTGGATGATGTCTTCGGCGATTTTTTTCTTTTTGTTTTGAAGGGCCACGATTTTTTCTTCAACAGTGTTTTTACAGATCATGCGGTAGGCAAACACTTTTTTGTCCTGTCCAATCCGGTAACAACGGTCGATGGCCTGGTTTTCCACCGCGGGATTCCACCAAGGGTCAACAATGTAAACGTAATCGGCAGCGGTTAAATTCAGCCCTGTGCCACCCGCCTTCAAACTAATGAGAAACACACGCAGGTTTTCGTTTTCCTGAAAATTATTGACCGATTGCTCCCGTTGCTGGCTGCTGCACTGCCCATCTAAGTATTCGTATTCGATGTTCAGTCTTGCCAGCTCGTCTTTTATCAAGCCCAGCATTTTTACAAATTGCGAAAAAACCAGAATTTTATGCTTGCCTGTTTTATTGGTGATGTGGCGCACAATTTCTTTAATTTTTATCGATTGTGTTTCACTTATCTCATCGGAGTTCAAAAGCACGGGCGAATCGCAAATTTGGCGCAAACGGGTTAAGGCTTCGAGCACCATCATTTTCGATTTTCCTATCCCATCGGCTTCGATTTTATTGAGCAGTTGATTGCGGTATTCGTTGCGGTAGGCATCGTAAACGCGGCGCTGTTCGCTTTCCATTTCGCAATAAATAATGTCCTCGGTTTTGTCGGGCAATTCCGAGGCTACTTTTTCCTTGGTGCGGCGCAAAATAAAAGGGTTCACAATTTTGTTGAGTTCGCCGGCAATCACTTCGTTGCCATCTTTATCGATAGGCGTTGAATAGCTTTCCTTGAATTTTTTAGCCCCTCCAAAAAATCCACGGTTGGCATAACTCATTTGTGCAAACAAATCGAAAGTGCCGTTTTCAATAGGAGTCCCGGTGAGCGCAATTTTATTGCGGGCATTGATGAGGCAAGCGGCTTTGTAGCGGTGCGACAGCGGATTTTTTATAGCCTGCGATTCATCCAACACGGCATAATTAAATTTGAATTTACCGAGCGTTTCTATGTCGCGAAGCAAAATTCCGTAGGTAGTAAAAACTAAGTCGTAGTTTTTAAAATCATCGGTATCCTTCACCCTGTCGGTACCATAATAATAGTGCGCTTTTAGTTTTGGTGCGAATTTCTTCAGTTCGTTTTCCCAGTTGAAAAGCAAAGTGGTTGGCACCACGATAATGTTTGTGCCTTTGTTTTTATTGGCTTGATGCTGCAAAAACGCCAAAACTTGCAACGTTTTGCCCAAGCCCATGTCGTCGGCCAAAATGCCGCCCCACTGCATTTCGTCCAAAAAATTCAACCAGTTCAAGCCTTCTTTTTGGTAGTGGCGCAAATCGGCCGTTATTTGTTTCGGAACTTTGGTGGCTTCAATGTTGGTGAAGGTTTTCAAACGCTGCCTTTTCTCCGCAATTTCCTGTAAGATAGTGGCATCGTCCAGGTTATCAAACAGCTCGTCGATTACCGAAAACCGCAGTTTCGATATCTCCAGCTTGTCTTTTTTAATTTCACCGTTCCTGAAATATTTTTCCAGCTTATGGAACCACTCCGACGGTAACACGCCCACCGAACCATCTTTCAACTGAATGTAACGTTGCTGGTTGAGCACCGCTTTTTTGATGTCGTTTAAAGTAACACGGTTGTCGCCAAAACTGACGTTTATATCGATTTCAAACCAGTCTTGCCCCGACGAAACCGAAGTGCTGATTTTACCTTTGTAGGGCGAATATTTGAAGTTTTTCAATTCCTTCAATCCAAAAACCTCCACGTTGTTGGCTTGCAATTGGTCGAAAAACTTGTAGAACCACATGTCCTTTGCAAAGTCGGTGTAATGCAGGTAAAACAGCTTCCTGTTTTTTTGGGCTTCAAAATCGGGGTGCAATTCTGTCAACGACTCCAGAAAGTCGTCTTCCAGTTCAAAGTTGCGTTGGTATTTGGTGATTACATCGTCCTTTTTAACCAGAATATTTCCTGTGGTGGCTAATAGCGCCGAAACGTTGTGATCGTAAACTACCTGAGGCGTAAACACCACATATTCGTTTTGTTCCGAAAGAAAAAGCTGCTTTTTGTGGAAATCCAATTCCACCGTTTCGCTTTGAAACGTGCCGTTCTTATAGCGCACCTCAAAGTTTTTGGAGACGGGTTCTACCACTTTTTCAAAGAATTCATCTTTGTAATCGGCCACCATTTTAATGTTTTCCGGAAATTCGGCAATTGTTCGCGCCACTTTTTCGCTTTTCACAAAATGGTAGGTGTTTCCGTTCACATAGAAATAGTTATCGGCAGATTTTGAGTTGCTAATCTTCCGTTTCAACAACTCCTCCCCTGCCTTTAATTTCAGGTTCAGCGTTAAGAACTCCTTATTCTTTGAGACTTCAAAAACCACATCAAGCGGCTCGGGCGAAAGGATAATTTCCAGCAAATCCTTTTTTCTGATCTGATGTGCCTTTTCTGACAGTCCATAAACAATTTTTTCGTTTCGCAGCAGGTTAAAAGCTTGTTCCATCAAAGTGAAATTGTCGCCTTCACCCTCTTGCATTTTGTCGATCAAGCGAAGCAATTGAGTTGCATTGTCCGATTTGGAAATGTGGAACATGTGCTCCATTTGCTCCTCGTATTCTTTGATGTGCGTGGCAAGTGCCGTTTTGTCCGTCTTTTTTGTTTTGCCAACAATCGGTACTATTTCGTAGTGTTCGTTTTTACCTTCATTCTCAAAATCGTGATCGTCAAAATCATCGTAATAATTTCGGTAATCGCTATAATAGGGATTACTTTTTCTCAGAACGAAACCCAATTCACGGTATTCGCTTTTTGGCGGAAGTTTGTCCAAGGCAAGATCAATGTGGCTGAGATTACTTAAAAATTTCAGGTAATAATCGTCTTCATTTTTAGCAATGGGGACCAACCCGTTTGCTTTTTTTGTTGGGTAATACATCAAGCCCAAAGATTGAGAAAACCCATAAAAAAAGTATTCGCCGAAACTGGCACTTTCAGGCAAACCGTAATTTTTCAACATTTCGGTTTCTTTTGCCTTAACCTTGCCGTTGAACACTTCATCTAAAAAATTGGGAAGCGTTGATTTGGCAATCATTTTTAAAACATTTGCCTCGTTTAAACTCAACTCCGCCAAATTAGTTGGTGCGGCATGGGAAGTCACAAAAACTTTGTTGTTCTCGAAATAAAAGATAACTGTGTCTTCTGGGGCAACTCCTACAAAAGTGACGGAACGGTCGCTTATCTCAATGGTTTCAAGCTTCGTTTGTGCATTCCAATACATCAACTGGTTCAAGGTCCGTGCTGATACATTTTTTCTGACAAAATCGAAATCAAGCATTTGGTACCCGGGAATTTCAAAACCCAACTTTTCTCCGTGCCGTTTGCTGTTGGCCAACATTTCCTTTGCATGTTTGCCTTGTAGCAGGTAAAATTGTTGACCCAAATTGTCGGATACGAACAGCAAGGCCGCCACGGCATGTTTACAAATGCTCCCCCAGGCGAACATACAGGTACAACTGGTTTGAATGCTTTTGCTGTTTACGCCCCTCACTGTCACCTCGTGTTCCACTGAATCCTGCACTTTTAACCTCCAGAAATCGGTTTTTTCAATATAATCTACAAAAGACACATCACCGTTTTTATACAATTGCCGTCCGCTATTGGCTACATCGGCAGTGACAAAAAAATTAATGTGCCTTTTGATGTGTTCTTCGGTAAAACGGTTGTTGATGTTCATGAAAAATCGATTTTTTGACCTGTACAATACTTCCGGAAAATAAACCGACAATAATAATGCATCCGGATTATTGCACAAAGAAAACGATGGTTGTTTTATTCGATTTTTATTAACTATTTCTGATATTTTATTCGATATGCCTCAGAAATTGCTCAAACATCTTATCTGCCGAATTTTCTTTCACGATATGCAATTGCCTGCCGGCGTTTTTTTGCTGCCAGGCAGTTTTTATCAATTCAATGTCACTGTTTTCTTTATCCATGTCAATGAATTTGCTTTCCCCGTCCCTCATGTTGATTAAGTTGAGTTTCCCGGGAGCCAGTGCCGCCGCCAGATCCGGCAGGTCATAGGCAGTCAATGCCCCTGGAACAAAACAATTTGTAAGTCCTGTATCATAGAATTTATTTAAGATAACTGTTTGGTATGAGATTAGCGAGCCGATCAGTGTAACAGATTTTATTGTTTTATTAAAGGCAGCGGCATGTAGCAGGGTCGGGCCTAATTCATCAAATGCAACGGCACTAATTTTCTCCGGATCAACATCCGGCCTTTTTTGTAAGAGATTAACAACCCTGTTCACATCGCTTGCCTGGATTCCAACAATACTGCGGCCTATCAACATCGCGAGATAATTAGTCCCATAGTTATTGTCTTCAACTTCACCAATGCCTGATACGTCCGGTGCAGCCACTAAATATCCTTTTTTTACCAGTTGTTCAATCCTGCCCCCCACGGCTGCATCGGCAATTTTCCCTTTGGGGTGCAGATAGATAATGCTTGAAAGTTTATTTCCCGTTTCCGGGACAAACAGCAACAAAGGAACAATACATCCCCCCTCTCCATGCAAAGCGTACATTTCAACAGAATACCCCGCACGTTGGTATCTCCCCCGAAAAACAGATTTGATATTTTTATCAGGAGGACGATAACCTGAAAGTTCTTTTGCTTCTTGCTGCACCTTGTTCAAATGAATTTCAATATCACTCCTTGAATCCTGCAACCTTTCGATTTGTTTTTCTGCTTCTTTTTTATTGAGGTCAAATACGGTTTGTGCATTTTCAATTGACGAAGCAATATTTCCTGTGCGTGTTACCATTAATTCTTCGGGGGTCAATATGGCCACATTTTCATCGTTGGGGTTTCCCGGGAGATTAAGGCTTTTTTGAAAAAAACTATATATCCCTTCCCGTAATTTCACCGTATAACCGTGCCCAAAATCATCTTCCACCATCCCGATGTTTTCTTCCATCCCAAATGCGTTATAAGCATTGGAAACTTCTGCATAAGATTCGCGTGCGCCCTGGATACTGAAAAAATCCCTTGTGCCGGCACAAATCAGCACAGGGTTTGGCGCCCTGGCTTCGAGTAAGTCAGCATGGGTCAATCCATTCAGGATGCCATGGTAGAAATTTTGTTCCGCATCCTGGGGCCCAATTGATTCGAGCAAGCGCCTGAAGCCAGTGATGTAATTTACAAGTGCCCCGGCTTTTATACGTTCTTCAAAGGCAAAAATATAGGCTGCCTGTGTTCCTCCACCAGACTGTCCGGTTACCCCAATCCTCCCAGGGTCCACCTCTTTTCGGGTCAACAGGTAATCTACCGCCCTTATCCCATCCCAGATAAAATACCTGGCCAGCGAAACCCCGGAGAGCAAGGTTTTATTCCCCAGATAGTTATGTTCGCGCGTTGTGGGGCCTATAACCGAGGCATTTTTTTCCGGGTCAAAAAGCTGGACCCGTTCGCCCTGGCTTATGGGATCGATGGCAAAAACAATAAAACCTTTTTTTACAAGGTTCAGGATCATAACTTGATATGATTCATTCCTGAAAGAGTTTTGTGTGTGCCCGCTGGTAAAAAGGATAGCAGGTTTTTTACCTCTGCCATCGGGAAGGTAGAGGCAGCCTGTGACATAAAAACCGGGCATAGATTCATAAATTACTTTGTCTATTTTGTACCCTTCCTTTTTAATTGTTCCTGTAACCTGAGGATTTAACGGCATCTTATCGGGGAAGGGACCAACTGTTTTTATCAGGATACCTTTCACCTTGTCCTGCCTGCTTTCCCAATCTTCTTTTGTTTGCAATTGGGCAATCTCTTTGTCCCTGATATCAAGGTAAGCAAATGCCTGTTTGTTCAAATGGCGGACCAGCATGTTTTCCCCATCCGACCACTCTCTCCAATTGTCAAACACATTTAGATTCTCTTCCTGAGCAAAGGCAGTGTTATTTTTTAACAGGACAAGTACGAGTATTAAAATAGTTTGGGTTACTGTTGCTATTTGTGATTTCTTCATAAGATTCTTTTTCTTTTTTATCATGACCCCCACCAATTCCAATTGGTCGGATAATTGATGAGATCGGAAATTTTC
>CAZNEV010000036.1:0-52789 GCA_964572085.1 uncultured Maribellus sp. | reverse complement strand
TAAATTAGCCTTGTGAATCTGTGTTAATCTGCGTAATCTGTGGTCGATGGTTTTGTGTTAACGGCTACCACAACGGCGCAACAACACACCACCGTTTTGCAACAACCGTCGCGCCGTTTGTTCGCGTTGCTCACCTGTCCCGGGTTGACACCCGGAGCTACCATAATATCACCCCGCTGGGGTTTGAAAGGTTACAAATTAATATTGGTAATTCCACATTACCTTCTGCCACCATTCCCACTTTCGTGGAATCTAAAAATTAAAATCTATGTGAATTTGCGTAATCCGTGGTTGATGGTTTTGTTTATGCGGTGTCTCATTTTGCAAATACCGTCGCGCCGTTTGTTCGCAGCGAGTTGGGGCAAGTATCAGTATTTCCCCAGAATATTTATTTTAATTATGTTAAAAATGCAGTGTTTTTGTTGCATTCAACGCACTGGCTCTTAACGTTTTAAAGATAATTATTTTTTATCAAACCACAAAAAATCCTATAGGGGAAATATGCAAAAATCAAAACAAGGCAAACAGGTAGCCCGGCAAATTGTCAAAACAATATGAAAAGCTGCTGGCCAAACGCTATCAGATAAGGTTGGAATGAGCCACCCGTGGAGAAAGCCTGCTCCGGAACATTCAGGCCAACCGTAAAAACAAAGAAAGGAGGAAACATGGAAACGTAAAATATTCCCGCACTGACAACAGCCCTCCTGCTGTTGAATGGAAGACTATGCTTTGTACCCTAACATAAACCAATTCATTTGAATGAAAATGCTACTCACCTAAATTAATGAAGACTGTAGAATAATTTGTCGAATCTTCAAAAAAAGATAATTTAGCACCTTCGTTTAAATCCTGATACTCTATGAGAATTTTGAAAATCAAACTTCACTGGCAAATATTGATTGCGTTGATACTTGCTGTTTTGTTTGGATACTATGTGCCGCAAGGTGTACCCTATGTGGCATGGATGGGAGAAATATTCCTTCGGGCATTAAGAATGGTGATTATCCCACTGATTTTCAGCTCTATTATTAGTGGGGTCACCAGCATTGGCGAAGGGAAAAACCTGGGTCGTTTGGGCATCAAAACCTTAAGTTATTACTTAGTCACCAGCACTATCGCCATTTTAACCGGATTGGTAATCGTTAACATTGTTAAACCAGGCGTTGGGGTTGACCTTGGGCTGTCACAATCGGTAGAGGGCTTAACCGAAGGGGCTGGCTCTGTAAAAGATATCCTTTACCGCATAGTTCCGGAAAATATTATTGACGCAATGGCGCAGGGAGCCATTTTGCCGGTCATATTTTTCGCCATTATTTTCGGTTATTTCATCACAACAGTTAAAAATGAATCCAAGCAATCTCTCGTCACATTTTTCGATGCGGTTTTCGAGGTTATGATGAAAATAACATTATTCATCATAAAATTCACACCCTTGGGCATTTTGGGGATTGTTGCCAAAGAAGTTGCCCGCAACTCAGATCAGTTGGCGAGTATTGCCGGAAGTTTGGCCATTTATGCCTTATGTGTTGTTGCCGGTTTGCTCATCCACGCATTCGTGTGGTTACCACTCATCGTGAGGTTTTTAGGCAAGGCAAGGCCTTTTAAGCATTTTAACAACATGGCCGCTCCTTTATTAACCGCGTTCTCGACTTCTTCGTCGAGTGCTACGCTTCCGCTAACCATGGAAGCATTAGAAAACAAAAGTGGTGTTTCAAACAAAATAACAAGCTTTACACTACCGTTAGGCGCAACCATTAACATGGACGGAACAGCATTGTACGAATGCGTGGCAGCAATATTTATCGCTCAAGCCTATGGAGTTGACCTATCGTTTACGCAACAAATAATAGTTGTTTTCACCGCCTTGCTGGCCTCAATTGGAGCAGCAGGAATCCCAATGGCAGGATTGGTAATGATCACCATAGTGCTGACTGCTGTTGGGTTGCCGTTAGAAGGTATTGGCTTAATTCTGGCCGTTGACAGGATTTTGGATATGTTGAGAACCTCTGTAAACGTATGGAGCGACAGCTGCGGTGCCGTAGTGATTGCCCGCTCCGAAAAAGAAGAAACAAACGTAGCAATATGACAATTTATTAAGTTTTACGAAATGATGATTGACAACGGCACACTGCACCCCGACTCATCGGTTCAACACTATCTGCCTGATTTTCCGGTCACCACGCACAAGGTAACGCTGGAAAATCTGATTAATCACACTTCGGGAATCCGTGAATCAAGTCCGGCCGAAAAAGATTGGCGGGGACTGAACATTACTTTGGAAAAAGGCCTTGATAATTTCAAAAATGATCCTTTGGTTACAACTCCCGGTTGGTATCAAGAACCGAGCCTATACAACTATAACCTGTTAGGTGCCATAATGGAAAAAGAGTCGGGCAAACATTTTCATCTGCTCCTGAAAGAATACATCACCGACACGCTACAATTGAACAACACGGTGGTGGACAACCCCTTTCAGACCATCATCGGGAGGACAAATTTCTACGACCACAATTTAGTGGCACAGGTTACCAATGCAACATTTTATGATCTGCGCTATCGTGCGCCTTCAGAAGGCCTGCTTTCCACTGCCGAGGATTTAGTGAAATTCGGAAATGCCATTATGCACTCCGATCGGATTTCGGAGACTATAAAAAATCGTTTATTTGTTCCTGTTGAATTGTTGGGCGACTTTCCCGCATCGATGACAAACGGCTGGATACTAATAACCAGCAGAACCGGAGAACAACTCTACGGCAGAACCGGAGGGGTTAAAGGCGGTGGCGGGGCATTACTGATTTTTCCGGAGATGGGTATGGTCATGGCAGGCGCTGTGAACCTCAGCACGGAGCTGGATGAAATTCCGGTTTTTCAGATGGCTGTATCGTTTTTTAAACCCGCAGAAGAAAATCTGGAAAAATAATAGCAGTTACGAAAATAGAGATTCCACAAATTCACGACGCCGGAAAACCTGTAAGTGTTCCATTTTCTCGCCAATACCGATGTATTTTACCGGGATTTTAAATTGGTCGGAAATGCCAATCACCACACCTCCTTTTGCCGTTCCGTCGAGTTTAGTGAGCGCAAGAGCCGTAACTTCGGTGGCAAGGGTAAACTGTTTGGCTTGTTCAAAAGCATTTTGGCCGGTGGAGCCGTCCAATACCAATAACACTTCGTGCGGGGCATCCGGCACTATTTTTTGCATCACTTTTTTAATCTTTGAAAGCTCGTTCATCAGGTTCACTTTGTTGTGCAAACGTCCTGCCGTGTCGATAATTACCACGTCCGCATTACTTGATTTTGCCGATGCAAGGGTATCGTATGCCACGGAAGCCGGGTCGGCACCCATTTTTTGCTTCACAATAGGAACATCTACGCGGTCGGCCCAAACTTCAAGCTGTTCAATAGCGGCAGCGCGAAATGTATCGGCAGCGCCTAAAACCACCGACTTGCCCGCTTGTTTAAAATTGTAGGCCAATTTCCCGATGGTGGTGGTTTTCCCTACCCCGTTCACCCCTACAACCATAATAACATACGGGTTGCCGGTATTGGGAATATCGAAATTGTCCATGTCATCCGTTTTATTTTCTTCCAACAAGGCGGCAATTTCTTCTTTGAGGATTCCGTTCAACTCATTAATTCCCATATATTTATCGCGAGCAACCCGGGCTTCGATGCGTTCAATTATTTTCAGGGTAGTGTCAACTCCTACATCCGAAGTGATTAAAACTTCCTCCAGGTTATCCAATACCTCATCGTCAACTTTTGATTTGCCGATAACGGCACGGCCCAATTTGGCAAAAACGCTTTCTTTTGTTTTCTCCAGGCCTTTGTCGAGGTTCTCTTTTTTGTTTTTTCCAAAACTTCCGAATATACCCATGATCCACTAATTTTTCAGAAACTAAAACTAACAATTATTTACTTATGAAAACATTCAAAATAATTTCATCAAAATTAACTGAGTTCAATCACACAGAAAATCAATCTTTGAATTTACTTAGCTGCTTATAGCCCAAGATAAAACAAAAAAAGCTTCCACCAATGATGAAAGCTTTTCCTGATTGCCGGAATATTGCCCGAACATTTCGGGTTTACTTTTTAAAGTATTCGGCGATATTGTCGTTGATAATAACTTCTTCTTTAAAAGTATATGCACCGGTTTTAGGTGATTTAGTCATTTTTATCACTTTCGCAAAACCTTTACCGGCTCCTTTTTGTAGAGATGCAACCGCTTTCTTTGCCATAACTTATTCTATTTTATTTCTTTATGAACTGTAACTTTTTTCAACACCGGATTGTATTTCTTCCGCTCCAACCGGTCGGGCGTGTTTTTTCTGTTTTTGGTAGTAATGTACCTCGAAGTGCCCGGAACGCCACTTGATTTGTGTTCGGTACATTCCATTATAACCTGTATTCTATTGCCTTTACTTTTCTTAGCCATTTCTGAAAGTTTTTAAATTTTATCGATGTAACCTTTTTCCATTGCGTTTTTCAAGGCAACGTGTAAGCCATTTTTAATGATGGTACGCATGCCTGCAGCAGACACGGTAAGATGCACCCAACGATTTTCCTCGGGCATATAAAACTTCTTTTTGAACAGGTTGACATCAAATTTTCTCTTTGTCCTTCTATTTGAGTGAGATACGTTGTTCCCAATCATTGCTTTCTTTCCTGTTATCTGACAAACTCGTGACATTTCTTTTTTATTTCTTGATGATCTAAATAAACACCTTCTTTTTACGGCTTGCAAAGGAAACACTTTTTTACAAAATAATCAAGTAGATGCTCAAGTTTTTATGCTGACACTTAACAATTAGTTGTCAGGTTCTTTTAGAACCCGATTGTTCTTGCAAATAAACTGATTAATTGCCTTGGATTGTAAACCTTGCCCGATCTAACAATTGTACAGTAGTATTTTATAGTGATCAATAGATAAAACTGGTATTCAAATTATTATTTAAACTTATGTACCAAAACTCAATGCATCATCAATAAACTCCATCAGATTTCAAGCTCGTTATGAACCTATTCCCACAATATTTGTTAAACTTGTACTATTTATATACTATAAAATTTCAAAATATGGAAGAATCAAAAGAAACACAAGTAACTTCAATGCCCCGCATCGGCGACATGGCTCCCGATTTTAAGTCAAACACTACCTTGGGCCCAATGCAATTTTCGGAGTTCATTAAAGACAGTTGGGCAATTTTATTTTCGCACCCTGCCGATTTCACTCCGGTTTGCACCACCGAATTGAGCGGGTTCGCAGTTCGCGGCGACGAGTTCAAGGCACTTAACACCAAATTAATTGGTTTGAGCATCGACAGTATTCACTCCCACATTGCCTGGGTGAACAACGTGCTGAAAAATACCGGTGTATTGTTCGACTTTCCGATTATTGCCGACATTGACATGAAAGTGGCGAAACTGTACGGAATGTTGCAACCCAACGAAAGCGAAACTGCCGCTGTTCGTGCCGTATTTTTTATCGACCCAAAAGGAAAAATCAGGCTGATCATGTATTATCCGCTGAATGTTGGCCGTAACATGGACGAGATTCTGCGTTCTTTGATTGCACTACAAACCTCCGACAAACACGGCGTTGCCATGCCGTTAGATTGGAGGCCGGGTGACAAAGTTATCGTTCCACCGCCAAAAACGGTTGGAGAAATGCAAGAGCGCGAAAAAAGCGGGTACGAAATGGTTGATTTCTATTTGGCAAAAAGGGATTTGTAGAAATAGACCGACCAAAAAAGCATTAAAAAGCTGAAATCTAAAATTTGGATTTCGGCTTTTTTGGTTCTATAACGCTTTGAATGGGTAACATATAAAGAATCAATACTATTACTATTTACAATTCAATATCGTTTAGTTAGCGAAAACAGACTTCGACTACGCTCAGTCTGACAGTCACCCTGAGCGTAGTCGAAGGGTGTAAATTGTTCTGAATCTCTTAACCTAAGCCTTAACGACATTGATTTACAATTACACAGAAAATCAATCTAATGATTGATTAGATCTGAGAATCTATGGCAATTTTCTACTAAAAAATACTAGCCACTGATTATCAGATTGAGTCTTCCGCGGCAATTAATAGAAAGTTTCCTATATCCCCACTTCATACGTTGTAGAACCGATTTTTTGATCCGATGCTCATTCTTTCCGAATCATCTTCCCCTCTTTCTCATACTCTTTTTGAATGCCTTTCAACAAGTCTTCTTTCGCAATTTTTTTCGAGGATTTTTCGAGGGTTTTCAGCCCGGCATATTGGACAACGTTCACGATGTTGGCACCGGTAAGGTTGTATTTCTGTGCAATTTCTTTCAAGGAGATTTCTTTCTCCAAAGCAATTTCCGATGGGATATAATTCTCCCAAAGACGTACGCGTTCCGTTGTTCCCGGGTTTTCGAATTCGATAATGGAGTTGAAACGCCGCGTGAAAGCCGAATCGATGTTGCCTTTCATGTTCGAAGCCAGGATCACCAATCCGCTGTGTGCTTCGATGCGCTGGAGCAGGTACGATACCTCCTGGTTGGCATATTTATCGTGGGCATCGCGCACATTGGTACGCTTACCGAATATAGAATCGGCTTCGTCGAAAAACAAAATCCAGTCTTTGTTGGCTGCCTTATCGAACAATTTGGAGAGGTTTTTCTCAGTTTCGCCAATGTATTTCGACACCATCATGGACAGGTCGATCCGGAAAACGTCGCGTTTGGTATATTTTCCAAGCAGGCAAGCAGTCATAGTTTTTCCGGTCCCGGGCGGGCCGTGAAACAAAATACGGAAGCCGGGTTTAATTTTTCCGTGCATTTTCCAATCGTTCAACAAGGTATCGTTGAATTTCAGCCAGGTTTCAATTTCTGCGATTTCGGCTAACGTTTTTTCCTGAAGCACGAGATCATCCCATTCCAATTCGGTAGTGATTAGCTCGGCGGGAAAATCGCTGCTCAATTTTGGTTTCACAATTTTGCCCGTGGTCAGTTTAGCCAAATATTCTTCTTCGATAATCAATTTGCCGCTCAATTTTGGTTCGCCCGCAGGCACCGATTCCAATTGAAGAATTTGTTCCTTGAAAAGCACTGAATTTTCAAGTATCCGGTCCACGCCCTTTAGACGTTTGTCCACATCGCGGCCATACAGAAGGAACAAAGCCGTTTCGCCAGTGGGCAAAATACCCCGATGGTGCTTCCCTTTCACACCGCCAAATACCGGAAATTCGCCACCATTGGGTAAAAACCCGGCAATAATGTTGGTGAAAAAGTCGGGTGAAAAATGGGGCGCCATTGCCAACAGTAAAACAACACTCTCCTCATCCGTCAACTTTTTTGCTCCGATAAATTGAGCTAAATGCGATTGATCCCCTTTTAGGTCCAGTTTTGGAAGCTTGAGGGATTTACCGTTCAACTCGTGCCCCAGGCGTTGTTCAATCGTCTCCTTTAAAAAAGACAAGATCCCGTTCAGCGAATTTTCGTCTGCCATAAATCAAAGAGTTTTAAATGGAATACTTTTCGTAAGCCGTTTTTAGCTTCATGTCATATTTATTTTGCCTGTAGCCGGGACCATTATAACCGTTGGCAAAATTTCCCCAATTTTTTTCCCTGAGCCATTCAACCAGCTTTTTTCCGGAAAAACCGGCATAGGAGATAAATCGGCCAAAAGCCGCAAGGTGTTCGCGCTCATGTAAATTCATTTGTTCCACAAAATTATCGATGGAGTTGTAGCCCAATTTTTCATAATGAAAACCCATGATTTGAAATGCTCCCCAGGAAGCGGAACAATACGCGGCTTCTTTCACCCCGGGCAAATCCGAAATTCGGGCGGCTTTTTCAAGCCTGTCGTATTCCGCTGCACCTCCTTTGTAGTATTTTCGGGTCCATTTTTCATAGAGGACATTTTCAAAATCGGTAGTCCACAATGTTTTTGGGTCAAGATTTCGCTTTTTGAGTTCGCGCCAAAACACATGCCCCTCGAACAAAATCCGTGGCCGGCCTTCGGCCAAAAATCCCTTTCCGCTGCTTTCCACTTCATTCACCGCTTTTACGGCAGCCAGTTCCAAAGCCAGGTGGTTGGCAAAATCAATTAAATCCTTTTCCGACAAAAACTTATCGTTGACTTTGAAAATATCTTTGTCGGCAGCAACGAGTTTGGCCCAGGTTTTCAGCCCTACAATACCATCAACGACCAAATTGTTTTTCAACTGAAAATCCTTGACTGCTGCATCCGTATCTTTCCCAAAAAAATTGGAAACCACAAGTTGGTAGCCCATCCTGTTGAGGATTTGCTCCAAAAAATTTACTTCCTCGCCACGAGAGCGATAACGTAATGTTCTCATTTTCAATCGCTTTTTTTATTCTTCGTATTGTTGCCCAATTTAAAGTTTTGATTTGATTTATGGATTAAATACGGTTTCAGTTTTGAAAAATCACGTGTTACCTTTGCATCGGCAATGGCACGTTCGGTTTTTGTTGTGTCCTTTCCAGTTTCGGGCGTTCCTGTGCTATGTTCCTGCACTGCAACCAGCCTTTTGATATCCTTTGCAGCCAAATTGTTGGTATCCATTGAAAGTGCTTTGTTCGCCAAGTTTACCGCTTTTACATTGTTGCCCAACAATAAGTTTGAAGTACTCACCTGAACCAAATCTTTCGGGGAAGTTGCCCTTTCTTCAAGCTTTTCGGTTATCGTTTCTACCTTTTTCATGGCCACAGAATCATCAGGATTTTCAATTAACTGCTGCTGGTATTTGGTCAATTCGATCTTATCGTTCGATATTGAAATTTGGTTGATGCTTGGATAGCCAATCATAACAATAGGGATAATAAAGAAAGCAAGCAACTTTGCAATTTGTTCTTTTTTAATGATATAATACAGCAACCCAATGCTTAAAATCAGAAACAAAATAACACCGAGAATAAGTAGGGTAACTTCGTAAAGCAAAAGCCCATCAAATAAATTTTTCATGGTCGTATTTTTTTAATATTTCTTATTTCATTCATTTTTTCCCAAAACTCCTTTGTTGTTTGTTTTAATTGCTTCCCCCATAATCGTGTTAAGCGAAAATATCATCTTTAATATCCCGTGCCAAATCTACCGCCGTTGCCACTACATCCAAATCGGGATAAATCACTTCCGTATCATCGGGCGAAATCTACTTCGGCAGCAACCTCCCTTTTCATTCCTAAAGTGCCTGCCAGTTCTATGCCACCTAAAAAAGACTAGCGATAAACTTTTCGAATACATTTAATTGTTCCCAATCGTGGTCTTTCATATCCGCAACAAACTTATCGACCGAATTATATCCCTAATCCCTATACTGAAAACTCATTATTTGAAGCTAAACTCAGGATGCAGAACAATAGGCAGCATCTTTGACTTCGTGCAAATCGGAAATAGTCGCCGCTTTTCCAGTCTGGCATATTCACTCGAATCTCCCCGACAGTATTTCTTGGTTCATGTTTTTGTAAAGTATACCTTCAGCATTTTGGTTTAAAAAATCATTCGGATTAAGTCCTCTTTTCTTAAGTTCTCTCCAAAATACATGACCTTAAAAAGGAAATCATGGCCGGCCTTCCACCAAAAACCTTTCCACTGTTTTCTACTTCGTTAACAGTTTTTATTTATACCAACTCCGAGTTCAAATTATTCGCAAAATCTATCAACCCTTTTCCAAATAAAAACCTGTCATTTAATGCGAGAAATTGGTTTGGCAAGAGTTACTTTTGCCTTTTTAAGCAACCAGCTCTATTCTCTGTTTACATTAAGAATGTCCAGTTGTTCATTCTTCCAAAATTTTTCCAATCCATTTTTATCAATAATTTTCATTTCACTATTGCTAATTGGGTATACCCCTGTTAAACATATTTTAAACGGAGCTTTAATGTCAATATCTAAATATTCTTCAGGATTTAGTACTGTGGGAGCAAAAAATAAAAACCCTGTCATATTTGAATCAAGCACTATTGGATTATCAAAGTTAATTCTTTGTCCGTAAGAAAATTGAAATTTCCCCCTTAGTTGGGAAATTAAATCAACAATTGAGAATGCCCATTGAAGATTATTTGTGTTTACTGTTAGAATTAGTTCTGGTCGTCTTTTTTTGTTCCATTTAGGATGGTCCACCAATGACAAACCATAGGTAATACAGGTCATAAAACCTCTTTCAGGAATATCATTAAAAACAAGAACTGATGGGGTAACAAATTCATCTTGGGACGCTTCACCCTTGTATATAGAAGCTTTCTTAGAAAAAACAGTTTCGACGTAATTTAAAAATATTTCGGCTCTGTTAATCATTTTATATTTAATTTTTCCTTTATTTTATCCGGTAAAAGACTATAAGCTGATCTGTTCGCTTTATTTTTTATATTTAAATCGGCCTTGTGTTCTACTAAGGTTTTTAGTGTTTCAAAATTTTCTCCTGCTTTCCAATTCATTACCGCCGCCACAGAAGGTGTATTGCCATGAATGTCCATCAAATTCGGATTTGCTTTATTTTGAAGTAATAAACGAGTGCAATCAAGTTTATTTTCCTGAGAAGAAAAGTGAAGTGCGGAATATCCATTTTTGTCTTGTAAATTAACATTGGCATTATTTTCGATTAACCATTTAGCCAATTCGTAATTTCCGTAAAATACAGCATTCATTAAGGGTGTTCTCTCGAAATTATCTCTTGCATCAACACCTAATTTATTTACCGTTTCTTTAACTTTCCGGTTATTACCTTTTTGAATGTCTAAAAACAAATTATTAATATTTTCCATAATTTAAAATTAATATAAAAATTCGATTATTCTCCATAATAAATGTTAGCAGGAGCTTCACCCTGATGGCTGCTATTTGATTCAGGTGTCTCTGGACGATAATGGTTTGGATGATTATGTTCGTCTAAGAATGTTTCTCTGCTAATTCCTCTTTCTGCGGCGCTTTGCCGATGTTTCCAAAATTCATAGCCATATCTATGCCCCATTTCCCAAGGATCTGTCCGAACCATTTCTTCCAATGTAACGGGATCACGGACAACGCCATCAATACTTTCTGACACAGCATTATCCCAAACCGTATCCCTAACGCCACTCCGATAACCAGATGGCCGCTCGTAATACCATTTGCCATACTCTGTTAGTACCCCTTCTGCATCAAGCACAGGTTGTTCGGGAACAGCGGGTCTGTTACCACTGAATTCAGAGCCTGAACCTTGTTCTTCCCTCACCCGATAATGCTCTGGGTTATTATAATCATCTAAAAATTCTTCTCTACTTATTCCTCTTTCAGCTGCACTTTGTTGCCGTTCAGACAAAGGATGATCAGGCCTTTCTTCTACCCTCCAACTTGAATCTGGATGTATTTCTTCTCCACTTACGGGATCCCTTACCACTCCGTCACTGCTTTGTGATCTTGCTTGCTCCCATATTTCTGCCTTAGTATTGGTCCTAAACCCAGATTCTAATCCCGGTGGTTTTTCATAATACCATCTTCCATATTCTGTTAATACCCCATTAGCATCAACAACTGGATATTCAGGACTTGCAGGTCTCCTGCCACTTAATTCCGGCAACGTTTGTTCAGGCACTGCATCTCCTTCTCTCACAGGTTCCAAACCTTCCGCCGGTGCAGTTTCAGCCGGCCTGGGACCTCTAATTCTACGTATCACATTTAACACAACTGCAGCAAATTTTGAGGCAACCCACCCTACAAATACCAATATTGCCGTAATGCCAATTCCAATTAGGCTATCTGCAATTTGGCTGTAATCATCCTCTTTTTCATCATCTGTCTGATTTCCTGTAAAAAGATCAACAAAAGCTTTAATAATAGATATGCCATGAGCCCCTACAAATGAGGCTACCAGAACTTCTCCAATGGCCATAGCTGCGGCAAGGCCAGCACCAGCTCCTGCCAAACCGCCAGCAGCAGCACCAGCAGCTCCTCCTGCAGGTGCTGCAACGCCAAGCGAGGCTGCTGCAGATAAAATGGCCCCAATTATACCAGCGGCAACTGAACCGCCTACCGCACCTATTATTACAAGTGCTATTGTAAGCCATCCGAGCAATGCCATCCCAATATTGTTAATTCTTCGCCATGCCATCAGAGGAATGTCACCTAAATGGAGAAGGTTTGTCCACATGTCATGTAAAAACCCTAAAGGATCTGTAAATAAATTTCGGGTTACGAATAGATTATTAAAGAAAACAGTATATAAATCCTCAGCGAAAAATGCATAAATTTCATGGCCTACAGTAGGCCAGGGCCATAATAAAGTCCAGAGCATGTCTTTTAACATTTTCCAAACCTCAATCTTAGACCACTTTTCCCTAATATGCCTTTGCATCCCGTCGTTTACTTCATAAATCGATGCTGTATCCCGATTTAGTTGTATCACACTTCCATCCGTTTTCATTTGGATGATACCTGAAGAAGAATTGCCGCCGATTGATTGTCCGTGAACTTGTTGACTTGCCCTTTCACTTCCCATGGAAATAGCTATGCTAGGCATTCCATTTTGTAAAGGAATAGCCATTGCATCAACCAATGGAGTCATTGCCGCGTCAGGGTTTGCAACTGCTTCCTGAAGAGATTTTATAAAAGGTGCATATATGGCAATTTTATCTACAATAGACCCTATTGAAAAATTATTAAACCTGTTCCATATCGTTTGCAAACCACTGGTAAATCGCCGAACTTGTTGAACGACCCAATTTTTAAGCCGGTTCCAAAGATTAACAATACGCTTCCAAAAATTACGTGCATATTGCTTTAACTTTTGCCAAAAAGCAGAAATCCGATCAAAAATACCCTGAAAGAAATTTCCAATTCTACTACTTAACAAATTCCACCCCCTCCGAATACTATCCCAAATTTGTTGCCCCCAACTCATTAAGCGGTTCACAAGTGAAGTCAATTGTCTAGCTATTCCCCCAAATATTCCTGACATTCCGGAAGCCTGATTTTGAATTCTGTTCCAGGCTGAAACAATACTTTGACTAATTCGTTGAGAAGCAATTCTCATTTGACTAAAAATTTCATGTGCCCTGGCAGTCAAAGTTTGAAAAACACTGGTAAATCTACCCTTTAATCTTTGCCATAAATTTTGTATTCGTTGAAATATTGATTGGCCTGTTTGTTTTATCCGCTGCCACACATTTCCTATTATTCCGGTAACTTGTCTCCAAGCACCCCGTATGGCTTGGGCATCGAGATTCATTACTGCTTGTGATATGCTACTTATTGGTCCCATTATCGAACTGATTGCACCACTCACTATTTGTTTGACACCATTTGCCATTTGGGTTGCCATTTGCGACAATCCCGACCACACATTTTGAATTCCCGATAAAGCAGAAGTGGCAATGTTTTTTAATCCTGCCGTAAGGCCGCTTAACTTACTTAAAACGCTGCTAAAAGCTCCGCTGGCCATTTGGGACAATCCCGTCCAACCCGTACGGAGACTATTAACAACACTATTGAACCTATTTCTGATACTTCCAAATATCCCTCCCTGATCCTCCTCCTCTTGCAACTGAATTTCTGGCTGATCCGAAGGGGAAACTCCAAAACTCATATTCTGAAAAAGTGCAGGTTGGGGAATTTCGCTTTCCTCTCCGAAAGAGTTATCCGAATCAGCAACATCCTCATTTAATATTGCATTGTCAAAATTATCAGAGGGGGAATTAAACGAGCTCAATAATTGCAAATCATCTGAAACAGGTTCATCCTGAAAAGTCTCCATTGAATCTATTGAAATATCAGGACTTTCTTCAATTACTGAATTGCCTGAAATTCCTTGATAATTGCTACTGATTGAATTTTCACTATTTTGACTAAAATCGACATTTAGATTTTCATTGAATTGAGATGACAACTCCTGTTCTTCTTCAGAAAAGGAAATATTTGTCTCTTCTTTTTTATGGATTTTATCCGTTTGTTGAATCACATGCGTCAACTCATGCGCCAGCAAATGTTTCCCCGAATCGCTTTCCGGATTGTATTTTCCTTCGTTGAAATAGATGTCGCTCCCATGGGTGAAGGCTTGGGCGCCGAGGCTTTTGCTCATTTGTGCAGCGTTTGAACCGGTATGTATCCTGACATTGCTAAAATCAGTTCCAAAACCCGATTCCATCTGGCCTTTTACTCCATCAGGCAAAGGAGAACCACTTTCTTTGCTTTGGTTCAGGCTGGATTCAAAACCGGAAGAAACTTCGCCGCTTCCATATTTTGCCTGAATTTCTTCCATTTTATCCTCAGGTTTTGTTTGAAGTTCCTCTTCTTCAACCTGTTGCATTTGCAGCGAAACCTCTTCCTTATTTGGCTGCATTTGCATCATATCTTCTTCCTCTTCCTCTTTTTGCATCAACGGAGAGATGGTTTCGGCCACGGGTGTTGAAGGTATAAAAGCTGTAGATTTTGAATGAACCTTAGGAGGAACTGCCGGAGGGAAAAAACCAACCTGTTCCGCTGCAATTTGGTTTACCACCTGATCAGCCACTTTATCGGCTTCCACCTCATATTTGCCACCTGGGGTTCCAACTTGTAACTGAGGTTGAAAAAAAGGCGTATTTTTTTTCTTCGCCGCAGAAGACGAATGAGAACCCGATTTGGTATTTTCTACTTTGGTAAACATGCAATCAGATACCTAGGAAGTGTTTGTAAATTTATTTTAGCGTTCTATCATATTTATTAATATATATCCCAACAATTGAAATGCGACCTACGACGCTGAACAATAAGCGGCTTCTCTCAATTCAGACACAAGAAAAATTAAAGCTATTTTATTATTCAGCAGAAATAGTAGCCTCCTTATTTGATTCTGATTTTAATAAGTTCACTATGATCGACTTGCCAAATCTTCTGACAAAAAGCGGGTGATCTTCAATGAAATTAGAAACAGCTTTTTCCTGTATCATCTCCCTGGAAACAAACATATTATCTGAAACTTTTGGCAGCTCTCTTTTAAGTACCTCAAAATCAATATTGTCTTTAGCCTTAGCTGCTGCTATAGGTTGTCCCCAACCCATGTCCTTATATTTTGTCAACAGCCAGGAAATATAAGTATCTCTGCTAATTAAACCCCAATTTGACAAACTTCTAATTTCATCCGCGTCCATATCTAGCACTGCAGTGAAAACAGGACCAGAATCCAGACTTTTTACTTTTGCTGTAGCCTCAGCCTGCGAAGGAGGTGGAGGAGGTTTCATGCTATCATCTTCCATAGCTCCCTGTTTGATGATTTTTTGCTGCTCGCTTTCACTGCTCAATTCCGGGAAAGTCAAGGCATCCTTATCAAAAGATCCAATTTCAGGCGTTCCATCTTTAAATGAGATTGGAAGTTTTATTCCTACTTTATAAGAATCACCAAACCTGACACTTGCTATATCAATTTCTTCCTCCCAAATATCAATTTCTGCAAGCCATAAATCCAGATAAACTCTTATTCCTCCTGATAATTTGGCAAGAAACTGAGCCATCGCCTCAATGGAAAGTTCACCATCAGTGATTTCCAATCCATTTTTGCGGCTCCATTTTGCCTCTATTCCAGCCCTGGCCTTACCGTTTGCTTCCAAACCGATGCTACCTTTGAGATAACCGGAGATTTTTGCAATCAAAACACTTAATGTGGCTGTCAGTTTAAGGTACATTTCAAAGCCGGCCTTTGCTGTAGTGGCAATAAAAACCTTACCAACAATTTCTCCCTGATTCTCTGAGGGATTGGTGATGTTAAAACCTATCAGACTTAAAGATAATTCCTCGAAATACGGAGGTGTAAATGAAGCGTAAATCCTGGCTCCACCATCAATTTCCAAAGTGAGGCTCGCACCAATCGGCGGTATAACAAATAAAATAATAGGTGGAGGACCAATTTCAAATAAGGTTTTTTCCCATTTTTTTTCTTTGTCTGAGGGTTTCTGAGAATTCTGGTCAAGACCTGCTTTACCGGAAACTATTATCTGGTTATCTGGTTGCAATACAACTTCGGCTTCTGCTACTATATTTTTGCCTAGCTCAATACTCGCCTTTCCTTTGCCATAAACGGTCCATTCTTCGGCAATCTCTCCAGTGGGTTGATTATTTTCATCTACAACCTGATTAGTAATTCCAACTGTTATTTGGCCACTTGCTTTGCTTTCTCCAATTTCAAATGGCACATCTCCCTGAATCATGATGGCCCCGTCATTGTAACTGATAGTTAGGCTGGGATTCCCTTTCATTCCGGGAATATCCGGAGTTACACTACCACCTCCGGCAATTTTGAATCCATCCTCCCCTTTTGAAACTTTAAGCTCCAACTCACCTTGTTTCACTCTGGGTACAATTCCTTTCAGATTAATTTTTCCTCCAAATTCGTATTTGTCTTTTTCTATTTTGAGAAACATTTCTATTTCCTCAAAACCTTTAATATCTGGCTGGGCGGTACCTTTTGCCGACAGTACTCCATTCCCAAATATGACCTCTGCTTCAGCTTTTTTAAGGCCTTTCACCTTGCCTTTGCCAAGCGAAATTTTTCCTCCGATAGTATAAGACCTCTCACCTTCAGGTGATCGTTCGTACGCAAAGGAAATTTCTGATTTATCGAATAAGTCGGAGGCAATATTAAATTTCCCACTTAAAGAAACTTTTAATGAACTATCTATTTTAGCTTTTACCTGGCCTTCTCCAACATTCTTGATTTCGAAGTCTATCCCTCCTGTCAGGCTGGGTTTGTTACCAATCCTTAGCGAAAGTGATGCTTCCCTCACTTCAAAAGGATCCGGAAGCTCAATTTGATTTTTTGTAAGAGTCGCTTCAACAAAAGTTTCTTTACCAATGAAACCAACTTCAATTGCAATGTTTTTTAAAAACTCTATGGATGATTGAGTTACAACTCCTTTGGCAACTAAACCTTTGCGGGGATCCAAATCAACATTTAATATATCCAGCGGACTAAGAGGTTTGAATTTCAACACCTGTTTTAGTTTGGATTCAAGGTCAGTCCGGTCTATATATCCGCCGTAATCAACGCCAGGCATTTTTTTCAGCCTGAGACTTAACGGTGCATCCGTTTCAACATATTTATGATTGGAAAAAAACTTACCCGCAATCATCCCAACATGCTCTCCTCCGGAAGGTTCAAAAATTATCTCCTCCAATGTAAAGTTGGGAATCCATTTCGTATTGTTCACTTTTTTAACCGTCTCCCCTTCTGTCCATGATAAATGAAGAGGAATCCCGGAGTTTTTGAGGGGATATATCACAAGTTCCGCAGATGTTCCCCGTAAATTCTCCTTCTCAATTTCATCGGCTTTCATAACCTTCATCAGGTCGATGTGCTTACCAGAGTTTATTTCCCTTCTCGACCAGTATTTCGACGGCGTTCCAGACACTCCACCCCTAAACTTGATTTCATTAAATTTTACCTGGTATTTATCGCGGACTTCTTCCAGATTAGGAATAGGTACAGAAACATTCTTCTTTTTCTTATTCAATGCTTCAACAGCTTTTCCTACACTCCGATTCCACGCTCCTTTTACTACTCCACCGGATGAAATATTTGCGGCAAAATCCAATAGTTCAAAATTACTGAAAGCATCATCCCCATTCATCAGCGTATATTCTACAATATGATCCACACTATGGTGCCTGGGTTCTGAGGAGCGGTCAAATTCAGGTAGCAGAAACAGACTTTTTAGTGTTGATTTTCCACCTACTAGTCTTATATCGCGTTTATTGTTTTTAGGTTTAAGGAAAAATATTTTCCGGTTAGTTGTATCATCTTTTACAAAGTGACCTTTTGTTTCCGCTTCAGAGAGTAAGGTGTTCACTTTAGCATGAACATTATCTCTTACATTGTCTTTCCAAATCTTCACCTCATCGGTTTGCCTGTCGGTGTTCCTTCTTTCGGGTTGGCTTGTAATTCCACCGGCAAAAAGGTTTTTATTGCGTTTTTTAAAACCGGGGACCGGAAGGGCCGGGACAACGAGCAGGGGAGGACTTGAATTTGGATCCAATTCTATTTTTCCAAGTTTATAGGGTGGGGCTTCTTGTGCCGCATCTCCCGAAGCGGTATTGTTTCCAGCATCGTCTCCTGCCTTCTGGATCAACTTCGGTTTTACCGTTGCCCCTTGTTGCACCGTGTGCGTCAACTCATGCGCCAGCAAATGTTTTCCCGAATCGCTTTCCGGATTGTATTTCCCTTCGTTGAAATAGATGTCGCTCCCATGGGTGAAGGCTTGGGCGCCGAGGTTTTTGTTCATTTGCACCGCGGTGGAATCGGTGTGCACGCGAACCTTGCCGAAATCGGTTCCAAAACCGGATTCCATTTGCGTTTGCACGTTTCCGTTCATTGGCGAGCCACCACCTTTGGAGCTATTCAATTGCGATTCGATGGATGTTGTGCCAACTTCGCCCCCATCGGACTTTGCTTGAACCGGCAAGGGGTCTTCTTCCATCTCCGCGTTGGGCTCTTCGCTTTTTTGCACCAATAGTTTTGTTTGGACCGGTTCTTCATCTTCTTCTTTTGCCTGAATTTCCTCCTCCTCTGCCCGAACCTGTTTTTGAATAAGCGGCGACGGGCTGAAAAATGAAGTTTGCCGGTCATCTTTCATCGAAACGATGGCATCGGCAGTGCGGTCTGCTTCCACTTCATAGCTGTCGCCGGGTTTGCCAATGTTTAATTTGGGCTGAATAAAGGCAGTCCCGTCGTTCCTTTTTTGAAAAGGGGAAGGATTATTCGATTTTGAATTCGTGTTATGTGACGGTTGCTTTGTAAACATTTGTACCGCTTTCAGTTGGAAACGATCACTGTTTGCTTTATTACCCGTGAATCCCAGAGCAATTCCAATTCATAAATACCGGTGGCGCTGAACAAGGCCTTGCCCAAATTCCATTGTTCGGTTTTGCTTTGCCCTGCCGGCACTGTTAAATTGATGATTGCACCATTTTGCACCCTTAAGTCCCAAGCCAGATTCCTTACCCCATTTACAAATAATTTAGATTTCGAAACATCCACTCTACGGCTTTGTGTCCCGGTATTGGTAATTTTCAACCCTATCTTCAACGATTCAATATCTTTCATTTGAAGGACATTGGCACTGACCAGGAATTGTATTTCCAACGCTTCGTCCATGGTTAAATTACGGTGTTGTTTATAAAACGGATTACGCTGGCTCCTGCCTTGTTAATCATCATTGTTCCTCCCGCAAACATAAAGAATGCCTGAACGGTGTTGGTAAAAACACGTCCCTGGGCATCCGGTTCGCCATCAATTTTATAGCGGTTCGGAATTACCCATTCAAAAGTTCCAAAGGAAAAAGGCGCCGGAACCTCGTGCCAGGCAGCGTGATCTTCCAAACCGGAATTATCATCGGCTACTCCAAGGTAGTGATCGGTTGGTTCGTGAAAAATAGTATCGGCAGCAAACTGGGTAAAATAGCCCGTGACATTTGTTGCAGGCCCTGGAACTTCCAGCCATTGTGTACGACCAAAATTCACGTTTAACGGATTAATTACCACATCGTTAATCATACACGCACCAGATGTTCCTGCCAGAATTGCATGTCGACGAAGTACGGTCATAGTTATAGCATTTGGCGCGATAACGGTGAGCGGAAGCACGCGCGCACCCCCTGTTGTGGTCAGTGTAATGGTTGGGCTTGACGCTGTGGCCGGTGCTTCCCAAACAATATTCGCCCCGTTGTTCCGTCCGATAAAATGCCCCTCGGACGCCGTCCAGGTTCCGGCAGTGTTTGCCGTAAACCTCACGCGCTCGCCAACGCCAACTGTTGTTCGGGTATCCGGGCCGCCATCGGGAGCAGGCTTAATAGTTTCGGAGGTTATAGTAGGGGGCGTACCCGGACCGGGGACTACCGGATTAACAGGGGGAAGTGCCGGTGCGCCACCCGCAAACAAAGCATCTAAGGCAGACATGGTGCCCGGCCCTACTATCCCATCCGCTTGCAAGGATGAAGAGCGTTGAAAGTCTTGCAAAGCTGCGCGGGTTTCGTTCCCAAAAATCTCATCTACGCCAAAGCGGGGAAGCGCAAATCCGGCATCCACTAAGGCTTGCTGAATGAGCGTTACGGCTGCACCACTACTTCCCTGACGCAAGGTTTGTTCATTGTCTAAGCAGGCTTCCAAAATTAAATTTCCCGAAAACCGTGCAGCACGCAGGTCATTCCCGTCGCCAATGGTGAATTGCAAACTGTTGGAAATCCTTCCGGTTTGTTGGATGGTATGGGTGAGTTCGTGCGCCAGCAAATGTTTTCCGTCGTTGGAGCCGGGTTTATATTTTCCTTCGTTAAAATAAACATCGTTGCCGTGCGTGAATGCCTGTGCCCCCATTTCTTTGTTGAGTTGAACCGCTTCATTGTCGGTGTGAATATTCACCCGACTGAAATCAGTGCCAAAGCTGCTTTCCATTTCAGCCCGGGTGTTCTTGTCCATTTTACTACCGTTGCTTCCGTTGCGCTTCAACCTGCTTTCAACACTTGGGCTTGCAACAGCCTGGCCTTTTAGGCCTCCTTGTCCCTTCGCCTGGATTTCTTCTTCCTCTTCTGCCTGAGCCTTCGCCTCCCCTTTTATCGGCACTTCCTCTTCCTCATCATCTTCCTTTGCCTGAATCTCCCCCTTTAACGGAACCTCTTCTTCCTCATCGTCTGTCTGCATCTGAACAGGTTCTTCCTCCTCCTCTGCTTGTGCCTGAACTTCTTCCTCCTCCTCAATTTGTCCCTGCACCATTTCTTCTTCTTCCTCAGCCTTTGCCTTCGCCTGCAATTCTTCTTCCTCCGCCTCCGCCTTTACCCGAACTTCCTCCTTTTTTTGAACCAAAGGCGTTATGGATTCGGCCAGGGGTTTTTCCTGAATGAGTTCGCCATGTTTTGTTTGCAGCGGCATTCCGTTTTCAGGTGAAATGCCGTTTGTTTTATTTTGTGCATTGCGAACTACCGAGTCGGCGATTTTATCCGCTTCCTGTTCATATTTATCGTTGGGTTTTCCCATCGTTAGTTTGGGCTGAACTCCGAAAAACCCCTGACTTTCGTGTGAAGGGAAAAATGGGGAACTGCTTTTATGTCTTTTTCTCGATTTGTACGCTTTTGTTCTCATTTGATTAAAATTGATATGATTATCCACTTTCCACCTAAACCAAATTAAGGGTTAAAACCCTTGCTGGTGGGGCCGTTTTTACCCCAGGCTTAAGCCTGGGGCTAAATATTCCCCTTTGCACCGGCTTTAGCCTTTAATTCAATTGCAGTTAAGTAAATAAAAATTCATCGCTTAAAATTTAATTACCACTCCACCACAATTAATTCCTTTCTCCAGGGCAATTTCAACATCGAAATGTTCCAGCTTATCCGCTCCAGCAATGCGTCTTGCGCTTTTCGTTCAACTACCAGTTTGTACTGGTTTTCTTTTTGCATGAGTTTTCCTTCGCGCTGAATAAAGAGTTGCCGCAAATCGTTGGGAGAGCTGTTTTTTAACGCTTTCCAGTTTATAATTGCCTCTTTCAACAAGACTTCGGCTTCGTTCCTGATGGCATCGTCCAACAGACTTTGCCTTTCTACCGGCATTTTAAGCGGAAGCCCGCAAAGGAATTTCTCGAAAACCAAATTTCCTTCAAACACATTCTCATTGCCTGTGGCTAAAAAATGCAAAGACTGCACGGCCAAATCCAACTTTTCCCTTAGAAGGTTTCCATGCTTATCAGCAACCTCGGTCTTAACAAAAAAATGTTTCAAGAAAGGATGTAGAAGGATTAAACCTGCATTTTGAACAGCAATCCCGTCGCTGTCTTTTTCCAAAAAAGAGGATTGCATTTCTGTTTGAAACGATAGGTTTTCTTCGACAGATTTTTTCTTCTGAACGATCTTAACTCCATCGTTCCCATCGGCATTCGAAAAAGCAGCAATTAAATCTTCCTTTTTCGGACTTTTTTGCCTCGGAAATTCAAGGCTTTCTTCAATTCGGGGATCATGCACCACCGATTCGGGTAGAATATTGCGAAGAAGTTCGACAAGTGCCAAAAGATTTTCAGATTCCGGTATTGTTTTCAGTCCGGAAGTTTCACGCTCAAAACTGACAAAGTTTTTAAGTTGGCGAAAAAAACGCTGCAAGGCATTGAACATTGAACCGATCTTATCCGACAAAGAAAGTTGGAGCAGCAAAAGCAAAACCTGCTGATTCAATGTAGGTTCATTTTGTGCCAACACACGTAAAACCGCGCTGTCCTGTCCCTTAATTTTTGGGTTGATTTTCGATAAAAACACAAGGACAATCTCTTCTGAAAACTGATAGATAAATCGTTCGACGGCCAACTTTTCGAGAATAAGCACAGCTTTTAGTTTTTCAACAAAGGCCGGCTTTTCAATGCACTGTCCCCAATTTTCTTTTTTCGTGATGGATGTAATGTGGCTTTCTTTCCCAAACCAGGGTAAAAAGCCGTTCTCAAGAAAAAAGAGAAATACAAGCTCCTGATTTGCGGTGACCGGAATTTTTTGGCCAACTAATCCCGCATCGTGCGACTTACTTTTTTCATTTGGAAGGTGGGAATTGCTTATAAAAGGTTTGATATGTTGCCTCAATCGATCAGCAAGCTGCACGTTGATTTCGTGTTTTATTTCGTTTAAACCCAATCTTTCGTTTAGTGAAAAACCGAGGTTTATTTCATCGAACCTTACCACCGTTTCATCAAGGTTAAATTCATCAAAAAGCACTTCGAGCCGGGGAAACAACTCATCCCTTAAAAACTCGCCAATATTGTCTTTAATAGTATGAGCCGTTTCAAGCTTAGAAGTGTTCACTTCTAAAAAAACCTGTTCAATGATATGGTTCGACCTGTTCAATTTAAATCAATTTTTTCGCTGTAATGAATTTTAAATGTTCTGTCAATAAGGCGATGTCCTCTACTTTTGCCGGATAAGTCTCCATAAAACGTTTTAGATCACCAGCCATTGCCACTTTATTTTTCTGCAAACCTTGCAGTAATTCGATGATTTGACCCAGCAAAGGGCTAATTATCGATTCGGATTCTTTTATTACAGCTTCGGACTGGCAAGCCAAAACATTATAAAACAACTGAAGCTGCAAGCCAAACATGTACACCAAGCGGTCGTAGTCCTCCTTGAATTCAACCCGGTTGATTTCAACAATCCTATTTTGAGTTTGCTGCAGCACTTCAAGGAAATCGTTTGTCAAACGTGGATTGTTTTTCCCGGTCAGGTAATTATCGATGTCGTTAATGACTCCTTTATTAAACTGACGGGTTCCACCATAGAGATTGCTCGTTTGGGTCCAAACCTGCATGATCCAATCCGAATCCGGGTTTTGTAATTTCACGATGCGTTTTGCATCGGCACGAATTACTGCTGTAGTTTCATCACGACAACTATTTACAGTCGGCTGCTCGTTGAATTTCGTTACCATGCGGGTTTCTTTCGTCACGTCTTCTCCGCAATTTTTGCTTACTGCCCGCAACTGTAAAACCCAGATAGTTGGGCTGTTGGGCGTCAACTGAACGGTGTGAGACACGCCGGAGTTGGGTGCTACACTTTCTCCATTGATGATCCAGGTATAAGAATCGGCACCTACCGATTTATTGGTCAGCACCAATTGGTTGCCAACCTGTGCCGGCGTAAATTCGGCATGAGGTGAACGATGAACCGTGACCTTCAATTCCGTGGGTTCGCCGTTCAGTGTGAACGAAATTTCTCCTAACGAAGCATTGACGGGCGTGAAGCTTTGTTTACCCGATTCGTCGGAAACAACCCCCTTGCCTTCAATCTTTACCTCAGCCCCTTCGGGCGTAATAATAAACGGATATTGTTTTTCGTCCTTTTCACAGTAATCCTTCAGTTCTAAATCAATTTTGGGTTTTTCGGTGCTGGTTTCAAAGCTCTGCTCGCTTTCCCCGTTTTCGCATACTTTTGCACCGATTGCAACCAGTCTTACTTTCCAATTTTTTGGACTATTGGCGCTAAGTTCGATTTTGAACGGCTCCATGTTGTCGCGCTTATTTTCTTCGCCGTTGATGATCCAAACGAACGAAGTTGCATTTTGCGAATTGTTGGTCAGGATAAGTAGGTTCCCGTCCTGGCTCCTTTCGAATGCTGAAACCGGTGTGGCAAAAACTTCCACTTCGATTCCCGATTTTTCACCGTCCAATAAGAATTCGATTTTGCCGGGGCCTGCCATTGCCGGAGAAAACACAAAACCATTGTCGGTTTCTACCACCCCTTTTCCTTCAATTTTCACTTCGGCACCTTCGGGAATAACTTTGAACGGATACTGTTTTTCGTCGTTTTCGCAATATTCTTTGTTCTCCAATTCAATACCGGCTTTTTCTGCGGCAAATTGGATTTCGTGTTCCACCGTGGTTTGGCAAACCCCGTTGGACGCGGTAACCGTGAGCGAAACGGTGACTTTATTTTCCTCGTTTACCGGAAGATTATAGGTATGGGTGGGATTTCGTTCGGTGGAAAGGTTGTCGTCTCCAAAACTCCATAGGAACGAAGCACCTTTCAAATCACCTGTTGGGATGAAAGTGATTACAGGGTCGGAAGTTGGCGATTCGGGCACTTCAAAATCGAACTGAACCGCCCGATATACGGTGAGTTGAACCGGGGTAACCTGGTCGTTTACCGTAAATTTGATTGGTTTGCCCAGCATTTCATCGGGGAAAACCTCAGCATCCAGCGTAAGTTTTGTCGCTTCAATGGTCAATCCTTCCACTTCAGGATCGGATTTAATTGTGCCGTCGTCGGGCGAAACTTCAAAAATTAACGGTTCGGTGTCTTTGCCCAAACAATATTCGTCCCGGTCGATGCGCAAGGAAACCGGCGGTTTTTGGATGATAAAGTTGATTGGCGCACAATCGGAGCAACACATGTAGGGCAGTGAAAAGTCGGCCACTACCGTGTTATTGGGCAATTCTGTTTCGCGGAAGAAACGGCCTATCACTTCCAGTTTCTCGCGTGCCGCGGTGTTTTCCACTTCGATCAGACGATCCGTTTTTTGGTTTTCTATTTCAACCTCCAGGGGGTTTCCACGCGAGATTATATCCTCCCTTGCTTTGGATGACAAAATCATCTCTTCGGCTGCCAACCGTCTTTTTATCCCAAACTTTTCATCGGCTGCAAGCAATTCATCGGCCAACATATTTTCTTTGGTTGCAATTTCTTTTTGAGCTGTGGGTTTCACTTTGTTCAAATAAACCAGAATGAAAGTGCCGCCGGGCTGCACACCTGCAAGGTGCTCCAATCCCGGGTTTTTCTCCACAAATTTCGAAAGTTGAAGGCGAAGTAAAATGCTCTCTTTGCGCTTGTTAATTTCTTCGAGAAGGATTTGCAATTTTTTTCCCGAGCAGCAAACAATGGAAAGTTGGTTAACAAATGTTCCAATGAAAGATTTCAACCCGGCGGATAGATCAACAGTTTGATATCGGGCTTTCATTTTCTTCACCTGTTCGCAAAGCTCGCTCATGGTGAGCTTGTAGGTATCCACTTGTGCAACATTTACATACGACAAGTCTTTTGGCATTTTTTGCGACAGGATGTGTGCAACAGCCATTAATTCAACGGACTGGTCGATAACCAGCTCTTTTACTTCGGGTTGATTTTTCCATTCCTCCGTATTTATTTTGTCTCCCAAAAGAATTTTAGTTTTGGCGACAATATCGTTTTTCGAGCCGCCTTTAGTTTCCTCAAATGCCACTTTCATCACGCTCCCCAAAGCGTCTTTGTCGGTGGTCAGGTTATCGAAAATCACCTCACTGCTTTTGTAGGTTGATCTGCCCGTTTTTGGGTCAGCCTCTATATATTGTTTTTCATCTTTTGGGTTTATAAACAGATTTCTGTTGGCCGACAACGTTCTGCCGACATTTACAGAAGCCGATTCTACCCCTTTCTTTAGATTGAGTTGAGGTTCCTTTACGTTTGCGCCTGGCACGGCGGTGCTGAAGCCCGAAAAGAAGCCAGCGACTTCGGCCAGGACACATTCTTGTTCGGCAGTCCAGGCGTGAAGCAGAACATTCAAATCTTCAAATTCACATAAATAGTTGTCGATGTTCAGGTTTTCGCTGTTGATGTTCACGGACAATGCTTTCACGTCGAAAGCCAAACCATAAGTAGTTTTAAGTTTATCTATTTCCTTTAGAACCAAAGTGTAATCTTTTCCCTGGTGTCCTTCGATCCGATAAAAGTCAAATTTGTCGATGTTATAATTCAGTGGATTTTGAATTCGCGGCGACTTCGCCAACTTATCGACATGGTAGCAAAGGTTGGTATCCTGGCGGTTTTTCTCTGTTTTAAAATAATTCCACGAACGGAGCAAACCGGCATCCACATCGTAGTAGAACGGAATGGAGCGGTAAGTCAGCTCCATCAACTTATTAGAAGGGGTAATTCTGGTTATGCCAACCGATGGTTTAAAGCGTTCGGCAATTTCCAAAAACCGTGTTACTAAGTTTTTGCAGACCTGAATTTTGCTGTTTCCGCAATTCAGGATTGGTGATTTATAAAAACCGTGCCTGAAATGTTTTATGCTGCTTTGGATTTCACTCACCGCTCCCAGCAAGAGGTGCTTTGGGAAAGCATTGATGTCGGGACAGCACTCCTCATGCAGGGAAAGCAGGAGGCACTTAATTTCGTTGTAGGTATCAACAAGGTCTTTGATGCAATCGTAGCGGTATTGAATATCGAAAGGAACTTTGTAGGCACTGAAATTTAATATATTTTTCAGATTATTTGTTACGGTTGGCAGCGCACTTTTCGACAAGTTCAACTTCAACACACCGCTATAATCGGTCACTATTTTTGTGATTCCGTCGATTAAGTTCGCAAGCAATTTTTCTTCGTTAACTAATGCCTGGTAATAATTGTATTTCAAATTGTCGTAACTGCCCGAGTTGATGCTGTTCAGAATCACCCTTCGCACCGCGATTTCGGGCAATTTATCGTACTTGTCGGTGAAGTTATGCTTTGCATAAATACTGTCTAAGCCCGCAAGATAAGCGGCATCGGTTTCAGAAACGAGCAAAACCCTCAAGCGGGCAACCTGTTCAACGCCCTGATTATCACAATCGATGGAAGTACACAAATCCCCTTCTTTGGCAAAGGATTCCAAATAAAGCACGACAACTTTCTTGTCGATGTCGTCGAGCGTATTCAGCGGATTGGTATTTTCTCCCGATTCGGGCAAAATTTCCCAGAGCTTCAGCGACACCGTTTTTTGAATTCCGTCGATCATCACTTGCCGGTTGAAAAAGCGGTATCCTGCAAAACTGTCCTCGAAAACCTTAAAATGGGCGTATTGAACCTGCGCCAAATCGATGGTTTTCAATGTCGAGTCGGGAATGTTGGCCCTAAGTTTGATCAAATCGCCGTCGGTGGTAACGCCGGCCCCCTGTGAAATGGTAATTACACTTTTCCCTGAGTCGATACTCAAACCGAAACCGCAAACGATGCCCACGCCGCTCAAAAACACACGGCTCATCCGGTCCTGATCGTCAAAATAGTTGATGAACCCGTTTAACTGGTCTTTAGTTAAAACCTGGTTATCTTCAAACGTATGGTATTGCGTCGTGATTTGTGTTAATTTTTCTGCCATGACTTTTTTCTTTTAAAGGTTTCCGATGTTGGTCCTGCCAAGAATTACTCTTCCTTCCAGCGGGTCATCCTCATCGTCGCAATCGATTAGCCTGCCGGACGGATAGATGGAATTCAGTTCATTTAATATCTTGATAAGTTCTTTGAGTGCATTGTTAAAATCGTTTTGTTGGTCTTCCGTGCCCGGTTTTGGAATGGTTTTCTGCATCAGGAATTCGTGCCATTTTTCCTGGAACAACAGCATATCGTTGCCATCGTCAGTTACTTCGTTTTTCGGATTTCCTATCCAGCATATCCGGGCAAGAATGTGAGCCGGGAGTTCCTTTCGGATCAGTTCTTCGAGGAAATTCCGAAAATCGGGGTTGGAAAAGCGATAGGTCCAGCCGGGCAAAACCACCGTTAAGCGAAACGAATAGGGGTCGATGGGTTGGCAACTGGTACAATTATCAGTGCAGATGGGCATAAAAAGATTGTCCGCCATTTCAGTTTCCGGAACCAATTCATCGGAGAACAAAGGCCGCAATAAAATATGCTCCACAATGTACATTCCTTCTTCGATGAAATCGGTGCTTATAAATTTCAGGAGTTTCAGCATGGCCTTCTTCAATTGGTCGGGCGAAGTGTAAATTTCAATGCGCCGGGCGATGATGCGTTTTGGGTTATCTTTCGGGAGGTCGGGATTAATGATTGAAAACATATAGGAATCACCAGGGAAAACGTGAACTATGAAATTTCCGATTTCCTGTTTGTTCGTAAGGGGGTTTTTAAATGCTTCTTCAATGGTACTTTCCGGAGTTTCGATGATACTCACCACCGCCCTGTACATTTCATTGGCAGCCCTGCTTCTCGATTTAAAATCTTTGGACGTAGAAAGGATAACTTTATTGGCACGGTTGCGGATGTTCCACCGGTAAACTTTGTTGCCTTCGGAATCCACCACCAATTCATACACTTCGGTAAAGGTATCGGCAAGATTACGACGGCTGTAATCCTTGATCCCGGCCAGCCGCGCAATTCGCTTCTGAGCTCCGGCCACATTGGTAGTGTCCCATAAATCTTCCGGCTTTTGGCTGAAATAGTTGAATGCACTTCCCCGCCAATTGCTGATTCCCTTATTGATTATCTTTCCGTTTTCATCGGTGATTTCACCATATTCAGAAAGAAAAGTTTCCTTGGATCCTAAAATAGCTTGTTCGGCATAGGTTCCGTACAATTGCTTCATCAGAAACGCGTAATCGCTGAATTTTTCAGCAAACCGGGCAATCAAATGATCCAGTAGGATATTTTTCCGTTCGATATTATTATCGAGCTTAGAAAGAATTTTGGCGGTTAAATTTTCATTGTCCTCCGTATCGTAATCGTTAACAAGTTCTTCAAAACCCTTAATGTCCTTTACCGCCTGGGTAAAATAGGTTTGTTTGAGTTTGCTGTCAACCGAAAGCAAATCTTTTACTTTGCCGAGATGGGCGAAGTAGGTGGCCAATATCTGGTCGAAGAACAAAAGATACCCTTTTAATTGTTTTGCCTGCGATTTCCGGATTGTTGAAACGCGCGAAGGCAAACCATTTTTGCCAATTCCGTAGGTATCCGGAAAATCGTTTTGGATGGTCGTGGTCTCGTCGGTGTTTAAATAGTTGCCCGTTGGCACTTCTATTTCCCTGTCCGCACGTGCGTTTGCCTGTTCGGCCTCTTCTTCGGATTCAAGTTCAGCCAGGTATTCATTCACCCGCTTTTTGTTGATGTTGACCGGCAAAAGCCCTTTGTAATAGCTGTATGCGCTGTCTTTGCAGCGAACCGGTTTCTTGCCGGGTTCCACACAAATCACCCAAACATCAGGGTTTTCTCCGGGGTTGTTGCAATCGGCAATTGATATTTCTTTTACCACGTTTACCCCTTCGATGTTCATGATGAGCTGCATGATGTCGGACAAACGGACTTCGGTGCGCAAGCCGGCTGCTTGCAGTTCTTCCGGGTCGATGAAACCATTTTTCAACACCGGGCCTTCAAAAATTTCATCGGAAGTGTAGCCTTTGTCGAACATTTGTTGGAGCGAATAAAATTTCACGGAGGGTGAGAAATAATTGTCGATGGCCCGGATTATTCTTGCATGTATCAACTCCTCATCGGCATCGGGCTTCACATCAATGCTGGCACACACCGAAATGGGATGAACCTCCACCTTCGAAATGTCGATCAAGTCCTCGCACAAATTCCGGTTCTGATGATAAACCGTTGTGATTTCCGATTTAATCCGCTCGTATTCTTCATCCTTGACTTCTTTCGTCGGGAAATCATCTTCATGCAAGTCATCAAAGTCAACGGTGAGCGCATTTAAGCCCTGAAGTTTGAAATTTTTGGAGTTATTTTCCAGCTTTTTGGGATCGTAGGCCAATTTATCGTTTTTGCAATCCACATACACCGTTTTGTCAAAAGGCTTAATCCAACAGTTTTTGACGCCTTCTATGTCCACGAAAAGTTTCCGGTAATCGAGTTCGGTCACGGGTTTTGAAGGCAGTATTTGTGTGGCTTTAAAAAACTGTTCTTCAATGGTTTCGGCTTCTTCGTTCTCGGGTGCAAGAATATTCTCAAGCGGTAAATTCACACGGGAGCCCAAATCGGTGATGGCATAGCACAGCATCTCCAGGATTGTGATGCCGGGATCATGCTCATTATAATCCGTCCATAAGTTGCTGGCAAGCTGTTCAATGTGTTCCAGCCCTTTCTCTTTCAAAAATGAAAAATCCAGGTCATCTTTTGTCGCCACGTTCTTCGGAATAGTGATATGTTTGTCTAAATCTGGCATGTTTCTTCAATTTCTATGATTCCCGTGCCGCAGGCAATTGCCGCAGGTGAAATGTTGTGTTGTTTTGCAGAAACTAAAATGGCGATAGGGCTCGAAGGACTCACGTTGGTGATGCTTCTTTCCTTTCCTTTCAGCAGTTTCACGTCTTCCACGTAATCCACATATTCCAGTTTTTCGATGTAGTTTATCAACACGCTGCGGTGGAGCGTGATGCCGAAATCGATGCTCGCCGAGCCCTCGAACGCCCAAGGAGAAAGGAGCTTAGTAATGTCCTCGTTGAGCACTTTCATGTAATAGTTTTTGTCGAAACCTTTGTTGAAGCTTACTTTTAATTGAACCGTCACCTCCTCGTAAACCGGATTGATTACCTGGGCATTTGCATGCAGGCTGTTGAGCCTGTTCACCCAATCCTGCACCTTGTTCAACATAGCTTTGCTCACCCGTGGCTGATAAATGTCGAATACATTTTTATTGATAATATCGGGGATAACTACAATAAGCACATTCCCAGGCGAGAGAAAGTTGGCCAGCGTTTCTTTGCCTTTAATGCTTGTCACCGAATGGTTCAAACATTTCACCTTGTGGATTTCGGGGAATTGTTGAAGGATGATGTGTTCGTAATCCCAAATGCTGATGGCACGGTTTTTATGTCGCAAACGCTCGCTGATACGGCGGTAATAAGCTTCGTCCGATTCTTCGGGTTTTGCGTTGAACGAACTGAAAGGCTGGCTCACGCTTTTTACGGCCGCCACCCGTTGAATAAGTTTTGAAATGGTTTTTGCCGGCAAGCCATTTTCGAGGTGCACCAAATCGTTGCCGTTGTCCGAGAATTCGGCCAGCACTGCCTGGGCAAGGATCGCAATGGTTTTGCAAACTGCATCGTAGGTTTTATGGATTTTAGCTTTCACCCAAACCAACTTCTCGGGCAAAAGGGTATTGCTTGTAGTTGCCTCGCCCGGAACTGAAAATTTGACAATGCCCGACTTTAAAAAGTTATCGGTTTGGTTGGAAATCATGTAATTCGAATCCAAATTTTTCCATTCGTTGTTGCACAACACCGACCACTCTACTTTTTGCTTTCCGGTGAACGATTCGGCGAGCGGGTTTTCGCTGCCTTCCAAAACCTGGATGAGCAAAGAAACCTGTTGGAGTTTTTCCACATTCTCCAAACCAATGTACAACTCGCCGCCCTTGCAATAAGTTGGCACCAGAAAATCCTTGTTTTTGGTCGCGTCCACAAAACTCATCGAGTTTCTTAAAAATTTGTGTTCTTCAGTTTGCCCAAAAGGGTGTTCGTGGAAAAGTACCACCTGATTGGTATCGTAAATTTCTTTTGTTGTGCCGGGTTTGAAACTGGATTTTGCCGAATAATTTAAACGGACGGTTTCTACAAAGGGAATGTAGGGTTCGTTGGGGATCAAGGCATTTTCGTCTTCGCTGCTCAGCGCCAGCGCGTATATCCTGGGAAAAAGTTCCTGCAAAAACGATTGATTTAACGACAAGCGTACCGGGCCGTTTTTATCGACTACATAATTTGAATTATTAATCGAGAAATTGGTTTTATAAAGGTCGATTTCTTTTTCAAAAAGTGTGTAATTGGGCAGCACCAACTCCCACTCTTCTTTATTTTGAATTTCAATGTTTGCTTTAAAATAAGCGTCGTTTTCAACAATCAAATCTTCCTCGCTGGGTACAAAAATTGATTTTTCCGACTCTAATGTACCGCCGGTGATAGGTTCGGATATTTCTTCAATTCTTTCAATTATGCTTGCTGCCTTGGCGAACTCCATTGTATAATCGCCCAACCCGAAAAGATATGATTTCGGGGTAACTTTATACCGGTATTTTTCGCGGTAGGCATAATATAAATCCTGGAAATTGGTAGGCGTGTTTTTCCATTCGATTTCAACATCCAGTTTTGTCCATTCTTTTTTAAACAATTCGGGGTAGTCGATGTAAAAATTGGATTTGCGGACAGGTTGAGTTCCGAAAGGATAAAAAGGCTTTTCAGCATTTAATGTGCCGATGTCGCTTTCGAGCAAGAGGCTTTTTACGCCTTGCACATCCACTTCGACACTGATGCCCGTTACTTCTTTTTCTTCCAGATTCCGATAAAGCGTATGCCCTTCAGGATTTTCAGTTTTTATCAGGAAACGGCAAACCGGAAGCGTTGTAGCAAAGTATTCGCCCAACACTTTTGAATCGTAATTCACCACGGCAGCTTCATCTTTTGGAACTTGAAAAGCCAAAGTGAGTTTCTTTTTATCGCTGCTTAAGCCGGAAGTGAAAACAACCTTATCATCCGCGTCATCTTTTACGTTCGTTTGGATGTTGAACGGCCCCAGCCATGCTTTTTCGCCGGAAACCAAAACTTCAACATCGCTGAGAAATGGATTAATGGAATCGATTTTCAGGGGCTCCAAAAAATCAATGGTGACCTGGATATTCCGCAAACCTTCTTTAAGTTCAAGCACTTCGGACGAAAGGGCAAAACCAATTTTTGCGTCGGAAAGTTCAGGGTATTCTTTGCGGCCTTCGGCTCCAGGCTTCGTTTCGTCCTCCACTTTTTGGTAATATCCAAACGGCCACCATTTAACCTCTCCGTTGGGGAAGTCGGCACCCAAGCCGTCATACGAGTTGGCGACCTGGGCAACTTTCAATTTGCTGTTTTCAATGTCGTTATAAACACTTTTTAGTTGGGCTACTTTGATTTTATTGGCAATTAATTCTTCCGTGGTTTTATAGGCCCGCTTCTTTCCAATCGCATCTTTCCCGCCGTCCAGTTCGGTATCTTTTGAAATTTTTCCGTCAGCAATGTTTTTTGCCAGTTCAAAAATAATGTGGACCTGATCGGCAACCGGTGCCAGTTTTTTAATCTGGAGGATTTGGCCATAATAAAAATCAAGGTGCCTTTTCGTGAGGTTGTTGAACCTGCCTTGGGCAATTTCGAGAAGCTTGATAAAACTTACAAACAAGGCGAGGTGCGGCGTGATGTTTTTGCCCTCATCCACACTGGATAAAAAGGATTGAAGTTCGTTGTCCTTTTTGAAAAAATCGGTCCAATTGCCCGCCGAGGTTTCAAAATTACTGATATCAAAATAGTTGACGTGCTTCGCAAAATGAAATGCGAACTGCATCCACTCCCCCAAACCGAAATCGTTCAGTTGTACCGAATTTGGGTCCAATGCATCCAAAAAGCGCTGCAACTGTTCGGTGCCTTCGCGTGCGAGTAATATGTCTTTGCCACAATTAGCCATAATTTATGTCCGTTAGCGTTCGTTTCCCTCTTCTTTGTAGAAGGGATAAACCATGTTTCTTCGCGAATTGGTGGTGCGCACCGTATATTCCAGATCGATGAATAATATGCCTTCCAATTCGTTGTTGGGGTATATTTTGATTTTGTTGACCTCGATTCGTGGTTCGTGGTACAAAATGGCGGTTCGTATCAAGTCGATTACGTATGTTTTCAAGGTTAAATCGAGCGGCTTAAACAAGAGCTCGTCGAGGTTGCAGCCATAGCCCGGCACCATGATCCGTTCGCCAAGGCGCGTGGAGAGCAGGATTTCGAGGCTGCTTTGAATGTCTGCCTCATCCTCCAGCATTTTTACGGCTTCGGCCGCTTTGCTGAATTCAGGCGGAAAACTCCAGCCCCTTCCGAGAAATGATTTTGTTGCTTCCATAATTTTAACCTCCAATTAATACCGTTGGACATCCCAACACAATTGTACCTCCATGCGCCGTTGAATCGCCCATTCGTGCTGCGGGCATTCCGCCAATCAGCACCGTTGCCGAGCCCATTGCAATGGTGTCCGGCGGCCCAACGCAGGTGGCCATGTCGCCCACACGTGCTGCCGGCATTCCGCCAATCAGCACCGTTGGGCTTCCCGGTGGCAGGATTGGGCCGCCAACGTGCGGAACTGTCCCCGTTACCATGGGGCAAACGTGCATATCTGTAACTCTTGCTGCTAATCCCATTTCTTAATTAATTTGAACCAAACTTCATTTTCTGTCAAGTTGGTATTGTTTCAATACTAAATACCGTCCTTCAATTTCTACTCTCCCTCTTCTCCCTCTCTACGCGTAGAGAGGGACGATTGTGACGAAGTCGCAATCAGGGTGAGTATTCCTCGTTTGTTTTTTAATATCATTTAAAGTTTCCCCAAAATTCAAAAGTTTTAAAGCGGAAATTCCCTTCCATTTCTCAATTAATTTGAACCATCGAACCTTTTACCACGGCGATGGCACTTGTTGACAATTCGGCACCAGCGGCACCTTCGGCTTTCAATTGTGTACCGGCCTTGATGTCGAGGCTGGTGCCACTTTCAATTTTCATTTCGGTTGCCGATTTGTAATTTATAGCCGAAGCACTTTCAATGGTAATCCCGTCGGCATTCATTTCGATAAAATTGCCATTTTCGTCTTCGAGTTTAATCCCGCCATCGGCATCGCTGATAACGATTTTGTTTCCGTTGGGCGTTTCCAGTGTCATGCTCACTTCGTCGTCGTTGAACGTTACCTTCATTTCGCTGCGGGTAACCAAGCCTTTTTCGTGGTTGTCGTCGCTTGCGGGAATTGGCGCCGGCTTCGCGCTGCTGTGCATCATTCCCAACACAATGGCGTCTTTCGGGTTTCCGTTAATAAAACCCACAATCACTTCATCTTCAATTTCGGGCCTAAAAACAAAACCACGGTTGTCTCCTGCATCAAGTGATGAAATCCGCACCCAGATTCCTTCGCTTTCTTTGTCAACAATGGGCAAGCGCACCTTAATCCGGTCTTCGCCGTCGGGGTCGCCTTCCAGTTGGGTCACCACCCCGATTTGCAAGCCATGAACCGCAGAAACCAATCCCGCAGCCGGTTCGGCATTTATTTCCACCGTTTCGGAAAACCATTTGGGGTCGATGCCAAACTGGGCATCCACTGTCCAATTTCCTTCGGTAAGTTGGTGGCGCACTGCCGAAACGTAAACCTTGCCGTTAAAGCGGTCGCCAACGCCTTCCAATTTCAACACCGTATCCGGTTTAACGGCCGGAATGCCTTGAAACTTCACCCTGCCACGAATTTTTG
This sequence comes from uncultured Maribellus sp., assembly GCA_964572085.1. GTDB lineage: Bacteria > Bacteroidota > Bacteroidia > Bacteroidales > Prolixibacteraceae > Draconibacterium. Next base: position 17,353 of record CAZNEV010000036.1, on the reverse strand, counting down.
CCAGTTGGTTGAAAAGCGCTTTTGCATCGGCCCACTCCTGAAGTTCCACATCGGGCCTGCCTCCCCCACTTTTCAATTCCAAATTTTCCAAATCGATTATGGTGGCCAAATCGTCGGCGGAAAAGTTGCCGTTTAAACTTACGCCGGGGTTGTTGGCCTCAATTTCCAACAATTCCTGATTGGCTTGATCCCAGCCGTAGGACGTGACTTTTGCCACTTGGTTCCGGGCATCCATTTCGGCATCGAAATCGAGCATGGTTGCGCCAAAGGATACCGTTTCGATTGCATCCTGATCGAAGCCGGGCTTTTTAACGGTTATTTTTCCGTCGTCCACCACGCAAACTTTTCCGTTGGCTTGAGCACGAACGATACAAAAATCCCAGTCGGAGACATTGTATTGCACCAGTTCTTTGTGTTGAACTTTGGTCGCTTCCACTTCTTTTTCCAAGCCGTATGTGTCAATTATCTCTTCCAGAATTTCGCTGTCTTTGCTTTCGTAGAAGTATTTACTTTTCCGGCCCACTGTGAGTTTTACCGCTTTGTCCTTACATTCAACAATTAGATACGATTGATTGGAACGGATCCTCAGGTTGTGGCTGATGACGATTCCTTTGAAAATGGTTTCTTCGTCGGAATGATAACCGGCTTTTATTTCGATTTCCTTTCCGGGCACCAACAAATCCTTATTGCTAAGTTCAAAGTCCTGGGAAGCAGGGTCGCCGTCGATAATCACCAGCTTTGCCGTTGGAATCCGGTTGATTTCCTTTTCTACCGCCACCGTCATCACCTGATGGGCAGCAGAAAGCTGTTCACCTTCAATCAAAATTTTGAAGGTAACGAGGTCGGCAGACTGCGAAGTTTGTATGACTCTTTCCTCAGGCATTTTCAGGATACTTTATTAATTGGTGGAAAGAAAATTTTCTGCCCCACTTTTAGTTTTCTGAAATTCGGTATTTCATTCGCTTTGGCCACTTCGAGGTAATATTTGGAATCGCCATAAATCCGAAACGTCATTAGCGGCAAAGTGTCGCCCTCTTTCACGATGCGGACATGCGTTAAGTCGGGCGAGCTGTTGTTTTCTTTTGCCACGCGCAAGTCATCTTCAACAAAACCTTTGAACTTTGCCCGTGCCACAGCGCGCAGCGGCGTTCCGTCGGCTTTGAAAAGCTTGAAGGTAATGTCCATTTCGGATAACGTTCCTTTAAAAAGCAGCGTTCCCCACGAAATCATCAGGTAGTTGGGCTTGTGCTCGTCGCCGTTGTAATCGAAAATGACCTTTTTGAATTGCTCGATGTCGTCAATAATACCGCCGCCTTCGTCTTTGAAGGTCTTGTTGTCGCCCGGGCCGGATGCCCCGTAATCGGTGATTACGCCGGTTCGGTCGAACACAAATTCCAGGTCGAGGTCTTCGGGCAAAGCTTTGTTGAACTTTGGGGCAGTCGCACTCGTTCCGGAAGCCTGATCTTCGTTTTGTTCAATTTTATATTTGAACACGTACTTTTCAGGGTTCAAAAGGGTTTTAAATTCTCCCTCCGACACTTCTTCCGAAAACTTTTCGTCGGAAAACGCTTTGATTTTCAGTTTAATCAATTCTCCGCTCATTATCGCTCCTGTTTTTTTGAAATAATTTCCATTACCTGTTCCACACAAGCTTCGATGATTTTGTCCCGCTCAATTCGTTTTGATTTTTCACCTGACGAATTTTTTGAACCTTCATCCACATTAATTTTGATGTGCAGCTCTTTTATTTCGATTGGCATTTTATTGAATCTTAAAGTAGTTGTACACCAACTCTATGGTTTCGACCACCATTTTGCTCTCTTCAGCATTGAAATCGGCAGTTGCCCATTTCACCGGATAGGCGTGCACAACGTTCCAGGTCATTAAGGGCTCGTGCTCCTCGTTCAGCAAACTGATGGTGATGTCGGTGGGCACGATATTGAAATCTTCCAGGGCATCGCGACACCACTTTATCAACTCCGAATCGACGAGCAAGCCCCGTTTCAGCACCAAATTCGGAAACTTGGTCCGTACCGGCAACTTGTGCTTAAACCGGTTTTCCCCCCCTTCGCTGATTTCCTCGGTGTCGAAATCAACCGTCAACCCGGCAACCGATTGAAATTGATATTCACCTTTAATTCCCGCGAATTCAACTTTAAAATGAAACCCCAAAGGAGGATGATATTCGGCCATTTTTTATTCGTTTTGAATGGATAAACCTTCATGGACAACTTCCATCGACTCAATGGCGACCTCGTTGCCGTCGGCCTTCAAATCGGTGGATTGCACTTTGGTGGGCCACGCATTTTTCACTTTCCACGTAATTACCGGGTCGTGCTCTTCGTTGAGCAGGCTAATGGTAATGTCGCGCCTTTCAATGGTGTTCAATTTCACGGTGTTCCACCAGGTATAGAATTCGTTGTCGGTAGCAAAAGTCCCCCGTTTAAGGGTAATGTTGCTGAATTTTTGCATTCCCGGCATTTTTACTTTCGAATATTCCGGGCTCGCGCCGTGCCGGTATTCTACTACTTCAGTTTCTACATCCAAGCCCGAAACTTCAGTAAAACCTATTTTTGTCCCGCCCCATTCAACCTGGAAATGGAACTTTACCAATGGATAATTTGTTGCCATAACTATTTGTTTTTTAAATTATTACTTGATTATGCTTCCTGAAGTTTGTGTGAAAACTTAAGTATGATAAATTCGGCCGGACGGACTACCGCCATACCGATTTCTACGTGCATGTAGCCATTCAGCACATCTTGTGCGGTCATGGTTTGCCCCAATCCTACGCGAACGTAAAATGCCTGCTCGGGTTTTGCCCCGGCCAATGCTCCTGCGCGCCATTGCAGAATAAGGAAGTTTTCAATCATGGCACGTACTTTCACCCAAGTGTTTGCATCGTTGGGTTCAAATACAAATTGTGCGGTAGCTTTTTTCACCGATTCTTCCACCATATTAAAAAAGCGGCGGACAGGAACGTATCTCCATTCATTATCGTTTCCGGCCAGGGTTCGTGCGCCCCAAATCAGGGTTCCCTTTCCGGTGAAAGCACGGATGGCATTCACCGATTTTCCGGCTTCGGTATCGACGTTCAAATCTTCCTGGTCCTCGTGGGTGATTTTAACGGTTGGGCCTTTAACGGCAGTGATGCTGACATTAGCGGGTGCTTTCCAAACACCCCGGTTGTTGTCAACCGCTGCATAAACACCAACTACGGCGCCACTTGGCGGAAGAACAACTCCCTGGCTTGCTATGGCATTGACGATGCCTTTGTAAACCGGGTCAACTTCCAACAGGGTTTCGGTGCGATTTTTCCGGATAGCCTGCAACTCGGTTTTAAACTCTTTCAGCAGTGCATCCAGTTTGCCCAGCAAAGCCGAAAAATAAGGGGCTGCATTGGCAGCAGTTGCCGTGGAAGTATAAATATCGTTTGCGCTTGTTGTGGGCGCTGCAAAAGTTAATGGGCTGAAGTCGGCCGCAAAATTGTCGGCAATGAGCAAAGTTGTCCAAGTCCCCGGAAGGTTTGCGCCTGCCGTGCTGAAATGATTATAATCATACAGTTTTGTGAGTAGGCTGCTGAAGCGGGAGCCTGCTTTTATGTATTTATCATGAAGGGCAGTTGCCGAATTCGGATCGGTTGAATTATCCGTCGGTGTAAGGTCGTTAAAAGCCTTAAAATATGCATACAGATTGGAGGCTTCCGTAGTTAAATCGGCTTTGGTCGAAACGCTTCCGGGAGTGGGCACCGTTATTCCTTCAAGGGTGGCAATGTCCGCATCAATTTTGTCAATGCTGGCCACCAATTCGCTGTTGAACAGGGCGGTTACATCCGCAATGGTGGTTGTGCCTTGCTTATAATTGCCGGCTACAATAGCATCGTAATCAATTTTAAACGGAAGTGTTGTTTTCAGCCAGGGATAATACGCCGCGCCGTATTTCAGGTAATTCATGCCAACGTTGTTCCGAAACTGAAGTACTGGGTCGGCAGAAGGTGTTGCTTCTTTGTTACCGTTCACAATATCCAACACTGCAAAACGGTCTTGCAATTTGTTGCATTGTGCCAGCATTGCGGCATGAACTTCACCTGCATCGGCTTCGCTTAAAAGGGCCGATTCAGGGCTTACCAGCAGCGTTGGCAAATCAACTTTTTCCAGAGAGGCCAGCCCATCAAGAATATCCTGCTTTTTGATTTCAGTAGCGTTGGCGTTGTACGCACCCACCGAAACAATGTAGCAGTCGCCGCCACCGTTGGCGTAAAACATCCGAACTGAATCGTATAACAAATTCACCCCATTAATGCTGGCCGATTTTACGGAATTGTCGGTGTTCAATTCTATATCTATGGTCGTCGGGTCCGGGGCATCGCCAAAATAGAATCCATATTCTGGCAGGGAACCAATTTTAATGGGATTAATAATGCCGGTACCGGCATGATAGTCAACGCCATCTACAAGGGCCATTTCAGTGTAGCCGATAAAGGCGGGAATTGCAGTTTCTACTTGCGCTACCGAGGGAGGAAACTTGGAAATTTCCTCGATATAAACGCCTGGTGTTTTGTACGATGTTGCCATAATTTTGAATTTTAGTGTTACATATAAATTTCAGAATAATACTTATTTGAAGTATCGGGTATAATGAGCCGTGAATTCGGATTTGGCAATTCGGCGCCCCCGAGTTCCACGGAAACAAATCCTTTTTGGGTCAGTGGTTGCTCCGCTTTTGTGATTAACTGTTTTGCATCGCCATCCTCTATTTTTACGTCGTCGGCAGCAACCACGGTCTGATCTTGCGCGAAAAAATAACGCCACACAGTCTTTCGGTTATCGAACAATATCTCAAAAGCTTTAAACGGATTTTTGATTTTGCCATCGGCAGTAGTCAGATTAAACCCAGTGTTTTCCCCCTCAACGGCAATTTTTATTAAGCCGAAAAGGTTGCTTTTTTCAGCGGGTGTAAGCTTTCCTAATTCGGTTTTAGCACCGTCAGCCGATAAAATAAATTTTTCATCCACAGCATTATTGTCGCCCGCACTGTCTATCTGCGGAAAAGAACCCGGTTCGGTACTCGGTTTTACGTTGGAAAAGAAATAGAGCTTGCTGGCATTTTCCAGTTTAAGGTTGGTATAATTATAAAATAACGGGTCTTTAAAATGAATAAGAAAAGTAAAGCTTAAATCGTTCGCAAGCGGAATAAAGGGAAAGTTGTCACCGCTATCAGCCATTTTGCTCCACACTGCGATTCCGGTGTTCAATTTCCGAAAGACCAGCTTGTGGCCATTTAGTTTTAGTTGTGTTTCCGCCGTAGGTTTAACGGCAAAAAAGGCATTGAAATCATAGGAATCAAGTTGCTTGCTTTTCTCTGTTTCCGTCATCGATTGGTATTCTGCCGAACCTTTGTTCAGCGAAAAGCGGTGAAGCAAATCCACCGTAAACAGGCTGCGGTATTTAACTGAAAATGCCATTAGTTGAAATCGTTTAAATCGCCCCCCAATTGGGTAATCACCCCTGAAGTCGAAAGTTTTTTGTCCTGTTCAAGCTGAATAAGTTGTATGCGGTAGATCACCGAAGGCAGTTGACGGCCCCCGAGGGTGCCCCAAACGTTGTTTAGCTCTTCAAATGAAGGCGTGTATAATTCTAAAATAAATTTAAAATACTCTAAAACGTCGAAGGCAACGTTAGTACGGTTATAGACCGTATTTGCCGATGTAAATACTTTTTTGCCCTGAAAAAATTTAATAGTGGAGGAAATGCTCTGCAACGATTTATCGTAGGTCTCGCAATTGGCGCTGATCAATAGATAGAGATTCAAATGTACCGGCGGGTTCCTGTATTCTGTTTTTCCATTCTTGATTTTATAGTTCGGGGTGTTTTTCAAGGTGCTTTCCTCTTCCATTTTCAAAAGGGTCATAATCACGTTCCCTTCCAACCTTGCTGCACTCTCGCTACCCGACTCCCACAATGCGATGTTGTCGAGCTTTATAATTTTGCCCAGGCCTACATCTTCAAAATAAGCTTCCAATTGTTCCAGCAAAATTTGTAAAGTTTCGTAAATCATAAAATTCGATTTTTTGCCTCCGTTAAATTCCCAATCATTGAAATATATAAAGACCTTGTTTTCTTTTATGGTAAAGAATTCATCACAAATCAGTCAGTTCCTTTTTAAATTATCGACGTTGCGCCTTTTCTTTGTGTAGGACTAAATTTATCAAGGAATTCAGTCCGAATTAATAGTTGTGAGGTACAATTTACAACAATAAACATTATAAGTCAATAAGAAAGATTAATTTGATTTTTGTAACTCGTACAAGAGTTTCTCGATTTCGCGTGTCAATTGAAATGAGCTGCCGCCGAAATGATTGAACAGGATGGCAAAAGCCAGCATTTTATCGGTATCGGTCTCGAGGAATCCCGCATAGCAACGCACCCGTGCCATCGAGCCACTTTTGGCTTTCAACGTATTGCCCGGGAAGCGTTCAGCACTAAATCCCGTCATTGTTCCCATGCCTGCCGAAGGAAGCGAGTTTAGAAATGCTGCTTTGTATTCGGATTGAAGATACATATACTGCAGAAGAGAAGTGAAATGGGCCGGCGAAATGGCATTGAAATGCGACAAGCCGCTACCATCGGCCATAAAAAATATTTCGGTGCCAAAAATTTTATTTTGCCAAAAATCGTTGATGATTTCAAGCCCTTTCTCGCGATTTCCAATGCCTGCCTTTTCAAAAGCAATTTGGCGCACTAAATGCTCGGCAATAAGGTTCACGCTTTCGTAGTTCAGCACTTTCACAATTTCAGTTAGACAGGGCGATTCATGGATATAGATAACCTGAATATCTCTTGTATTGGTTTTGCTGAATCGAACTTCGCCCGAAACGAAAATACCTTCCTTTGCAAGCTGTGCCATTAAATCGCGGGCAAGAATTTCTTCGGGCTGAGGCATGGCCGCTTTTATGGTAAAAGCATTTCGACCTTTTGGAATAGTTCCGCGCACCACGCGCTTTTTACCGAAAGGACTGCCAAAAACATAGGCCTGGTCGGTTTTATCCTCCGACGACAATACTTCGTTGGTGATTTCCAATCCTTCTATTTTGGGATAAGTACTGATTATTTCGGTTGGCTCACCAGCGTTTTGTGGCGAACGAAACGTAATCCGGAAAAGATTGTCGTAAACTGTAAAAGCACTTGGCCCTGCTCCGTAATAATTACCAATATCCCCCCATATCCAGGTATCAGGCACTTTTTCCGAATCATAAATGGAGCCGTCGAGAACCAAATCGCCGTTAATTTTACGAATACCGGCAGTTTTGATTTGCTGTACCCACAGCTCCAAAAAATGAGTGCTGGAATAGTGATCCCGAAAATATTCCGAACCCAAAGTGGGATCACCGCCGCCAATTACCACCAAATTTCCGTTTAATGTTTGGTTGTTATCGATTTTGCCGAAATAGGCAATTTTAGTTTGAAAACGATAATTACTTCCTAAAATTTCCAATGCGCCCGCCGTAGTTACCAATTTCATTGTCGATGCCGGGATGAGCAGTTTCTCAGGGTTCCATTCAAAAATAGTTTTCGCTGAACTCAAATCAAGCACATTTATTCCGACCGAAGCATTTTTGTATTCTGGCCGCTCAAGCAGCGTTTGGACAGTGCTTTCAAATCCGGATTGAGAAAAAGCATTCCACCCTATTATAAAAAAAAGAAAAACTGCAAATATTCGTCCCTTCATTTTTTCGTACTTTTGAAAGGTAAAAATAACAGTTTGATTTAATACAAAAATGCTACGAACCATTTTAATAGTCGGGACAGGCGGATTTATTGGCAGTGTGATGCGCTACCTCGTCCAGGTTTTTGTTGAAAGGGGCATGACAAGCACCTTCCCCTGGGGTACTTTTATCGCCAATATTGCGGGTAGTTTTATTATCGGGATAGTATTTGCGCTTGCAGAAAAAGGAAATCTGATGAGTGCCGAATGGCGGATTTTTCTGGCCGTTGGAATTTGTGGCGGCTTTACTACTTTTTCATCGTTCGCCTACAACAATTTAATACTGCTGAAAGAAAATGTTTTCGGACAATTGCTTTGGAATGTAGGCGGCAGCGTGTTTTTTGGCATCCTTGCCGTTTATTTGGGAATTATATTGGTCCGTGCGGTTCTTTAGGGTGCAGTGGATTCACACGAAGTGAATCCACTGCACCCATTTTGAAACTTATCCAGATAGAATTTCGTGTAATACATTGTGTAACATAAATTATATTGTCATGAAAACTTCGGAAAAAACAGGGATGCTGAAGATTTACTTAGGTGAATCGGATCGGATTCAGGGCCGGCCACTATATGAAAAGATTGTATTCGAAGCGCGGGAAGCAGGTATGGCCGGGGCCACCGTTTACAAAGGAATGATGTCATTTGGCGCAAGCCACTCCATTAATACCTTGAAAATTTTCGCTCTTTCATCGGGAATGCCGGTTATCATTGAAATCGTCGATAATACCGAAAAATTAGATGAATTCGCACAGCAGCTTAACGAATTGATGGACCAAAGCAAAAAAGGCAGTCTTATCACCTTCCAGGAAATAGATGTGGTTCGTTACCAAACAGGAGAAAAGTACCGGAAGTAATTAGTTTTTTACGTTAACCGAATATCAAATAATAAACACCTTCAATTTTGCCACCGCTTGTGACGGAACAATTTGTTATCTTTGCATCACCTTGGCAAATTAGGAATAACTTCCTGATTTTCTGAACAAAACAATTAGAAGTTAAACAATAAAAACAACTCACAATGTTTATTAGCGACGTAAAAGCAAGAGAGATTTTAGACTCTCGTGGTAACCCAACCATCGAAGTTGAGGTATTGTTAGAAAGTGGTGCATTTGGCCGTGCTGCCGTTCCATCGGGAGCATCAACAGGCGAAAACGAAGCACTGGAATTGCGCGACGGCGACAAAAACCGCTACCTCGGCAAAGGGGTTTTGAAAGCCGTTGAAAACGTAAACGACACCATTGCCAAAGAAATTATTGGCATGGATGCTACCGATCAAGTTGCGCTCGACCACAAACTGATTGAAATGGACGGCACAAAAACCAAATCGAACTTAGGTGCTAATGCCATGTTAGGGGTTTCTCTAGCCGTTGCAAAAGCTGCTGCCGACTACTCGGAACTTCCGCTTTACCGCTACATTGGAGGTGCAAACGCAAAAACATTACCTGTTCCGATGATGAATATCATCAACGGCGGTTCTCACTCGGATGCCACCATTGCATTTCAGGAATTTATGATTCGCCCCATTGGCGCAACTTCATTCCGCGAAGGCTTGCGCATGGGCGCTGAAGTTTTCCACGCTCTGGCCAAAGTTTTAAAAGAGAAAGGCCTTTCAACTGCAGTAGGCGACGAAGGTGGTTTCGCCCCTAAGTTAGGTGGTACCGAAGAAGCAATCGAATCGATTTTAACGGCAATCAAAAATGCAGGTTACAAACCGGGCCGCGAAGAAGACGGTGGTGATATTTCTATCGCAATGGACTGTGCCGCATCGGAATTCTACAAAAATGGTGTTTACGATTATAGCATCTACGAGCCAAACGGTGCAAAACGCAACCCGGATGAGCAAGCTGCTTATTTGGCTGAATTGGTTGAAAAATTCCCTATCGATTCAATCGAAGACGGAATGGACCAACTCGATTGGGACGGATGGGTGAAACTGAACGCTGCCATTGGCCATAAATGCCAGTTAGTTGGCGACGACCTTTTCGTAACCAACGTTGAATACCTGAAAAAAGGGATCGAACTGAACGCTGCCAACTCTATTTTGATTAAAGTAAACCAAATTGGCACGTTGACCGAAACCTTGGATGCCATTGAAATGGCTCATCGCGCAGGTTACACTTCGGTTACTTCTCACCGCTCGGGCGAAACTGAAGATTCGACAATCGCCGACATTGCGGTTGCCACCAACTCCGGACAAATCAAAACCGGTTCTTTGAGCCGCTCTGACAGGACGGCAAAATACAACCAACTGCTTCGCATTGAAGAAGAATTGGGCGCAAGCGCCGTTTACGGATATAAAAAGGTTTATAAGAAATAAATTAAATAGGGAACGGTTCTGAAAGAAAAAGAACCGTTCCCTTTTCACAACTCCGACATCTTTACTCGGTAATGATCGCCTTCATGGCTTCCATGGCTTCGCGCAACTCGGCACCGATGATTTCCACATCGCTGTATCGGATATCGTTGTTCACTTCAATCAATTCCCGATTATCAACGCGATTGCTTTTGCCTTCATTGAAATTTTTACCGATTACATTGGTATCGATTTTCTTCATAAAATCAGCGAGAAGAGGCTGGCAGGCATGATCGAACAAGTAGCAGCCGTATTCGGCGGTGTCTGAAATTACACGGTTCATTTCGTACAGTTTCTTGCGTGCGATGGTGTTGGCGATCAGCGGCGTTTCGTGCAGCGATTCGTAGTAGGCCGATTCGCCTTTGATTCCGGTTTCCGTCATCACATCGAATGCCAATTCAACACCGGCTTTTACGAAAGCTACCAACAAAACCCCATTGTCAAAATACTCTTGCTCGCTGATTTTTTTGTCGGTTGCAGGAGTTTTCTCGAAGGCGGTTTCGCCGGTTGCAGCGCGCCATTTCAGCAGGTTTTTGTCACCATTTGCCCAGTCTTCCATCATGGTTGACGAGAATTTTCCCGACATAATATCGTCCATGTGATGCTCGAAAAGTGGACGCATAATCGTTTTTAGTTCCTCGGCCAAGTTGTAAGCTTCAATTTTTGCAGGGTTGGATAAACGGTCCATCATATTCGTAATCCCACCCAGTTTCAAGGCTTCGGTAATGGTTTCCCAACCGTATTGGACCAGTTTGGATGCGTAACCCGGCTCGATTCCTTTTTCAATCATTTTATTGAAACTCAAAATTGAACCTGTTTGCAGCACACCACAAAGAATGGTTTGTTCGCCCATCAAATCCGATTTTACTTCGGCTACAAAAGAAGAGTGCAAAACTCCTGCTTTGTGCCCACCTGTTCCAACGCAGTATGCTTTTGCGATTTCCAAACCGTCGCCGTTCGGGTCGTTTTCGCGGTGAACGGCAATCAAAGTAGGAACGCCAAATCCACGCAAAAATTCTGCACGCACTTCGGAAGCGGGAGATTTTGGTGCCACCATGATTACAGTAAGATCTTCGCGGATATCAATCCCCTCTTCCACAATATTAAACCCGTGCGAATACGAAAGGCACGCGCCTTTTTTCATTAACGGCATAGCAGCTTTCACAACCGGCGTGTGGTATTTGTCGGGCGTTAGGTTTAGTACTAAATCGGCAGTGGGAATCATTTCTTCGAAAGTCCCTACCGCAAATTTGTTGTCCACAGCGTTTTGATACGAAATTTGTTTTTCGTCGATTTCCACTTTGCGGAGAGCATACGAAATGTCGAGGCCGCTATCGCGCATGTTTAAACCTTGTGCAAGACCTTGTGCACCGCAGCCCAGTACCACAATTTTTTTCCCCTGCAATTTGTTAACGCCATCGGCGAATTCCGATTCGTCCATGAAATCGCATTTTCCCAATTGCTCCAACTGAAGGCGCAAGGGAAGTGAATTAAAATAATTTGCCATTTTTTATATTTTTAAATGAATAGAATTTCTCATTGAACTGCAAAGCAATGAATTTATAAGCAAAAAGTAAAGTAAAAACACAGGAATTTTAGGTAATTATGTAATTATCATGGATTCTGAAAAAGACTCATCCAACCTATTTTTTCAACATCTATTTCAATGCTTCGGTTCGGTATTGCAGCGGTGAAATGCCGGTTTCACGTTTAAAAAACCTGGTAAAATAACTTTGGTCGTGAAAATTTAGCTGTGAAACGATTTCGGTCGCACTCAAATTGGTATGCACCAGCAAACGATAAATTGTATAATCCAAAACTATTAGAATTAAGTAGAATTATTCCAAATTACAAAAAAAATTAATTTAAGGGGGATACCTTTTAGACGATTTAGGAACATATAAACATATAAGGTTTATTGTGATAAGTACGTATAAACCTTAAAAGGATTTTAGGTTTCACTGTTTTTAGAATTTTTTATAAATTCTTGGAATGTGTTGTAATGGTTTTGTTGTGCGTAATGCCCGATTACGAATTAAGTTGTGGTTTTTAACAGAGTGATATGATAATTTTTTTCTTTGGGCAAAAAAAAAGTTATCATTCAAAATTAAAACCGTTCAATAATTGAACGGTTTTTTTTATGCTTTTTGTCAATGTGTACAAGCTTTTCGAGCACCTCTTATTCAAATGTTTTTGTATTTTTGGCGGGCAATGAAATTTAAACGCAAATTCAAAAAGATTCTATCCCTGACCTGTATAATCCTGTTTCTTTGCACGAATAGTCATGCAGAAGGGTTATTGTTTTCCAAAAACGATTCTATTCGTACATTAAACTTCCGTTATGCCGACAAACGGCGAGGTTTCAAACCCTTTATTGCACCCACTATTTTGATCTCAGCAGGCACTTTATTGCATTTTCCAACTCAAACAAAAGAAAATTTTCAGGATTGGGTCACCCAAAATTTTCCTTACAACGGCCAACTCGCCGATCATCTCCGGTTTGCGCCGCTGGCGGCCGTTTATTCACTGAACCTTATGGGAATAAAAGGCAAAAACAATTTTGGAAACCGCACAGCTTTAGCCTTAAAAACCTTATTATTGCTCGATTTAACCGTAAACAGCCTCAAAACCTGGACCGACAGCGACCGACCGAACGGTGATCTGCGCTCATTCCCGTCGGGACACACGTCCATTGCATTTGCATTTGCCCATTTTATGCACAAGGAATTTGGTGAAATCAGTCCATGGTACAGCATTGGGGCCTATAGCTGTGCCGCAACAGTCGGGGTGATGCGCATTGCAAAAAATGCCCATTGGGTATCCGATGTTGTGGCGGGTGCGGGAATCGGAATACTTTCCACCGAGCTGATCTATCTTACGCATTTGTACAAATGGGATAAAGAACACCTCCGGAATTTTGATATTTTCCCGTTCCAAATCAAAAAACAAAAAGGATTGACCATCGTTTATTCATTTTGAGCGCTGTAAGCATCCCGTCTAAACGAAATCGCGCAATTTTGCAAAAACAAAATAAAAACTCATGAACGAAGCATTTACACTCACCACACCGGCGCTTCTATTTTCCGCCATTTCGCTGATACTTTTGGCCTTCACCAACCGGTTCGTAGCCTACACACAAGTGGTGCGCAATCTCCACAAACAATACATTGAAAGCCCCACAACTGTATTGAAAGGGCAAATATTCAATCTCAGAAAACGCCTGTACCTTATCCGAACGATGCAAATTTTAGGCGTTACCAGCTTATTCTTGTGCGTGATAACCATGTTTTTGATATTTATTGGCTCGGCGATATTAGGCGCATGGATTTTTGGTGTGGCACTGTTGTTGCTTTGCGCTTCACTGGCCATTTCAATTTGGGAAATACAGATTTCGGTAAAAGCTCTCGAAATCCACCTAAGTAGCATGGGCGAATAAATAAAAAAATATTGTTATGATTCTAAAAACCTTTCTCCCTGCAATCGCAATGATCCTGATTGTAATGGCATCGTGTTCTCCGCAACCTAAAAAAAACATTTCAACAACGAGTTCAACCGGCGACAACAGCCAGATTTCATTGGATTGGGCTGGTGTTTATCAAGGTGTTCTTCCCTGTGCCGATTGCGAAGGGATTAAAACACAACTTGTGTTGAATGAAGACCTAACCTATGTTCTCCAAACTCAGTACATGGGAGAATATGACTCCATTTTCACGGCAAACGGCTCCTTTACATGGGACGATGCCGGGAGTAAAATCAGCCTGAAAAATCAGGACAATCATAAATATCTTGTGGGTGAAAACCAGTTGTTTCGTTTAGACCGGGAAGGAAACCGGATAACCGGTTCACTGGAAAACCATTATATTTTGAAAAAGGAACAAGCGGAAATCACCAACAAATACTGGAAGTTAATCACGTTGAACGGAAACAAAGTGATAACGGATATGAATGAAGCTTTTATGACGTTGCACACCGAAGAGAACCGCATTCATGGCAACGCCGGATGCAATTCGTTTTTTGGCAACTACACATTGAAAGACGATAATCAGATAAATTTCGGACAAATGGGAATGACACGCATGGCATGTCCCGAAATGCAAACGGAAGATGAATTTATGCAAATGCTGGGGAAAGCTGCTTTCTATGCGCTCACCGAGAATGAATTGACCCTTCAGGATTCAACGCATGCGGCGCTCGCAAAATTTCAATCGGTTTATTTGTACTAAACCCGTTCGAGAACGTCCACCAAATGTTTCCAGAATTTTTCGGTGGTAGCTATATCCAAACGCTCGTCGGGAGAATGGGCCCCTTTTATGGTAGGTCCTAAAGAAACCATGTCTAAGTTGGGGTATTTCTTCAGGAACAAGCCACACTCCAACCCAGCATGAATCGACCGCACAATGGGCTTATGGCCAAACAAGTGCGCATAGGATTCCACTGCGATTTGCAATACCTTGGAATCGGGATTTGGAGTCCATCCGGGGTAACCGTCGGAATGAGCAACTTCGGCCCCGGCAAGGCGGAATACCGCTTCCACCATTTCGGCAGCCCAGTATTTCCGGCTTTCGATTTCGCTGCGCTGGCTGGTGGTGACAACAATCCGGTCGCCTTCAACAAATTTCACCGAAGCAAGATTCGTGGATGTTTCCACCATGCCTTCCATGCGGGTACTCATTTCCAATACGCCGTGCGGACAAGCATACAGCGTATTCAGTAAATTTTCACGGGCTTCGTTTTCGATAATAAATCCAGGTAAATCCGTATTTTCAAAGCTAAGTTTCAGGCCCGGTTCCGAACGCTCGTATTCAAATTGAAGCTCTTCTGAAAATTTGTCGAATTCGTGTTTCAAAGCTTCCATTTCATTTTCTGCAACAACAAGATGTGCGAAAGCTTCGCGGGCAATCGCATTCCGTAAATTTCCCCCATTGAAATCGGAAATCCCCAATTCGCGTTTTTTACCGGCATTCCATAAAAAGCGGGTCAGAATTTTGATAGCATTCCCCCTGTTTTTATGAATATCATCGCCCGAATGGCCGCCCAGCAAACCCGAAACGGAGATTTTAAGGGCTTGCGATTTCTCCGGTACGGATTGCTTTTCGTACGAAAGTGTTGCTACCGTATCCACTCCGCCGGCACAACCGATAAACAGTTCGCCTTCATCTTCCGAATCCAGGTTCAGCAAAACCGAGCCGGTAAAAAATCCGGGCTTTAGGGCGAAAGCTCCGGTGAGGCCGGTTTCTTCATCCACGGTTATTAAACATTCAATGGGGCCATGTTTAATTTCTTTTGAGGTTAAAACGGCCAATTGTGCTGCAATTCCGATTCCGCAATCTGCCCCCAGGGTGGTTCCGTTTGCTTTCACCCAGCCGTCAACTATCATGGGTTCAATGGGGTCTTTATCAAAATCAAACACTTTATCGCTGTTTTTCTCGCAAACCATATCCATGTGCGTTTGCAAAACCACGGTAG
Source organism: uncultured Maribellus sp. (assembly GCA_964572085.1). Taxonomy (GTDB): domain Bacteria; phylum Bacteroidota; class Bacteroidia; order Bacteroidales; family Prolixibacteraceae; genus Draconibacterium. The sequence goes on along the minus strand of CAZNEV010000036.1, from coordinate 1,770 downwards.
GCGAATTTTCACGTCCTGCCGAAGCAGGTTTGGAAATTAGCACATTGCCCGCTTCATCGGTTTTTGCTTCGAGTTGGTTTTCAGCAGCAAAATCCAATAAGAATTTGCGTATTTTTTCTTCTTTTTTTGAAGGCCGCGGCACTTGACAAATTTGCTCGAAATAGTCAAACAAAGGCTGCGGTTTGAGTTTTGAAAGCGTATTCATTACTTTATATTTATTTTTTTAGAGCGAAAGGGGCTAAGTTATGTTTTTATAAGCGCAGTAAAAAAAATTGTTCGGCAAATTTTAACTTTGCCCCAATGGAATACAAACGACTCAACAAGGCCATTTCGGAAACTGGATATTGCTCCCGTCGCGCGGCGGATGCGCTCATTTCGGGGCGAAGGGTAAAAGTGAACGGCGAAATTGCCGAACTGGGCGTGAAAGTTACCGCGAAAGATGAAATCTCGGTTGACGACGAAATCATCGTAAAAAAAGTAAAAGACATTTACCTGATTTTCAACAAGCCGGTGGGCATAACCTGCACCACCGAGTTGGATGTGAAAGGGAACATTATTAGTTTTATTAATTACCCTGAACGGATTTTCCCGGTGGGCCGCTTGGATAAACCCAGCGAAGGACTGATTTTCCTGACCAACAACGGCGACATTGTCAACAAGATTCTCCGCGCGGGCAACAAGCACGAAAAGGAATATGTGGTTTCCGTAAACAAGAAAATTACTCGCGACTTCATCAAGAAAATGAGCAATGGAGTGCCAATCCTCGACACAGTAACCAAGAAATGCAAGGTCTGGAAACTGGACGACTACACCTTTGGTATTTTGCTCACCCAGGGCCTAAACCGGCAAATCAGGCGGATGTGCAGTTATTTGGACTACGAAGTCACAACACTAAAACGCATTCGCATCATGCACATTCAACTCGATATAAAAACCGGGAAATACCGCCAATTTAGAAGTGATGAACTGCAGGAATTGTTCCGTTTAATTGAGGATTCAAGCAAAACGACAGAGGCGGGGAGCTGACAGAGAAAAAAATTTATTCTACTCTAAAGAACTAAAATTATGGAACTGCCTAAGGAATTTTTAGTTATTATATTTGGGCATCAAGCTTACAATCTCTATTTTTGACAAAATTTGACAACTTAATCATTGGTCATGCAAACTATAGGTTCGACATTTAAAAATATAAGGGAAGAGCGTAGGCTAGTATTAGAAAACGTAACAAAAGAAACAGGCATAAATAAAACTTTGTTGAGCAGAATTGAAAATGGAAAACGTTTACCAACCAGAGAACAAGTAATCCAACTTGGAAAGTACTACAACGCAGAGAATTATGTATATATAAAAACTGCCGAATCAGAGGGAACTGTTTTTCATCCAACTCAAAAACCAATAGAATTAGGACCTTACCTAATAAAAACTTTCACCAACCCGGGTGATATTGTTTTAGATAATACCTGTAGAAGCGGCAGCTTCCTGCTTTTTCAATATGGAAAAGAAAAGCGGAATCGGAAAACGTACCATCATCGATTTGATTAATCAAAACATGCCCGGGAAAAGTGTTGAAATCGGCAGTATTGAAGTACTGAAAAATTTCTCCTTTTTCGAGGTAGATAAAAAATACGAAAAAGAGGTGTTGAGATCGTTCAAAGATGCTACCTACAAAGGGCAGCGTGTGGGAATCGACATTGCCGGCAAGAAATAAGATATTATTGAATTAAATCAATTACTTCGGGATGCAGAATTTTATTGGTGGCAACAATTTCG
>CAZNEV010000035.1:0-53243 GCA_964572085.1 uncultured Maribellus sp. | reverse complement strand
GTTGCTTGTTGCTTGTTGCTTGTTGCTTGTTGCTTGTTGCTTGTTGCTTGTTGCTGGTTGCTTGTTGCTTGTTACCGGTTACCGGTTACCGATTACTGTTCACCGATTACTGGTTACTGTTCACCGATTACTGGTTACCGATTACTGGTTACCGATTACTGGTTACTGGTTACTGTTCACTGTTCACTGTTCACTATTTGCTTGCTAAGTGCTTTAAGAACGGAGAAAGGATTCTCCATTTTCCGGTAAGGAACCGTTCTGAAAGAAAAAGAACGGTTCCTTGCTCCACGGATTGCAGATTTGTTTTTTCTTCTGACTTCTGACTTCCAACTTCCGTCTCCCGTCTTCGGTCTTCCTACTTAGAGATATTAATGATAGCTGCTATTGAAAGAGCAAGTGAGGCAAAAGCGCTTGTCCAGGCAAGCCATTTTCCGGTATCGCCCGTTTTCTCCGGTTTTTCAGGTACAATAACCAGACTGCCTGGCTGAACTACGGGGTAGGATTTCACGATAAAACTTTTGGTAACCGCGGTGGTTCCGTTAGGGTAGCGTACATAAGTTTTCCTTTTTAAGGCATTGCTGTCGAAACCTCCCGTGCGATTGATGTAATATTTTGCGTTTTTACCCGGCTCGAAAGTAATCGAAAACGGATTTTGCACGTTGCCTGAAATTTTTACGGTTTGTAGAAATTCAGGAATATCAATGCGGTCGCCATTGTTCAGGAAAAGGTCTGCATTTCCGCCCGGGTTATCCAATATTTTTATAAGGTCGATGGCCACACGTTCGGAACCTAACTCGGCCGTGTAGCGTTGCAATGTAGCTCCAAGGGGATAGGCCTGAGGTGTAATTCCGCCCGCCATTTCCACGAGATCGGATATGCGTTGTTTTTTATCGCTGATTGCATACGCACCGGCATAGGTAACCTCTCCGGTGATAATTGCTGTTTTTGCCTGGCGGAAACCGGGGGCCTGACGAACCGAAATCTGATCGTAGGGTTTCAATTGAAAATCGGCGTCGTTGCTGTTGATCTGCAACCCTCTCGATAGGTTTAGTATCTGTGTGTGTACCAATTGATCTGAAAGTTCTGAAGCTTCTTCATAGGAAAGGCGGCGGGCAACTTCGATAAAAGTACTGTCGGCACCTTCGGTAAAACCGCCTGCCAAAAATATGGCATCTCCCAGGCTGAGGTTATCGGCCCAGGCAAATTGTCCGGGTGCCAACACTTGGCCGGTTACCGTAATATACGGTTGTTCTTTCAGTTGAAAGTGGGATTTTATCAGTACTACGTCTTCGGGTTGAAGAAGAATGTTGGTTTGTCCTGTAGCAATTTCTTCCACATCGAACGAGAGAGAAGTAGTGCTTAAATCAGGGTTGTAGCGGGTGATTAATCCCCTGTTTTGAAAAGCATCGGGCGACAGGCTGTCGGCTTTCAAAATTAAATCGTAAAGGGTTAATCCCGGTTCCCATTCGTATTCGCCGGGCCGGTAAACCGCACCGGAAATGGTGACACGGTTCTCGAACATATCGGTAATTTGCTCGTTGCGGATTTCGTCGCCGTTCACCAATGGGGTTTTAGATAGAGCGGGGAAATTAACGTCGTTGATTTGAAGGCCTTGCTGTGTTTTGCGGTAGATCTGTGTTTTCGATAAATACGAGTCTTCAGTGAAGCCTCCTGCAAAACGAATAAGGTCATTCAACATTTCACCATCTTTTAACTCAAAAATTCCTTCGCGCTTGAATTCACCATTTACTGCCACCCGTTTTTCAGCGGGGGGAATGAAAATAATGTCGTCGTCTTTTAATAAAATATTATCCGACGGGTCGGCATTAACCAGAAATTTATAGATATCAACAGTCTTCACCATCTGGTTGGCGCGGATAATTTTGATGTTCCGGAATGAGCCGATGCTGTTGGGACCGCCCGAAAGATAGAGTGCATTGAATACAGTTGCAGTTACCGGTAGGGTATAGGTGCCGGGGGCAGAAACTTCGCCAACGAGATTGACCTGGATAGAGCGCAACTGGCCCATGTTGATCTGCGCGAAAGTTTGTGGATTACGCCCGCCCATATCCGAATAGATGGAAGTTAAACGTTCTTTTATTTTGCGTTCCGCCTCTTCAAAAGTCGATCCGGCGATGTACAAAGGACCTACATCGGGAATCATAATTTGCCCGTTTTTGTTCACCGTAAGCTGGTAGTTATTTTGCGAATTTCCCCAAATATTAATTAGAATCTGGTCGCCAATGCTGACTTCGTAATTTTTCGGCGTTTGAATGTTGACGCTGGGATTGAACGTAAGGTTTTTGTTGTTGAACAGGTAAGCACCAAAAATCCTTCCGCCTGCATCGAATCCGGCCTGTCGTTTCGATTTTTCCACGTCTTGCTGCTCTTCAACCATTTCGGCAGCTTGCTCTACGGGGTCAACTATTCCTGTTTCGCCGGTTTGTGTTCCATCCTGCAAACGGCCTTCAAAATCCCGGATTTGTTGTTCCGTTGCGCCTTTTTGTCTCGCTATGTTGGCGGCATCTTGGGTTGATAGACCGGCGTCCTGAATGGCTTGCTGGGCTTTTTTAATGTCGCTTTGCGGCAGTGATTTTACATCTACTGACTTCACATCCTGTGCGAAAATCAGATGGCTGCTAAAAAGCATAATGCCAATAATGGCGATGATTTTTAATTTGAACTGCATATTTAATGTTTATTTGTTGCTGGTTGCTTGTTGCTGGTTACTTTGACTTCCATAATATTCTTTAAACCAAACCACGAATTCCTTCACCCCTTTTTGGATGGGCGTTCTGGGGGAATATCCGAAATCATCTTTTAACCCGCTTACGTCGGCAAAGGTTTTATATACGTCGCCCGCCTGCATGGGGTGCATTTGCTTTATGGCTTTTTTGCCCAGCGCATTTTCCATGGTTTCGATGAAATCCATCAACTTCACCGGGTTGCCATTACCGATATTATACAAAGAATAGTTTTCCTTAAAATCCTCTATGTGGTCGGATGAAGGAGAAGATTCCCCGCTGGTGGTTTGTTTGCCGACAGCCTTAATTCTACTGATTATCAGTGAAATTCCTTCTACAATATCGTCGATGTAGGTGAAATCACGTTCGAGATTGCCGTTGTTGAACACTTTAATGGGTTTTCCTTCAGAAATGGCATTAGCAAAAAGGATCGGTGCCATGTCGGGTCGGCCCCAAGGACCGTAAACGGTAAAAAACCGAAGTCCTGTGGTGCGAAATTTAAATAAATGGCTGTAGGTGTATGCCATTAGCTCGTTGCTTTTTTTTGTGGCGGCATATAAACTGATCGGATTTTCCACCGGGTCGCTCACCGAAAGTGGCATTTTGCTGCTGTTGCCATAAACGCTCGACGAACTGGCATAAACTAAATGTTTTACATCGTAATGCCGGCAGGCTTCCAGGATGTTTACAAAACCGACAAGATTGCTGCTTACATAGGCTTGCGGGTTTTCGAGGCTGTAGCGCACTCCGGCTTGTGCAGCAAGGTGGCAAACCGCATCGAATCTTTCAGTTTCAAAAAGAGCATTTAGTGCTTCATGGTCTTCCAGGTTCATCCGCAGGAAAGTGTATTTCTCAAACCGACTGCTTTTTACCGGTGAGTTCCATTTTTCAGCAGCACGCGAAACCCCGCTTTCTGCCAGACGGGCATATTTCAGCTCCACATCGTAGTAATTGTTGATGTTGTCGATCCCAACCACCGTTTTTCCCTGTTGCAGGAATTTTTTTGCAAGATGGTAGCCAATAAATCCGGCAGTTCCGGTAATCAGGATTTTCATTTCTCTTCTTTCCAGATCAACAGGGTGGGTTTATTTTTGAAATAGACGCCCATTTCTTCATTGGTCAAAATCAAATACCTGATTTTTCGTTCAACCAGTTTTTCTGCTTTTGAGATCAGGCCTTTTATGAAATTGGTATCCAGGTCTTCACCTATCAACACCAGATCAATAATTGGAGAATCGGTTCCTTTGGCAAAATCGCCAGTGATATAAGCTTGTTCCAGATCGCCAATTTCATTGAGCACGCGTTCGATCAGTTTGTCGATTCCCACAATTTTTTTCAAAATGCTGTTGATGTCGAAAAACAATGGATGAGAAGTATTCGCTTTAAAGTATTTTTTATTTCCCTCGATTTCCGACTGTAGCAGTCCCGCATCTTCCAAGCGGTTGAGCTCCACCCGGATGGCGTTGGTGGACTCGCCAAATTCCTGCTCCAGGTTCCGCAAATAGCTTTTCGTATTGCTGTTTAGGAAGAACTTAAGCAACAATTTAATGCGGGTTTTGGATGTAATAATGGAATTTAGCATAATGATTTATACAAAACGGAGGGGCTGATTTCGGCCAAAAAGCTGAGTTGAATTTACAGCTTCGCCTCCTCAGTTACATGGAAGTATCCGAGCAAGCGAAATTGAAATATCAATAATGAGTAACAAATGTACTCGATTTGTTGTTTAAGTAGAAGGGATTAATGAATAAAAAAGCGCAAAGTCAGGTATTTTTATCGATTCGTTAACATTTACACGGATGGAGCGGTAAGCCGATAAAGGGTATGAATCCGGTGCAAGATTAATAAAAGGCTTATGAAATAGAGGGGCCACCAATTTGACCGGGTAAATTATTTTAGGGAGCGAAAGGTAAATATTTTGGTGCAGACGTACTGCCTTTTTTTCGCCCTTCCTTGTTGGATTTCTTTTCAATAGGTTCTCCTTTAAGTGTATAAAAAATCCCGACTTTAAATTGCGTGTAAATCCCGTATAAATCGATGCGATCTTTAGTTGCTCTGTCGTAATTGTGCACTACATCCAGAAAGTCGTAGTGAACCATGTTCAAATCGAAATTTGCCAACAGATAAACCTGCTGGTTGATGGAAGTTTTGAACCCAAGGCCAGAAATAAAAACGGCAGTGGATAAATTGGTTTGTCCTTCACTTCCTTTACCAAAGATCAATTGTTTCGAGGGATCTGACGGTGGTTCTTTATATTTTAATTCCGATTTGTAAACCTTATAACCAATTCCGGCTTTTAGAAAAGGTGCAAATTTATATTCCTGATTAGCGGGACGAATGAAATAGCGGAAGAACAAGTTTTGCCCTGTCAGCTTGTTTTGATATTCTACCGGATCGGTAACGGCGGGGATATGATGTTGATGTATGTTGTTGGCTGAAAAATATGGACGGTCATTTTCTCCGTTCAATACTGAACGTTCCATTTCTGCTCCAATCTCCCAGTGTGGTGTAAGGTATTTCGAAACTTCAAAGTCGAATGCCAGACCGGCGTGGTTGTAAAATTCATTGCTGAATTGGGAGAAATCAGTTTCAGCATAGAGCTTTGAAAATCCGATTTTTGCACCCACATTGAGCACTGGATTAAACTTTTGCGCAAATGCGGTATTCGCGAAAGCACCAAAAAGTGCGCAGAACAAGAATGGAAGAAATAATTTTATCGATCGCAAGGTTGTAAATTTTTGATAATTCTCACAAAAGAAATAAAACTTGTTTAAACAGGCTTCTGAACGATAAAAAAACCGTTCGAAACTTAAACGAACGGTTTTAAATTCTATTGCAATGGCCGGTTATTTTGAAATAAAATCAGCAATCCAGTCGCCAACCTGCGAGGTTTTGTGGGCAGCACCTTCGGCAATGTCAACAGTTACAATTCCCGCTTCGAGAGAGGCAGCAACAGCATCACGTATCAGCGTTCCTTCTTTGTGCAAATCGAAAGCATACTCGAACATCATGGCCGCCGAGAGGATAGTGGCAATGGGGTTGGCAATATCTTGTCCTGCCGCTTGCGGATAGGAGCCGTGTATGGGTTCAAAAACCGAAGTGTGAATGCCTATCGAGGCAGAAGGCAACAATCCCAGCGAACCGGTGATAACGCTGGCTTCGTCGGTTAAAATATCGCCAAACATATTTTCGGTCACCATCACATCAAAGTTTTTAGGCCACTGGATAATTTGCATTGCCGCATTGTCAACAAACATGAATTCGGTTTTGATGTCGGGGTAATTGGGCGCCATTTCCTGAGCTATTTCGCGCCATAAACGCGAGCTTTCCAATACGTTGGCTTTATCCACAACGGTGAGCTTTTTGTTGCGTTTGCCTGCAAATTCATACGCCAGCTTCAAAATACGTTCTATTTCTGCACGGGTGTAGGTACAGGTATCGAAGGCGGTATTGCCATTGTCCAAACGTCCTTTCTCACCGAAGTAAATCCCTCCGGTAAGCTCGCGGATGCAAACGAAATCGGCACCTTCAACCAGTTCGCGGCGCAAGGGCGATTTGTGCAATAAAGACTCAAAGGTTTCAACGGGGCGGATGTTGGCATACAAACCCAATTTTTTACGCATAGCGAGCAAACCCTGCTCCGGGCGCACCGTGGCTTTCGGGTTATTGTCGAAACGGGGGTCGCCGATGGCACCAAACAACACGGCATCCGATTTCATGCACAATTCGTGGGTTTCGGCAGGGTAGGGGTCGCCTACTTTGTCGATAGCAACCGCACCGGTCAAGCCATATTCATAGCTTAACTCGTGCTTGAACTTTTTTGCGACAGCTTTTACCGCTTTCATGGCCTGTTCAACGATTTCGGGCCCAATCCCGTCACCGGGGAGAATAGCGATGTTAAGTTTCATATTTAAAAATTGATTTTAATGAGTTTTTCAGGTGTTTTTTTTATGTAGTAACTATTTCTAAAATCAGAATCTTTGGTAATAACAATAAAGTCATTTTTATCTGCGTATTCCGAAATTTCAGCATCGGATGTAAACCATTTATTTAAAATTTTATTTACATGAACAGAAACAAAGCCCAATGACTCTAAATGTTTAGTAAGCTTATAGGGAATGTGAACATCGCATAAGAATTTCATTATGCAACATCTTTTAATGGTTTACCAGACAAGTTAAGTTTTGCATAATTTAGGCTTGCTAGTATATCCTCTTTTTCCAACTCCGGATGATCTTCTATAATTTCTTCTGTTGACATTCCGGATCCAAGCATGTCAAGAATTACCTCAACAGGCCAGCGCATACCGCGGACACAGGGCTTTCCATGGCATATCTCCGAATCAATAGAAATTCTTTCTAAATAATTCATAACAGATCGTTTATTTACAAAAATACGAATTTAAATCTTTACTGCGACTAACTATGGCTTGGTAGCATTCAAATTTTCCAACAGGGTAGGTTGGTGATCGCTTTCGATAATATTTAACATGCGGATAGTGGCTTTCATTGCAGCCGTATTTTGGTCGGGATCGAGTCCTTTTGTCCTGAATTCGCGCTGGTTTTTCCAGGTAATTATTGCCTCCACTAAGGCATCTGTTCTTCCACCGGGAGGGATGGTGACCGTATAATCAATAAGCTTCGGGAAATTTTTGCCAAGCTTTTTGTAAATCTTCTGCAAGGCCCGCATAAAGGCATCATACTGCCCGTCGCCATCAGAATACTGCTCGTAGTATTTTCCGTCGATTTCGATGGAAACATTGGCTACCGGCCGCAACCCCATGGTGTGGTTAACGGAATAGTTGAGCACCTTGATTTTTTGTTCGAATGATTCACTTTCCATCACGTCGGCCACAATATAGGGCAAATCTTCGATGGAAACTCTTTCTTTTCTATCGCCCAGCTCGATGATCCGGTTAGTCACTTTTTTGAGGGATTCTGCATCCAATTCAATGCCCAGATCTTCCAGGTTTTTTTTGATGTTGGCTTTGCCCGAAGTTTTCCCCAAAGCGTATTGGCGTGTGCGTCCAAAGCGTTCGGGAAGAAGCTCATTAAAATAAAGATTGTTTTTGTTGTCGCCGTCGGCATGGATGCCGCTGCACTGCGTAAATACAAACTCCCCAATGAGCGGTTTATTGGTTGGAATCCGGATTCCCGAAAAGGATTCTACCAGTCTGGAAACTTTGTTCAACTGCGATTCGTTCACGTTGGTTTCCATTTTTAAATGATCTTTAATGGTGGCAATAACGCTCGAAAGGGGAGCATTTCCCGCACGTTCACCAAGACCGTTTACGGTGGTGTGTACGCAACGAATGCCCGCTTTTATGGCGTGAAAAACATTGGCAATGGCCAAGTCGTAATCGTTGTGGGCATGGAAATCAAACTCGACTTCGGGATAGGTCTCGACCATTTCTAAACAATAATCGTAGGTTTCGTCGGGATCAAGAATTCCCAAAGTGTCGGGGAGCATGATGCGTTCAATGTTTTCATCTTTCAGGCTGCGGATCATAAAATGTACATAATCCTTAGATTTGCGCATCCCGTTCGACCAGTCTTCGAGATATATGTTGACCTTGATGCCCATTTCTTCGGCATTGTTCACCACCTTTTTGATGTCGGCAACGTGCTGTTCGGGTGTTTTTCGCAACTGTTCGGTAACGTGCTTGAGCGAGCCTTTGCACAAGAGGTTCAGAACTTTTCCTCCTGCATCGGCAATCCATTGAAGCGAAATCCGGTCGTCAACAAAACCAAGCACTTCTACTTTGTTTAGATGTCCTTTTTGCTTTGCCCATTGCATCACGCGCTGTGTACCTTTGAATTCTCCTTCGGAGACGCGTGCCGATGCTATCTCAATCCGATCGACTTTGACGTCTTCAAGCAGCACTTTCGTAACACTCAATTTTTCGCCATGACGAAAAGCAACACCCGATGTTTGTTCTCCGTCGCGCAAAGTGGTGTCCATAATCGTTAACCGCTTTTCATTTATTGTAACTGTTCTACCTGTCATTTTTGAAGCCCCTCCCGATCTTCCGCCAACTGGCGGAGAGGAGAAGGATTTTTTTAGTTAATAATTTCTTCCATCTTCATTCAATATTTCTCTAAAGTCCCCCCTTTGGGGCCTACAGGGATTTAGGGGGTCTCAAACACTGCAATTTCCTCTTTCATATCCACCAAATAGTCGATGTCGTCGAGCCCGTTTTGCAAACAATGTTTTTTATAGGGGTTGATTTCAAAACCTTCCGATTCGCCGGTTTCAACAATGGTGAACTTTTGATTTTCTAAATCCACTTTGAAAGTTGCGTTGGCATTTTTATCAATCGCATCGAATATTTTTTGCAGGAACCCGGGAGTAACAACAACAGGAAGAATGCCGTTGTTCAATGCGTTCCCTTTAAAAATGTCGGCGTAGAAACTCGATACTACCACCCGGAAGCCATAATCGTATATTGCCCAGGCTGCATGTTCACGGCTTGAACCGCTGCCGAAATTCTTAGCAGCCACCAATATTTTACCCGAATATCTTTTGTCGTTCAGCGGAAAACCTGTTTTTGGACTTCCGTCTTTGTTGTAGCGCCAGTCGCGAAAAAGATTGTCGCCAAAACCTTTGCGTTCAACTGCTTTTAAAAACCGCGCCGGAATAATTTGGTCGGTGTCCACGTTCTCGATAGCAAGCGGAACTGCGGTGGATGTTATTGTGCTGAATTTATCGTATGCCATGTGAAATTTATTATTTATTATTTTTTATTTATTAGTGGGATTCTCCATCACACGTACTATTTTTTATTTATTAGTTTTTATTTATTAGTGGAATTCTCCAACAACGTTTTATATTCAAATTATTGTTTTTTGTTTCTTAACTGGATTGTTTTTCTTGAAGCTATAAAAATAGCGGTCAACTCTTTTGCTTCATTCATTAATGGTATAGAAGTTTCTGGTGATGAGATTTTCTCGTCCATAGCAAACTCCACCCAAAAGTCACATTCATCTACTTCCTCGATTACTATTGATAATTTTGCAGCAAATGCTGCATCGGACTGGGCAAGCAAAACTGCACGATAATTTGCCGCCACTAAAGTGGCACATCGAATCAACTGCCCTTCAATATGATTTCCCAATTTGATTTGTGGGAGTGAACACGCAAATTTGACACAATTATGTGCAAATATTTTTGTTCGCTGCTTTAGTCCGTACTTGTCAAACATTAATCAATTCTTATTAATCATTAATCATTAATCATTAATAAATAATCCTTTACAAAAACTCCCTCGGGTCCGTAATCACTCCGGTTATTGCTGCGGCTGCGGCGGTTAGCGGGCTGGCAAGCAGTGTTCTTGAGCCCGGTCCCTGGCGGCCTTCAAAATTACGGTTCGACGTGGAAACGGCGTATTTTCCTTCCGGAATTTTATCGTCGTTCATGGCCAAACAAGCTGAACAACCCGGCTGACGAAGCTGGAATCCGGCTTCCTCAAGGATTTCAACCAAACCTTCATTTCTAATCTGATGTTCCACTTGTTTGGAACCCGGCACTAACCAGGCTGTAACGTTGTCGGCTTTTTTCTTTCCTTTCACAAAAGCGGTGAAAGCGCGGAAGTCTTCGATTCGCCCGTTTGTGCAACTTCCCAGAAAAACATAGTCGATTACTTTCCCTTTCATAACGTCGCCTGCCGAATAGCCCATGTACTGTAGGGATTTTTCGAAGGTAATTTTGTCGCTGCCCGTCATGCCTTCGGTGGTGGGAATGTGCTGCGAAACGCCAATTCCCATTCCGGGGTTAGTTCCGTAGGTAATCATCGGCTCTATATCGGCAGCATCGTAGGTGTATTCCATATCGAATACGGCATTTTCGTCCGATTTAAGTTCGTTCCAGATAGCGAGGGCTTTATCCCAATCCTTGCCTTTTGGCGCAAACTCACGTCCTTTAATATAGTTGAAAGTGGTTTCGTCAGGGGCAATCATCCCGCCGCGGGCTCCACTTTCAATGCTGAGGTTACACAGCGTCATACGGGCTTCCATGCTCATGGCTGAAATAGCCGAACCGGCATACTCAATGAAATGGCCTGTGCCGCCACTCGTTGAAATCTTTGAAATAATGTAGAGCGCGATGTCTTTTGCCGTTACGCCTTTGCCTAATTTGCCGTTGATAGTGATGCGCATTTTTTTAGGCTTGGGCTGCATAATGCACTGGCTTGCCAGTACCATTTCCACCTCGCTGGTGCCAATTCCGAATGCAATGGTACCAAAGGCTCCGTGCGTAGAGGTATGGCTGTCTCCGCAAACGATGGTCATCCCCGGTTGTGTCAATCCCATTTCCGGGCCAATGATGTGAACGATACCATGTCCTTCGGAACCCAGGTCGTGATACACGATGCCGTGTTCTTCGCAGTTGCGTTTCAACATCTCCACCTGGTGGCGCGAAAGTTCATCTTTGATCGACAAATCCTGATCGATGGTGGGTACGTTGTGGTCGGGGGTTGCCGTAGTTTTATCGGGGCGAAAAACTTTCAGTCCCCTGTTTTTCAATCCCAGGAATGCTACCGGACTGGTAACTTCGTGGATTAAATGGCGGTCGATATACAACACATCCGGACCGTTTTCTACCGATTTTACCACGTGGGCATCCCAAATTTTGTCGAATAATGTTTTTGCTGTCATATTTTATTAATCAAATTATTGTTCTTTAGTTTTTTATTTCTTTTTGCTTCGGGTCGTTGTTTGAAAATATCAATACATTGATTCAATTCTAAGGCGAGAGAAGAATCTTCAGATTCCGAACTAAGTATTAGTTGAGCTAACATTAACCTAATCCTAAAATCTTGAATTAATTTCACAATTTCTTCAACATTTGTTATAGGAACTCCTTTTAAAAAAGAATTATACTGAACACCATTTTCAAATTGAGGTTTATTGTTATAATCTGCAAGGGCAGCGAATACTTCCGCACTTTCATTTGACAGAAGGTATCCTGCTTTTCGAACAACTTTCATAAAATTATTTTTATATCCCTTTTGTGGTCTTGCATTAATTACCACATTTTCTCCATTTTTGTTCAGCTTAAATTCTAAATAAAAATTACTGTTCGGAACATTCCAATTAAAAGTATAGTCTTGGTTTCCTCTGATTCCCATAGGAATAGTAGTATGGTGAAATCTGTAGCTACTTAGATTTTTTCTTAAGTTATTTGAAATGTTTTCGTAATTCAGAGACGTATTATTATCCTCAAATTTTTGAGAACGAGTTCTACTATCTTCTAATAAATTATTAAAATTAAAGTCTCCTTTGTTTCTTATAAATTGTGATCCTTTACCGCGAACAATATTTGTTAATTCACTAATCCCATATACCCAATTTATTAAAGTTGCTTCAACGGCTTCCGCTTCTTTTTCAGTTTCATATCTTCCAATAATTAAAACCTCTATTTCACTATTGTTGATTTTTGATAGCAATTCAGCAATCTTTTTTTCTTTCAAAGTTTTAATAGTTTTCCCACCTAAAAGCTTTTTGATTACCTCTTTAATGTGCTGGTCTTTTCTTAAGCTTTTTCCCTTACCAACATAAAATATAGACGAACGTGCATTATTCTTTTCTCTTAATTCATACACATAATATTCTCGTACTTTTTTAGTCTTTTCCATTTTTTGAAAAATATAATTCATAATGCTTTATAGCCCAATTGCTTCATTATGCATTTATCAATATTTACGGTGCAGTCCTATGTTACGTCATATATTGTGAATCTATTCATTCCCCTACGGGCAGCTTGTTAATGGCATCTAAAAATGCTTCAACCGATGCAGTAATAATATCCGTATTAGCGGCAAAGCCGTGGTAGATGGAATTGTTGTATTCCACTTGTATATGCACTTTCCCAACGTCGTCGCTGCCGCGGGTAATGGCCTGCACCAAAAACTCTTCGATTAAAACCTGACGATGAATAATTTGTTTAACGGCGGTAATTGCTGCATCTACCGGACCGTTACCAGCCGCTGTAGCATCGAATTTTTCCCCTGCAATGTCCAAACGAACGGAAGCCATTGGCCTCAGGGGCTTTCCGCTTACCACTTGTAGATAATCCAATTTGATTCTGCGTTCCTGACGGGTTGCATCGCCCACCAACAAAGCGATATCGTCGTCGCGGATATCCTTTTTCTTGTCGGCCAGCTTCACAAATTCCTCATACACTTCGTCCAACTTGTCTTTTGTAAGGTTAAAGCCCAGTAATTCAAGCCGGTGATTCAGTGCAGCGCGACCGCTACGGGCAGTTAACAAAATGGCTGATTCGTTGATGCCCACATCGGTTGGATCCATGATTTCATAGTTCTCGCGGTTTTTCAATACGCCATCCTGGTGAATTCCAGAGGAGTGTGCAAATGCGTTTCGCCCCACAACTGCTTTATTAGGTTGTACCGGCATGTTCATTAAATTGGAAACCAGGCGGCTGGTGCCGTAAATCTTTTTCGTGTTGATTCCCGTGTCAATACCCAATACGGCATAACGGCTTTTCAATATCATTACGATTTCTTCTAAGGAAGTATTTCCGGCACGTTCGCCAATTCCGTTGATGGTGACTTCAACCTGGCGAGCGCCATTCATAACGCCCGACAATGTATTTGCCGTAGCCATCCCCAAATCGTTGTGGCAGTGCGTGGAAATCACGGCTTTGTGTATTCCTTTAACGTTATCAACAAGGTATTTGATTTTTTCACCGTACTCATAAGGCATGGTATATCCTGTTGTATCGGGGATGTTCACTACCGTTGCGCCGGCTTTAATCACCGCTTCTATCACTTTGGCGAGGTATTCATTGTTTGTACGGCCGGCATCTTCTGCGTAAAACTCCACATCTTCCACGTATTTTTTTGCGTATTTCACGGCATCAACTGCACGCTCGATAATGGCATCGGGGTTGGAGTTGAGCTTGTGGTAGATGTGGAAATCGGAGGTTCCGATTCCGGTATGGATGCGGCTTTTTTTCGCGTATTTAAGCGATTCTGCGGCTACATCAATGTCTTTTTGAACTGCGCGGGTCAAGGCACAAATGGTGGGCCAGGTAACCGCTTTCGAGATCGCTACTACCGAATCAAAATCGCCCGGGCTGGAAATGGGGAATCCGGCTTCAATCACGTCAACCCCCAAATCTTGCAGTGCTTTGGCGACTTCAATTTTTTCTACTGTGTTCAACTGACAACCGGGGACTTGTTCTCCATCCCGCAAGGTTGTGTCGAAAATGTACAATCTGTCACTCATTTTATTTGTTATTTGTTTCTTGTTACTCGTTTCTTGTTGCTTGTTACTTGTTGCTCGTTGCTCGTTCTCCTACTAATTCTGACCTCGGTCTTCCGTCTTCCGTCTTCTGACTTCGGGCTTCGGGCTTCTTTTTCCATAAAAAAAGCCACTCCCTATTATGAGAATGGCCCTATTTTTTTTCAAATATCGTTCAACAACATACCATTCTCATTTCTTCTGAAGTAGAAGAATAATACCGAGAAGGAGATTAAGAATTGATATGTTGAAACTTGATTTCACTATTTTTACTTACGATTTGCTGCAAATATGATAATATATTTTTGAAATGAAAACAATTAGGGGCTTTTTGTTGATGGAATTTAATAAACGGATTAATTTGTCTTATTGAATTAGGTACTTAACCAATAACGATAAAAGTAGTATATTCGGGGAAACAAATATGCAAAACATGGAGCAAAGATTCAAAAGCATGTCCATTTTTGATTTCCAGAGGAAATTCCCGGACGCTGACAGCTGCCTGTCGCACCTGGCCACACTCAAGTGGGGCGAAGGCTACAGCTGTCCCAAATGTGGCCACGACAATAGCTGCGAGGGGTCGTCGCCACACTCCAGGCAGTGCTCGCGGTGCCGTTATGTGGAGTCGCCCACGGCAGGTACCCTCTTCCACAAGTTAAAGTTCGATCCGCTCAAGGCCTTTTGGATTGTATACTTTTTGGCCACCAACAAAAAAGGGTTCTCCTCCACCGAGCTCGCGCGCAAGCTGGAATTGGGGCAGAAGACCTGCTGGAGGTTCAAAAGAAAGGTAATGAAGGCCATGAAGAGTTCGGGGAATTACCCCATAACCGGCACGGCGGAGGTCGACGAGACGGTATTCGGGCAGCAGGAGGAGGGGGTCCGCGGCAGGAAGAACGCCAAGAAGAAACTCGTGGTAGTGGGCATAGAGAAAAAGGGCAAGAGCGTGGGCAGGCTCTACGCACGGGTCATCCCCCACGCCGATGCGGCATGCCTTGGGGGCTTCATGAAGGACCACATCGATCCGACGGCAAAGGTGACCACCGACCAATGGACGGGCTACGGCCCGCTGGCGAAGGATTTCACGAACATGGTACAGATCCCGTCCGGCAAAAAGGGCGGCAACTTTCCCGAACTGCACAGGGCGATCATGATGCTCAAGGGATGGCTAAGGGGCATGCACCACCAGGTGGAGGACCTGCAGGATTACCTCGACGAGTACTGCTACAGGTTCAACAGGAACTTTATGAAAGAAAGAATCTTCGACAACCTGATGCTGCGCATGGTAAACGCTCCGCCATGTCCGATCAAAAATATTAGTGGCTAAGTACCTATTTCAAAAGAAAAATTACCTCAGTATTGTTTTAGTTTTTGTTTTTGTCGGATTTATTTCGTGCGATAAAAAAAACGATGATTTAGATGATGGTCCATGTGCAACAGTCTGGACAGTTCAGGCTCAAGCCGAAATGAATGCATGGTCGGCAGCAGCACAAGCGTATGGAACCAATCCAACTCCCGCCAACTGCAATGCCTACAAGGCAGCAGGACAGGCCTACCTTGATGCACTGGAACCTTATCGTGATTGTTCTACCCTCGCCGGAGTACAACGTACCCAGTGGGAAGATGCAATTGCAAATGCCCGGCAAAGCATAAACAGCCTGAATTGTAATTGACCAAATTGTTATCCGGTTCGTTGTATATTTGTTCAAACGGTTAAAATTGAAAAAGATGACAACAATACAACAAACAAAACTGGAACACATTTTCATTTCAGCTTTTTTAATGCTATTCCTAGTGGCTTCCTGTGCTCAGGAACCTGCTCAACAAATTGAAACCAGGGGGATTTACGGTCATCCGAAACCCTTGTGGGACAAAGATTATACTTTGTCTGAACTGGGCATTAATTCGATGTTTGTCCACAGCGGTTCCATCAATGCTGAAATGATGGAACGGGCGAAAAATGAAGGCATAAAAGTATATGCAGAATTTGCAACATTAAACGGTAAAAATTACGTCGTGGATCATCCTGAAGCCTGGCCGATTAATGAAAAAGGTGAGCAGGTGGAAGCGGCTTCGTGGTTTATGGGTGTTTGTCCTACTGAACCCGGTTTTCGTGAATATCGGTTCAACCAGTTGCGCAAGTTGCTGAACGATTATGATATTGCAGGTGTTTGGATGGATTACGTTCATTGGCATGCACAATTTGAGGAACCCGAACCCATATTGCCTGAAACCTGCTTTTGCAATCATTGTCTTTCCACTTTTTCTGAAAACAAAAACATTGAAATCCCCGAAGGAAGCACCGCAGAAAAAGCACACTGGATATTGCAAAATAAAGATGAGGAGTGGCGCGATTGGCGTTGTAATGTGATTTACGATTGGGCTGTTCAGGTTCGGAAAATTATTGACGAACAAAAACCTGGAACTTTACTCGGGCTTTATCACTGCCCATGGAATGATGAGGAATTTGACGGTGCCCGTCGGCGAATCCTCGGGCTTGATTACGATTTGCTCCGTGATGTTTTTGATGTGTTTTCGTCCATGGTTTATCACGAACGGATGGGCAGGAAACCAGAATGGGTGGAGGAAAATATTCGATGGTTTTGTAAGCGGCTAAAGGTTGAAAACGGAGCCTTCCCAAAAGTTTGGCCTATTGTACAGGCCTACAATAATCCCGGCATTGTGTCGGCAAGCGATTTTGAAACCGTATTAAAAGGAGGGCTGGCAGAAAAATCGAGCGGTGTGATGATGTTTACTACGAATGCAATTGCCGAAGATGAGGAAAAAATTGCAGTGCTAAAAAAAGTGTATAGTAGTGTTTTAGATTAATGTTTTTTGACAGAATGCTGGTAGCTGCAATAAGCAATACATCCTATTATAAAATTTCTGATTTGTAATAACAGACCTGTGCTATGAGGTACCGATCAATCAAGAAAATCCATTTTCAGAATAATAAAACACTAATTTGTCCGATATTGCTTCATCTGTTTTGTATTTGTTCTAAATAACAACTATTTTCAGCCCCTCGAATTATAGTTTAAAACAATGAAACGCATATATTATTTTCTCACCTCTCTCCCGGTAATGGCTTTTTTGTTTCTCGTGTTGGCATTTTCCATGGCTATTGCAACTTTTGTGGAGAGCAGCTACGGCACACCAACAGCACAAGCAGTAGTCTATAAAACCCATTGGTTCGAACTGGTTTGGGCTTTGCTTGCCCTAAACCTGGTAAACAACTTAGTAAAATACCGTTTTTTCACGCTGAAACGTTTTACATTGGGTTTGTTTCACATTTCATTCCTGGTGATTTTACTGGGCGCCCTAATTACGCGCTACATCAGCTACGAAGGAATGATGCACATTAGAGAAAACCAAAGCTCGAATTTCATTCTTTCTTCCGACAATTATTTCTACGCGGCTTATGATAAGCAACACAAGGAAGAGAAAGTACTTTTTTCGGAGCTGACACCAAAACAATTTTCTGCAAAGTTTGATGTGAACGGGCAAAAAGTGAAGGTTAAAACGGTAGGCTACATCGAAAATGCCGAACGCAAACCTGTCCCTTCGGAAAACGGTGACCCGATTATCGATTTTGTGTTTTCTTCGCCCGAAGGGCAGGGGATGCAGTCCTTTCTCTTCCGCAAAGGGGAAGTATTGAATTATCCCGGTTTTTCGGCTGGTTTTGAGGCCGGACAGGAAACTGCGATAAAGTTCTTTCGCGAAAACGGACAGCTTTTTATGACTTCATCCGGATCCATAGATGAAACAACCATGGCCAGCCAGGAAACCGTCAGCTTTGAACCCGGCGATACCATTCCCGCCAAAAATATGTTCCTGTATGGATTCAACGGTTTTCGCTTTTTAATTCGGAATTTTCTACCCAACGCCAAATTTTCCGCCGTAAAAAGCCAAAATCAAACAGGTGAAAATGCAGCCATTGTAGAAATATCCGACGGAATTAACCGGCAAACCGTTCCGGTTTTCGGAATGAGCAACACCCAGGGCGATACCGTTTCTGTTCCGCTTGGCAACAGCGAATTGCGATTGGCTTTTGGTGCAAAACCCATTACCCTGTCATTCAGTATATTTTTGAAGAATTTTGAATTGGAACGCTATCCCGGTTCACAATCGCCGTCTTCGTTCGCATCCGATGTAGTTTTAATCGATGAGAGCGTGGGGAAAAAAGATGATCTCCGCATTTTCATGAACAACACCCTGACGTACAAAGGATATAAATTCTTTCAATCGAGTTACGACACGGACGAAAAAGGGACGATCCTCTCCGTCAACCACGACATGTGGGGAACCTGGATAACCTACCTGGGCTATGCTCTGCTAATCCTCGGCTTCATTCTTTCATTAGTGAATAAACATTCGTATTTTCAGTTTTTGAGCCGTAAATTGAAAAAGGTTTCATTGAAAACCATTGTGCTGATTATGGCACTTGGCGCAATGCCAATCCTTAGCGCTGCACAAAGTGGCGCAGGTGCAGGCATTCCCAAAATAGATGCGACTACGGTGGATGCTTTTAGCCGCTTGTGGGTGCAGGGCATTGACGGGCGTATCGAACCCATTTCAACATTAAACAGCGAAATTGTGCGGAAGATAAGCCGCAAATCGACGCTCTACGGAAAATCGTCCGACGAAGTGGTGTTAAGCATGATGACTTATCCGGAAATTTGGCGTACGCTTCCTTTTATTCGCGTTTCGGAAAAAGAACTGGCAAACGAGCTGGGAATAAGTGGCAACACCATTGCTGTCGATCAAATGTTTGATATGCAGGGTAATTACCGCATTTTGGATCAGGTGCAAACGGCCTACGCAAAAGCTCCGGCATTCCGCAACCGTTTAGAGAAAGAATACATTAACCTCGACGAGCGCATAAACATTTGTTTCATGGTATTTCAGGGGTCTATTTTCAACGTTTTCCCGCGCGAAACCCGCGAGGCAAGTTGGTATCCCCCGGGTGCAAACGCGATAGAATATTCCGGTGGCGACTCCATTTTCATCAAAAGCGGATTTCAACTTTTGCTGCAATCCATTGTGGAACAAAAAACGGATGACGCCAATGAAGTGTTAAGGGCGCTTGGCAATTTTCAGGAAAAGTACGGATCCTATTTACTCCCAACGGAAACTCATAAAAACACCGAAATTATTTACAATAAAATAAATCCGTTTAAACGAATTTTTCCATTCTATTTGTTGTTCGGATTTTTGCTGCTGGTAGTGCTTTTCATTAATATATTCAGACAAAAACCGCTGCCAAAATTCATTCGAATCAGCTTTTTCACTATTATTTTCTTTTTGTTTTTAGTGCATACCATAGGCCTCGTTTTCAGATGGTACATTTCCGGGCACGCGCCCTGGAGCAACGGTTACGAGTCGGTAGTGTATGTAGCGTGGGCGGCAATGCTGGCCGGCTTAATTTTCGGACGCAAATATCCTATGGTGGTGGGTACGGCTGCATTTCTGTCAGGAATCTCGTTGTTTGTGGCGCACCTGAGTTGGATGAGCCCCGAAATTACGCCCTTAGTCCCTGTGCTGAAATCGTATTGGCTGGCCATTCACGTGGCCATTATCACCGCAAGTTATGGATTTTTGGGACTGAGCACTTTCCTCGGGATTTTGGCGATGATTTTACTTGTGCTGCGCAATAACACCAATCAAACCAAAGTGACCGGTTTTATTGAACAACTCACTACCATCAATGAAATGTCGGCAACCGTGGGTTTGTATTTTCTTACCGTAGGCACCTTTTTAGGCGGCGTATGGGCAAATGAAAGCTGGGGACGTTATTGGGGATGGGACCCCAAAGAAACCTGGGCATTGATAACCGTGGTGCTCTATTCGTTTATCGTGCACATGCGATTGATCCCTCCGTTAAAAGGACTTTTCAATTACAACATGGCATCTATTCTCGGTTTTGCCTCGGTTCTGATGACCTATTTCGGGGTTAACTATTATCTATCAGGCTTACATTCCTACGGAAAAGGGGTAGCCGACGGAGTGCACCCTGCTGTGCCTGTTTCGTTTGCAATTCTGGGAGCCCTGATGGTGTGGGCCTATATTAAAGATTCCAATTTCGAGAAGGAGAACAGCGGGGAATAAAATTTTATTGGATTTTGCACCTTTTGTTGCTGCATCTTTGATTTGCTTTCGGGCTACTTTTTACATTTTAATAATAGATTTTTAGAATGTTTCGATTTTATAGTCGATGAAATCTATTGCATGTAACTGTTTATCTGCACTATACATTTATTTTCAATCGGTTAAAATTTCTTAAAAGTTATTTTTGAACTTCTAACTTTTGGGCGCTCAAAACACAAAACGATTATATTTGATTTTTTTTAACAAATCAATATAATATGACACAACAAGTTACGCGCACATTTGATATCCTCGATCGTTACCTCAGCAAATTCCCACGAACGGACGCCCTTGGCGGCAAAAATAACGGAGACTGGTACACCTATTCCACCGAAGAATATAACCTGAAATCGCATCAGTTTGCATTGGGCTTAATGGCACTTGGCATAGAGAAAGGCGATAAAATAGCCACTGTCACAAACAACCGTCCGGAATGGAACTTTGCGGACATGGGAATTGCCATGATCGGTGCCGTGCACGTACCCATTTACCCCACTATCGGTGAAGATGAATATCACTACATATTGGAGCACGCCGAAGTAAAAATGGTGATTGTAGGCGATAGCAAGCTTTTCGAGAAAATAAATCCTATTGCCAAAACACTTTCATTTATCGAAGAAATCTATTCATTTGATGAAGTGGATGGGGCAAAATCCTATACCGAAATTTTAAAGCTCGGCGAAACAAAACGTACGGAATGGAGCGGAAAGCTGGAAGAACTAAAAGCATCAATACGCCCCGAAGATCTGGCAACGTTAATCTACACATCCGGCACAACGGGCGTTCCAAAGGGAGTAATGCTGACGCAAGACAATCTGGTCTCGAATTTTGTGGCCCACGCAAAAATGCACACCCTCGGCAAAGAACATCGTGTGATCAGTTTTTTACCGTTGTGCCATGTTTACGAACGGAGCGTAAACTACCATTTCCAATACAAAGGCATGGGAGTATATTACGTTGGGAATTTGAATCAAATTGTTACGGCCATCAAGGAAATAAAACCACACATGTTCAATTCAGTTCCCCGATTGCTGGAGAAGGTTCACGATGGTTTTGTGGCCAAAGGGAAAGAGCTTTCAGGCATCAAAAGATCACTCTACTTTTGGGCTTTGGAGCTAACACAGCATTTCGAATACAACAAAAAATACAGCCCGCTGCTTGCCTTGAAAATTAAAATTGCCGACAAACTCATCTATTCCAAATGGCGCGAAGCTCTGGGAGGAAACATCGTATATGTGGTTTCCGGTGGTGCAGCCTTGCAGCCTCGAATTGCCCGCGTGTTAGGCATGGCAAAAATGTTCAACCTCGAAGGGTATGGCCTCACCGAAACTTCGCCCGTTATTGCCGTAAATAACCCGATGACAGGCGAAATGAAAATTGGCACAGTAGGCGCGGTGTTGGAAGGTTTTGAGGTGAAAATTGCTGAAGACGGTGAAATTCTCTGCAAAGGGCCCGGCGTGATGAAAGGGTATTTCAAAGAGCCCGAACTTACAGCCGAAGTGATTGACAAAGACGGTTGGTTCCATACCGGCGACATCGGGGTTTTTGAAGACGGCAAATACCTGAAGATTACCGACCGCAAAAAAGAAATCTTCAAGCTCTCCGGTGGAAAATACATTGCTCCGCAGATGATAGAAAACAAGCTAAAAATGTCAGACTTAATTGAGCAGGTAATGGTAATTGGCACCAATGAAAAGTTTGCGAGTGCACTGATTTCACCCATTTTCCCCTTGCTGCACGACTGGGCTTCCGAGCAAAAAATCCATTATGAAAACAACAAGGAATTAATTCAACATCCGGCCGTTATCGAAAAGATTCAGAAAGAGGTGGCCATCATCAATAAAACCTTAGGCTCACACGAGCAGATAAGCCGCATCCGCCTGGTTTGCGACGAATGGACCCCCGCAAGCGGCGAACTCTCCCCCACCCTAAAACTGCGACGCAACGTGGTGGCGAAAAAGTACCAGCACCTAATCAACGATATTTATTCCGTAGGGAAAAACGGAGGAAAGGATTAGTCACTCTTGGAGGGAAAGGATTAGTCACTATTTATTAATGATTAATTGTGTCAATCCGAGTTCTTAACAACGAGAGTTGAATAACAGTCGTACACGAAACAATTTCTACATTAGGTTTGGTTAAGCCAATAAACAAAACGGCATGAACAGAATTTTCGGGAATATATAAAATAAAAAGCTCTATGACTTAGCCCTTTGCCGAAGGAAAATAGTATTTCGATTTTTCACGAACAAAATGCAAAGCGTTTTTTTATGTTGTACCAAATATCTTTGGCTCTATAACCGCTAGTTTTGGTAAAAAAACAACTTCTTCAATGCCGACAGGCATGAAATGATTATAGTAAAAGATCTATAGTAATGAAAAATAATGCCGAAGGCATGACAGGATAATACCACCGCTTCGCGGTTTAGAACTTGCGAGAAAATGCATTCTATAATCATCCCAACCCTTCGGGTTTAAAGAAATTACGTATAGAGATTAACCATACAAACCATTATAGAATCATATTTTTTTGAATATCGCTAGTTTCATTTTATTTCTCGCCCTTATTTTGTGGGAGAAGTCGTACAATAACTTGCAAAAGCCATTTCATCTCTGCAGAAGCTGTGCAAGGACTTACACGGACTGCTTCCCTCAGAGAACTCCAAAACCTGTCATCGCACGAAGGACATGACAGCGTTATTAGCGGACAAGCGGTTTCCAAAATCCCCGGCAACAATCTACAGCATTCAACCCGCACAACAATTCCCTTCCCTTGTATCCTATTTAGCAAATAATCCCTACATTTGGTCAGCTCAATCCAATAACATGAACGACATAATGAGAGAAACAACTGTGACGAAAAAAATTAGAATCATTGGTATTGAATTACGATTATTATTTTGTCTTTTTCGTGGTATCTTATTGACAGATTTTCTTATTCGAAGGAATTGCCTTTTTATTCAGTATCGGTTGACAATGATACGACCTTGACAACAATCGGTATCATTGGTGATAGTTGGGTTGCTGGTGGAAAATTGGATTCATTATTACACATTGGACTTTTAGACAAAGGTTTTAAAAACAAAATTTTATCATCTGGACATTCTGGTGCAAAAAGTAAATTAATTTATCAAAACTTATTTGACGAAAAGGGAAACGAGCATTCATCGAAATTTTTAATCGAAAATAGACCTGACTATTGCATTGTAATTGCTGGAGTAAATGATGCCGCCTCTCAAATTGGTGGTCATTTCTATTCGTACCATATGAGTTTAATAATAAAGACTTTATTGCATTACAAAATTAAACCAATTATTAATTATAAATGAATTGATTAGCAAGATTAACGCCCGCTAATAAACTATGAGCGGTCTGCAATGCCAGTCCCGAGTTTCGGGAACCCAACGGTTGCCGCTCTAAAGGGAAACTGTTTAATTTTGTATTCAGAAGGTTTGCAACACAATCAAGAGATTCGCAACCAAAAAATCATAAATCCTTATATTTAAACCCACGCCCTATCCCAGGGTATTGCTGCCAAAATCACGATCAACGAGATGGTATAATAAACGGCGGCGGCGCGGTGCTTTTTCCAGGGTTCCAGTGCTTTTTTCGATTTAGCCCGCCCGATGTGTACCAAAACCAAAGCAACGATCATCATCAGAATATGCTCAACGGCATAGAACCGCAAATCGGCATTTCGCATGGCCGCGCCAAAATCGGCAAATGCGGCTTTTGTCAACGGGCTAACAAAGGCGTAAAGTATCAGTCCTACCAATAATTGAATATCCATAAAAATCATGAGCAAAAGTCCCACCAGGTTATCGCTTTTTTGCCATCCCCGTTTGTTCATCCAACCGGCAAAAGCCATAATTACTGCAGCGAGAATTGCCAATAAAACTAACCAACGAAACAAATTGTGCGTGTGTAAAAGTCCAGTGTACATAGTATTCCTTTTTAATCTTTTGTACTCAAACGTTTAATAACGGATTTGGTTGAGGTCAAACTTCTATTCGTGGTTTTTCTTCTTCGGTCTTAGTTGAAAAACCTCATCCGCTTCCCAAATAATTTTGTCCGAACTTGGATGAAGCACGGCGTTAATCATGGCTTGTGCCACTATTTCACCGTGAATGGGTTTATATTTTTTGAAAACGAATTTGGTCACAAAGTTCACAACCGGAATCGACATTTCCTCCGTAATCCGTCGTTCTTTGCGTTCACCAACCAGTGATGCGGGGCGAAGGATAGCGATGTTCTTAAAGCCAATTTGCTGAACAGCTTCGTCCAGTTCGCCTTTCATCCGGGTGTAAAATAGCGACGATTTTGCATCGGCACCCACCGATGAAACCAGCACATAGTTTTCAATGCCGTTTTCTTTGGCTTTCCGGGCAAAGTTCAGGTTGAAGGTGAAATCAACTTCGTATTGCTTATCTTTTCCTCCCGCCTGTTTCAACGTGGTTCCCAATGCCGAAAAAAGCACATCGCCCATTAGATGCTTTCCCCACGATTTCTCATCGCTGAAATCCACGATTTGCTGTTCCAATTTAGGATGTTTAATGCCCGTGTCGCGCCGCACAAAAATCCGCACTTTTTCAAAATGTGCATCTTCCAAAAGTTGCTGCACTAAATACCTTCCTACCAATCCGGTAGCCCCAATCACATTTGCTATTAATTTCATATACTTTATCTTTTCGTGCAAATTCGTGTTTTTTTTCTACTTTTAAAACAAAAAAATTACAAGCTATGAAGATACTGGTTCTTTCCCTTTCGTTTATTTTTGTTTTTATCGAATTATCGGCACAAACCCAACTCTGGGGCAAGCATGAAATCGGGTTTCAAAGCTCGTTTAACTACAAAAATCCGATTTACGACGTGAAGGATTTTAAAATCACTTTTACTGCTCCTTCGGGAAGGACAAAATCCGTTCGCGGTTTTTGGGACGGCGGCACCGATTGGAAAGTACGCTTCCAACCCGACGAAATTGGGACATGGAAGTGGAAATCGGAATGCTCCGACAAGAATAATTCGGGCTTGCACTCCAAATCCGGTGAATTTAACGTCATTAAAAACAACAGTAAGGATGCAATTTTCCAGAAAGGCGCGATTCAACACGAACCCGGCAAGTATTATTTGTCGCACAACGACGGAACACCATTTTTCTGGTTGGCGTGCACAGCCTGGAACGGTGCCTTGAAATCGACCGACGAAGAATGGGAACATTACCTCAACCAACGCAAGGCAAACCATTACAACGTCATTCAACTTGTCACCACCGAATGGCGGGGTTGCGATAAAAATGCGGAAGGATTGACCGCCATTGAAGGAACAGGCTACATCCGGGTTCATCCTGAATTTTTTAAGCGGATAGACCAAAAAATCGACGAAGCCAATGCCAAAGGACTGGTGGTTTCGCCCGTGGTTTTATGGGCTTTGCCGTTTGGCGAAGGAAGGCAGTTGAGCCCCGGCTACACCTTGCCCTTAGAAGAAGCTGTTTTGTTGGCTAAATACATTGTTGCCCGCTACCAGGGAAACCAAGTGGTTTGGGCACTTGGCGGCGACGGAAAATATTACGACGACCAGGAGGTAAAATGGAAAGAAATTGGCCGCCGCGTGTTCAACGACATCGACCATGCGCCGGTAACTTTACACCCGCACGGCAGTTCGTGGGTAGGCGAGTTATTTGCCCAGGAAGATTGGTACGGTTTGATGGGCTATCAATCTTCGCACAACAACGGACCGGGCGTAGTGAACTGGATAAACAAAGGCCCGATGACACAAATGTGGAGCAAACTGAAACCGATGCCCTACATCAACATGGAACCCAACTACGAGGAAATTGGTTTTAAAATTACCGCCGAAGACGTGCGCAACGCCAGCTATTGGAGCATTTTTGCCACGCCCATAGCCGGTGTCACCTATGGGGCAAACGGGGTTTGGCCCTGGCTGCAGCCCGGAGAGCGGATTCTTAACCACAGCGACAAAGGAGGCGTTACCGGTTGGCGCAAAAGCATCGAGTTTCCAGGTAGCCTACAAATGGGCTATCTTGCCGAATTTATACGGAAATTGGAGTGGTGGAATTTATTTCCGGCCAACGAAATACTCGCCGAACAACCGGGTAAAAAAGCATTCAACCATTGGGTTTCAATAGTGAAAAGTGCCGATGATGAGACAATTGTGGCCTACATTCCCCACAAGACTGAAGTAAAATTATTCAACCCAAAAAGATTTCTGTATTCTGCACAGTGGTTTAACCCGGTCACCAATCAGTGTTCCGACGCAAAAATCAGTTTAAACTCCGGACAAATTGAATTCAACCAAAATTTCGAAAATGATATGCTAATTGTTCTTAAAAAGAAATAAAATGAAAGTGAATATCCTATACAAAATAGTTCTGGTGGTTTTTTTGTTTCTGAATTGCCAAATAACACATGCCCAAAAATTGCGCATCCAACCCTGGGAGAAAAACAACTGGTATTGGCAGTACAAAGGAAAACCGGTGCTGCTACTTGGTGCCAGCAGCGACGACAACCTTTTTCAATGGCCGAAAGAGATGCTAATCCCTCATCTGGATTCGATGAAAAGCGTTGGTGCGAATTATGTGCGCAACACCATGAGCGACCGACAAGACCGAGGTTTTGAGTTCTATCCTTTCGTTCGGCTTGAAAACGGCAAATACGATTTGGAACAACTCAACGACGACTATTACAATCGCTTCGATTTCTTTTTAAAAGAAACGGAAAAACGGAAAATTATCGTGCAAATCGAAGTATGGGACCGGTTCGACTATGCAAGGGAAAACTGGCCAGCACATCCGTTCAATCCTCAAAACAACATTAATTATTCGGTTCAGGAATCTGGTTTGGAATTGGAATATCCCGATCATCCCGGTAGGAACAAACAACCTTTCTTTTTTACCACTCCAAACCAACGGAACAACCAAATCCTTTTAAAGTACCAGAAAAGCAGGGTAGAAAAAATACTTTCAATTTCGTTAAAATACGACCATGTGTTGTATTGCATGGACAACGAAACTTCGGCGGAAGAAGCATGGGCGGTTTATTGGGCAGAATTCACTTTAAACAAAGCAAAAGCAGCCGGAAAAGAAATCTGTGTTACCGAAATGTGGGACAATTGGGATTTAAAATCAGAACATCACAAACGTACTTTCGACCACCCTGAATTGTATTGTTTTTGTGATATTTCACAAAATAACCAGATGAAAGGGCAAGTGCATTGGGACAATTTTATGTGGGTGAAGAATTACTTATCGGCACACCCAAGGCCTTTGAATACCGTAAAAACCTACGGGGCGGACGGTGGACCTCACGGAAACACAAAAGACGGCATCGAGCGCTGGTGGCGGCATGTTTTGGGCGGGGCAGCTTCGGCGCGTTTTCATCGTCCAAATTCGGGGCTGGGACTATCCCCGCTATCCATGAATTGTGTGAAAGTGGCCCGGAAAATCGAAAAAACCGTTAGATTTTGGGATTTGCAACCCGGCAATCATTTGCTTTCGGACCGCGAAGAAAACGAAGCTTATCTAACTGCGGAACCGGGAGAAACCTATGTGTTGTTTTTTACCAACGGAGGGAAAGTTGGTTTGGATTTAACCGGGTTCGACAAAAAATTCAATGTAAAATGGTACAACATCCGAACAGGAAAAATGCAAATTGAAGATAAAATTACCGGAGGCAAAACGGTGCAATTAACTGCTCCCGGAGAATTGGAATGGGTGGCTGTTTTAAGCGGAAAGTAGCTAAATTTTAAACTGCAATTAATTGATTCCCAAATTGCATCATCTCTCATTTTACGCTATTTTTGAACTTTCACCAAAACAAAAATCAATGAAAGCATTTTTCATTTTAGTTATCGCGCTGTTCAGCGTAACATTGGCACAGGCTCAACGTACCGAAATTAACCTGGACAAAAACTGGAAGTTCACAAAAGGGGATTTTCCCGAAGCCATAAATTCAAATTTCGACGATAATGACTGGGAAAGCGTAACGATTCCCCACGATTGGGCCATCTACGGGCCGTTCGACAAAACGGTGGATATGCAAGTGGTGGCCATTACCCAGAACAATGAAAAGATAGCCACCGAGAAAACGGGGAGGACGGGTTCACTTCCATTTATTGGTGTTGGTTGGTACAGAACCAGGTTTGAAGTGCCTGATTATCAAAACGAAAAGCAGGTTTTGTTGACCTTCGACGGCGCGATGAGCGAAGCTCAAGTTTTTGTGAACGGACAAAAAGTAGGCGAACGCCCTTATGGTTACAGCTATTTCTATTTCGACATAACTTCGTACCTAAAACCTGACGGGAAAAATTTGCTGGCAGTGCGTTTGGAAAATCAACCCAAGTCTTCGCGCTGGTACCCCGGTGCGGGGATTTATCGGAAAGTTCAGATTCTTGTTAAAAATGATGTGAGCTTCGAGCATTGGGGAACATTTATTACCACACCTTTTATTTCGGATGAAGCGGCTAAAGTGAACATCAAAACCCAAATAAATGGCAACGATGTTAAACTGGTGACAACTATTAAGGATTCTGATGGAAATGAAATAATTTCAAGTTCAACAACACAAAAATTTGGAAATGAAATGGAGCAAAACCTTGCTGTTCCAAACCCAAATTTATGGAGCCCCGAAACCCCATATTTATACACCGCCGTTTCACAGGTTTATCAGAACGATGTTTTAAACGATGAGCAAACCATCCGCTTCGGAATCCGAAAAATTGAATACAAGGCCAATGAAGGCTTTTTCTTGAACGGCAAAGTCACCAAATTCAAAGGAGTTTGTTTGCATCACGACTTAGGCCCACTTGGCGCTGCCGTTAACAAAGCTGCACTGCGCCGTCAACTTACCATTTTAAAAGAAATGGGCTGCAACGCAATTCGGTCGGCACACAACATGCCATCGCTGGAGCAAGTTGAATTGTGCGATGAAATGGGTTTTATGATGATTGCCGAAAGTTTCGACGAGTGGGCAAAGCCAAAAGTTGAAAATGGCTACAATCGCTTTTTTAACGAGTGGGCTGAAAAAGATGTACAAAACCTGGTTCGTGCCACGCGCAACCACCCTAG
The DNA here is from genome assembly GCA_964572085.1 of uncultured Maribellus sp. Classification (GTDB taxonomy): domain Bacteria; phylum Bacteroidota; class Bacteroidia; order Bacteroidales; family Prolixibacteraceae; genus Draconibacterium. The sequence goes on along the minus strand of CAZNEV010000035.1, from coordinate 24,015 downwards.
CATTGTGATGTGGAGCGCCGGCAACGAAGTGCCCGACCAATGGGGAAACGAAGGCATAAAACGGTTGAAATTTTTACAAGATTTATTTCATCATGAAGATCCCACACGCCTGGTTACGGTGGGGATGGATCAGGTTGGTAACACGCTAAAAAATGGGTTTGGTGCAATGCTCGATATCCCAGGCTTGAATTACCGCCTGCCTTTGTACGAAGAGGCCTACGAAAAATTCCCGCAAGGTTTTATCCTTGGTTCCGAAACGGCTTCAACGGTCAGCTCGCGGGGCATTTATAAATTCCCTGTGGTTCAGGCAAAAGGAAAAGCTTATGACGACGGCCAAAGTTCTTCGTATGATTTGGAAGCTTGTACCTGGTCCAATGTGCCCGACGATGATTTTGTGTGGCAGGACGAGAAACCCTGGGTGATTGGTGAGTTTGTTTGGACCGGTTTCGATTATTTGGGCGAACCTACGCCTTACGACGATTATTGGCCATCGCGGAGTTCGTATTTTGGCATTTGCGATTTGGCAGGATTACCAAAAGACCGCTACTATTTGTACCGCAGCCGCTGGAATACAAGTGACGAAACCCTGCATATTTTGCCCCACTGGAGTTGGTCCGAGCGCGAAGGCCAAACCACACCGGTTTTTGTTTATACAAATTACGACAGCGCCGAATTGTTTGTGAATGGCAAAAGCCAAGGCATTCAGAAAAAGAATAAGGAAACGAACCAAACCCGCTATCGCCTGATGTGGATGGACGTAAAATATGAACCGGGAACATTGAAAGTAGTGGCATTCGATAAAAACGGAAGTCCGGTTGCAGAAAAAGAAATTCATACTGCTGGCCTACCGCACCATTTGGAACTTTCAACCGATAGAACAACAATATCTGCTGACGGGAAAGATTTGGCTTTCGTAACGGTTTCGGTGGTTGACAAAGATGGTAATGTTTGTCCGGATGCTGCAAATCAGTTGACTTTCAAGGTTTCGGGAGCGGGCAGTTTCCGTGCAGTTTGCAATGGCGATGCTACTTCGTTAGAAATGTTCCACTTGCCCACCATGCGGACGTTCAGCGGAAAATTGGTGGTGCTGGTACAAGCTTCAGTGAAACCCGGCCAAGTTGAATTGGAGGTGGAAGGAAAAGGATTGAAAAAAGGCAAAATTTCAGTTCAATCGCTGTAATTTTTTATTTCGATTGAAATATTTTAACCCAAACAGTTGATTTGCATAGGATAATTAGCGTACCTTTAAGTCTTCTAATGGGTTACTAATTATTCGGCAATGAAAAGGGTACCAGGTGTAATTTCCGCAAAAAAATCGTTTGGCGATTGGGTGAACTCGAATGAATCTTCTATTGGTTACTTTAACGGAAATATCGATTCTATCCGCAACCCTAACTGGCACGGTTCTTTTACAAAGGGGGGAAATGCCTACGATTTTAGCGGTCTTCACCTTAATGGAGTTATGATACATAAAGCTTTTGCCGAAGGGTTGGATATTCAAAATTCAGTTTTCGAAGATGTTTATTTTGACGACGGGGATTTTAGCCGGGCACATTTTGCCAATTGCCGTTTCATCAACACAAAATTCAACAAAACTATTTTCACCGATGCCGATTTTCAAGGTGCTACGTTTGTCAATTGTAATTTGAACCGTGTGAACCTCACCAACGCCAATTTTGATGTAAAGGAAATCTGCGAAACGGTAATTTACGGAATTTCGTCGTGGGACTTGAACGTTTCGGATGACGCCATACAATCCAAACTGGTGATTGAAAAAACCTACGACTTGTATTCAGAAATAATCGCTCAGGGGCGCATTCCGCTTATGGTTGACAACATCGAGCTGGCACAATTTATCTACTACCTGTCGAACCACAAAAAAATGCGCGACACCATTAATATCCTGAATAAACGCGGCGTCCTTTTGCTGGGTAAGTTTAAAGACGGCGGTTTAGAACGTCTGTATAAGTTGCGCGATTGGTTTTCGGCGCAAAACTATCTGCCCATGATTTTTGATTTCGATCGCCCGAACAGCCTCGATTACACAGAAACGGTGGTTACGATGAGCGGCCTTTCAAAATTGGTGGTGGCCGATTTGTCGGGCAATTCCGTGCCACAGGAACTTCACGCCATTCTCACCAATTTCGTAAAGCCGGTTGTGGTGTATTACGACACGTCGCCTTACAGCATGTTAAAAGATTTGAAACGCAAAAACCGGTATTTCCACGAAATAAAATTCGACGGCACCGCGGAAAACCTGCTCTCTCAATTGCCCCCGGTAATTACAGAAGCGGAATCCGATTTTGGAAATATTGTCCTCGAACTGGCAAAAGAATATAATTGAATCGTTATGAATAATTTGAAATTAAGATTTCCGCCTTCTATTTTGCTGTTGGGCTTGCTACTGATAACAAGTTGCAAAACCGTTTTAGCCCCGGCCTACGACAAGGCGATTGTGGACGGCGTAATTGCCACGAGCCAAAAAACGATGACTTTTCTGGCTGGAATTCCAGAGGGGACATCCAAGACTACATTTGAATTCAGGGAAAACACCTACAACGAACTGATTGGTGCTTTCGATGCCCTGAAACTTCAAGCCAGGGCCAGGCCGGTGCCTAAAAAGGTGGCTGCCGACAAAATCAACAAACTGCTGCAAGCCAAGGGAAGCAACACTATTGCTGGCAAATATCCCAGTGCTTTTGCCTTCGAAAAAATCTCCGAAACACTGGTGAAAATGAAAGAAGAAGACCGCGAGGACGGTATAAAGCCAATTGCGATGCAGGCGTTTAGGGGAATGATCGAGATTTATCTGGACCAAGCGATAACGTATGAAAGTTTTTTAAAACGATAGTCTTATGGAAGAAAATGTAGCACAAATTATCCGCGAAATAAAAGAGGTGGCCACCACCATTTTGGAAAAAGACATTTCAACAGTGAAAGGCTTTAGCGAACGGCAAGTGGAAGCCCTGGCCAAACAGACCGCAATCGTTCAGCAAGGAATTCTAAACGGCGATATCGATGAAGATTTGGAAGAGTTTTTCGTGAAGGGCTTGGAAGATATGGCCCGCAACTTTGTAAATACCTTAAAGGGAATACTCTCCGTCACCATCGAAAAAATCTGGAATGCAATCGTTGAAGTGATGTTGAAAGCAATTAACAAGGTGATATAAAATAATCAAAACCTCCTGTAAGTATTTTACAGGAGGTTTTGATTATTTTGAGGTCTCTGGCGGATTCGAACCGCCGTACGCGGTTTTGCAGACCGCTGCCTAGCCACTCGGCCAAGAGACCATAATTCTTATTTCAATTTAAAGCAGCCTGTTGACGTACGCGGTTTTTCCCGAGGAATCGGGACTAGCCACTCGGCCAAGAGACCATTTTTTGTATCAGGACTGCAAAGCTAAGAATATTTGCAATTATCACAACAAGTTATCCCCTAAAAGTCCTCATACAAATAAAACAGCATGACGCTCAAGATTCCCTCCCGGCTATAGCTCTCATTTGTTTTTACCCCACTGTTTAGACATTCCTCTCCGTCTTTGCCTTTACCTTTGCCTTTGCCTTTCTTCCAAAGCATAACGCTCACTTTTTCAATTTCACCTCCCATAGGCGGGTTTAATTTTGAAACCTTGACCTTAGGCATTGCCACGAAATAACTTAACCATTCAGGCTTGTTCTTTTGCACGCTAACTGCGTTAAAAAGCCTCGTCATAGCTGTTGCTATGCCTGCGTTTTTTGCCTTGTTATCGCACAAAATAACGTCGCCTGTTTTGTCCAACTTATTTCGTAATAATGCCTTAGCTTCCGCAATAGTGAAATCGACGATAAATTCATTTCCTACAATTTGTTCGGCTTCAAAATGTCCGTGGTAGGAGTAAAATTTCATCCCTTCTATCTCAATCAGGCCCATTTATTTTTTTGCGAAATTAAGAGTTGGCAATAAAAGGCAATAAAAACGGGGAGACCAATCGTTCTCACGGTTCATTTTTTAAATTTGCATTTTATTCACATAGGGTTAAATAAAATGACAAAGACTGAAAACAGCAAGACCAACACCAATCCGGAAACACAAAAGAAAAGCAATTTTATCCATCTGCAAATTGAAGAGGATCTGAAGCAAGGCAAAAATGACCGGCGCGTACACACCCGCTTTCCGCCCGAACCGAATGGATACCTGCACATTGGTCATGCTAAATCAATCTGCCTGAATTTTGGGATAGCCGAAAAATTTGGCGGTAAATGCAACCTCCGTTTTGACGATACCAACCCCACAAAGGAGGAAGTGGAATACGTTGATTCAATTATGGAAGATGTGCACTGGCTGGGTTTCGATTGGGAAGACCGGCTTTTTTACGCCTCCGATTATTTTGGAAAACTGCACGATTTCGCCGTTCAACTTATCAACAGCGGCAAAGCGTATGTGGATGACCAAAATGCAGAAATAATCAGCACCCAGAAAGGAACACCAACCCGTCCGGGCATTGAAAGTCCGTTCAGAAACCGTTCGATAGAAGAAAACCTTGATTTGTTCCATCGGATGACGGCAGGTGAATTCGATGAAGGTTCGCGGGTTTTGAGGGCAAAAGTAGATATGGCATCGCCGAACATGCACATGCGCGATCCGATTATTTACCGGATTATGAAGGCTCACCACCACCGCACAGGCAATGATTGGTGTATTTACCCAATGTACGATTTTGCACACGGGCAAAGCGATTTTTGGGAAGGAATTACCCACTCCGTTTGTACACTCGAATTTGAAGTGCACCGACCGTTGTACGACTGGTTTATTGATCAGTTGCAGGAAACCGACTACCGTCCGCGCCAAATAGAGTTCGCGCGTTTGAACCTGACTTACACCGTGATGAGCAAACGAAAATTGCTCGAACTGGTTAAAGACAACTCCGTAAACGGCTGGGATGACCCGCGGATGCCCACGATTTCGGGCTTGCGCCGCAGAGGCTACACACCCGAATCCATCCGGAACTTTTCGGAACGGATTGGGGTAACCAAAGTGGACGGAATTATTGATGTTTCACTGCTGGAATACAGCATTCGTGAGCATTTAAACCGTACGGCACAACGCGTAATGGGTGTTTTGAACCCGCTTAAAGTCATCATTACCAACTATCCCAAAGAACTTTCGGAAGAGATGGAGGCTGTTAACAACCCCGAAGACGAAGCGATGGGAACACGGAAAGTGACTTTTTCAAGAGAACTATACATTGAACGTGAGGATTTCATGGAAGATCCGCCACGCAAATTTTTTCGTCTCGGACCCGGCCGTGAAATTCGTTTGCGCTATGCCTATTTTATTACCTGCACTAATGTGATAAAAGACGAAAACGGAGAAATAACCGAATTGCATTGTACTTACGACCCGGAATCAAAAGGGGGAAATTCGCCTGACGGACGAAAAGTGAAAGCCACCTTGCACTGGGTTTCTGCAACACACGCGGTGAAATCGGAGGTGCGTTTGTACGACCGCTTGTTCAGCGATGAAAATCCTGACGGGCACAAGGACATTGATTTCAAAACGTTTATGAATCCCAATTCTCTGAAAGTATTGCCAGATTGTTACATTGAACCCTTTGTGAAAGATGCAAAACCGCTGGACCACTTTCAGTTTGAACGATTAGGTTATTTCAACCTCGACCCGGACTCAACACCGGAAAAACCGGTATTTAACCGCACCGTTCCCCTACGTGATTCGTGGGTAAAAGAAATGAATAAATAAAGGAATTGAAAAGCAGGACACAAATCCTGCTTTTCTGCTTTTAATGCAAAAGCATCCATTCACCGATTCATTTCCTATGTTAACCGAATGTTAAGTTGAATTCAGCCGTTTCATTTTTACATTTGATAGCGAAATAATCAATAAAGCTTTCGACATGAAAAAGAAACCACAAAAAGAAAACTCCAGATTGATTTTGGCTTACCTCTTAATTGCGTTTGGTTCACTTTGGCTCCTTCGCAAAATCGGTTTTCTTATTGAACTCCCAAGCTTTTATTGGAACAAAATATATTTTCCCATGCAGCATTTCATTCAGGATTGGGGGAGATTTGTATTTTCATGGCAAATGGTGCTTATCATCGTTGGCCTTATTTTGGTTGCCGGAAAACGCTCTACGGGCATCGTTTTAATTATTATTGGTGCTATTTTCATTCTGCCAAAGGTTTTTTTACTGCCCGGTTTAACCGTGTCGTTTTTGTTTCCGGTGATTTTGGTAGCCATTGGGGTGGCCATAGTTACAAAACGAATTTGAAAAGAGATATATTAACCGGAAAGATTAGTTCTATCATAAATATTTAGAAAAATGGAAAAGCACATTTCATCGAATAAAAGAGTTTATTTTGGGGTGTTTTTAATTGTTGTAGGAGGCTTTTGGATACTCAAAAGATTGAATTTAATCCCCGATGTCTTGGATGACATTCTCATTTCGTGGCAAATGCTTCTAATTGGCATCGGTGTTTTTTCATTTTTAGGAGGCAACAAAACTTCGGGAACTGTGCTGATGCTGATCGGAGGCTTTTTTCTGTTCGATGAGGTATTTGATATCCCGGAACAACTGCGACAAATTGGATGGCCTTTGCTCATAATTGGAGTGGGTGTGCTGTTGCTGATTACTCATGCGCGACGAAGAAACGACCCGTTAACGGCAGATTTCAATAAAAAAGGAAAATACGGGATGGATTTTTTTGATGATTTTGTGATTTTTGGAGGCCGCGAAGTTTTTGTGAATTCCTTAAGTTTTTATGGTGGAAAAACCACTTCGATATTTGGTGGAACAGAATACGATTTACGTCAATCAAATCTCTCCGAAAACGGTGCTGTGATTGATTGTGTCGCTATTTTCGGCGCATGTGGTTTTAAGGTCCCTCCCAACTGGACCGTTAAAAACGAAGTGACTTCCATTTTTGGCGCTTTTACAGACAAACGCGGTTCAACTCTTAATCAGTTGGTGCCCGATCCTTCGAAAACATTAATTATAAAAGGGTTTTCAGCTTTTGGTGGTGTAGAAATTAAACTCTTTTGACCATGGATTTTCGTCACCCCTTCATTTCAAACCCAAAATTAGCAATTTATTATGCCGCGTTTTGGTTTGTAGCCGGCTCAGCGAATGTGATGTTGCTTTATTTCGGAAATGATGTGGCTTTCGGGGCGGCTGTAGTGGAAGTTTTCACCTTCCTGATTACTTTCGCCATTATCGGCACTGCAATTTGGTATGTCATCAAATACAGCACCCTCGAAGACAACAGCGTTTACCGTATTTTAACAGCCCATGCCATCGCGGCTTCCATAATCGTTTTTATTTGGATTTATTTTGGGGTTGTTATCATAAAATTATTACATCCCAATGCTGAAGTATGGTTGAAGCAGGCCATGGTCAACCGCATTTTTGGCGGATATATGCTTTATTTAATCTATGTGGTCTTTTTTTATGCCGTCAACTATTATCAGGGGTTTAAAGAAAAAGTAAAAAACGAAGGCGAACTGAAAGCCCTCGTGAAAGAAGCCGAATTGCATGCTTTGAAATCACAGATTAACCCGCACTTTTTGTTTAACAGTTTAAATAGCATTTCGTCGCTCACCATGACCGATCCGGCGCGCGCACAGGAAATGGTTATCAACCTTTCGCAACTGATGCGTTATTCGCTGAAACACGACCAAAAAGAGCGGGTGACGCTAAAACATGAGCTGGAAAACAACCAGCTCTACATGCAAATCGAAAAAGTGCGCTTCGGCAACAAACTCAATCCCATTTTCGAAGTGAGTCGAAAATGTTTGAAAGCCAGCATTCCCAACATGATTTTGCAGCCACTGTACGAAAATGCCATAAAATACGGAGTTTATGAAGCTATTGAACCCGTTGACATTATAACGGTTTGTGAATGCAACGGCGAAGTTTTGGAGATTACCATCCGCAATTCCTACGATTCCACCATCACTTCAAAAAAGGGGGAAGGAATTGGCCTTCGCAACATCCGCGACCGAATGCAAATTATTTTTGGAAATCCGAATTTGTTGCAAATCCACGACGATAAAAAGGAATTTACAGTAACTTTGACTATACCACAAAATTAAACTTCATGAGCGAAAAATTACGTACCATTATTGTTGAAGACGAGGAATTAGCCCGTAATCTAATGAAGTCGTTTTTGAAAGGCAATGAATTAATCGAAATTGTTGCCGAATGCGAAAATGGCTTCGAAGGCGTAAAAATGATTAACGAACTTAAACCTGATTTGGTTTTTCTGGATATTCAAATGCCCAAAATTACGGGTTTCGAGATGCTGGAATTATTGGAGCACAAACCTCAGATAGTTTTCGCAACGGCATACGACCAATACGCGCTGAAAGCTTTTGAATTTAACGCTGCCGATTATTTGCTGAAACCCTATTCGAAAGACCGTTTAAACGAAGCCATCGATAAAGTGGCGGCCCGTGTTTTAGCGAAAGGCAGTTCTGATTCGGATATAGCGGATAAAATTGTAAATTTCCCACGTAGCGAATACTTAGACAGGATTGTGGTGAAGGATCGTCATAAAATCCATATTATCCCCACGGACCAAATCCGTTACATTGAATCCATGGACGATTACGTAATGATTCACTCCACAGAAGGCCGTCATCTGAAACAAAACACAATGAAGCATTTCGAGAAATCATTAGATCCTCAAAGCTTCACGCGCATCCACCGTTCCTACATTGTTAAACTGGAAGAAATCAACGAAATCCAGCAATACGAAAAAGAATCCTACATTGTGCTTCTCCACGATAAAACCAAGCTGAGAGTGAGCAAAAGCGGATACAGAAGATTGAAAGAGGTGTTGAGTTTTTAAATTCAGAATTAGTGCGAGATACCGGGTATCAAGTATCAAAACTGAACATTGTTGAGTTTGTTCCGATCCATCAAACAAAACATATTTACATTTCCCGAAACAATTTGCTGCGGGAATCACCATCTGGTGATTCTTCTCTGATTCGAAAAAAGTTGGTTAATTTTTAATCAGCTTGAAAGAATGTACTTGATTGTTGAGTTTAACATTTAAAAAATACATTCCTGATTGCCTTTTTTTCATATCAATATTTAATTGATGATGCCCGGCAAAATACTTTTTAGAATTCATGATTGTTATTTTTCTACCTCTTAAATCTGAAATTTCATATGATATTTCACTTTCTTCTTCGAGATTTATTTCAACAACCGTATTCGTTGAAACTGGGTTGGGATAAGGTTTTGAGACCAATAAACTGTAAAGCTTTACTTCCGGGACACTTGTTATTTCAGTCATCTTTATAGTCCAAAGTTCATGGCCGTGTACATCGTCTTTTGCACTAAAATAAAGGTTCCCGTTGAAACCGAAAAAATTTTGTGGGTCAGAGCCATTCATTCCCGGAAAAATTTCATTTAGCTGCATTGTCCCTTCGGTCGTGCCATCCGATCTCCAAAGTTCAAAGTTGGTACCTGCTACATTTTGTCCATCAACAGCACTATAGTATAGACTATCGCCATAAGTGTAAAATGTTGAAATCCCTTTTATGATTCCATTTTCAATACCTGGCCGCATATCAAAAACAAGCGTTGTTCCTTCGGCAGTTCCATCAGAACCCCAAAGTTCCAAACCATATTCCGATGTGTTGGCAGCAAACAGTATTTTGTCATTTAGAGGAGAGAAATTAACTGGGAACGACCCGCCCGGACCTTGCTGAATGTCAATATGAAGTAATCCGCTATCCGGCCTAAAAACGTATAGCTCATTCCCTGCACCACCACTGGATGCACTAAAAAACAATTTGTTGTTCCAAACCGTGAATTCCTTGGGATTGCTGCTGCCGGTTCCATCATTTATGTCGGCAACCAATTCGCTTGAGCCCACTTCTCCTGAAGTACGATAGACTTCAAAACCCACATCATCAAGTGCCCCAAAATAAACGTAATCTCCAAGTTTTGTAAAACTATGAGGCGAGCTGTTTTCTGAACCGTTCATATTCTTAATCATATAGGTTCCTTCCTCGGTGCCATTGCTACGCCACAAGTCATATCCCGTTGTACCGTCATTCCCCTGAAAGTATAACACCGTATCTATTAACACCAATTCTTTCGAAATGCCATCTCCATCCCCTGGATTAATATCTTTAACCAACTTGGTTCCTTCTTCTGTTCCATCGGTTACCCATAATTCATTTCCGTGTGTATCTGTGTCAGCAGTAAAATATATTAAACCATTCATTTTGCGAAAATGATTTACATACGATCTCCCCGAACCCGGCTGAATGTCCTTTACCAGGGTGGTTCCTTCTTCCGTACCATCCGTCCTCCACAATTCTAATCCATGTTCAGAATCTGTTGCTTCAAAAAGGACCAGGTTATTTTTATATTGAATCATTTGAGCAATTTTTGGAGGGAAAGCATCAGAAAGGGATCCTCCTTTATTAATATCTTTAAGTAAATGGGTTCCTTCTGCAGTTCCATCGCTAATACAAATTTCAGTACCTTTTGCAGAGCCACTATCGTCAATTGTATATGCTGCAAAAACAAACTGTGTTTCATTTAATGCTGTAAATCCAGTGGGGTTGCCACTGTAGGTAGGACTGAGATCTTTAAGAAGAACTTGTGCGTTCAATACACCAATCATTAAAATAAAAACGTTGATAATCAACACTCTGCGGGCAACTGATTCTTTCATAATTTGCGGTTTTAAGATTTTAATACCTCAATTTAATGCTTTATTTTAAGAAATGCAACAAATTTTTCCTGCTTTTCTGTTATCCAGTTATTGTGGTGTTCATATAACTTATATCTGAGAAGAATTGAGTTTGAGGAGAATAAAATCTAATGGTTGCCAGTGATTTTTCCAGAGTTTGACTATTCCGTCAGCTACCCGCCTGCCGGACGGGCAGGAAGCTGACGGCAATAAAACCAAAAAACAATTGATTTTATTGCCGTTCACTTTAGTGAACAGCCTGCCCCGACAAGTCGGGGGATTTGTGAAATGCACATGTACAAGGGGTTTTCCCAAGGGATTCTCCAAAGATTCCGATTTCTGCCCAATTGGGAAGGATGGCATTGATAAGCATTTGGAACAGTTTAAAATAACGATGACAAGAAATTGACGTACTTGAATCGAGGTAAGCTTTCTTGTTACCATTGCCAATAATTGTTTGCTTGATTGCTTTGAATCAACCCTTTATTTTTTCTTTCAACGCCTGACCTGTATAAGAGTTTTTGACCTTTACCAGATTTTCAGGCGTTCCTTCAAACATAATTTTGCCGCCTTTGTCGCCGCCTTCGGGACCGAGGTCGATTACCCAATCGGCTGATTTTATTATTTCCATATTGTGTTCGATAATGATAATGGAATGACCACGGGAAATAAGGGCATTGAAAGAATCCAGCAACTTTCGGATGTCGTGAAAATGCAGGCCGGTTGTGGGTTCGTCGAAAACGAAGAGGGTAGGTGAGTCTTTTTCTTTGGCTAGGAAGGAGGCCAGTTTCACCCGTTGACTTTCACCGCCCGAAAGAGTGCTTGATGATTGCCCCAATTTAATGTAGCCCAATCCTACGTCTTGCAGCGGCTGTAGCCGTTTAACAATTTTTTTTTCGGTAGAACTCTTTCCCTTCGAGAACAGTTCGATGGCTTGGTTGACGGTGAGGTTCAATATATCGTCGATGTTTTTTTCACGGTAACGCACCTCGAGAATATCTTCTTTGAAACGTTTTCCTCCGCAGCTTTCGCACACCAAAAAGACGTCGGCTAAAAACTGCATTTCCACTTTAATAGTTCCTTCGCCCTGGCACTCGTCGCAACGGCCGCCGTCAACATTAAACGAGAAATGGGAAGGTTTCAGCCCTTGTATTTTTGCCGCCTGTTGTTCCGAATATAATTTCCGGATTTCGTCGTAGGCTTTTAAATAGGTCACCGGATTCGAACGCGATGATTTTCCAATGGGGTTTTGGTCGATAAATTCCAGCGCGTCCAGCATTTTGTAATCGCCTAAAATAGCGTCGTGATGACCTGTCCGCTCACCATATCCACCCAGGATTTTTGTAAGGGCCGGAGTCAGTATTTTTGAAACCAACGACGATTTTCCCGAACCGCTCACGCCGGTAACCACCGTCATGGTGTTCAACGGAAATTTTACATTCACATTGCGAAGGTTGTTTTCGCGTGCGCCTAACACTTCGATAAAATTAGTCCACTTGCGTCGTTGTTTTGGCACTTCAATTTTTTCGACACCGGTTAAATATTTCGTGGTCAAACTTTCCGGTTTTCTCTTTAGTTCGGTGTGGTTGCCCTGGAAAACCACTTCGCCGCCAAGTTGTCCGGCAAGTGGTCCGATGTCGATCACTTCGTCAGCTGCGCGGATGATTTCCTCGTCGTGTTCTACCACCAGCACCGTGTTGCCAAGTTTCTGCAACTGGCGCAAAACTTTAATCAATCGCCCCGTGTCGCGGGAGTGCAGCCCGATGCTGGGTTCATCCAGAATATAGAGCGAGCCCACTAAACTGCTGCCCAGTGAGGTGGCCAGGTTTATCCGCTGCGATTCACCTCCTGAAAGCGTTGAAGACAAACGGTTCAGCGTTAAATAACCAAGGCCCACGTCGTTTAAAAATTGTAAACGGCTGATAATTTCGATCAAAATGCGTTTTGCGATTTCTGTGTCGTGAAGGTTTAATTCGATATTGGCAAAAAAATCGCTCAATTCGGAAATCGGCATCAGAACCAGTTCTTGCACCGATTTACCGGCCACCTTTACATATCCGGCTTCTTTTTTTAGCCGACTACCTTTGCAGTCGGGGCAAATGGTTTTTCCCCGGTAGCGCGAAAGCATTACCCGGTATTGAATTTTGTAGGTATTTTCTTCGAGATATTTAAAAAAGCGGTTCAAACCTTTGAAATATTTATTTCCGGTCCAAATCAGGAATTTTTGTGCCTCGGTGAGTTCATAAAAAGGTTTATGAATGGGAAAATTGAATTTACCGGCACTATAGATAAGTTCATTTTTCCATTCTCCCATTTTTTCACCTTTCCAGCAGGCCACGGCATCCTGATAGATCGAAAGTGATTTGTTTGGGATCACGAGGTCTTCGTCGATACCGATTACCTTCCCGTAACCTTCGCAGGTAGGGCAAGCACCCACGGGGTTATTAAAACTGAAGGTGTGCTCCGTAGGTTCTTCAAACACGATCCCGTCGGCTTCAAAAATATTAGAGAATTGGCGCGAAAGTACGTCATCGTTTTTAAATATTTTGACGATACACGCACCGTTTCCTTCAAAAAACGCGGTTTCAACCGAATCGGCCATCCGGCTTTGTGAATCTTCGTCGGCGTTCACAGCAACGCGGTCGATGACGATATTGCAAACTCCATCGCAAAAACCGTTGGAACCGGCTTCAATTAATTCGTCAATGCGTTTAATTTGGTTGTTGGTTTCCAAACGGGTAAAGCCTTGCTGCATTAATAGTTCGGCCTCCTGCAAAATCGTACGGCCATTTTTGGGTTTCAGCGGTGCGGCAATAATTGCACGTGTTGCTTTGTCGAATGAGTTGATGTAATCCAGCACGTCGGCAACCCGCTCGCGCTTTACGACCTCGCCTGAAGCCGGTGAAATGGTTTTCCCGACCCGTGCGTATAACAATTTGAGGTAATCGTAAATTTCGGTGGAAGTACCAACAGTAGATCGCGGGTTTCGGGTGTTTACCTTCTGCTCGATGGCAATTGCCGGAGGGATCCCTTTGATGAAATCCACCTCGGGCTTATTTATACGTCCCAAAAACTGGCGGGCATACGATGAAAGGCTTTCGACATACCGTCGCTGTCCTTCGGCAAAAAGTGTGTCGAATGCAAGCGACGATTTACCGGAACCCGAAACACCCGTAACCACAATAAAATGGTTCAGCGGGATTTTTAAGCTGACATTTTTTAGATTGTGTACCCGGGCATTTTTTATCTCGATGTATTTTTTCGTATTATTATATGGCATTATTCTGTTCGATAAATAAGATTCTGTTCGAAGTATTTGTATAATTGCTGAAAATGTATCATTTTTACCGCGTACAAAATTAATAATTAGTTTTACTTCAAATTAAATAGCCGCCTATAGAAAAAATTTACTTTTTGTTTTCACTTAAATAGAAGGTAATGTTCAAACAAAACGTATTGAACGACAATGAGCTCGTTCAGCGCTTTATTTCAGGCGATACTAATTCTCTGGAAATCTTAATACATCGGCATAAGAGCAGGATATTTTCCTACATTATGCTAATTGTGAAAAATCAGGAACTGGCGGAGGACATCTTCCAGGAAACTTTCATAAAGGTAATCCGTTCGTTAAAACGCGGGAAATATACCGAAAATGGGAAGTTTATTTCCTGGGTGTTGCGCATCTCCCACAATTTGATCATCGATCATTTCAGAAAGGAAAAACTCAAAGGCACCATTTCGAGCGACAACGCCGGGATGGATATTTTTAATTCGCAGAAGTTTTCAGAAGATACCATCGAAGATCAAATGGTGACCGCACAGATTTTGAGCGAGGTAAAGGAGTTGATAAACGAACTTCCGGAAGACCAGCAACAAGTGATTTATATGCGTCATTACATGGGGCTTAGTTTTAAAGAGATTGCAGAACAAACCGATGTGAGCATCAACACAGCCTTGGGGAGAATGCGATATGCACTGATAAATATGAGGAAACTGATTGACAGTAAGAAACTTGTGCTGACCAGGTTTTAACACTTGTTAACACAATATTTAGGTGTAGAAGGCGTTTTTATCTCAAATGAATTTAAAAATGCCTATGAAAAAAATTTCTACATTAATTTACTTTGTTATTAATTTTCAGCCGGAATACGATTCATTAAAAATAGAATCGAGGCAACAGGCACCTGAAAGTTTTTTAACGGCGATGGAAAATGATGAAAAAGTCCCATCAGATCAGACCATTGAAAGCATCCTGAACTTTGCCCGTTCGTATGAAGTCCTTGAAACGAAAAAAGCGGGATATGTCGAAATGAATTTGAATTAGAAAATGAGATGCCTTAATTAAGGCATCTCGTTTTTTTCTTCGTCTTTTAAAGCAGCTTTTAATACCAGAAATCCAACAATGCCGGTAAAAATGGAGCCAATCAGTATTCCCATTTTTGCAGAATCTATTAATGCAGGATCTGTATAAGCAAGGCTGTTTATAAACAACGACATAGTAAAACCAAGCCCTCCTAATATTGATACACCTCCCAGCATCTTATAGGTAATTCTATTTGGTAATTCTGCTAATTTAAATTTGATTGATAAATAAGAAAATAGAAAAATACCAATAGCTTTTCCAAAAATCATACTTATCGCAATGTTGGATGTAAGGCTCAAATTCGCATTACCCGAGAAATTAAAAACGACCCCTGCATTGGCAAATGCAAATAATGGCATTATTAAATACATGACCCATCCATGCAGCGAATGTTCCAGATACTGTAGAGGGGGCGCAGTTTTTTCAGCAGTATCTTCAATGTAATCGATGGCCAAAAGCTGGTTTCCGGTTAAAACATTTACATCCTCATTTGGATTTTTTATATCACGTTCAAACACTCTGAGAGCTTTTCTTATATCTCTGGAAAACTTTTTTGTATTTGTTTTGCGCGAAAGTGGGATAGTAAATGCCATTAGTACCCCTGCAATTGTTGCATGGATACCTGATTTCAGGAAAAGCACCCATATAATTGCCGCTATAAATAAGAAGAAATATTTTGAATAAAAGCCCTTAAAATACAGTAGGTTAAGCCCTGCAAATAGTAATAAGGCTATTCCAATATATGCCCAAACCAAATTTGAGCTGTAAAAGATTGCAATTATCACAATAGCTCCTAAATCATCAATAATGGCAAATGCCATTAAAAAAATTTTTAAGCCTATTGAAACCCTTTTCCCAAGTAGCTGTAAAATGCCAAGTGCAAAAGCAATATCAGTAGCGACAGGTATCCCCCAGCCTTGCGAACCCGGCTTGCCATAATTTAAAAATGTAAAAAGAAGTGCCGGAAGAATCATGCCTCCAACAGCGGCAAAAATTGGTAACGATGCTTTTTTAAAATTATTCAGCTCGCCCAAAACCAACTCACGCTTGATTTCAAGCCCGATAACGAAGAAAAAAACGACCATTAATCCATCGTTTATCCATTTTATTATAGGTTTTGATAATTCAAGTCCGGGAAAGCTAATGGTAATATAGTTGTCCCAAAAGCTCAGAAATTCGCTACTCCATGGACTGTTTGCCAACACCAGGGCTGCAATTGTGGCAATAAAAAGAACAATGCTGCCCGAAGTTTCTAAGCGGATAAATTTTGTAATAGGTTCTTTTATACGATTCATATGCAATAGTTTGTCAGAAATTAACCCAAAAATACATGTTTTGTTTTATGTTAAAGCCATAAAATAAGAAAAACCGATGCACAGTCGCTTAATATAATATAATATTGCACTATTCTATTGGCAACTGGTTTTACCGTTGCCGATCCCAACCAAAATTGTGTAATTTAATGTTGATGTGTGCCTGCACATAATCCTACTATATGCAACAACACTCATTTTTTTAAATGCGGTAGTTTAAAGGTTGTCAGCGATTTGACTTTTGTGTCACAATCTTGAACATGTATTTTGTGTGTGCCCACACATGTTTTTATTTCAGATGTAAAATATTTGAATACCTTTGTGTTACTGCATTCAGTTTCACAAATGGAAAAAGTAAAAAAAATTACCATTCAGGATGTTGCCAATTACGCCAATGTTTCGGTTGGTACCATCGATCGGGTTATCCATGACCGAGGCAGGGTTTCTGATGAAAAAAAAGCCCGGGTAGAGGCAGCTATCAAAAAACTGAATTTTAATCCTAACCTACTTGCCCGCACGCTGGCATTGGGAAAACAATTTATCATTTGTGCACTTATTCCTTCTGCCCCATATCCGAGCCATTACTGGTCTATACCCAAGGAAGGGATTGAAAAGGCAGAGAGCATGTTTAATGATTTTGGCCTTACGGTTGAAATTTTTCCATTTCAACTTTTCAATGAAGCATCGTTTTCCAAACAAGCACAAAGAATAATCGAATTAAACCCGAATGGCGTTATTCTGGCTCCGCTTTTTTTTCAGCAAAGTTTGGGATTCACAGAAAAGCTCCAAGAAAAGAATATCCCTTATGTTTTCATTGATTCCGATATTCCCGGTCGAGAAAGCCTTACCTACATCGGCCCCGATGTTAAAAAAAGTGCCAATATTGCAGCAAAGCTTCTCGATTCAGTAGTAGAAGAAAACGGGGATTTACTTATTTTGCACATGGTGAAAGGATCCGAAAATGCCGCAGCACTGCACAGAATGGAGGCAGGGTTTAATGATCACTTTCAGGATGGAAACAAGCAGACCGGCCACATTTTAAAATTAACTATTAATTCTACCGATAAAGAAACCGTTTTCAGGGAGTTGACTAAATTTTACATCAAACATCAAAACATAAAGGGCGTGTTTGTGAGTAATTCCAAAGCTTTTATGATTTCTGATTTTCATTTGACCCACGAACTGGACATTAGGGTGGTAGGTTACGACTTGGTGGAAGAAAATATTCAACATTTAAAACTCGGCGGAATTGATTATATTATTTCCCAGAGCCCTTTGCAGCAGGGGAGTAAAGCGGTCCAGTCGTTGTTTGATTTATTTGTTTATAAAAATGTGCCACCAAAAATACAACATGTTCCTATAGACATTATCATTCGTGAGAATGTGGACTTTCATCTTAATTTTCAATAATACAATTTCAATTAATAATTCATCAAATTAATAAAACCATGAACGATTCACGAAGAAATTTCATTAAAAAGGCAGCGGCTGGATCGGCAGTTTTAATGGCGGGGGGGATTTTGCCCGGCTTTAGTGCCGGAAGCTACGGCAGGATTATGGGGGCAAACGACAAAATCCGGGTTTCCGCAATGGGTGTAAATTCACGCGGAAATGCGCTGGCACAAAATTTTGCGTTTCAGAAGGAGTGCGAGGTAGTCCACATCTGCGATGTGGATTCGAGAGCGGTGGAAAAATGTGTGGCAAGCGTTAAAAAAGTGCAGGATTTTGAACCCAAGGGTGTTGGCGATTTCCGAAAATCGTTGGAAAGCAAGGATGTTGATTTGATGGTGATTGCTGCACCCGACCATTGGCACGCGCCTGCGGCACTGCTGGCCATGCAGGCCGGAAAACATGTCTATCTCGAAAAACCATGCAGCCACAATCCTGCCGAAGGCGAAATATTGATAGAAGCAGCGAAACGTTACAAAAAATCGATTCAAATGGGAAACCAGCGCCGGTCGTGGCCCAATGTAATGGAGGCGATTGACGAGCTGAAAAAAGGTGCAATCGGGCGGCCTTATTTTGGAAAAGGATGGTACACCAACAACCGCGACTCGATTGGAATTGGCAAAAAAACCGAAGTCCCCAAATGGTTAGACTGGGAGTTATGGCAAGGCCCCGCACCGCGAAGAGATTTCAAAGACAACATTGTACATTACAACTGGCATTGGTTTTGGAATTGGGGAACCGGCGAAGCCTTGAACAACGGAACGCACATGGTGGATTTGCTGCGCTGGGGCTTTGGGGTCGATTACCCGACAAAAGTGAGTTCAAACGGTGGGCGTTACCGCTATCAGGACGATTGGGAAACACCCGACACTCAGGTAATAAATCTTGATTTCGGCAACGAACTTTCTATGGCCTGGGAAGGCCGTAGCTGCAACGGTAAAAACATTGAAGACAGTTCGGTGGGCGTTATTTTTTACGGTGAAAAAGGAAGCATGGTGATCCCCGGGGGAAATGAATACCGGATTTATGACCTGAATAGCAAGCTCGTTAAAGAGGTGAAAGACACCCAAAAAATTGATCCGCGTGATGCCGCAAACCCATCCAGCCATTTAGATGCACTGCACATCCGAAATTTATTCGATAATATTTTGAAGGGAGAAACCCTGAAATCCGACATCGATTCCGGGCACAAAAGCACCGTGCTGGTTCAGTTGGGCAATATAGCGCAGCGGGTTGGCCATTCGCTGGAAATCGATCCTTCTAATGGGCATATCCTAAGCGACAAAAAAGCCCAACAACTTTGGTCGCGAGACTATGAAAAAGGATGGGAAATGAAACTCTAAGCTTTGTAACATGAATACGAGAAGAGATGTGGGAGGCTTTTATGGAAAGTAAAAAAAAGAGAAATAGTAAGTTTTAAAAATTCAAAAGAGAAAAAAATGAGATTAAAAAATTTCAAGGTAACCGGATTAATTTTCTTTATCGTATTTCTTTTTTCGTTAAACGAAATTAATGCACAACAAATGGTAGAAGGAATCCATTATCAAACAGGGAAACCTGTTCAAATAAAAATAGAAAACGGCAAAATCAGTTCAATAGAAAATATTGAGCGGCTTTCGGGTAAAAGTGCCAACGTTTTTATCGCACCCGGTTTTTTCGATAACCAGGTAAACGGGTTTGCGGGCGTTTCTTTTGCCTTGGGAGAAAGCGATCTTACCACCGAGGGAGTTGAAAAAGCCACGCGCGAATTGTGGCGGTTTGGGGTAACGTCCTATTTGCCCACATTAACCACGAACAGTACTGAGGTATTGACCAAAAATTTTGCAACCCTTTCAAAAGCGGTGGATAACAAAAACCTGCTTGGTTCCATTCCAGGGTTTCACCTTGAAGGGCCGTACATCAATCCTGAAGATGGCTATCGGGGCGCGCACCCCAAAAAGTTTGTCAAGTTGCCCGACTGGAATGAATTTATGCAATTTTACGAAGCGTCAGGAAGAAATATTCTGCAAGTGACCCTGGCACCGGAAATGGAAGGGGCGCTTGATTTTATCACAAAATGCAGCCAAAATGGGATATTGGTTGCTTTGGGACATCACAATGCCGATACCGAAACGGTAACGACAGCCATTGATCGGGGCGCCAAAATTGCGACGCACCTCGGCAACGGAGCGGCAAACATGATTAACCGGCACCGTAACCCGTTCTGGTCGCAACTGGCGGACGACAGGTTTAATATCAGCATTATCTGCGATGGCTTTCACTTGCTGCCAGAGGAAATTGAAGTGTTTTACAAAGTGAAGGGCCCCGAACATACGATTCTTACTTCGGATGTGACGCATTATGCAGCACTCGAACCGGGGCAATATAAAACCGACACCGGAGAAACCATCGAATTGACCAAAGAGGGAAAATTACATTATCCGGCACAAAAAGTATTGTACGGTTCGGCATCGCCCATCACCAAAGGGGTGGGGCACATCATGGAAGTTACCGGATGCTCGCTTGCCGATGCGGTGAAGATGGCCAGCACCAACCCTGCGAGATTATACGGTTTAAACGACCGGGGAACCTTAGAGCCGGGGAAACGTGCCGATCTGATCCTGTTTACCTTGAAGGACTTTGAGGTGAATATTCTGGAAACTTTTGTGGCGGGGGAAAGGGTGTTTAAACAATGAGGAAAAATATCCAATATTGAACAATCAATATTGGATATTTCCTAAATTCTTTAATATCTTTAATAATAATGAAAACTAAAATCTCAAAAAAGATCGCCATTGCCCTTGCTGCCGTTGGGCCGGGCTTGTTTCTAATCGGGTACAACATTGGTACGGGCAGTGTTACCACTATGGCAAAAACGGGCGCCGAGCACGGCATGGAACTGTTTTGGGCCCTTGTGCTATCCTGTATCTTTACGTTTGTATTGATGGTGGCCTACGGAAAAGTGACCCTTGTTTCCGGTAAGACAGCCCTCAATAATATTAAACAAGAATTCCGTCACGGATGGGTATTGGCTTTGTATATCCTCATAGCCTTGATTATTGGCGAGTTACTGGCGTTGATGGGGGTAATGGGCATCGTGGCCGATTTGGTGCAGGAAGCCGTCCGTCTGCTCTTTGGTGGCTACATTATGAGCCGCGCCTGGATTATAGCAATATTGGCTGTTTCGCTTTATTTTCTCCTATGGTTCGGCCAATATAAAACCTTCGAAAAAGTGCTCACTGTGTTCGTCATTTTTATGGGGCTTTCCTTTGTGATGGTATTTTTCATGGTCAGTCCAAACTTTTCGGCTATTGCCAAGGGACTGGTACCGGGCATCCCCGACACTCCTGGGGCCCTTGGCCTGGTGGCCGCTATTGCGGGCACCACCTGTTCGGCAGCGGTGTTTATTATGCGCAGCACCGTAGTGGCAGAAAAAGGATGGGGCATCAATAACCTGAAAGAAGAGAAAAAAGACGCGGCTGTTTCGGCAACGATGATGTTGTTCCTCAGCGGCATAATCATGGCCGTAGCCGCAGGCACATTGCACCTAATGGGGCTAAAGCTGGAAAACACGGTAGAAATGATCCATCTTTTTGCGCCAATTGGCGGCAATGCTGCTGCTTTTATCCTGATACTGGGCATTGTTGGGGCAGGACTTTCCACCATTTTCCCCATTGTGCTGATTGCCCCATGGTTGATTTCCGACTATACCGGGAAACCGCGGAATATCCGTTCCACCCAATCGCGCATCCTCATTTTTATAGCCATGCTTTTCACGTTCGGCACCGTTTTTCTGGAACAACGCCCGCCTGCGCTCATGGTTTTTTCGCAAGCATTTCAGGCAGTCATCCTCCCGGCGGTGGCCATCCCTATCCTGTTGCTCATAAACCGGCAAACACTGATGGGGAAACACAAAGCCGGCTTGCGCGAGAACATCGGCATCTGGGCTGTGGTGCTTTTTTCGTTTGTAACCAGTTGGTTTGCCATTACCGAACTGTTTTAAGCTACCCAAGCATTAGCATATTGTTTAGATGAATTAATAGTATTAATAAAAATAAGTAAATAGAAATGAAACAATTTCAAAAAGAAAACCTCAAAGTAAAAATCTTAAAGAATGCAAATTTATTGGGAGAGGCGGCGGCCATCTCCGTGGCGGGGAAATTGCAAGCAGCCATTGCCGAAAAGGATTCGGCCAATTTGATCCTAGCCACCGGGGCTTCGCAATTCCAGTTTCTGGAGCAGCTTCAGAAACAAGATATCGACTGGAAAAAAATCACTGTTTTTCATCTCGACGAATACAAGGGATTGCCCGAAACACATCCGGCCAGTTTCCGGAAGTATTTGAGGGAGCGTATCCTCGAAAAGGTACAACCTAAAAATGTGCATTATTTGAACGGCGACGCCCCGGATGTGGAAGCCGAAGTGCAACGCTATACGGAGTTGTTGGAGGCTCACCCGGTTGATGTTGCCTGCATCGGGATTGGTGAAAATGGGCATATTGCATTTAATGATCCGCCCGTGGCCGATTTTAACGACCCGAGCCTGGTGAAAGTAGTAGAACTGGACGAAGCCTGCCGCAAACAGCAGCTTGGAGAAGGCTGGTTCCCCACTTTCGACGACGTGCCAACGCACGCTATTACGCTCACCATTCCAGCAATCATGGGCTGCAAGCACATTAGTTGTGTAGTTCCCGACGAACGGAAAGCCGAAGCGGTTTACAACACCCTAAACGCGGAAATCTCAACCGCTTGCCCGGCCACCATTTTACGTACGCACCCCAACACAGTTTTATACCTCGATGAAGGTTCGGCTGCGAAGTTGTAAGCAATTAAAGAACCGTTCTTTCTCTGCACAGTTGAGAAAGAACGGTTCTTTTCCATACAATGTAGGATGACCTATGGCGCAAACGAGGGGAGAAGAGGGGGTGCTTCCTTCGGCAATTGCGGCCACGCGGCCCGAAAGGTGGGGTGTTGTAATTCGCGCAAAGCGCCTGCGCGCACGGGTAGGTCGTTGATCATTTCAACCGTAATGTCTACCGTTTTCAGTTCTTTTTGGTCGTCAAGCACCCATTTGCTCAAGTTCTCAGCCTCCTGCAAAAAAGCGTCAACCGGCATTGCCGGAGCCCTGTGCCTCCGAGTCGGGAATCGCCTTTATCGTTTCCAGCTTGGCATTGTAATCATCTACATTCGACATAGTTTTGAAATTTTAGTTTGTAAATACGCCCGTTCAGGGCAGTTTTTTAAGAAATTGAGCTTTGTGTTCAGCGCGGTTAAAATAAATATTCGGGATAAATTATGCAAGAATTATTTTCATGTTTTATAACAGGGTAAAATGAGGATAGGAGAGTGCGGTTATTTAGGGAATAAACTTACTTTTGTGCAGTGAACGTGAACCAAAATTTTAAACAAAAACCAGTTGTAAAATGAAAGTTAAAGTATTATCTGTATTTTTTTTAATCCTATTTTTCGCCTGCGAAAAAGATGAAGTTAAAAATAGTGAAGCTTCGATTTTAGGAATAAGTTTTGACTTTGGAGAAGTCATTTTTGAAGGAAATAAAGGCACAATCAAAGCACCGGGCAATACAGATTTAGAAAAATTGAAACCAACAATTGAGCTATCAAAAGGTGCGTTTGTATATCCCCCTTCAAGGGCTATAACAGACTTTACAAAGCCTGTTGATTATACGGTAACATCGGAAGACCAGAAAAATGTTAATTATTATAATGTCTCCGTGCTTCTTCCTATCGTTAAGTTCACTGTTTTTGATTGCACGAATAGGACTGCAGAAAATCCAACTTCAGAATTGGCCCCCGGTACAAAAATTTCAATATTTAAAGCGGTATCTGGTGGAAAAGAATTGATTGATGAGATTACTTCCGATGAAAATGGAGAGGCTTTTTTATACGGCTATAGAGATATAGAGTATCATTTTTTGGCAGATAAAAATGAGGCCGTTAACATACTCAACGGATATATTGTGAATGGAATTTTTGAAAGTCAGGAAGATATTGATAGTTATCCTTTTCAAAACCAGCCCTCGCAAATTGGGGATTTAAAGTTTATGGATGCTAACGGCGACGGTATTGTTGATGAAAATGACAAAGTGGATTATAGAAGAATAGGGAAAATACCAGAAAGTGGAAGGAAAGAAATAAGTGTTTATATCGCATTTTAAGCGTTAACACATTCGATTCAATTGAA